>JAFUAA010000046.1 GCA_017460915.1 Bacteroidales bacterium | reverse complement strand
GGACTTGCGGGAAAACACATCGCTTTTGTCTGTGGGGACAGGAGCAGCGACACGGGGGCGAAACTCAAAGGGGAAATTGAGCGCCTGACCGTGGAGCGGCATTACGCAGGCTTGGACAATGCGCTTTTGAGCCGCTGCCCGAGTTTGAGGCACAGCGACTTGGCGCTTTGCCACCTGCATTTGATGGGGGTGGGAGAAGGCGAGATAGCGGCCTTGAGAAGCCGGACTTACTCGGGAATCAAGAAACAAAACGAGAGCTTGCAGGAGAAACTTGGGGTGAAAGAAAGCGTGACAGAGCTGGTTTTGAGGGTGGCGGAAGGGCTTGTGGGCTCTCCAGACGGGGTTTTGAGTGAAGTTGCATGGGACGAAACACAGCATCATTCACAGAAAAATTCACAGAAAATTGTGGATTTGATTAAGGAAAGACCCGAAATAACCACTGCTGAAATGGCAGAGAGAATTGGCGTTTCGAGGCGGTCTATCGTAAACATCACCAATAGGTTACAGGAAGAGGGTATTATTCGTCGTGTTGGACCCGACAAGGGAGGGCATTGGGAAGTGATTAGGTAGGAGTTACCAGTTGTCAGTTACCAGTTAATATATTGGTATTCATCTATCTATGTAATGTGTTTCCCGCATGTCGGCCGTGGCTAGCACACTTCCTTTTCTTTGGACTTAATTACATGGGGGATGATGGAGAAAAGTTGGAAAAAACTGGTGCTTTTTTTTAAAATTATTGATTATCAAGCATTACCACTACCCATGGATTAATTCAAAAAAAATTTTCCAACAAAGTAATAACTTCGTTGCTACAATTTTGCATAATTTTGCAATCGAAATTTTTAGCAAAAAAATGTACCACTCTTAAAACGCAAAACTATGATTAAATTAAAACAAATGATTCTGATGCTCTGCTTGATCCTTTCGGGAGCGTTCTGCTATGCAAATAGTACAGTAGGAAAAGGAAATGAGAAAGATGAACGTCCAGTGCCAATAGAATTAAAGGAAAGTACAGGGTGTGGTAGTTCGGACAAGAGTAGTTCCATCAATCCTATTATTAATGGCAATGTGCTTGCTGTGGTATTCTTTGAAAACCTTGGTCAAGTCTCTGTGGAAGTTGCCATTGCTGCTGGTGTTTCGGTGCAATGTCTTTCAGTGCTTACACCAAATGGTTTGCAGGTCTACATTCCCAACGCAGGGAATTACATTGTCACCTTTACACTCTCCAATGGGGATGTGTATTATGGTGAATTTACGGTAATGGATTAATCTTAGAAAAACTATTATGCTATGAAAGGGAAGAAAAAATCATTGGATTTGACCTCCTTGGTAAGGCCTAAAACAAGGTGTATGAAAAAAGGCTGCTTACGAATGAGGTTGCCATGAATCTTAATACACCAAGCGGAACAAAATGGAATCATTGTTGAGATTCCAAACTTTTTCCGTTGTTCTAATACACACAATGCAAAACAATTAAAAAAAACAGTAAAATGAAAAAGTATATACAATATTTTATCCTTTCACTTCAGTTATTCATGATAGGAGGGATAACAAACGCTCAAAATTGGGTGAACTTGGGTAGTTCTACGCCTAAAGAAATCAAGGCCACAGTCACTGAAAGCAACAACCAAAGCATCCGTGTACTTTTTGATACGAAGGGATTCAACACAGAATCCATCAACGAAGGCAACGCCGTTTATCAGAGACTTTCTATTCCTGGAGCTGGAAGGTCCCAAACCGTTGGCATCCCTGAATGTTAAGTTTTCAAACCCTTCTTTTGTAGCGAACAAAACCTATACCCTTAATAATCTGAGTTTTTCCATGACAGAGGTGTATACAACCGCAGTGAATATGTATGTGACGAATTGTAACTTTGAAAAATCAAGCAATGTTTGTGCCGACCATACTTGTTTTTCTGTTGTTAATTCGAATTTTGACCGTTCTGGATTAGTGGTTAGCAAGACTTCCATAGTTGGAATTCCTGTCGGAGGAGTTTTGCCTACGACAAGTGCCTTTGTCAACAATTGTGAGTTTATTGATTGTATACCTTTTGAATATCCCACATACGAATTGTCAAGAGCTACATCAAACTCCGCAATTCGGTTACAAAACGTTTCAAGTTATGAATTGCAAAACAATAATGCTTTTCCAAAATGCAATTATAACAAATTCATTGGCAATAATAATGGAGACTATTGGATGTGTTATGAGGCGAATGGGGCGGCGGTTTCAACTACTTCAACTAGTCAATTCAATGTCAAATACAATAATTGGGATGGCAATATAGGCTTTAACCCTAATGTTGTTTTCAATGTCCCAAACCGTTTTGAAAGGCTTCCTTTTTGGAACATTGCCAAATCAGGGGAAGGACTGACAGAAAGTGAAATGCTTTATGAGCAGGCCGTACAAGATTTTGAGGATTCTTTATATGTTAAGGCAAAATCAGGATTCTTGCATGTTATTTCTGATTATCCAGAGGATTGGGTAGCCATTTCAGCATTGAAAGAATTGCTTCGTATAGAAAACTGTCTTGATAAGGATTATTCGAATCTGAAAAGCTATTATCTGACAAATGAAACCATCCAACAACACGATGCATTAAAACAATTGGCGGATTTCCTTTCCGCGCGTTGTGATGTAAACATGAAAAAATATGAGGATGCCTTAGAGTGGTATGCCACCCAACTTTCAGATGAAAACCTAACTTATCAAGATAGTATATTCTATATCATCGATGTCGGAGACATATACTATTTGATGGAAGAAGATAGTGTTTGTAAAGCTAATCTTCCAGTATGGTTTAAGAAACATAAAGAGGTGCTGCCAAAATCAATTATTGAACATGAGAAAAACACAAAACATTTGCTTTCGACTTTGCCATTCGAAAAAGGTATTGAGCACAAACAGCCTTTGTATGGTGAGTTCTATTCCTTTGTAGGCTGGGAAGACAACAATGGCGGTTCTGGCATTAGGAACTTGGCTCATTACACCGAACACGGCAAAAAGGTCGAACTACCCTATTCTTACTTCATTGATGACCCGGAAGCGATGGGTGTTGGCGTCCTCATCACCGATGCCACATCTGGGGTGCTTTATAACAAAGACGATGGAGCCAGCCAGACGAACAAGCTGTATAGAAGCATGGACTACGGCCACACTTGGGAAGCCATCGACGACCTGTCATCTTACTCAGATGAGTATTGGACTTTCATGAAAGCACCTGGCGTGCTTCTCAAAAGAAATACCAATCCTGAGGAACTGAGAATTAGTTATGATTACGGGAATCATTTTGAAACCATGGGCATCCCTGCCTTTTGGGGGTCCAATGAGGCAGGTTGGAATGTCGGTGAGTTTTTCAAAGGGAGTTATTCTTACGCATTGTCATCGTATTACCTTACCCACTCGATGGATTTCAACCAGACAATAGACACGGTTTATTACTCAGAACAAGACTTCTTGAACATGAGGGCAGGCGCGAACGAGGGCGAGCTATACACCTATTATCCATCGTACGACGATCCAAATTATTATATCATGTCGTACAAGCTGTTCTTCAGCCCCGATTACGGACAGCACCAACAGATGGTGATGACTGTTGATTCATTGATTATTGGTGATGTGTATGTTATGGACAACTGGGAGTTTATGGTTGACCACGAGCCAGGTGTCTTCTATTCCATAAAGAGGGAGAATTCAATTATCTATGCCAACAGCGGAAAGATTTGGATTGACTATTACCGTGACTATGGCGAGACCTTGGTGACTACCTATTTCCATCATTTCAGGCCAGATTGGCACAGCCAACACTCTCCGGTGATGGATTGTGAAGTAACGGGTTGCAACCATAATAGCATTGCTCTTCGCTGGAACGAGCCTGAACTGAAGCCCGACGAGGTGTTGGTGGGTTATCAAGTCTATAGAGGTGATGATTTGATTAGTGACTTGATTACCGAAACGGAATACACCGACCCTTATTCGGGCGGTGGACAGCTGAAATACCATGTGTTGGCGGTTTATAGCGATGGCGATGTTTCGCGATCGTATAATATTGTGTATTGTCAACAAACAGAGGGCATCAATGAAAATGAAGTTGAGAAAAAGATTGCCGTATTCCCTAATCCTGCAAACAGTATTGTCTGCATAGATGGCATTATTGCATCTGAAATGCGGGTTTACAATACCCTTGGACAGTTAGTAAAGATTGTTCAGGGAACAAATGACCTTAACGTAGTTGATTTGCCAGAAGGGATTTATTTGGTGCGCATTATAGATGCAGAAAATCTTTCCTATACGAAACGAATAACTGTTGTTAAATAGGCTATGAAAAAATTATCGTATTATTTAATGCTCGCAGCAGCAGTGGCGGCTTTGGCCGCCCTACTGCTGACAAGATGCCATGAAGGAAACCCTAAAGGACATTCCTCACAAAAGAACAATGAAATCCAAACATCCGTCTCCATCGACACATCAACACTCGCTGAAGGTTTTTAAGAACAAAACCCAAAATATGAAGCTTTTCATCCAGACAGTTTGATAGGTTCCGGGCAGTGGCTACATACCCGTTGTGAGTTTGGTGACTTGTCATGTAAGGTGACCTGGTGCATGGTGCTTCGTTTTGAGCGTGGAAACAAACTCAGCGTGGATTTCAATGGAGAGACCCTAGTGGACAGAGCGAAGTACACGCTGAAGGAAGCGGAGGAGAATCCTTACGGCGAAAACCTGATTACCATTCCTGAAGCGGCCAGCAAGGCGGTCTTCGAGAAGGTGGGTGACTTGCCTGAGGCCATACTGAACGGCTATGTCAACTTTAACATCCTCAACAAAGGGTATGAGATGAAATGCCTTGTCATTACGGATACTGTAGGCACGGGGCGAAAGGACCTCCATCAAAGCTCGACGTTCCGCAGAGTGGACGAGGAGCATCCGGCGAGGCCGCTCAGATGGCGGAGTGAGATATATTAAGTAACTGTTCATATTTAATGTAGGAATAAAGTATGAGCTGTCGTGCGGCTTTTGGTGCAAAGGCTGCCGTTTCCTTTGTCATTCCTCAAATATGAGGGCGATGATTTCGCCGAAGTAAGGTGTTGGCCATTGGGTGTTATTTCGAAGCCACGCCACAGAGGTGGAACAGCACGCGGGCGCCCACGTTGCCGTCCCAGTCGCCGCCGTCGGGGGCGGGGGAGACCTCGCAGAGGTCGAAGCCGATGATGTCCTTGCCCGTCTCGCGGATGCGGTTGAGCAGGTACATCAGTTCTTCGTATTCGAGGCCGCCAGGGACGGGCGTGCCCGTGTTGGGACAGAGTTTCGGGTCGAGGGCGTCGATGTCGATGGAGAGATAGACCTTATCGGGCAACGCCGCAACCATCTCATCCACAATATTTTTCCAAGTTTCGCCTTCAAAGATGCGCCGGCGGCAGTCGCGGTCGAAGAACACCTTTATTCTATTGGGTTGGCTCTCAGCCAAGGCTTTTTCCTGATGACAGTAGTCGCGGATGCCGACTTGGACGAGTTTCTTCACATTGTTGGATTTCAGCGTGTTGAAGAAAATCGAGGCGTGAGAATATTTGAAGCCTTCGAAGGCGTCGCGCAGGTCGCAGTGGGCATCGGCATGCAGGATACCGTATTCCACACCTTTTTCATGAAGGTATTGATGGTAGGCGAGGGGACAGCTGTGGTCGCCGCCCAACAGTCCCACCATCTTGCCTTGGGCTTTCCAATGGGCGATGCGTTCGCGAAGCCAAGCGTTTTTTCTTTCCGTGGCGGCTTCGATGCGGGCGTAAAGTTCGGCGTAACGCTCTGGTTCGTCGTCGATTGTGCCCTCATACAGGGCGTTGATGATGTCCTCGCTCAGCGGTGCCAGTTCGTCGTGCAATGCGCGGAGTTCTTTCGGGAATTCGTCCATCCAGATGCCTTTCTGCCAAAGGTCGGGATAGTCGTGGTGGCAAAGGTCGACTTGCAAAGAGGCTTCCATGATGGCGGCAGGGCCGTCGACGGTGCCACGGTTGTAGCTCGTGGTGAGTTCCCATTCGACGGGTATGATGATGATTTGTGCGTCCTCGGCGGAGCAGGGCAGGCCGTAGATGCCCGAATCGGCGACGGCTGCGGCGTTGGGGTCAAAGGTGTTTTCCATTTGTTGATAAATTTGGGGACAAAAGTAGGGAAAAAACGAATTAATACTTATTTTTGCGCCCAAATTTGATGCGATGGACCTTTTTTCGTGCCTTTCCCCGTTTGTGTTTTGTAGCTTTGCGTCGGGCAGTAGCGGCAACTGCTACTACGTGGGCAAGCAGGACGAGGGCGTTCTGGTTGATGTAGGCATCAGCGGGCAGTCTGTTGTGAAGGCCTTGGCCAAAATCGAGATTCCCATGGACAGAATCAGGGCCATTCTTGTTACGCACGACCACATCGACCATGTGAAAGGTCTTGAGGTCTTGACCAAAAACCACTCCGTTCCCATCTTCGCCCATTCCGATTGCCTGCTGGGCATTGCCGAAGGCAAGGCCACGAAAAACGTCGATGCAAAACTGTTTCATGAGATAGAGCCCTTGCAGCCTTTCGAGATTTGCGGCATCACCATTGAGGCGTTTCCCGTCATGCACGATGGGCGCGGCGCAGTGGGCTATCATTTTAGTTTTGAGGGACATACTTTGACGATAGCCACTGATATTGGGATGCTCGACAAGGTGGTGAAAGAGCAGATTCGACGTGCCGACAATATTGTCATCGAGTCGAACTATGACGTGGAGATGCTCGAAAAAGGCTCTTATCCCTATATGCTCAAGCAGCGTATCGCAGGCCCGTTCGGCCATCTGAGCAATAGGGAGTCGGCGCGGTTCGTCGCCGAAATCTATCGTCCCGAAATCAAGAACATCATGCTCTGCCACCTCAGCGAAAACAACAACACACCCGAATGCGCCCTGAGTTGCCTCTACGAGCAATTTCGCATGAAACACGTCCGTCCTGACGTGAACACCTCGATTTTCTCCTTGCCGCGCCACAAAAGCACGGGTTTCGTCTATCTCTGAGCCTCCCAAGGTTCCACAATTATGGGGCGTGTGTGGAATTTTCCACAAGATTCCACAATTGAAAAAAGATGCGGAATAATTGTAATTCATTGACTGTAAATATGTTGCGATTTTTGTATGAAATAGGTACGGAATATGCTATAATATCGGGAAAAATACTAAACCTATGAAAACCAAATTATCATTTTTTGTCATGGCTCTGCTGATGGTTGTAGCGGTTTCGTGCAACGTGGAGCGTTCAGAGAAGTATCAATCGCTTATGGCCGAGCGTGATTCTTTGTATACTGAGGCCGTGGCTGCTCGCGGCGGTTTCGACCAGGCTTTGAACACCATCAACGAGATTGAGAACGCCCTTGAGTCGGTGCGTGCCCAGGAAAACATCATCATGATGGAAAATCAGGAAGGCAACACCAGCAAAGCCGTTTCGGAAATCAATGCCATCCAGCAGACATTGCAGGAGAACCGCAACAAGATCAACGACCTGGAAAAGCAGCTGGCCGAACAAGGAGCCACTTCGAAGGCCTTGAAAGAAACCGTCAACCGCTTGAAGAAGCAACTGGAAGAGAAAGACGTGTTTATCAACAACCTGAAAGACGAATTGCAGCAAAGCCGCCAGCAAATCGCCAATCTGAATGAACAAGTCACCGACTTGAACCAAAACATCACTGAGCTGAACAGCAACCTTGACGTGATGACGGTTCAGAATGCGGCTCAACAAGCCACCATCGATAATCAAGATGCGATGCTGAACACAGTGTGGGTTTGCATCGCCACGCAGCAGGCCTTGGTCGAAAGGGGCATCGTCAGCAAGGGCGGCCTCTTCCAAGCCAGCGAGATCTCGAAGCAGGGTTTTGACCAAAGCCAGTTCATGAGACGCGACAAACGCGAATTGGACAACATCCCGCTCAACACCAAGAAAGAGAAAATCATGACCAACCATCCGGAAGGCAGTTACCAAGTCACGGAAACCGAGGAAGGCAACAAAGTGCTGCAAATCATCGACAAGGAAGCTTTCTGGAGTATGTCGAATTATTTGGTAGTATCCATCAAATAAGTCCGTTTTTACGGAATCTGCTCGTTTTCAATTTTTTTAAAATGGCCTCACATCGCTCGATGGTGAGGCTTTTTTTTGTGGAATTATGTGGAATCAACGGAAAATGTTATTACCTTTGCAGGCATGAAATCCAAGATTCTTGTTGTAGAAGACGATGCCTCTTTCGGCATGATGATCCTCACCTGGCTGAAGAAGAACGGCTACGAGGCCGTTCTCGCAACACGGTTTGAACAAGCCAAGATTGAGATTACTGGTGGTGGTTTCAATCTGATTCTCACCGATTTGAGACTCCCCGACGGCGATGGCATACTGCTCATGACCTGGGTGCGCGAGAAGATGAAGAGCAAGATGCCTATCATCGTGATGACGGGTTACGCCGAGGTGCAAACAGCCGTGTCGGCCATGAAGCTCGGCGCTTTCGACTATCTCAAGAAACCAATCAACCCGAGCGTCTTGGAAGAGAAAATCGCTGCGGCTTTGGTCTCGACCGAAGAAGAATCGGATGAGAGTTTTTTGCCCACGAGCAAACAATGGGTGACGGGCAGCAGCCCCGCCATGCAAAGGCTCTACAAGCATGTGGAACTCGTTGCGCCCACCAAGTTCTCCGTGTTGATCCTCGGTGAGAGCGGCACGGGCAAGGAATACATCGCCCGAATGATTCACGATTTGAGCCAATACAAGGACGGGCCGTTCGTTCCCGTTGACTGCGGAAGCCTTTCCAAGGAATTGGCTCCCAGCGAGTTGTTTGGCCATCTGAAAGGCTCGTTCACCTCGGCCATCGCCGACAAGAAAGGCGTGTTCGAGCAAGCCAAGGGCGGTACGGTCTTCCTCGACGAGGTAGGCAATCTTCCTTACGAAGTTCAGATGCAATTGCTTCGCGCCTTGCAGGAGCAGAAGGTGCGGCCTGTGGGTTCCGCCACCGACATCCATGTGGACGTGCGCATCCTCGCCGCCACCAACGAGAACCTGCAACAAGCCATCGAAGAAGGACGGTTCAGGCAGGATTTGTTCCACAGAATCAATGAGTTCGCCATCGATGTGCCGCCTTTGCGCGAGCGTCTTGAGGACTTCGACGAACTGACGGCGTTCTTCATCCGTCAGGCCAACGAGGAGTTGGGCAAAAACGTGAAGGGTATCACCAACGACACCTTGCAGCGGTTGAAGGAACAACGTTGGAACGGCAACTTGCGTGAACTCCGCAACGTGGTGCGTCGTTGCGTGCTCTTTGCCGAGAGCGAGAACATCGAAATGGACGACCTGCCCGTGTTCAGCGCACCCAACAAAAAAACGGTCATGGTTGCTGATGATGACGATTGGGCTTTGCGTCCCGAACACGAAAAGCAACAAATCGAAGCCGCTTTGCAGAAGGCGAGGGGCAACAAGACCGTGGCGGCCAGACTGCTCCAAATCGACCGCAAGACCTTGTATAACAAGATGCACCTTTATGGGATAGAATTGTAGGCTAACATGCGGCGCTCGGTTTTGCCCGAAGAGGGCGAGGGGGCAATGCGATGCGCCTTGACTGCCTTTTTTTGGATGAGAATTGTTTTGTATTGGAAAAAAGATTTTTTTTGTGGCCATCAAAACAATTCCATAAAGCAATAAAGATTTCTGCAAGTGACTGAAAAACAATTTGTTAAAAAGATTTACGGGGGGGGGGTAAAACTTCGTACTGAAAGGTCGGCTCAAGACGTGATCGTGCCGTTTTACGATTTTGTCGTTTTCCCTTCTTCCAATAATACTCGATCTTATGGGTTGCCATTTGCTGCTGCGAGATGTCCTCGTGGCCTTTTTTGTGTGCCAATGCGCGAAAAGAGCAATATAATGTCAAACAAATCAAAACATTTCAACTATGAACGATGAGACTATCTTAGACGAAAAGAAGGAACAGCCCGTCGCGATGAATGAAGGCTGGGACATGAACGACGAAACCGAAACGAATGCCGCCGAAACCGAAAAGCCATCGGCCGAGGGCAAGAAGAAACGCGACTACCGGACTGCCGGCATCGCTGGTGCGGCTGGCCTGGCAGGTGCCGCCATTGGCGTGCTGACACCTGTAAACGTTTTCCCTGTATCGCCCGAAGACGGCAACGAAATTGATGAGATTGGAGAGCCTGAAGCAGCTCCTTCTTCATCAAGCCATCTCCAAGGCCACGACATGCCAGTGGCCACAGGCGTGAACGACTCGATGAGCTTCAACCAAGCCTTTGCTGCTGCGAGGCAAGAGGTGGGAGCGGGAGGCATCTTTGTGTGGCATGGGCATACCTATGGCACCTACTACGCCAACGAATGGAACGCCATGTCGCCAGAGGAGCACGACCAGTACTGGGCAGATGTGCACCGCACCACTTCGAATATCCAATACGAGCCAACGCCTGAACCAACGCCCGATCCGGATCCAATACCTACTCCTGAACCCGATCCAGATCCCGAACCCACACCAACGTCGAATCCCCAAACGCTCAACCTGAACGAGGAAGACATCATCGAGGCCTACGACCTCGACGGCGATGGACAAGTTGACGCAGTCGTGGTGGATGCCAATGGCAACGACATTCCCGATGTCATACTTGACACCACGGGCGACGGCAGCTTTGATACGCTCATCCTTGATGTTGAAGAAGACCAAACAGGCGAAGTGGTGGAAATCGACGGTGTGAACATCACCGGCACATCGGAACCCAATCCAGTGGAGCCGGTTGACCCAGTGGAAGGCAATACGCTCGTTCTCAACGAAAGCGACGTGTATGAAGCCGCCGACCTGAGTGGCGACGGACAGGTTGACACCCTCATCGTGGATGCCGACGGCAACGACAGCCTCGACCTCGTTCTCGACACCTCCGGTGACGGCCACTTCGACACGCTCGTCATCGACCCGGGCGTTGACGAGATGGGCAACCTCGTCATCGACGAGAACAACGTCAGCAATATCGACGATGTGGTCATTGCCCCCGAAAACGACCTCGCGAATCCCGACACCGAGTTCATTGCCGAAAACGACGATGTGGACGTGTTAGCCGACATGACATCCGACATGGATGTCACCATCGACAACAACATGGATATGAGTGAATTTGCGTAATCGATATGGCTACGACACTGAAAATCACCAAGGCCTGCCCCAAATGCGGCACGGCCTTGCCCATCCTCATCGCTGAGGCCGACTTGGGCAAGACGAAGCAAGTGGCTTGCCCCAAGTGCGGCACCAAATACAACATTCCCATCCCTGTGGCCTACGCCTCGAAATTCGAGAGCGACCCGACCTTGGGCGGCAACGAGCCTGACCGCTCGTTGTTGCTTGAGGTGAAGGCCAACGCTACAACCACCTACCAAACCTTCAACCTGACTTCCGACTACTACACCATCGGGCGCAAAAACAACAGTGGTCCCGAACACAGGCCCGATGTGGAGGTGGTCACCGATGACAAGAAGATGAGCCGCAAACATGCTGCCATCCGCAAGAAAGGCAAGACGGGCTTCACGCTGAAGGATCTCGGCAGCAAGAACGGCATTTGGGTCAACGGCAAGAGGATGGACGCCGAAGAAGAGGTGTATCTCGCCGACGGCGACCAGTTCCGCCTCGGCGAGACCACGTTTCGCGTGAACATTGCCGAATCCGATGACGACCTAACCTGTTGAATCCATCTGTAGAGACGCAAGATTTTGCGTCTCTACAACAATGAAACAATCAAACAATCAACGATTCAACCACAAATGAACCAACAAGAATTCTTCAAGCGCTATACCTACAGCGTTAGCCGCGACCGCATCGGGGGCGGCGGCTTCGGTACGGTGTACAAGGCCTACGACAACGTGCTTCACCGCGAGGTGGCCATCAAGGTCAGCGAGGTGAAGACCACCGCCGACGGCAAGAAGACCTTCTCGCTGAAGGACGAGTTTGAGGCTTTGGCCCACGTGCCCAAGCACCCCAACATCGCCAACTACGAGGAGTTCTATTCCTTCGAGATGCCCAACGGCGTGTTCGACTATGCCGTGATGCAATACTACCCCGACGGCAACCTCAGCCATGCCATCAAGCAAGGCCTGACGGCTGAGCAAAAGGAAGACATCGCCAAGCAACTCTTGGACGGCATCGCCTTCCTGCACAAGCACAAGGTGGTGCACCGCGACCTGAAGCCCGGCAACATCCTCATCGTGAAGCACGGAGGCCGCATCATCCCGCTCATCACCGACTTCGGCCTGAGCAAGGCCGCAGGCGTGGTGGACGGCAGCGTGTTCAGCAACAGCTTCGGCGCGGGCACGCCGCGATACAGCTCGCCCGAGCAACTGCAAGGGCAGCCCTTGCGCCTCAACACCGACCTCTGGTCGTACGGAGCCATCCTCTACGAGCTGTTCACGGGCGAGCAGCTGTTCAGCGCGGGCAGCGGCGCGGCCAACACCGCCCAAGCCGACATGGAGATCTACAACAAGATTGTGAACGGCAGCGTGAGCGGCTTGAATAAGATGCCCGAAACGTGGCGCAAGGTGGCGGAGCGGTGCTTGGTGGTTGACGCCACCAAGCGCGCCAAGGACGCGGCAGAGTTGTACCTTATTATTAATGGCACCGCTGACGACGACGAAACGGAAGTGACCGAAGGCGGTGCTTCGACAGGCTCAGCAACCGCTACGCCTAAGGACAAACCCAAGCCCAAAACCGCTCTCTGGATAGCCCTCGGCGTAGCCGCCGCAGCCTTCCTCTTGGTGTTCCTGCTGAGGCCCAAGCCCAAGCCCGACGACCCCGACACCCAGGCTTACCAAGCCTGCCAAAGCGTGGCCGACTACCGCGCCTACATGCGCGACTACGGGCGCAACGCCTTGCACTACAACGATGCCAAGGCTTTTGTTGAACAACACGAAGCTGACAGCACCGCCAAGGCGCAGCAAGCCACCGCCCTTGCCCAAGCCCAACAGCAGGCCGAAGCCGAAGCGCAAGCCCAAGCCCAAGCTGAGGCCGAGAAGAAGGAGGAAGCCGCCTACAAGAAATGCACCACCGTGGCAGGTTGTGACAGCTATCTGAAGGCCTATCCCAAAGGCAAGTATGTGGAAGAAGTGAAAGCCAAGAAAGCCGAATTGGAAGCCCAAGCCAAAGCAGAAACCCAACAGAAGGGCGGCAACGGCTCCGCCAACGGCCACGAGTACGTAGACCTCGGCCTGCCGAGCGGCACGCTGTGGGCCACCTGCAACATAGGCGCGAGCAAGCCCGAAGACTATGGCAACTACTACGCATGGGGCGAGACCAGCACGAAGAACACCTACAACTGGAGTACCTACAAATACGCCAATGGCGACTACGACAAGCTGACCAAGTACAGCAACAAGAGCGACTACGGCAACAACGGCTTCACCGACAACCAGACGGCCTTGCAGACAGGCGACGACCCAGCCGCTTCCAACTGGGGCGGCGGCTGGCGCACGCCCACCTACGACCAATGGAAGGAGTTGTTGGAATACACTGAAGATGAATGGACGGGAAAAGGCCGCAAGTTCACCTCGAAGAAGAACGGCCAGACGCTCTTCCTGCCCGCCGCCGGCCGCCGCTGGGACTCGGAGCTCTACTACCCAGACTCCTACGGTAACTACTGGTCGAGGTCGCTCAGCACCGACAGCCCGAGCCGCGCGTGGTACCTCTTCTTCGGCTCGGACGACTGCTACATGCGCTACTTCAACCGCGGCCGTGGCTGCAGTGTGCGCCCTGTCCGTCAGAACTAACCCATGTTCCGTTGTGCCCACGGGCGCGACGGGCACAGCTCAGGGGCAGTCGGGCGAGGCGCGCGCAGGGCGCGCCACCCAGCCTCGCCCGGCTGCTCCTGAGCGACGCCACCCAAGCACCCCGGCAGGCCTACGTCCGGTAGGCTTCCCCCTTGGCAAAGGGGGCAGGGGGGATTCAACGAACCCCAAGCAAGTCAAAGCCCCGAAGGGGCGACAGCAACGTAGGCAGGCGGTGTAAACCCCTGCCGAAAAAAACGAAAACAAACAATAAACATCAACAATATGAAAATCCAACAATTCTCCCAACAAGGGAAACGCGGCAACAACGAAGACAGCCTCGGCCGCAGCGCGGCCTTGCTCACTGTGTGCGACGGCATGGGCGGGCATGTGTCGGGCGAACGGGCCTCGGCCTTCGTGAAAGAAGCCATGCTGAAGGCTTTCGCCGAGCCTCGGCCACTCGGCAAGATGGAGATACAACAGCAACTCAACCAAGTGCAAACCGACATCAACCAACTATTGGTGAAGGAACCTGAATTAGAGAAGATGGGCACTACCTTCACGGGCGTTTTTCGCACGCCCGACGTGTGGTATGCCGCCCACATCGGCGATAGCCGCATCTACCTGTTCCGCCCTTCGGAGCAGAGACTATGGCACACTTGGGACCATTCGCTTGTCGGTGAGTTGATGCGAACTAAGGAAATCACCATTGAGGCGGGACGTTTCCATCCCATGTCGAACCGCATCTCCAAGGCCATCATCGCGCAACGCGACGGCAAGCCCGCCAGCGCGTCCATCGTCAAGATCGACGAACTGAAAGATGGCGACGTGCTTATGCTCTGCTCCGATGGCGTGGTGGAAGGCTGGGGCGACCTCGAGTTGGTCAAACTCTTTTCTGATGAAAGCCTCAACTTCGAGCAGAAATGCCAAAGACTGGCCGAACAGTGCAACACCAAGTCGAAGGACAACAACACGGCCATCATTGCCGAAATCGAGGAAGCGGACGCTTTCAGCTTCGGCACCAACGAGGAATTGGAGTGGACGACCTTCGCCGAGGTGGAAGCGGATTACAATCAGTATCTCAAGGACAACGAGGAAACGAAAGAAGACTCCCCGAAACCAGACGAAAAGTCCGCATCGGATGAGGCTTCATCGACTGTCAAGGCTCCGAAGCCTTTGGAAAGACTCAAGGAAGATCCTGCGTGTGTATATGGCCCGCCGCCAATCAGCCAATCCAAGCGAAAGACGTTTTTATGTATACTTATTACATTGATAATCATGATAATAGCTATTTCTATTCTTGCGCCAAAAGGCTGTAGGAAAACCAAGGGAAAGCCAACACCCGAAATGTCTATGGAGCAAACAGAGCAACAAATGCCTTACCAACTTCAAAGCACCATCCAACTATGAAAAAACGACTTGCATTTTTGCTGCTCATGCTCGTTGTGGGCATGACAGCCGAGGCCTACAACAACACCTACGCCCTCATCATCGGCGTGGCCGACTACAGGAATTTCACCCCTGATGACGGCGACCTCAACTACACAGTCAACGGTGCGATCAGCTTCGCCGCTTTCCTGAAATCCAAAAAAGGCGGAAGTGTGCCAGCCACCAACATCGTCTTGCTCACCGAAGCGCAAGCCTCGAAGGAGAACATCATCGCCAAGGGCAAGGCCTTGTTTGCCAAGGCGAAGAAGGACGACCGTGTCATTTTCTATTTCTCCGGCCATGGTGACAAGGGCTGCTTTTTGCCTTACGATGCCACAACGATGGGTGGCAACTTGCTCTATTTCAGTGAGGTGAAGTCCATCTTCAAGGCGGCGAAGTGCAACACCAAACTCCTCTTCGCCGATGCCTGCTTTGCGGGTAGCATGAAGAAAGGGCTGTCGTCGAACAACAACCTGCGCAAAAGCCTCGAAAAAGGTCACAAGGACGCATCCAACATGAACATTGCCGTGATGATGTCGTGCCAAGGCAACGAAACCTCGATGGAGATGGGAAGCCTCCAGCAAGGGCTGTTCACCTATTACCTTATGGAAGGCCTGGGCGGCGCGGCCAACCGCGACGGCAACCGCTATGTGACCATTCAGGAATTGTATTACTATGTCTATCATAAAGTTCAGGATAAAGCGGCCTCGCGTGGACACAAACAGACTCCGGATTTGTTCGGCAAGTTCGATTTGAGGCTGATTGTCGCGAAAGTTTGAGGTAGCCCCGTAGGGGCGACAGATATTAGGCAGGCGGTGTAAACCCCTACCCACAAGAAATGAAATAAACCAAACAATATGCGGGCGAGACGCCCGCGAACCCGGAAAAATGGAAATAGAAATCAAAATCGGAAGAGAAGAGTCGGGCGCGAATGCCATCAACGTACCCAACACATGCAAGAAGGCCGGCCGTCACCATGCCTCGTTGCAATGGAAAGATGGCAAGGCAACCCTTATCGACAACGAATCGGCCAACGGCACCTTCGTCAATGGCCAACGCATCGCCAAAAAGGGAGTGAAGGAAACCGACACGGTTTGGCTCGGCGGCATTGGCGACGATGTGTGCTACCAACTCGACCTCAAGAAAATCTTCGACTCCTGCCGCAAGGCGGAAGAAGGACAGCGCACGGATTATTCCAAAGAATTTGAAGACATCAAACGGGCATATATGGATTACAAGGCGGAAGAAACCAGAATCAAGAATAGCCAAAACGTAAAAATGCGCATTGTGAATTTCATACCGATGATTGCTGGTGGTTTGTTTGCCTTGATTCCACTGGGTTTTATGCGAATGATTGGTCTGGCAATTGGTGTTGTCGTCACATTGGTCTTGTTGTCACAAAGCAGTAAGCATGACATTCAAGAGGAAATCACCGAGCTGCAAATCAAGTACCAGCCGCGCTATTGCTGCCCGAAATGTGGTATGAAGTTTCCTTTCACAACACATTGGAAGAAATTGGAAGCCGACGGCAAATGTCCCAACCCGAAATGCAATGCTGAGTTTGTAAAATAGTGTATTTCAATTATTTGATGTTTTTGGCAATCTCCTTCACCACCATGAACCCTTCAGGAATCGGGAACATCGCAAAGGTGTGGAACATGCCTTCAAATTCGCGGAAGCGGCCTGTCTTTCCGGCTTTTTCGTAGGTCTCTTTCAGGAATAGCGAGTCGGGCTTCAGGATTTCGTCTGTCCCGAAATAGACGCTCAGGTTGTCGACACCGCTGAAGTCGCCGAAGACGGGGCTGACCCAAGGATGTTGGATGGGTAGGTCGTCTTGCCAAATGGCGTTCAAGGTGATGACGCGGTCGAGTTGCAGCATCGGGTCTTTGTCCTGCAACGCCCGCATCTCCTTCTTTTTGGTGTGACTGAGGTCGACGCAAGGGGAGAGGAGCGTTAGGCTGTCGGGGCGGCGCCAGCCGTTTTTGGCGGCTTCTTGCGCCACGACGAGGCACAAATGACCACCTGCCGAGTCGCCGACGAAATGGATTTCGTCATAATCATGGTTTTCAACACGATTGCAGTAGAAATCGAGCAGCGATGCCACGCAAAACCTGCAATTGTATTCGGGCGATTTGGGATAGACCGGCATGATGACGTCGCAATGGGCGCGCAGGCTGAGGTCGTGCATGAAACGCCAGTGGAAGAACACGGGCGGATAGATGAAGGCGCCGCCGTGGAGGTAGAGGACGAGCTGTCGCGAGCCTTCGTCATGATTGAACACCTGCATTTCAAAGCCCGTCGAGGCAATGAATTTCTCGCCTTCGGTAAAGAAGCCTCTGAAATAGCGTGGCACGCGCACGGGACGACGGTTCTCGCGGCGGCAGTGCTCCAACTCTTCTTGAACCTCTTCGGGTGTGGCGTCGCGCAACTGCTTGAACATTAGTCGCAAATACTTCTCCGTAAAAACAATTCCTGCATTCATAAACTTTTTCTGTGGATTTGTGCGGTCGCCACAATGTGACAGTCCTACACCTCAAACTTCCTACCTCAAACTTCCTACCTCAAACCTCAAACCTCCAACCTCCTACCTCCAACCTCCTACCTCCTACCTCCAACCTCCAACCACCTACCTCCTACCTCCTACCTCCAACCTCAAACCTCCAACCTCAAACCTCCAACCTAATCATCGTTTCTGGTATATTTTCAAATCAAACATCGGCGCGGCGGAGATGACATGATCGAAGATGTCGCTTTGGATTTCCTCGTAATTGAGCCATTGCTTGTCGCTGCTGAAGGCGTAGATTTGCAGCGGTACGCCGAATTCGGTGGGTTGCAGCTGGCGCACCATCATTGTGAGGTTGTGGTTCAGCTTGGGGTTGTGGTTCAGATAAGCCTTGATGTAGGCGCGGAAGATGCCCAAGTTGGTCTGTTGGCGGCCGTTCATGATTTCGGAAGTGTCGATGCGGTTGGCCTTGTTGTATTCGGCAATGTCTTCCTCGCGTTGGGTGATGTAGTCCTTCACCAAGGCGTAATGCTTGTATTTCTCGAGCATTTCGGGCGTGCAATAGCGGATGGTGTTCACGTCGATGTTGATGCTTCGGGCGATGCGCCTGCCGCCCGAGTCGGACATGCCGCGCCAGTTGGTGAACGGGCTCGAAACCAACGTATAGGTGGGAATGGTGGTGATGGTGTTGTCCCAGTTTTGCACCTTTACGGTGGTGAGGTTGATTTCCAGCACGGTGCCATCGGCTGGACCGGTCACGATCCAGTCGCCGATGCGAAGCATGTCGTTGATGGAAAGCTGGATGCTGCCCACAAAACCCTTTATCGAGTCTTGGAAGATCAACATCAATACCGCCGAGAGCGTTCCCAACCCGATGACGATGGTGCTAACGCTCTTGCCCAAAAGGAAGGCAGTAATCAGCAGGACGCATACGGCGTAAAGTATGCCTTTGATGACTTGTATCAAGCCTTCGATGGGCTTCAACTTCGAGAACTCAAAGGAGTTGTAGAGGTCGTGCCCCGTGTTCACCAAAGCCAACATCACCGAAGTGTAGACTACGATTTCGTAGATTCTCGCCACCTTGATGATGATTTCGACAGCACCTGGGAACGAGGGCAAGGCGTCGTTGGCGTAGTATTTGACCATGATGGCTGGAATGAGCAGGCAGATACGGGTGAGCACCCTGTTCTTGATGAGCAGGTCGTCGTATTTTGACGGGGTCTTCCTGATGATGACATAAATGGTCTTTTTCACCAAGAGCTTGAAGAGAAAATAGAGGAGAATGCCGACAGCCAACATGCTGGCAAAGGCAAATCCTTCCGCCAATCCGGCCGTAAGCGTTTCGCCGAAGTGGAGACTTCTGCCGGCATTTTTCAGTATTTCCAAGTATTTTTCAATCATTTCGTTGTTTTTCGATGGTTTATAGGCCGCTTATCTTTGTTTTCGTATAGCCTTTTTGCTGCAGAAGGGCCAGCACTTTCTCGCGGAAGTCGCCTTGCAACAGAATCTCGCCGTCCTTCACGCTGCCGCCCACGCCGCAGGCCGATTTCAGTTCCTTGCCCAGCACGGCCAAGTCGTAGTCGGAGCCTTGGAACCCCGTGACGAGGGTGACTTTCTTGCCGTCACGTTGCTTCTTGTCGAGCATGACGCGGAGATTCTGTTTGGCGGGCTCAAGGGTTGGGGTCTCTTCCTCGCCATAGTCGAAGGCGAAGTCGGGGTTGGTGGAATAAACGGTGCCGTTCTTGTCACTCTTGTGTTTCATGGATGGTATCGAATGTTGGTTTTAAATCGTTGAAAATCATTCTTTTGTTGTAATCTGCTAGCACGGCATACAGTTTGGCGAAAATGTCGGGGCATTGGAGGCGGTCGATCAGGTTGTCGTTCATCAGCGGGTCGAGGAGGGGCTTGTAGATGCCGAAGGGATTCTGTCCGTCGGATTGCACAAGATAGGTCCCGTCGCAGTATTGATAGGTGAGGTTGAAGTAGCTGACGAAGGCGGGTTCGCTGAGGCTGTCGAACAGGTTGCGCCCATAGGAGAGCAGGGTGTCGTTGACCTTCAAGGCGGCGAGGATGGACGGACCCAAGTCGGTTTGCTGCGCGATTTCCTCACAACGTTGAGGCTCAATGTGTTGAGGCCAATAGAAGGCGATGGGTATGGCGTACATGCCCCAAACGTTGCTGTATTCGGGTTGGAAATGTTGGGTGTTGGAGTAGTCGCTGGTGATAACGAACAAAGTGTTGTTGAACCACGATGTTTTGGAGGCTGTGGCGAAAAAGTCGCGCAAGGCGCAGTCCTCATAGAAGACGGTCTTTTCGAACCCCGTCCAGAAATAGCTTTCTTCTGGCAGCTCGAATTCCTTTGGTACCTTGTAGGGATAGCGCGAGGAAAGGGTGTAGATGGCCGTTGCGAAAGGCTCGTGGACACGGTTCAAGGTCTTTGCGGCATATTGCAGGAAAGGTCCGTCGTAGATGCCCCATTGCCCGTCGTAGTCGGTGTCGTCGCCGTATTCCACGCGCCCGAAGTAGTTCTTGAAACCGGCGCGGTGGGCAAATTGGTCGAAACGCATGGTGCCGTTTTTCCCGCCGTGCATGAAGATGGTGTTGTATGCCTTTTGTTGCAGATGTTGCGCAAAAGCGTCGAAGTCGTTGTTCGAATAGTCCGATCTCACGAAGTCGTTCTCCATCAAGGGAGGGAGGCTTGCCAAAATGGACGGCAACACCTCAAGGCTTCTCCGACTGTTGGCCATTCCGTTGAAGGTGAGGCTGTTGTGGAGCAGCGAATCCAAGAAAGGGGTGAGCGAACAGCGTCGGTCGGGGTTGTAATAGCCTATCATTTCCTGCCCGACGCTTTTCATGATGATGAGCACAACATTGTTTGGCATCGTGTCAGCGTTCAGGCTGTCGTTGATGAGGAAACGGTTGGTAGTCAGTTCGGTATGAATTGGTGAATAGGTGACATCGGGCGCATTGTCTCGTATTTCCAGCTTTGTGTCGTGGGTGTTGATGAGACAAAACGGCGTGTTGAGCAGGATGGGCGCGTTTTGCGGGTCGGTGTATTCCATCGTGGTCTGCATGGTGATGCGTTGGGCTTGCAAGCCGCCGCGCCACGCAATCCAAGCAACGATGAGCATGACCGCCAAACTGACAGATTGTCGGAGGTACCATTTCTTTTTTTGTTCCTTTTCGTTGCAATGTAGCTGGGTGTGTCTTGCCACAACATTGATAACCAAGGCGAAAAGGATGAAAATGATCAAGAGGTACCAGTAGTCGAACAACACTTGTCGGATGATGCCGAAGGTGATTTCGTCAGAGTTGCCCAGTACCTTGACGAAGTCGATGGTGAGATGCTTTCCGAAAAAGTTGAAACAAACGATGTCGATGAAATTCAGCAAGATGGCGATGGCATTGAGCGTAACGTAATAGATGTTGACGACGCGTTGCAACCCTTTCCTGCAAATGCCGAGTGAGGGAAAACAATAGTAAATGATGACGGGTAGGTTGATGGCGACGACCACGGGAAGGTCGAAGCGCATCCCGTTGAAATAGAGCCCCAAGGCTTGGCCGAGGCTCAGCTGGTGGAAGAACTGCGAGTTGAACAGGTAAAGCATCCATCGACTGATGCTGAGGGTCAGCAAGATGGCCAGCAATCGATAGATTAGCAGCATGTAAGGCTGGCCTAACCATTCGTGGAACAGCTCTTTTCTCGTGTGACGTCGCATGTTTTCTTTCTTAACCGTGGCAAAAATAGGGAAAAATGATGTATCTTTGCGCAAAATTAACTGCGTTGAATCAAAGATTTCAATGAATACGAAAAACTGCACCGATGAAAAAGCACCAACCCCTTGTCTTATTGCTAAGTTTGCTTAGCTTCGGCCTGTCGGCCCAGGAGAGATTTCCCCAGTACCGCAATCCATTGGACATCCCCATCCAACTTTCGGCGACCTTTGCCGAGATACGCCCCAACCACGTGCATGCCGGACTCGACATCAAGACGCAGGGCGTGGAAGGAAAGAAGGTCTATGCTGTTGCCGATGGCTACGTGAGCCGCATCGGCGTATCGCCTTATGGCTATGGTAACGTGTTGTATATCACGCATTATGATGGCTATACCACAGTATATGCCCATTTGCAGCGTTTCTCGGGCGAGATTGCGCGGTATGTGAAACAATACCAATACAAACACAAGAAATTCACCTCGCAAATCTATCCCGACGAGGATAAGTTTCCCGTCAAAAAGGGTGATTTGATTGCTTATTCGGGCAACACGGGCGGTTCGGGCGGCCCTCACTTGCATTTCGAAATCCGCCACACGGAGAGCGAAAAGCCTGTCAACCCGATGTTTTTCGGCCTGAAGATCGAGGACAACGTGAAGCCTATGATTCAAGGTGTTTCGGTCTATCCTTTGGGCGAGACCTCGTCGCTCGAAAGAGGCGGCAAGCCTATGTATTTCGCGATGGCGGGCGATAATGGCAAATACACGCTGAAGGATCGTCCCATTGTCTATGCCAACGGCGACGTCTCGTTCGGCATTTGCACCTACGACCAGGTGGGCACCGCAACAAATAAGGACGGCCCGTTCTTGTATGAGCTTTATTTGGACAACGAGCTGGCTTTCCAAGTGAAAGCAGACAGCTTCTCCTATAGCGAGCCTCGCTATGTGAACAGCCTGCTCGACTATCGCCACTACAAACAGAAAAAGTCGAGTTATGTGCGCACCGAGACCGACCCCAACAACAAACTGCGGATGATCAAGAAGCCCAATGGCATTGCTCATGTCGAGGAAGGTGACACGGTGAACGTGTGCTTCAAAATCAGCGATTATGCAAGCAATGCGTCGACGGCGAAGTTCAAGCTGGTGGGCACCGAGCCAGTGGAACTGGAACGTCCCGTGCATCGCCGCAGCGAGTATTTTGTCAAGGCCGACGGTTCGTTGAATTCGGAGATTATAATCGAGGATTTCAGCGTCTCGATGGAGAAAAACACACTTTTCCGTGACGAATGGATTCAAACAGGCCAGCGCGATGAAAAAGGTTGTTGCTCACGTATTTACCGCTTCGGCGACGAGGAAATGACCACATTCAAGAAATTCACCGTCCGTTTGCGCCCCAACGAGAAATGGGCATCGGATTCAAGGCTTTACATCGCCAATATCGACAAGAGCGGCAAGGTCAGCTCGTTGGGCGGAAAGATGAAAAACGGTTGCATCGAAACCACCACGTTCACCATGGGAGAATATACCTTGAAAATTGACTCGGTGGCGCCCGTGGTGAAGGCTTCCAACTTCAAGGACGGCCAGTCGGTGAGGGAACTCAAGTCGTTGCGATTCAAGATTTCCGACGACATGACGGGCATTGAGACCTATGACATCTATCTTGACGATGTGTGGGTCTTGGGACAATACGATGCCAAGAATGCCTTGCTGTATTACGAGTTCGACGAGAAAATGAAAGCGGGCACTAACAACGTGAAGGTCGTCGTCACCGATGGCGTGGGCAACAAGAAAACCCTGAAAGCCAAGGTCGTTTATTGATTTGTAGAGACGCATTGCATGCGTATCCCAAACAAACATCAGATTATCTTGGAACGTATTGATACGCACCCAAATCGGGCGCGCCAACACGTGAAACCCCATCCAAATCGTAAGGCAATTCGTTGCCAAACAGAGGATTGCCCGTCCCGATGACGGGCGAGGCTATGCTGTCGATGTGGAAGTCGAAGCTCGTGTTGGCAAAATAGGGCTCCGTGTTGAACTGGCAGCGGTTGAAGCCCGAATTGCTGTTGGCATATTTCTCCGTCTTGACGAGGCAGTGGTCCAAAAGGAAGGTGGAGTCGGCATCGGGACCGAACTGGGTGACGAATTCGTCTTTCTGCTTGCCGAAGATGATGCAGTTGTCCATCTCCATGTTGAAAGGATAATAGAACGGAGTGTGAGTCTCGTCCAAAGCGTAGTTTTGGACGTGCATTCCGACATTGTTGGCGTGTTCGTTGGCCGACCAATAGTTGGCGATGGTGCCGTGCACAAAACGGTAGTCGCCGCCGAAGGCCCACACGTTGGCGCTGCCGCAGTTGGCGATGACGAAGTTCTTGGCTTCCACCGCATAAAGGATGGAATAAATCCCCGCCGTACTTTGGTTTTCGATGATGGTGTTGTCGATGCGCAAGGCGCACTCGGTCACCTTCAGCGACGATTGGCAGTTGAGCCCAATGGTGCCGTTGCGGATGATGGCGTGGCTGACACGATGGTCGGCACCGGCGCGACCGTCCATCATCAGGATTTGTCCCCATTGTCCTGGGGTGTCTTTATAATAAGGTTCCAGACGGTCGCCTTGCACGACGACAGGCGCGTCGGCCGTGCCGTCGATGACCAATTGGCCGTCGCTCCACGAGAAGATGCCTCCGTCTTGGTGGCAATAGATGTGTGTGCCCGCCTCGATGCGCAATGTGCCATAGGAATTGATGAGTGCCCAGCCGTAAATGACATAGGGCCTTTCGTTGATCCAAACCGTGGTTTCAAGGCTGTCGGCCACAATATGATAGGGATAGGTCACCCCGCCCAAGTTGACCACCTTGTCGGCGACGATGTAGTTGGCATTCTGTCCCCAAGCCAAGAGCTTGATGGTCTGCGTGTTGCCGTTGGTGACAAACTCTAGCTCGTCTTCCACCACAAATGGCGTGTTCAAGTCGTTCGGGTTGATGGTGACGCGCAAGAACGAGAAAAGGCTGTCGCCAGCTGGGATGATTTTGTCGTAAAACTCAGTGGCACTCTCGCCGTCGAGGTTGAAGCGGAAAGGGGATGCTTCGCCACCAGCCAGTCGCACCGAGCTGATTTTCAGGTCGTCGCTATGCTCGTTGTAAATACGCAATTGGTGCGTGGCCGAGCCCAACGAGGTGAACACCGTGTCGAACAGGATGGTGTCGGCAGAGAAAGCCAGTTTCTGATTGGGGTCCGAACTGATCTGGTGCTCTTTCTTGCAAGCCTGTCCAACAATGAGGAAAAGGCTAAGTATAAGGAGAATGTGTCGGTTTTTCATGACGATGGAATTAAAAGGCAAAGATAAACTTTTATGTGATACGGAACGAAACGGATTTTATTGTATTTTTGCGGAAAATATTACGAATTATGAAACGATTGGCTTTCTTGGCTGTGCTTAGTTTGTCGCTTTTTGGCTTTTGCGGCAAAGCATCTGCCCAATTTTTGCCTGATGTGCCTGACATGAAAGGGAAAACCGTCTTTGGCGGCAATTTCGGCTTCGGCATGAATGGCAACTATCTCAGTTTGTCACTTGCGCCGCAAGTGGGTTACCGTATCCTCAGCCCATGGGAGGTAGGTGTTCGCGGCATTTATGACCTGACCTGTAATTTCAATCGCGTCTATGGTAACTCGTATGGCCATTATTTTGGCGTGGCACCTTATACCAACTTCCAGATTTACAAGGGTGTCTTTGTCCATGCGGAGGACGAGGTGATGTATGGCATCCAGAGGTGGAACCATCAAACGGTGGCGAAGAATTGGTATAACAGCGTTTTTGTTGGGGCGGGTTATCGTCAGTATTCCGCTACGGGAAGCTTTGTCTATTTCCTGGTGCTATACAACCTCAACTGGGCAACCATCCCTTCCTCAAGCGGTTGGGATACGCCATACATGTCGCCCATCCAATTGCGTGTCGGGTATTGCTTCTGAGTCAGTGCTGTGGGGCGAAAATTCTGCTTTCTCATTCCAACTCCGACCGGAAATCTTTTAGGAAATCCTCGCCGCTCATGGCTTTGTAGGCTTCGTCGCCGAAGTAGTGGATCATCGGCTCGAATTGCTTGGCCTCTTGATAGCCTCCAATGACTTGGAGGGCTTGTATTTGCTCGTTCATGATGACATACGAGGGGTACGACATCTTGCCCCGCAACAAGGCTTGCGCCAATTGGTGCGAGCCACGGCGCCCGTCGGGACGCATACGGCCTGCAAATTGTTGCCCTTTGAAGGTAATCGTGTCTTGTCGTTCAGCATCGAACTTCACGCAGTAGAAATGCTCGTTCATGTACTTGGCAATCACGGGATTGACGAAGGTGGTCTGATCCATGCGCTTGCACCAGCCGCACCAGTCGGTGTAGACGTCGATGAAGACCATCTTGGGCTCTGTTGCGCAATGTTCAACGGCTTCCTCAAAGTTTATCCAATGAATGGTTTCTTGCTTTTCCTGTGCCAATGTACGCAGTCCAAACATGGCGAACAAGGTGATAATCAGCGCTTTTTTCATAGTCAATACCTTTCCATGCGTTCCAATTCGCGCTTCGAGTCCTTGGTCTTCAGGCTCTCACGCTTGTCGTAGTAGTGTTTGCCTCGCGCCAAGGCGATGTCGAGTTTGGCCAGGCCTTTGTCGTTGATGAATAAGGTGACGGGCACGATGGTGAAACCCTTTTCCTTGACTTTGGTCTGCAGTTTGCGCAGCTCGCGGGCGTTGAGGAGCAGCTTGCGGTCGCGTTTGGGGTCGTGGTTGTTGTAGGTGCCTTGGGCGTATTCGGCGATATGCATCCCTATGACAAACAGTTCGTTACCCTTGAAACTGCAATACGATTCCACGAGGCTGGCCTTGCCTTCGCGGATGCTTTTGATTTCCGTTCCGGTGAGCACGATGCCAGCTGTCAGCGTCTCCACGAGGAAGTACTCAAACGAGGCGCGTTTGTTCTTTATCTTGATGTTGTTGGTGTTCTTTTTTTCCATTGCGGCGGCAAAATTACAAAAAACTGCTCAATTATGCTTATTTTTGCCCCATGAATACTATCGGTCACATATTTAGGCTCACCACCTTCGGCGAATCGAACGGCGCAGCCATTGGCGGTGTCATCGACGGCTGTCCATCGCTGTTGAAACTGGATTTCGATTTCATTGATAATGAATTGTGTAGGCGGAAGACGGCGCAATCCGCTATCGCTTCGCAACGACTGGAATTGGACCGCATCGAGTGGCTTTCGGGCTTGCTCGACGGGCTTACTTTGGGCACGCCGATAGCTTTTATGGTGCGCAATGAGGATTGTAAGCCAGAGGATTACGAGGCAATAAAAGACGTCTATCGCCCCTCGCACGCCGATTTCACCTACGAGCAGAAATACGGCCTCCGCGACTGGTGTGGTGGCGGAAGGGCTTCGGCACGGACGACGCTCCCAATTGTGGTTGCCGGGGCCATCGCCAAGCAGATTTTGGGTGAAAAAGACATCAGGGTTTCTGCTCAAGTGACGGCCATGGGTGATGCGGAACAAGCTCTGATAGAGGGCGATACGGTGGGCGGCATCGTTGAATGTCGCATCGTTGGCATTCCTGCGGGTTTGGGTGAGCCGATGTTTGGCAAGCTCTCCGCCGAGTTGGCCCATGCCATGTTCAGTCTGCCTGCCGTGAAAGGCTTCGAGGTTGGCGATGGCTTTGCCTTGGCGAAGATGAAAGGCTCTGAGGCCAACGACACCTTTATTATTAATAAGGATGGCAAAATCACTACAGCAACCAATCATTCGGGCGGCATCCAAGGTGGTATCACCAATGGCAACGATGTGGTTTTCCGTGTGGCTTTCAAGCCGATACCGAGCATAGCCCAGCTTCAACAAACCGTAAACAGGGCAGGGGAGACCTGCGAAATCAGCATCCAAGGACGCCACGATGTGTGTGCCTTGCCACGCGCTGTGGTTTTGGTGGAGGCTTTGGCGGCTTTGGTGACGGTGGATATGGGGATGATGAAGCTGTAGTCGGCCCTTCGACAGGCTCAGGGACTTTGGTTAATACGCGAAGAATCCCACCACCCCCGAAAGCACAATCAGCAATATCGGGTTGGCCTTGAAGAAATAGGAGGCCACGAAAGCCAACACGCAGATCATCACGCTGATGTTGTATTGTCCGCGACCGAAGTCGGGGAAGTTCTGCAGGTTCATCATGGAGAGACCCGCGGCGAAGATGAGGCCGGCGATGGCGGGTTTCAATCCTTTCAATGTGTTGTCCATCAGCGCGTTGTTCCTTTTGCTCATAAATAGCTTCAAGATGAGATAGACCATGATGATGGAAGGCAGGCAAAGCGCGAACGAAGCCAGCAGCGAGCCACCGAAGCCCGCCGTAGTGTAGCCCACGTAAGTCGCCAAGTTGATGGAGATGGGACCAGGGGTCATCTGCGAGATGGCCACCATGTCGGCGAAGTCGGTCATGGTCATCCAGCCGTAGTAGTCCACCACCTCGTGTTGGATGAGCGAGAGCATGGCGTAGCCGCCGCCGAAGCCCAGCACGCCGATTTTCACAAAGACCCAAAGCAACTGCAAATAAATCATGGCTTCACCTCCTTTTCTTTTGCTTTCTTATTGATAAACAGTGCGTAAACCAGACTTCCAGCGATGGCGGCAAGGATGACGTAGGCGGGCGAGACTTTGCACCACCAAATCAGAAACACGGTGGCGATGGGGATGATGGCGGTCTTCCAAGTCACCTTGGCGGATTTGATCATGCGCAGTGAAGGGGCAAGGATGAGCGCCACCACGCAGGGGCGGATGCCCTTGAAGATGCGCTCCACCACGGGCTGGTCGCGGTACTCGCGGAAGACGGTCGCCAATAATAATATGATAGTGATGCTGGGAATGATGGCGCCGAGCATGGCGGCGAAAGCACCTTTGGTGCCCGCCACGCGATGCCCGACATACAAGGCTGTGTTGACGGCAAAAACGCCCGGAAGTGACTGAACCACAGCAATCATGTCCCAAAACTCGTCGGTGGGAATCCATTTCTTCTGGTCGACGACGGCTTTTTCCACCATCGACAGCATGGCGTAGCCGCCGCCGAGGGTGAAGGCTCCGATTTTGAAGAAGGACCAGAACAGTTGTAACGGTTTTTTCATGGCGCAAAATTAAATCTTTTGCGTCGTATTTCAAAAAATACTATGTTTGCATCTCAAAATCCTAAGATGATGACTTTGTTAGATGTTTCCGTAATGACCTTCGACCGACCCGAGGCCTGGCAATGGTTGGTCCAGTTCTGCATTCTCGCCACGGCGTTGCTGTTGGGCAATGCCTTGCGAACCCAAGTCCCGTTCCTCAAAAAGAGCTTGTTGCCCTCGGCCTTGCTGGGTGGCCTCTTGCTGCTGATTTTCAAGGCGATTCCGGGTTGTAAAGACTTGATCAACAAGCCGATGATGGAGATTGTGACCTATCACGCCTTGGGTTTGGGCTTTGTTGCTTTGGCATTGAAAAACAACAAGATAGAATCGAAATCCACGCCGATGAAGGTGATTGAGACGGGTGCCCTGACGGCTTCCACCTACGTCATCCAAGGCATCGTGGGCTTGTTGGTCTCCATCCCGTTCTTCCTCTTCGGGAAGAAATTATTCTACGCGGCGGGTCTGCTGTTGCCGATGGGCTACGGTCAGGGACCGGGGCAGGCCTTGAACTTCGGCAAGATTTTCACAGGTGCCGCCGCCGAGCAGGGGCTGGACTTCGCCGGTGCCGACTTCGGCCTTTCCATCGCGGCCACGGGCTTCATTGTGGGCAGCGTGGTAGGCGTCATCTATATGAACTACCTGCGTCGCAAAGGCCAGCTCTCGGCTAAGAGAATCACTGAGGCTCAAGTGAATAAGTTAGAAGATTACGAGGGTAGCAACGAGATTCCCGATGCCGAGTCCATTGACAAACTGTCGGTGCAGGTGTGCATGGTTCTGTTTGTCTATTTCTTGGTCTATTTGTTCACCAACTGGATTCAGCACATGGAGTTGGGCAACTTCGGCACCAACACGCTGAAGCCGATGCTTTGGGGCTTCAACTTCCTGATTGGCACGCTGTTCGGCATCCTGTTCAAGACCATTTTGAAGCGTTTCAAGAAAGCTAAAATCGTGCAGCGCGAGTACATCAACAACTATATGCTCAACCGCATCAGCGGTTTCTGCTTCGACATCATGATTGTGGCGGGCACGGCGGCCATCAGCTTTGATGAGTTCGGCAAGTTCGTCTTGCCCTTCGTCATCATTGTCACGTTGGGCGCCATCGTCACCTTCTTCTATGTGCTGGCCATCTCGAAGCACCTTTATCCCGACTACAAATACGAGGGCTTCTTCTCGATGTTTGGCATGCTGACGGGCACGGCCAGCAATGGCATGATCTTACTCCGCGAAATCGACCCGAAGTTTGAGACGCCCGCCGCCAACAACCTCGTTTTGCAGACTTTGTCGGCCATCGTCTTAGGTTTCCCCGTGCTGCTCCTGATGGGCTTCGCCCCGAAGAGCCTCAACGCCACCTTGATTACTTTAGGCATTTTGGTGGTTTTCTGGCTGGCTTTGACAGTCTTTATGCTACGGACGAAGATTTTCAGGAGGAAGAAGAAAGAATAAAAACGAATTTTGAGTTTTTCCCTCTTCCGTTCTTCCGAATTTGCACTTCGTAAGCCGCGGCTCAGGCGACATAACATCATAAAAACATAAAAACATTACTGCCATGAGACAAACATTCATCATTCTCATCACCGCTTCCCTGCTGTTTGGCCACGGCAACGCTCAGGCGCAAGATCGTGCCCCATATTATAAGTCCGAGACAAACTATATCATTCAAGAGGTGGTATATGGTTATCCGGAGTTTTATCCTCCATTTGCCTGTTGCTTAAGGTTGAAAACAGATTATGATTTGTATTACATTGCAGATGAGGATTTTCTAATAAATGCGATTGCTGCTGATTCGATCAATTTAGATTCCCTAACTTATTTAATTCCACATTATAGTAATTGGGAAATATTTGATTCTGTGCAAGATAAGTATGTTCACCGAATTTGTTTTTCGCAATATTTGGATAATCTTATGACCATGGATAATACCGAAGTGTATAAAATGGGAAGCAAGTATTATGCGATAAAAAGGATACGGTACGCATATTTGGACGACATAGAGGTTTATAGAAGCTTATATAACCATCGTACGTGATGGTACGGATGATATTCAAATTGAGGATGAGGAAGAAGAATATTATAGAACAACATATAAAACAATAAAAGAGTATCTTCCAAACAGGAAGTACCAATATTATCTATTTCTTCTGGATATATGTGAAACCGATAAGGCTATCAAAGAGCATTTATGGAAAAGGAAATACGAATTGAATGATTTTTGGATCCATACCTTAAGAAAGCCAGAATAAGGCTTGTTCAATAAGCATAAAAAAACAAAAGTCCCAAGCATCGCTCGGGGCTTTTTTGTTGTTGAATGAAAGTTGAATCACTTCTTGAGCTCCTTGATCTTGGCTTTCTTGCCGCGCAGACCACGGAGGTAGTAGATGCGTGACTTGCGGACTGCACCCTGCTTGTTGAGCTCGATGTTCTCAATCATGGGGGAGGCAATCGGGAAACATCTTTCAACACCGATGTTGTTGGAAATCTTACGGATGGTGAAAGTGCCGGTCTTGCCTTGGCCGCTGCGCTTCAGGACGATGCCCTGGAACTTCTGCAGACGCTCTTTTTGTCCTTCAACAATCTTGTAGGTCACCGTGATGGTGTCACCTGTCTTAAACTTCGGAAAATCTTTTACAACAATCTGATCTTCAACGAATTGAATTAATGCTTGTTTACTCATTTTATATGATTTTTATATATTTTTCTCCAAAAAGTGGCTGCAAAGGTACGAATAATTTCGAAATATTACGCTTAAATTCCGCTTTTTTTGAAATTTTCGTACATTTCGGGTCTTCTTTCCTTGGTGCGCTGTATCGCTTGCTCCAATTTCCATTCGCTGATTTTTAGGTCGTTGCCCGACAAAAGGATTTCGGGGACCTCCCAACCCCTGTAGTTGCGAGGTCTGGTGTAGACGGGCGGCGACACCAGTCCGTCCTGGAACGAGTCGGAGAGGGCAGAGGTTTCGTCGCCCAAGGCTCCGGGAATGAGGCGCACCAGGCTGTCGACCAGCACGGCTGCACCCAACTCGCCGCCCGAAAGGACATAGTTGCCGATGGAAATCTCTTTGGTGACCAAATGCTCGCGGATGCGCTCGTCGATGCCTTTGTAGTGGCCGCAGAGGATGATAAGGTTCTGCTTCATCGAGAGTTGGTTGCACAAGGGCTGGTCGAGCAACTCGCCGTCGGGGCTCATGTAGATGACCTCGTCGTAATCGCGCTGGCTCTTGAGATGGCTGATGCAGTTGTCGACGGGCTCGATCATCATCACCATGCCCGCGCCAGCGGCAAACGAGTAGTCGTCCACTTTGTGGTGCTTGTCGGTGCTGTAGTCGCGAAGGTTGTGGAGCCCGATCTCCACAATGCCTTTGTTGACAGCACGTTTGATGATGGACTCGGTGAAAGGACCCTCAAACATTTCGGGAAAAACGGCAATGATATCGATGCGCATGACGTGAGTTTTGGAATTTTTGGCAAAAGTAGGGATTTTGCCTTAAAATGCGGTGTGTGTCGTGAAAATTGTGTTATTTTTGCGCGTTTTTTATCACCTAAACTATGGCATAACTTCATAAATTCAATACACTATGAGAAAAGTATCTTTTTTACTTTTGTTTTTCGCGGTCACGATGTTTGCCCAGGCGCAAATCGCGACCAACATCTATTGGGTGCAGTTCACCGACAAGAACAACTCGCCTTATTCCATCGACAACCCCGAGGCTTATTTGAGCGAAAGGGCGTTGCAACGTCGTGCCAATCAGGGTATTGCCATTGATGAGTATGACCTTCCGGTCAATCCGCAGTATCTTCAGGCCGTGGCCGACTGTGGTGCCGAATTGATCAATCCTTCCAAGTGGCTCAACGGCGTTTCGGTTCGCGCCACGAATCCGAGCGTGATTGATGCCATCAATGCGCTCGAATTTGTCTCCACAGTGCGCAATTGTCCTAACAACCCCGAGGCCCAGATGCTGAAAGAACGCTGGCTGGCCAACGAGATGAAGCCTGCCGCGGCCAATCGTGGCACCAGAGGATTCTATGGCGGCGCCGAGGCCCAAGTAACACAGCTGAACGCCCATCTGCTGCATGATATGGGCTATGACGGCACTGGAATCATCATCGCCGTCCTTGACGGTGGTTTCGAAGGCACTCCTGACCAGTCCTGCTTCGACAACATGCGTGAAGAGGGCCGCCTGTTGGGCACCAAACAGTTCGTCTATGGTCAGACTTCGGTCTATACGCAAAGCACGCATGGCACTTCCTGCCTCAGCACCATGGGGGCTTACGACCCCAATAATATGGTGGGCACAGCTCCCAAGGCTTCGTATTATCTCATTCATACTGAAGATGGCAACACGGAGAACATCATCGAGGAATACAATTGGGTGTCGGGAGCCGAGTTTGCCGATAGCCTTGGCGTTGATGTCTGCACTACTTCGCTCGGTTACATCGATTTCGATATGACGCAGTGGAACCATCCGTTTGAACATTACGACGGCAAGACCGCCCCGATGACCATCGGTGCCGAAATCGCCGTGAGCCGTGGCATGATTTGCTTGAACGCTGCCGGTAATGAAGGTGGTGGCACTTGCACCTTGGGCATTCCTGCCGATGCTGAACACGTCCTGACGGTGGGTGCCGTCAATGCTTCGGGCAACCGCGCCAGTTTCAGCTCCGTTGGCCCTACCTTCGATGGTCGCATCAAACCCGATGTGATGGCTATGGGAGAAGGCACCTATGTGGCCTCCGGCTATGGTAGTTGGTATCCTTATTACAATGGCAACGGCACTTCATTTGCTACGCCTGTGCTGGCGGGAGCAGTCGCTTGTTTGCGTCAGGCTCGTCCTTATGCATCGGTGCAGGAACTCTGCGATGCCATTCGCGAAAGCAGTAACCGTGCCAGCAATCCTGATAACCTGTATGGATATGGTATTCCCGATTTCAGTCAGGCTTTGGAAATGTTGCACGTCGATGAGATGCCTGCCACGGCCAAGGAAATCATCAATGTGTATCCCAATCCCTCACAAGGCGAGGTCCATATTGCCTTGAAGGAAGGCGTGAAAGCCGCGGTGACGGTGTATGACTTTATGGGTCATTGCCTTTACACATACGATTTCAACGGCTTGAATCACACGACACTTGAGAACCATCTCAACATGTTGGATTCTGGCGTTTACTTCATCAAAGCCGTTTCGGAGTTGGGCAACCAGACCTTGAAACTCGTGCTGACGAAATGAGTGTCACAAGTGACAAAAAAATGAGCGCCTCTCTATTTTGAGGCGCTCATTTTTTTATTCCTTCACGAATCTCGACTTGTACTTTCCGTTGATTCTCATAAGGTAAAGCCCTGCGCTCAGGTCACCGATGCCGACGGCCTCGTTGTCGCTCAGTTGGACGGCTTTGACGAGTTGACCCATAGCGTTGTAGATTTCAATCTCGCTTTCGCCTTCCAAGCCTTCGATGCGGATTTGCTCCTTGGCGGGGTTGGGGAAGAGGCTGAGGGTGTTTAAGTCATTGTCTTCGAGCCCCGTTTGGTCGAAGAAGACGGCTAGGACGATGTCTTGGTTCACGACAATTTCACGACGGTTGTCGGTGACACCATCGCCCCATTTGACGAACATGTAGCCATCGGCAGGGATGGCTGCCAAAGTCGCTGTGGCACCAGCCGCATAAGTGCCAGCGCCCAACACAAAGCCTTGGTTTTCATCGTAATAAACGGTGACATCATAAGTCAAGGTAGGCTCTTGTGAGAAATAGGCCACATAATCGGCGTCTTCGGTTACGGTGAGGGTGCGCGGGTTGTTCATGTCGCCGTCTTGCCAGCCAGCGAAATAGAAACCTTGGCTGGGCGTTGCGCCGATGTTGACTGTTGTGCCGACAGGATAGGTACCGCTACCATAGGTGGAGCCAACGAAAGGATTCTCTGGCTTTACGGTGATGGTAAAGGTCTCGGTGACAGAGAAAATGGCTTTAAACTCAAGGTTGCTGGTCACCACCACGGTGCGGGGATTGTCGGTGTTGCCGTCGTCCCAGCCCATGAAGAGGGCGCCGCTTATGGGAATGGCGCTAATTTGGATGCTGTCGCCTTCAGGGTATGTGCCACTGCCGGTTACTGTACCCAGTTCGGGGTCGTTGGCAACGACGGTGACGGTGTAAAGTTGGGTGCCAGTGTTGTAGAATTTAGCGATATAATGTGCATTTTGGATCACTGCGATTGTACGTGGGTTGCTGGCGATGCCGTCCTGCCAACAGATGAACATGTAGCCTTCGTTGGCGTCGGCTTTCAGGGTGGCTGATGCACCATAGTCATACAGGCCGGCACCTCTCACAGTTCCGCCTTCTGCGGGGACGGCCTCGGTGGTGATTTCATATTGCACGGCATTGAAGACGGCAGTGTATGCCGCATCGCCGTCCACAAACACGGTACGAGGGTTGGTGATGTTGCCATCGTCCCACATGTAGAAAACATAGCCTGGGTTGCTGTGGACGGTCAGGTGGATGGTCTCGCCGTAGTCGTATACGCCAGCACCTGTGATGGTGCCTGCCCCTTCGGGAGAGACGATGGCACGAATCTCGCATTGTTGGATGCCAAAACGTGCGGTGTATGTTGCGTCTTCGGTGACGACGATGTCGCGCGGGTTGTCGGCATTGCCGTCGGTCCAGCTGTTAAACTGGAAGCCCATGTAAGCCGTGGCTGCGATTTGTATGGTGTCGCCATAGTCGAAAGTGCCGCCACCTGTGACGCTACCCCAAGCGGGATGGTCTGACTCGACGGTGATGGTGTATTGGCGTTCAATGAAGAAGGCCGTGAAAGTGCTGTCTTGTGTGACCACGATGTCGCGCGGGTTGTCGGTGATGCTGTCGTTCCAACGTTCAAAGGCGAAGCCGCCATTTGCAATGGCCTCAAGCGTGATGGTGTCGCCGTAATGATAGGTGCCGCCACCCGTCACGATGCCGGCATTTTCCGGGCTGACCGAAGTGGCGATGGTGTATTCAAGTTGCCCGAAATGCGCGACGAAAGTCGTGTCTTGGGTAATGATGATGTCGCACGGGTTGTCGGTGATGCTGTCGTTCCAGAAGAGGAACTCGTAGCCCGCATTGGCGATGGCCTCGATGGTGGCCGTGTCACCGTAATGATACATGCCGCCGCCCGTGACGATGCCCCAATCAGTACTGTCAGCCTCGACGGTAAGGGTGAAAAGCGGTTCGTCGGAAGGCAGCACTGCCAATGCGCTGATGGCGTCGCAATCCTCAATTTCATAAAGGACTTCGCCGTCTTTCCAAACGGTGGCCGTGCCGTCAATCTGTCCAGCATAGTAAATTCCAAAGTCATTGACAACCAATGTTTTAATCTCTGAAAACTCTGTCATGCTATGACTGTAGAGCACTTCGCCATCTTGCCAAACGTACAAAGTGCTGTCGATGTTTCCGCTGACGTATATACTGCCATCGAAAAAGGCCATGACGGTGAATTCCGATTCAGAGTCATCTCCATCGATGCTGAAAATGATGGAGTCGTTTTGCCATAGGGTGGCTCGTATGCCTTCGGAATAATCTACTCCTGCAGCATAAAGATTCCCTCCGTCAAAAAGGATGTCGTTGACCGCTGAAAGTTGGTTGAGTCGCCAAAGAATTGTGTCGTTATTCCACACTGTTGCACAGTCGTTTGATCTTCCTCCCAAATAGATGTCGCCGGTGGCAGGGTCGATGGCTAATGATACAATCTGGTTGCTGGCGATGCTGTCGTTAAAGGCATGCAGCAACACACCGTTTTGCCACACGAAGCCCGACAAGTTTTCCCATTCGTTCTCGCCGAATCCAGTTGCAATCCAGTCATTGCCGTTGACCACCAAGTCGTTGACTATGGTATTGGTTCCTGAGTCGAAAATCGTGCTGTCGTTGAGCCACACGTGTCCTTGTGTGTTGAACTCAGGGTCGAAGACATAGCCCGCACTGAAAAACTTTCCATCGGGAGTAACCATCATGGCCTGTAGGTTGACCCTGGTTGAGTCAGCAATGTTGAGCTCAACAGAGCCGTTCTTCCAAATCTTTCCCGTGCCGTTGCTGTTGCCGGCAAAATAAATGTCTTGGGCTTGCGCCATGCCCATCAAAAGGAACAGGGCTGCGAAAAATGCGGTTATTCTTTTCATTTTGTTTGAATTTTTCAAAAAAACAATGCTTTAAAATCAATCTGCAAAAATAGAAACTTTTTTCCGTTGCCAGTATGTTTTGCGTAAAAATGTGTATCTTTGCCGCCGATAAGCGGTGCCGAAAGGCCCAACAGGGAATCGGGTGAGAATCCCAGACAGTTCCCGCTGCTGTAAGCTCTTATGGCCGACCATCATGCCACTGAAAACCAAAGTTTTTCGGGAAGGCGGAAAGCCCAAAGGAGTAAGTCAGAAGACCTGCCGCCTGTCAGTTGAAACGATGCTTTCGGGACAAGAGCAGGCGTTCCTTATATAATAAGGTGTACCACCATTTCCCGGGCATTTTAATGTAATTGACTGATTGTTAAACCTTAAAATTATATTATTATGCGTAAAACCTTTACTTTAGCTTTCCTTATGGGAATCTTCGGTCTGTTTACGACCAACCTCTTCGCTCAAGAGGACGCTTCCATCGACCCCGCCGACATCCGCTATTGGATTGGCGAAGGCGAGAAGGAGGTGGTCTTCATCGTCAATTGGAACGAGCCCGACACGGCACTGGCCTGGGGCTATCGCTTCAGTGAAGAAGCCGTCACGGTTGAGGCCGTCATGGACGCCATTGCCGAGGCCGACAGCCGTTTCGACTATCAAGCCGCCAGCGGCTGGCTGAGCGACATCACCTTCAACGATGGCAACCTCGACCTCGCTTTGGCCGGTAGCTGGTGGATGTTCAACGTGAACGGCTCAACGGCCATGGATCTCTACACCAACATCACCGTTGGAGACGGCGATTGGATCAAGTGGGGCGATGAGTCCTGCGGCGTCCTGATCGACCCCGAAAACTACTTCTATGTCTGGGAAAAGGAAGTGGCTGCAGTGTATCCGCTGGCCGACGAAGCCATGATCGACTTCTCCGAAATCCTATACTGGGTGGGCGAAGGCGAACACGAATTGGTGTTTGCCGTCAATTGGGCCGAACCTAACAGATGCTTGGCCTGGGGCTATCGCTTTGACGGAGATTTCGTTATCCTTAAGGACGTGATGGACAAGATTGCTGATGCTGACGGCCGTTTCAACTACGTGCCTGGTGCATGGGGTGTCGATGACATCACTTATGATGATGGTGACCTTCATCTGGCATTGGCTGGTATGTGGTGGCTCTTCAATGTGAACGGCATGATGGGCATGGTGGGCTACGACCAACAGGAGCTCGTCGATGGCGACTTCATCAAGTGGGGCGATGAGTCGTGCGCTACCGAAATCGCTGAATGGACTTATGTCTGGACGCAAGAAGTGGAACCCGTGAGTGTCTATACCGGTATGGATGAAAACAGCAATGTTTCGTTTGCGGTCTATCCCAATCCTGCCTTCAACGAGACCTTCGTGATCCTCGAAAACTCGGGTCTGAACGTGGTTTCGGTTTACGACATCCAAGGTCGCTTGGTGAGCAGCCAGAGCTTTGTGGCTTTGGCTGGCGAACAAGCCCGTCTCAGCCTTGAGAACTTGAATGGCGGTGTGTATTTCGTCAGCGTCAAGAGCGAGAACGCTGTCAGTACCGCTAAACTTGTCGTGAAATGATCAAAAGGATTTCCATCCTCATGATGGCCATGCTGCCAGCTATGCTGTGGGCGCAGTTCGCGCCTGCGGCAGGACTGCCCGGCAGCACGGCCATGCATGCCGACTCGTCTGCCTTCGTGGCTTGGGCTACGGGCTGCACCGTCGAGCGTGGCCTGCAGCGCATTGATAAGCCCTCTTTGGGCGTGGCCAACTTTGGCGAGGAAGCCTTGGCTTTGGGTAAACCCGGCGGCACGATGGATGTCGTCAGCCTTGGCGATGGCGGCGTGGCCACCCTGACCTTCGATTCACCCATCTGCAATGGTGAGGGGCCCGACTTCGCCGTGTTTGAGAACGGTTTCGCCAATGCGCAACATCCCGACGAGTATTTCCTTGAAATCGCTTTCGTGGAAGTGAGTTCCGACGGCGAGAACTTTTTCCGTTTCCCAGCTGTCAGCAACGTGCCTTTCGAAACCCAGCTGAACGGCTCGGGCACCATCGTTCCAACGCTTATCCACAATTTCGCGAGCAAATATGAGGCTTTCTACGGCACGCCTTTCGACCTCGATGAGGTGGAGGACAATGAGTTGCTCAATAAAAACCGCATCACGCATGTCCGACTCGTCGACGTGGTGGGAAGCATCGACCCCGAATATGCCACATACGACTCGGAAGGCCACATCGTCAACGACCCGTTCCCGACGCCTTTCGGTTCCAGCGGTTTTGATTTGGATGCCGTCGGCGTGATCCACGACTTGGCGCACAACGACGTGTCTGAACACGAAAAAGAAGTCGTGGCGCTGTATCCCAATCCCGTGAAAGACCAACTCAACGTGAAGGCCGAAAACCTGCAATTGGTGGAGGTCTTTAATGTCGTCGGCCAGCAGGTTATGACTTCCAAAGAAAACGTCATCGATTTCGGTCTGCTGATGCAAGGCGTTTATTTCGTTCGTGTCAGTTGTGGCGAGGGCGTCATTACTAAACGTATTGTGAAACAATAAAACAAGCACGAAATGAAGAGAAATCGTCTGTTGCTTTTGGCCCTTGTCGGGGCGATGTTGTTCGGTTGCAAGCCGGAAGGTCCAGTCAATCCGAATAGCTTCACCGTTGGTTCGGGACTTTTGGTGCTTAACGAGGGCAACTACCAATACTCCAACGCCTCACTGAGTTTTTACGACATCGAGGTGGATACGGTCACCAATAACTTGTTTTATCAGGTGAACGAAGCCCCGTTGGGTGATGTGGCAGAGAGTATGGCCTTGGCCGATGGCAAGCTTTACATTGTGGTCAACAACAGCAACTATATCTATAAGGTGGATGCCAACACGATGGCTGTCGACACCACGAAACCTTTCAAACTCACCGACTTCTATTCGCCGCGTGAGATGCAGTTTGTGACACCCAACAAGGCTTACGTTAGCGACTTGTACGGCACTCAACTCTGGATTGTCAACCCACAGGACATGAGCCATGGCGGTTCCATTGAGATGGGCAAGTCGACGGAGAAAATGCTGGTGTTGGACAACGAATTGTATGTGAGCAACTGGTCGAACACCTTTATCCCAGGCATGGAAAAGAATACAGTTCAGGTGGTCGACGTCAACAACGACGTGAAAGTGGCAGAAATTCAAGTAGGGAAGGAGCCCAACACGATGGCGGTCGACAGAAACGGCCATGTGTGGGTGCTTTGCGAAGGCGCCACATGGGAAGAGGATGGCGAGAATCCTTCCTTGTGGGAAATCGACCCGCAGATGAAGACTGCCGCCAAGCGCTTTGAGTTTGACGGTACGGCCATGGTCTTGAGAGCCAACCCGACAGGCGACCAGTTCTATCTGCTTTACAACAACGAGGTGCGTCGTTTCGACATCGCTTCGTTGACTTTGTCGGACGACTTCCGTATCGAGGCCGAGCCTCAGGGCTGGTTCTACAATATGGCCGTCGAACCTCGCACGGGCGACATCTACGTCACCGACGCGAAAAACTACATGATGAACGGCAAGGTGTTTCGCTACACGAGCGACGGCCTGCTGCTGTCTTCGTTTGAGGCTGGCATCATTCCTAGTGCAATGTTGTTTAAATAATTGATATTCTTTAGGTTCGTTTGGATTTGAAATCCAAACGCATTGAGGTGGGGATTTCAAATCCCCGATTCGATACGGGCGGATTTCAAATCCGCCCGAACCACAATAAAAACGAATGAGAAATGAAGAAAACCTGTCCTCGTTGCGGAAAAGAGTTTGAGTGCGTCCATTCCGTGGATTGCTGGTGCATGTCGGTGAAACTGACCGATGCCACGAAGGCCTATCTGAAGGAACATTATAGCGATTGTTTGTGCAAGGAATGTTTGACGGAAATCAATGGAAACTAGCAATAAATATGGTTCTTTGGATTGCTTCGTCGTTTCTCCTCGTAATGACGGTAACCAGTACCGTCATTGCGAGCGAAGTGAAGCAATCCAGTTTCAAAGCATGGCCAAACATCGCAGAAGCCATCCATTGCTTTTGTTAAGTGCATTGTTGTTTTTGGTGGCCTGCGCACCGAAAGCCAAGAATGAAGTCAAGGAAACGGCAACGGGCGACAACCTGGTGCGCTACGCCAAGAACGTCTCGGTCTTCGAGAAAGACTATGGCTATCGCTTGGAGGTGCTGTGCCCTTGGGACACCACGCTCTCGTTGGGCTCGTTCGCTTTTGTGAAAGACACGACAAAAACGGTTGAATCCGACGTGAGTGGCATCTTGAAGCTGCCAGTCAAGTCGGTGATTTCGTTCTCGGCCACGCAATGGGCTGTCTTTATGCGTTTAGGCGAAATCGACCGTGTGAAAGGCATCCTCGAAGGCCGTTATGTCGTCGACTCAACGATGCTTTCGCTGATGGCGCAGGAAAAGGTCTATGACATTGGCACCGAGGCCGCTGCCGACATCGAGCGGATGATTCAGCTGAAACCCGATGCCTTGCTCTATTCCCCGTATTTCGATGGCAACCAAGGCGGGCTGAAGGTCACTGGGGGATTGCTGTTTCCTTTCGCCGACTATTTGGAAAACACGCCTTTGGGGCGCGCCGAGTGGATTCGCGTCATTGGCATGATGGCGGGTTGCGAGGACAAGGCCGATGCTTGGTTTGACGATATCGAGCGGCGCTACATGGGCCTTTCGGGACTTTGCGCCAACGTGGAGCACCGCCCGACGGTGTTCTCCGACTTGGCCTTCAACGGACAATGGTACGTGGCTGGCGGAAGGAGCTACATCGCCCAGCTCTTCGCTGATGCGGGTGCCGATTACATCTGGAAAGACAACCCTTCAACGGCCAGCGTCCCCATGGATGCCGAGATCATCCTTTCCAAGGCGCAGCATGCCGATTTTTGGCGGGTCATCAACTCGCAAAACACGCCGATGACCTATGCGACCTTAGCCAAGGAAAACCCTGTGTATCCACTGTTTGATGCCTACAAAAAGCATCAGGTTTTCGTGTGCGACATCATGAAGACGGGTTATTTCGAGCAGTCGCAATGCGAGCCCGACCTGCTGTTGGCCGACTTCATCCATTTCTTCCATCCCGAGCTCCTTACGGGCGTATGGGCCGGCTATCAGCCGAAGTATTATCATTTGATGGAGGAATAATCTGTAAACATAATCCCCGTTCCAGCGGATTTGCATTCCGCTGGCGTTGAGCTTGGGGATTTGCAATCCCATTCGTGTGCTGGGTTTTTCATGGCGTTAGATGCATGTTTAGGCGACAAAGGTATACATATTATCTGGAAGTGGCAACAGAATTGTGTTGTTTCCGCATCGCAAATGCTGATGCTCATGGCTTCCGAATGGCAAATTCGGGAGAACGATAGTAGGTTAGCGTCTTTTCATCGGACAATTCGCCGAACATGAGGCGCATCCAGTGCAATTGCCTCCTTTTTCCCCATTATCACCACACGAGCAACTGCCCTTGCCGCTTCGCAGGGCGCGGACCGCGATAACGACCAATGCGAGGACAACGAGCAACACTATGACGGTAGGCAGGTTCATGCGACGACGGCATTAGCGATGAGATAAGCAAACCAGGCGCAAATCCAGGCAACCACACATTGGAAGGCGATGATAAACAGCATCCACTTGGTGCCCAACTCGCGGCGAATGGCGGCGATGGCGGCCACGCAAGGCGTGTAGAGCAGACAGAACACCAACATTGAGATAGAACTGACGGTAGTGAACAGCGGCATGGCGTTGAGCACTTCGAGGGTGGCCACGACGCTCTCCTTGGCCATGAAGCCGCTGATGAGCGCGGTGACGACCTGCCAACTGCCCAAACCGATGGGACGGAACACGGGCGCAATCCAGCCGGCCACACTCGCCAGCATGCTGCCTTCGCCGTTTTCCACCATGTTGAAATGGAAATCGAAGGTCTGCAGGAACCAGATGACCAGAGTGGCCAAGAAGATGACCGTGAAGGCGCGTTGCACGAAATCCTTGGTTTTGTCCCACAAGAGATGGGCGACGTTTTTGGCGCCGGGCATGCGGTAGTTGGGCAGCTCCATGACGAAAGGTGCCACGGGGCCTTTTTTGCCAATCCATTTGGTCAGCAACGCGGTGATGATACCGATGAGAATGCCCAACAAATAAAGGCAAATCAGCACCAAACCGCCATGATGTGGGAAGAAATAGCTGGTGAAGAAGCCGTAAATCGGGATTTTGGCCGAACAGCTCATGAAAGGCGTGAGCAGCACGGTACGCCAACGGTCGTGAGTGGAATGCAAAGTGCGGGTGGCCATCACGGCAGGCACGGTGCAGCCAAAGCCGATGAGCATGGGCACGATGCTGTGGCCAGTGAGGCCGAGTTTGCGCAAGAAGCTGTCGCTGACGAAAGCCACACGGGCCATGTAGCCGCTGTCTTCCAACAAACTGAGGAAGAAGAACAACAGGATGATAATCGGAACAAAGCTGAGCACGCTACCCACACCACCGAAGATGCCGTCGACGACGAGCGACTGCACGGCGGGACTCACATTCCAACGGGCGAGTGCGTCGCCGATGACACCGGCGAGCCAGGTGATGCCTTGGTCGAGCCAGTCCTGCAAAGGTGCGCCGAGGGCATCGATGCTGAGCCAGATGATGCCCACCATCACGAGGATGAAAATCGGGATGGCGGTCCATTTGCCGGTCAGGATTTTGTCGATGCGGCGGCTGCGTTGGTATTCCTTGCTTTCCTTGGGCTTCACCACGGTTTGGTCGCAGAGGCGTTTGATGAATGCGAAACGCATGTCGGCCATGGCCGCAGCACGGTCGAGGCCGCGTTCTTCCTCCATCTGCACGATGAGGTGCTCCAGGGTTTCTTTCTCGTTTTGGGTGAGCTTCAAGGCCTCGAGTACAATCGGGTCTCCTTCCACGAGCTTGGAGGCGGCAAAGCGGACAGGGATGTCGGCGCGTTGCGCATGGTCTTCGATGAGGTGCATGATACTGTGGAGGCAACGATGCACGGCACCGCCGTGGTCGTCTTTGCTGCAGAAGTCCTGACGGGCAGGAGCTTCCTGGTATTTTGCAATGTGGATGGCATGGTCGACGAGCTCGGAGACGCCTTCGTTCTTCGAGGCCGAGATGGGCACCACAGGCAGGCCGAGGATGCGTTCCATCTCGTTCATGAGGATGCTGCCGCCATTGTTACGGACTTCGTCCATCATGTTGAGGGCCAATACCATAGGGATGCCCAGCTCCATCAACTGCATCGTCAGGTAAAGGTTGCGCTCGATGTTGTTGGCGTCCACGATGTTGATGATAGCCTTAGGCTTCTGTCTCATAATGAACTCACGCGAGACCACTTCCTCGTTGGTGTAGGGCGACAGCGAGTAGATGCCTGGCAGGTCGGTGACTTGCGTGTCGGGGTGCCCTTTGATGACGCCGTCTTTGCGGTCGACGGTGACGCCAGGGAAGTTGCCCACGTGCTGGTTGGCACCCGTCAATTGGTTGAAGAGGGTCGTCTTGCCGCAGTTCTGTTGTCCAGCAAGGGCGAAGGTTAGGGTAGTGCCTTTGGGCAGCGTATTCTCGTGTGTTTTGTCGTGGTAGATGCCTTCCTCGCCAAGACCAGGGTGGGCGTTGTGGTCGTGGAGGGCTGTGTCATAAAGCTTGTCGGGGTCGAGCGTGGCAACGTTGGACTCTTCTTCGCAAGGTTCCACTTCAATCAGCTGCGCGTCGGCCTTGCGCAGGGTGAGCGAATAGCCGTGGAGCATCACCTCCATGGGGTCGCCCAAAGGGGCATATTTCACGAGTTTGACGACCACATCGGGGATGAGGCCCATATCAAGGAAATGTTGTCGGCGTTGGCCTTCACCGCCAACGGTCAGGATGCGTCCCGACTTTCCGATTTCAAGTTGATCAAGCACTGCCATAATATATTTTGGTTTTATGACTGCAAATATACATGGTTATTGCCAATGATTAACTCCTTATTTATAATATGTTTTTGGATTTTTTTTCATCATTTGTGAGGATAGGAATGGTTTTTGTTGTATTTTAGGCCGTTGCATTAACCCTAAAAACTCAGTATCATGAAAAAAGTATTGATTATCGCATTGATGGCTCTCATGGCCATGCCGATGATGGCACAATCGGGCGACAAAAAGCCAGGCATCAACAAGGACAATTGCACCTACGTAACCAAGGACGGCAAGACGTTCAACCTTTACGGCAAGGTGAAAATCGTCGACAGCTTCCCCGACATCAAGGTGCAGATTGTCGACTCTTTCGAGGATTTGGACGTGAAGTTGGTGGATGCCTTCCCCGACCAATGTGGCAAAGTGAAACTGGTTGAGAGTTTCCCCGACGTGAAAGTACAGATTGTCAATAGTTTCCCCGATATCAAGGTGAAGATTGTGGACTCGTTCCCGGGAGTGAAGAAGTAGTTGGGATTTTTCAGTTGTTCAGTGGGATAGTTGGGGCGGGTTCGATGGTGATGAAATCGCCATGCTCTTGGAAATATTCCACCAATTTCTCGTAGAATTTTGTTTTGCTCATCGTCTCGGCGTTGCCGAAGACGATGAGTTTCATTCGGGCGCGGGTGATGGCCACGTTCATGCGGCGCAGGTCGTTGAGGAAGCCGATGTTGCCACTCGTGTTGTCGCGCACCATGCTGATGAGGATGACGTCGCGCTCCTGGCCTTGGAAGCCGTCCACCGTGTTGACGGTGATTTGGTGTCGCAATGGCTTCAGCACTCGGTTGTTTCTCAGATATTTCCGAAGGAGCCTAACTTGCGCCTTATAGGGCGAAATGATGCCGAAATCCACCTGCTCGCGCAGGAGGTGTTCCATGCCGATGAGTTTCACGTAGTCCATTAGGGTTTTCATCAGCAGCTTGGCTTCCTCGTGGTTGCTGCGGCTGAGGCTGCGGCTTTGCTGCTCGCCGAAGTCGCATTTCGAGGTGTCGACCCACATCAGCGGTGTATCGATGGGAGAGACAAGGCGGTCGGCCACCGAAGGGTCGGCTTTGAGGCGACCGTGGTAAAACTGTCGCGAGGAGAATTCCATGATGGCGCGGTTCATTCGGTATTGCACATCAAGCAAGGTGACGCAGCAGGGTTTGTTTTTCGTCATTTTTTGCATCAAGGTGCGCTCCAGCCCGTCGCGACCGGCTTCCTTGCACTTGATGGTGGGTGGCAGCTGCTGGTGATCGCCGGCAAGAACGACGCGGTCGGCCTTGAGGATGGCGGTCCAGCAGGCGGCTTCGAGGGCTTGCGCAGCTTCGTCGATGAAGACGGTGCCGAAATGCCTACGTTCCATCAGGCGGCTGGCGCTGCCAATGAGTGTGCAGGCGATGACGCCCGAGGTGGCAAACAGTTCCTCGCGGATTTTCACTTCCAATTCCATCTCGCGGTGCTGCAGTTTGCGGATTTGGTTGTGCTCCTTGTCGCCGGATTTGGGCCGACTCTTGATTTCGCGCAGCGAGGAGCGCACGCTGAACAGCTCTAGATAGTCGGGGTGGTTGCCGTAGCGGAATTCGTAGGAGCATTCCATTATTACATCGTTGATTCTGAGAGGATTGCCGATGCGTAGCACGCCGATGCCACGCCGATGGAGTTGTTCGCTGATCCAATCGACGGCGGCGTTGCTGGGCGCACAAACCATCACTTGTGTTTCGCGTCTCAGGGTCTCGCTGATGGCTTCCACCAAAGTCGTGGTCTTACCCGTTCCGGGCGGACCGTGCACGATAGCCGTCTCGCGGGCGTTGAGTACTTTGCTCACGGCGGCATTTTGGCTCGCATTGAGCCATGGAATATGGTTGAAATGGTTGTCGCGGAAAGAGGGTTGCTTTTCTCCAATCAGCACGCTGCGCAGGTTGACGAAGTTTTCGTCGTTGCGGTCTTTCACTTGTCGGAGGCTGCTTTGCATCACCTGATAGCTGTAGTCGTCGATGCCCAAAAGCACCCCGATTTGGTTGCGCGAAACCAAGTTTTGCAAGGCCATCATCGTGGGCATGCTGTTCACCGCGATTTCCATACGGAAATCTTGGATGCGGCTCACCGTACAGTTGTGGTTGAGCACGCGCATTTGTCCGTTCTCGATGCTGAAGAAGTTGACGATTTTGCCCGGCTCGAAGTCGCTGCTAGTGTCTTCGGGCTGTGTCCCGTCGAAATAAACATCCACAACCAGCTGATTGGCAATATTATAGGAGGTGTTGCCCAAGCGAATCGGATACCAGCAATCGCCCTCGGCCACGTCGCCGTTCATCGGGGCGCGCTTGACCGCTTCGAGGTAGGTCGCCTTCTCGAATTCGTATTCCTTTCGGAGGAGGTCGGATTGGCGTTGTAGGGATTCAAAGAGTTGTGACATGATGAATTTGCCTGAGACTATGGGACAGGTTTGAGGATGATGGTTTCTGGCGTGTCGTGGGTGTAGTAGCGGACGGTGACTCGGGGCTGTTGCTTGTCCTGCGGCTTGACTTCGCAGGTGAACGTCACCTCGGAAATGCCTTCATCGAGGATGGAAACGCCTTGTGGAATCACTTCATTAACTATGTTGAAATCCTGGTCGGTGATGCAGGCTGTACCGTTGAAATCGTACACCAAGTATTGTCCTGCTTTGAGGGTGCAAGGGAAGTACAGGATGCCATTGGGCGTGCGGAAGTTCAGTTCGCTGATGCTGCCTTTGCCCTCCACGGCGATTTGTAGGGCGAAACGGCTCTTGTAAGGGCTGTTCCATTCCCAAGTGTCGTCCTCGAAGTTGCAGAAAAAACGTCTTGAGATGTGCTCGGCATAAAGTGAATAGGTCGAGTCGTTTTCTTTCGCGATATGCCAGTTCCCATACGGGTCCTTGAACTGTTCTTTCTGTGCCTCGCTGAAAACACCAGCCAAGCGCAGCGTTTCCCAAATGTTGACGGCCTTCAGGAAAATGGGGGTCAGGCCGTGTTTACGCATCGTTTCCGCGTCGAAAATAAGGCCGAAGCCGGCATCGTAGGCTGCGGCTTTGGAGAGGAACCATTCCAGCTCCTCATAGGTGGTGGCAGGACGGTTCTTGTCGGAGAGAAGGATTTGGAAGTTGCCGATCATCCAAGGCATTTGGCGTTTGCGATAAAAGTCCTGTTTTTCGTCCAGCGTCTCGATGATTTTCGTCCGCATCGAGGCGTTCCAAAGCTGGTTTTCGTTGACGCGTTCCAAACGTTGCGCCGACATGGGGGTGAGCAGGTCGCCTTGCAGTATCTTGTCGGGATTGTATTTCCGAATCGTGTCGAGGAAATGCCCGATGGCCAAGTCGCCTTGCTCGCAGTAACCATAGCTTTTCAAATCGTTGAAAACCAAGAGCGGAATATTGGATTTGGCTAACTTTTTGGCTTCGGCTTGTGCCATTTGGTCTTGCAGTTCGAGGTCGGGCAGGAGGGTGCGTTCGGGCGAGTCCCAAAGTTTGTAGACGACGGCGTTTTTGGCGTGGGCCGATTTCTTGCTGCCGAAAGCGCCACGGGTGCAATGATACAAAAGATGTATGTTGCCCGCCGTTTCCATCGTGCGGTAGGTGATGAGCTCGTCGTCGATTTGCAGCACGTTGATGGTGGATGGAATCTTGAAGATATCGGAATGGTAGACGGCAAACTCGTCTTGGCTTTCATTCATAGGCAGTTGCAACTTCAATACGCCTTGTTTAAGTAGGTGTTTCGATGGCTTGGGCGATACGTGTTTGCTGTCGGTGGCAACACGGTTGGCGAGTACAGAAAGGCTCATGTCGAGACTGGCCTGACGGCATTTCGCTTGCAGGAAAGCGAGGTCTTTCTCGTTGTAATCGGCTATGAGATAAGACTTTGTGGCTTGCCCGAAGGCAAAACCTTCGCAAACCAGCAGCATAACGATGGCTAAAATCCTCTTCATCAGTCGATTCCTCTTAAGTCTTTGTAAAGTTGCACGGCATAAAGGTCGGTCATGTTGGAGATGAAGTCGATGACGGACTGTAACTTGGTGTAGGTGTCGTCGGTCGTCACCTTGAACTGCTCGGGGACGAGCGAGAGCAGCTTTTTGTTGTAGGCTGTTTCGGGGTTCAAGACGGCGTCGGTGAAGTCTTCCATCAGCGTTCCGATGACGTTGAAGCCGGTCAATTCGATTTTCACCACCGAAGGATGGCGGTAGATGTGCTTCACCGATTCCTTGCGGCAAATCTCAAGGGCATTTTTCTCAAATTCAGGCAGATGCGAAATGAGGCTCTTCTCAAAGCGGCCTTCCATGATTTTCTCATAGTTTTTGCAGAAAATGTCGCTCACGCAGTTGACGAGCTTGTTGATGAGCATGGCCCTGAGGAAGGCCATCCTCTCGTTCACGTCGCTCACGTCGCGGTAGACGTCGTCTTTGTGGGCATAGGTGGCTTTGTCCTTTTCAGGGTCGAAGAAGGAGAGGAAGCAACTTTCGATGGCCTCGGTGCTGATGATGCCGCGTTTGTGGGCATCCTCCATGTCGAGGACGAGGTAACAGATGTCGTCGGAGGCTTCCATCATGTAGGAGAGGGGATGGCGGGCGTAGACCAGGTGCTCGTCGTCGATGCGCGGGATGCCGCATTCTTCAACGATTTCCTTAAACGCCTCGATTTCGGAGTAAAAGACATTGTATTTCTTGCGGTTGCCTTTGTCGAAGGAAGGGTAAGGGTATTTCAGCAACGTGGCCAAGGTGGCCGAAGTGAGCGAGAATCCACCCGCACGCCGCCCCGTGAATTGGTGCGTCAGTTGCCGGAAGGCATTGGCATTGCCCTCGAAGGCGACGAGGTCGCTCCATTGCTCGGGCAAGACCTTGTCTTTCAGTTCCCGGCCATTCCCGTCCTTGAAGAAGCTGCTGATGGTGTCTTCGCCCGAGTGGCCGAACGGCGGATTGCCCAAGTCGTGGGCGAGACAGGCCGATGACACGATAGTTTCAATGTCGGACTGACGCTCATTCAATTCTTTGGTTTCGGGGTGCTTTTTGGCCAGTTTCTCCACCGTACGGCAGGCGATAGACCGTCCTACACTGGCCACTTCCAAGCTGTGGGTCAGGCGGTTGTGGACCATCTGTGCGCCAGGCAAGGGGAAAACTTGTGTCTTGTTTTGCAGGCGGCGGAAAGGGCTGCTGAAGATGATGCGGTCGTAGTCGCGTTGGAACGAGCTGCGGATGTCGGGGCTCTTGTGCGGCTGCGCGTAGCGTTTGTTGGAAAGGAGGTCGGTCCAGTTCATCGGAAATCTGTTTTTAAAGTAGCGCAAAAGTACATATTTTTCCGATAAGTAGAGGAGCGTGTTGAGTTTTCATGAGAATCCCCTCGGGGAATGGGATTGAGACATGGTTTATTAGGTGGCGAAATGAACAAGTTGACTGTCCGTAAGTGCCACAGGCCGCCGCATATGATGACACGTATGCTCCATTCCCTGAGGGGGAAACTGTTGCATTCAAAAAAAATCCCTATTTTTGCCGCCGCTTTTCTTAATACAATAACGCCATGTGGGTAGTTTTGTCTTTGGTTTCGGCCTTCCTGTTGGGCTTCTACGACATCTTCAAGAAACAGACCGTCGTTGGCAACGCCATCATCCCCGTGCTTTTCTACAGCACCATGATCAGCGGATTGATTTTCTTGCCATTAGTGCTGCTTTCGAGTTTCAAGCCCTATGTTTTCCAAGGCGATTTCATGCAAAGGCTTTTCATCGAGCCGATTACGCCTCGCCAGCATCTGCTCGTCATGGGCAAGACGGCAATCATCCTCTGTTCGTGGATGTTCAGCTATTCGGCCATGAAGCACTTGCCCATCACCGTGGTGGGACCCGTCAACCAACTCAGGCCAGCCATGTCGGTCATTCTCCTGTTCTTGGTTTTCCAGGAGGAACTGACTTTGGTGCAATGGATTGGCGTGGTGTTGGCCATTGTTTCGTTCTATCTGATGAACCGTTCGGGCAAGCTGGAAGGCATCCACTTCAAGTCGAACAAGTGGGTGTATATGCTGCTTGGCTCGGCCATTCTCGTGGCTTTGAGCGGAGTCTACGACAAGTTCCTGCTCAGCAAGGAGAACATTTCGCCGTCGACCATTCAGGCGTGGTACACCATCTACGACTTCATGATGATGGCGGAGCTCTTTTTCTTCGTTTGGTATCCCAAGCGCCAGAAACAGCCCTTCGAATGGCGTTGGGGCATTGTGGCCATGGCGGTGTTTGTCACCATTGCCGATGTCATCTACCTGACGGGCTTGAAGCAGGAATCCGCCGTGGTGGTCATCATCCCGCTAATTCTTTATGGCGTTCGCCTTTTGGTCTCCTTCGTCTACGGCATTTTCGGCTTCAAGGAGCGCAACATCCGCAGCAAGATCATCCCTTTGCTGATGGTGTTGGCGGCCTTGGTGTGCCTATGCATTTGAGGCATGATTCGTCGCTTGTCAAAGCCTTGTTTTGTTGAAAAACCGTCCGTTTTCTTTGTGAAAAAGAGCGTGTATATGGATTTTTTATATTTTTGCCCCCATTAACGAGCATTTTTTTTGGATATGGAAATCAAAAGAGTCTTTGACCTTCTCCAGAACTACGTGGAGAAGTACCCCAACCAAGACACAGCCTTGGCAGGTAAAAAGAACGGAAAATGGGTGAAATATAGCATCCAGAACTACATCGAACATGTCAACAACCTGAGCTATGCCCTCATCGAGTTGGGCATCGAGAAAGGCGACAAAGTGGCCATCATCCTCAGCAATTGTCCCGAATGGAACATGCTTGACATGGCCATCAGCCAAATCGGTGCCATCGACGTGCCGATTTACCCCACCATCAGCGAGGAGGACTACCGCTACATCCTTGCCGACTGCGATGCCAAAATGGTTGTCATCGATGGCATTTCGGTGATGAACAAGGTGACCCACATCCTGCCTGATGCACCTAACGTGAAGATGGTCTACACCATGCTCGACCGCGAGAAATATCCGTATTTCGACCAGCTGTTGCAATTGGGCAAAGACCACCCTCGTGCCGAAGAACTCGAAGCGCGCAAGGCCGCCGTCGAAGAGATGGAATGTGCCACCATCATCTATACCTCAGGCACGACGGGAACGCCCAAAGGCGTGATGCTTTCGCATCACAACCTAATGAACCAGTTCAAGAATTTCCACTACACCATCAGCGACAACTCTAACAAGGCCTTCAGCTTCCTGCCCGTGTGCCATGCCTACGAGCGTGCGCTCAACTATTGCTACCAATACCGAGGCATGGCGATTTACTATGCCGAAAGCCTGGGCACCATCGCCAGCGACATGCGCGAAATCCATCCCACGATGATGTGTGCCGTGCCGCGCGTGTTGGAACGTTTCTACGACGCCATCTGCCAGTCGGGCAAGAAGCAAAAAGGCATCAAGAAATCCATCTTCTTCTGGGCGTTGCGCCTCGGTGAGCGGTATAAAATCGATTCAGTCAACCGCCATTGGTTCTACGACATGAAACTAAGCCTTGCCGACAAATTGGTGTATTCCAAAATCAGGGAAAACATCGGTGCCGAGAACTTCGACATCATCGTTTCGGGTGCCGCTGCCATCTCGCAGAAGATTGCGGGCTTCTTTTCGGCCATCAAGATGCCAGTCTTCGAAGGCTATGGCCTCACTGAGACTTCGCCTGTCATCGCCGTCAGCAACCGCAATCCGCACGGGCGCGAAGTGGGCTACGTGGGACAACCTTTGCCTGGCACCGAGGTGAAGATAGCCGAAAACGGAGAAATCCTCTGTCGTGGCCATAATGTAATGATGGGCTACTACAAGCAACCCGAACTCACCAAGGAGGTCATCGACGAGGAGGGGTGGTTCCATACGGGCGACATGGGCGAGATTGACCAATACAATCGCCTGAAAATCACAGGCCGCATCAAAAGCCTCTTCAAGACCTCGGGTGGCAAGTACATCAACCCTGATGTGATTGAAGCCAAGTTCTGCGCCTCGAATCTCATCGAGCAAATCATGGTGGTGGGTGAGAACCAGAAGTTCGCTGGCGCTATTATCGTTCCTGATTTCGGGTTTGTGAAGTCGTGGTGCGCCAACGAGAAAATCCAATTCACCACGCCGCAGGAGATGATCCATCATCCGGAAGTCTTGAAGCTGATGGCCAAGGAGGTGAACGAGCTCAACAAAGGCCTCGGCGAGACCGAGAAAATCAAGAAACACGTCCTGCTGGCCGACGAATGGAGCGTGGGCAACGGTATCTTGACGCCTACCTTGAAAATTAAACGCAAGGTGCTGAATGCCAAGTATAAGGATGTCATTGAGAAGATGTTTGCTTGATGGACTTTCTGGCTAATGACAATGGCCGCCTCAACATTCTGTTGGAGCGGCCATTGTCGTAGGTAGCTGTTGCTACTTCTTACATCATCCTAAGTCAGTTTGCTGCTGGTGTCAGTGTTTTGACCGACGTTGCCAGTGGATTGACGCTGAATAGAACTGAAATACGACAAGGCTGTTGATACCGCTATTGAACAGATTAAACACAAACAGTATCCAGCCAAGGTTGCACAGTACACAGACAATCTGCTGCTTGTGGGCATCACTTATAATCGAGACAACAAACAGCACCAGTGTTGCATTGAACGATATGAGTAACACCAATTCATGGGATCGGATGATGGCGTTGTGTCCATTGGATATCCAACTTGGGTTAGACAAAGGTTACCCAAGGGATACCCATAGGTTAGACAAGGGTCCCATTTACTCCAAATAAGTATATCCATACAATCCCGACCGATAGTTCGACAAGAACTCCTTGCCCTCCTCGACGGTGATTTTGCCCTCTTTGACGCACTTGGTGACCCAGGTTTCCACCGTGCGGACAAGTTTCTTCGGGCTGTATTGGACGTATTCCAAAACATCGGCAACGGTCTCGCCATCAATGACTTGGTCGATATAGTAACCTTTTTCGTCCACTGAGACGTGCACGGCGTTAGTGTCACCAAACAGGTTGTGGAGGTCACCCAAGATTTCCTGATAGGCACCCACGAGGAACACACCTATATAATAATGTTCCTTGTCGCTGAACGAATGCAACGGGATGGTGTGCTGCACCGACTTGGCGACGAAGTTGGTGATTTTGCCGTCGCTGTCGCAGGTGATGTCCTGCAAGGTGGCAAGGTGGGTCGGGTTCTCGTCCAATCTTTGGATCGGGATGATGGGGAAGAGCTGGTCGATGGCCCAGAGGTCGGGCAGCGACTGGAATAGCGAGAAGTTGCAGAAGTATTTGTCGGCCAGAAGTTTGGGCAACGAAGTGAAGTCTTCGGGCACCCGTTTCAGGCTGTTGGCGATGTGGTTCACTTCGCGGGCGATGCTCCAAAACAGTCGCTCGATTTTGGCCCTCGATTTCAGGTCGAGCAAACCGAGACTGAACAGGTTGAGGGCTTCTTCACGGATTTCCTGGGCGTCGTGCCAAATCTCCAAGGAAGAGTTTTTTGTCAACTCGTCCCACGACCCGTAAAGCTCCTTGATGAGTTCGTGGTCGTTTTCCTCGGGTTCCTCTTCGTCGTCCCATTCGGGTAGCGAGGTTTTTTCCAACACCTCGAAAATCAAGACGGAGTGATGCGCCGTGAGGGCGCGTCCCGATTCGCAGATGACGTTGGGGTGGGGGAGTTCGTTCTTGTCGCAGGCGTCGACGATGGTATAGATGGCGTTGTTGGCGTATTCCTGGATGCTGTAATTGACCGAGCTGGGACTGCTTGAGCTGGTGCCGTCGTAGTCCACGCCGAGACCGCCGCCCATGTCGACGAACTCGATGTGGTAGCCCATCTTGTAGAGTTGCACGTAGAACTGAGCCGCCTCTTTCAAGGCCACGTTGATTTTCTTGATTTTGCTCACCTGGCTACCGATGTGGTAGTGAACGAGTTTCAGGCAGTCCTTCATGTCGTGCTCCTCCAAGAAGTCGAGGGCTTCGAGAAGCTCAGAGGAGGTGAGGCCGAACTTGCTGCCGTCGCCGCCCGACTCTTCCCATTTGCCCGCACCCGAGCTGGCCAGTTTGATGCGTACGCCGAGGTTGGGTGTGACTTTCAGCCTGCGGGCGATTCGTGCCGTGATTTTCAGTTCGTTGAGTTTTTCGATGACGATGATGATCTTGCGGCCCATCTTTTGGGCAAGCAAGGCCAGCTCGATGAACTCCTCGTCCTTGTAGCCGTTGCAGATGATGAGCGAGTCGTTGTCGGTGCCGAGTGCGATGATGGCGTGAAGCTCCGGCTTCGAGCCTGCTTCCAGACCGATGTTGCACTTCTTGCCATGGCTCACAATCTCTTCGACCACGGGCCTCATCTGGTTCACCTTGATGGGCATCACCACGAAGTTCTGGCCGTGGAATTCGTATTCCTTGGCCGCTTCCTTGAAGCAGGAGTCGATCTTGTTGATGCGGTCGTCCAAGATGTCGGGGAAACGCAACAGCATGGGTGCCGAAACGTCCCTAAGTGACAGTTCGTCAACCAGTTCTGGCAGGTCGACCGAAGCACAACCTTCCTTTGGGGTCACGACCATGTGGCCTTTCTCGTTGATGGAAAAATAGGAGCCCCCCCAACCTTTCACGTTGTAGAGATCCTCGGAGTCTTCAATGCGCCATTTTCTCATTGTCCTACAGTATTAGTCTGTGTTTTGGGCTGCAAAACTAAGAAAAAGTATTGGTTTTGCGCATTTTTCCATATTTTTGCCGAAAAATATTTGTAATGATGCTGATCATCGACAGCGGCTCCACCAAAACGGAATGGGTTCTTTTGGACGGAAAGACGGTCAAAAACCGTTTCACGACCGAGGGATTCAACCCCAATTATTCAGGGCTTGATGGTCTTGAGCATTTGGTTTCGTTGGTAGAGACGCAAAATTTTGCGCCTCTGCAAGGGGAAATCCAATCCATTCATTATTATGGCACAGGTTGCGGATCGGAACGGAATTGCCAATTGATAAATAAGGTCCTGCAACGTCATTTCCCCGATACTGAAATCACCGTCACCCACGATTTGATGGCCACGTGCCATGCCTCGTTGGGACATCACGAGGGTATTGCCTGCATTTTGGGAACAGGTTCAAATTCATGTGTTTACGATGGCAATGAGATCGTCGAACGGGCCGTTTCGTTGGGCTATCTCGCTGGCGACGAAGGCAGTGGGATGCACATCGGAAGGGAAGTGGTGCGGTCTTATTTCTACGGCTTCATGCCCGACGGCTTGCAAAAGGAATTCGAGGCGGTGTATCATCTGGAATTGAAGGATTTCGTCGACCAATTGTATCGTCATGGGCAGCCGTCGCGCTATCTGGCTTCGTTTGCCAAGTTTGCAGGCGAGCGCCAAAGCCATCCTTTCTTGCACGATTTGGTGCGCCGTTGCTTCGAGGCCTTTCTTGAGGCTTTTGTTTTCCGCTTTGAGTGTTGCACGACGTTGAGAATCAGTTTCGTGGGCTCTGTTGCCTATCATTTTCAGGACATCGTGCGGGAGTGCCTGACCGAGGCAGGACTTACGTTGGGTTCGGTGATGGCGCATCCGGCTGACGGTTTGGTGGATTATTATCGAAATGTGTCAAATAAAAAATAATTACTATTTTTGCACGTAAATCCGAACAAGATGCGGAAATGGATTCTTTTCGTCATGGGATGGCTGGCCGGATTGGCGATGCAAGCCCAAGAAATCGACAGCTTATACGGGGCTTTCCTCGTCAGTCGTGGCGAGCAGGCCCTGAAGATAGCCAACAAAATCGCCTTGATGACGGGCGACACCGTCGGCTATTCTTCCGAGACGCCCTTGGAGGAATTGAACGATATGCTGCTTAAATCTCTCATCTTGTGGTATTTCGACCAAAACAAAATGGTGGAGGTCGTCAATTTCTCCCATAAGGCCATCGACCGTTTCGAACAACAAGGCGACCTTTTCAACAAGGCCGGCTGCTACAACATCCTTGGCGTCGCCTACCATCGTATGGGCCGTTTGGCGGAGGCCATCGACAGCTATGAACTGAGTAACGCCCTGATGGTGCAACTGAATGCAATGGAAGAAAACCCGTTCTACGACAGGAGCATACGCTACACGAAGAACAACGTGGCCAGCATTTATTACTCGATGGGCGAATTCGATCGGGCCGAGGAGATGTACAACAACTGCATCGACATGATGGACCAGCTTGAGACCGATGGCGACTTTCGGGACATGGCCACCTATCTTCAAAACCTGGCCGATGTCTATCTCTCGCAGGCCGAGACGATGGAAAGCCAGCAACGCGAGAAAAAAATTGCCAAGGCCATCGAACTTTCGAGCAAAGCTTTGGACTATTCGCTCAATTATGACGACATGCCAAGCAAGATTGTGCAACGCATGATGATTCTGGCACGTGCCTATTTCGCCGATGGGCGTGAAAATGATGCCTACGAGATGTTGCAAAAGGCTGCCGGTTCGGCCAAAACCGAGGACAACCTTTTCCTCCAAGCCGAAATAGAGCTGATCAATGGCAAGTTCCAATTGGAGCAGAGCCATTACCGTGAGGCCGAAGGGCATTTCCAGCAAGCCATCGAGATGGCGAAGGAAGGTCAGTACATCGAGTGCTTGCAGAACGCCTACCAGGGTGCCTACGATGCGTCGCGGCATTTCAATCTCGAACATGCTTTGCACTTTTACGAACAAAGCGTCGCACTCAAGGACTCGATCTTCAACGAAAGGCAGCAGGAACTGATTCGCGACTATCAAGCACGCTACGACTTGGCCGAGAAAGAGCACCAGCTGGAGATTCAGCAGAAAAACAACCGCCTGATGGCCGCCGAAATCATCATTCTGGTCGTCCTGACGGCAATGCTCCTGATCATATTGGTCATCTTGGTGAGACTGATTCACGTCAGGAAAAAGCAGAACGAGACCTTGGAACGCCTCTACGACACGCAAAACAGGATCCTCTCCGTGGCCTCGCACGACGTGAAGACTTCCGTGCTGGCGCAAAACATGGTGCTGAAGATGGTCAACGAGCATTTCGACAACATGGAACGCGATGAGCTGAAGGAAAAATTGGCGCTGGTCAAAACAGGCTCTGACGAACTTAAGGACAAGCTGTACAATATCCTGCACTGGATTTACGGTGAGTTGGGCAAGGAGCCCATCCCGCCTGAGTCGTTCAAGCCGCTCTCTGTCATTGAAGAAGGTTTGGCCCTTCATGCCGAGGAATTGAAAACCAAGAGGATAAAACTGGTGAAGGACATCCCTGCACAGCTCACCTGCTACGACAATGTCAACGTGGTGAGCATCGTGTTCCAAAACTTGATTTCCAATGCCATCAAGTTCACGCCGCAAGAGGGCGAAATCAGGATACGGACCATCGATGAGGACAAGCAGGTGTGGCTGGAAGTGGCTGATAACGGCATCGGCATCAGCCCCGAACGGCTGCAACAGCTGATGCACGACACGGTGCAACCCAATCAAGGCACCATGGGCGAGAAGGGCTCGGGCATCGGGCTGTTCGTAAGCCGCCAACTGATGGTGAAGAACGGAGGACTGCTTGTCGTTGAAAGCGTTGAGGGACAGGGGACAACAATTCGTTTTAACGTCAAAAAGCCAAAGCAATGAGACAGAAGAAGAAAATCAGGATTCTGATGGTGGAAGACCATCCGCTTTATCGGGTTGGACTTAGAATGGCCTTGTCGTATTCGGGGCTCGACTGCGTCGTCAAGGCGGAAGCCGAGAACGTGAGTCAGGCAGAGAAATACATACAGGAATATCCTGGCGAAATCGACTTGATTTTGCTCGACTATTATCTTCCCGACGGCACAGGCTTGGACGTGCTGAAGACCTCGAAACAGGCTTGTCCCAAAGTGAAGGTGCTTTTGGTTTCGGGCGAAGACGAAAACCCCAACCTGCTCATCTTGATGAAGGCCGGACTCAATGGCTTCACCAGCAAGGACGTCACGCCGCAAGGGCTTGCCACCATCATCAAATCCGTCTTCATGGGCGAGGACGTGTTCGACAAGGAACCCTTTAACGCACAAAAAGACGACAACAAGACGGACGCCTTGACCGAGCGCGAGATTGAAATCATCCGCCTGTGCGCCTTGGGCAGGACCCCAAAGCAAGTCGCAGATGAATTGTTCATCAGCATCCGCACCGTTGAGTCGCACAAGTACAAGATTTTCCAAAAGATCGGCTGCGGCACCACCACCGAGATGGTGAATTACGCGTTTTTGAACGGGTTGGTCTGACAAGCGACCTCTTCAACGTCATTTGACAGAATCCATTGATAACTCGTATCCCTTCTCAACCAAGTCATCTGCCGCTTGGCATACTGCCTTGTGTGGATTTTGATTTGTTCCACGGCTTCGGCTATGGTGCATTGGCCGTCGAAATAGGCGAAGAGTTCCTTATAACCCACGGTGTTGAGGGCATTCAGATGCCGTTTGGGATAGAGCGCTTTGGCTTCTTCCAAAAGACCTTGTTCCATCATCAGGTCAACACGCTTGTCGATGCGCTCGATGAGTTCCTGGCGGTTCCATAGCAGCGCGTATTTCTTGATGTCGAAATCGCGCGCTACCGTTTTGTTTTGCCGAAACGAGCTGAAAGTTCGTCCCGTTTGGTAACAGACTTCCAACGCCCTTTGCAAACGACGCGGATTCTGCTGGTCGACGATGGAAAAATAGTCAGGATCAAGGCGTTGCACTTCGTTTTGCAAGGCTTGCAGGCCGCCTTTGTGATACAGCTTTCCCACTTTTTCGCGGATTTCTGGCGTGGTATCAGGCATGGCATCAATGCCGTTGCAAACCGCATCGATGAAGAGGCTGGAGCCGCCCGTGAGGATGACTTGGTCGTGGGTCTTGAAAAGCTCGTCCATGAGTTGTATGGCGTCACGCTCGTAATCGGCCACGTCGTATTTGTCCTCAATGCTGATATGGTGCACGAAGTAGTGTTTCGCTTGTTCCAGCTCCTCTTCGGTTGGGGCGGCGGTACCGATGCTCATTTCTTTGTAGAACTGGCGGCTGTCGGCGGAGAGGATGACGGTACTGAGGCGCTTCGCCAAATTGATGGCGAAGGCGGTCTTGCCCGAGGCGGTGGGGCCAGCGATGACGATGAGGGTCTTCATACCGTTGGAAGTACGTTTTTTAAATTGGGAAGGTAGACTATTGCGCTTTTTACAGTCATGGCGGAGGGACATCCGCCATCTCCCAACCGAGAAGACAACTCTCTTCCGCTTGGGAGATTGCGGGTCAAGCCCGCAATGACGGTCAGGGGCAAGGTTTTTGGCATATGGTTAAAGACTCATTATTGTAACTTATACGGTACAGGCCCGTTATTAGCCACCACAATAGGCTCACTCAATTCCTTCACTACATTCAATCCCAACTTTTGGCCTTCTTCCTTCATAAAAGCATAGGCTTCCTCGAAATTGTTGCCAATCACACCGTCTAGGATGGCCTCGCGGATGGCGTTTTTGATGACGCCTACCTCGCGTCCTTCAGGGATGCCGAAGGTCTCCATGATAGCTCTTCCATCAATGGGTGGCTGCCAGTTGCGCAAGTGGTCTTTGGCTTCGATTTCCTTCAGTTTTTCCTGTACGATCTCGAAGTTGTGGTGGAATTTCTTCACCTTTTCCTCGTTTTTAGAAGTGATGTCTGCGTGGCAGAGCAGCATCAGGTCGTCGATGTCGTCGCCTGCCTCGAAGAGGAGACGGCGCACGGCAGAGTCGGTGACGATGTCTTCAGCCAGGATGATAGGACGCATGTGGAGCTGTACGAGCTTCTGCACGTACTTCATCTTCTCGTTCAAGGGCAACTTCATGGCAGCGAAAATTTTAGGCACCATCTTCGAGCCTTTGAACTCGTGTCCGTGGAAGGTCCAGCCGGTGCCGTCTTCCCAACGCTTGGTTTGCGGCTTGGCGATGTCGTGCAGCAAGGCGGCCCAACGTAGCCAGAGGTCGTTGCTCATCTCGGCCACTTGGTCGAGGACTTGCAAGGTGTGCAAGAAGTTGTCCTTGTGGCCTTTACCTTGCACGATTTCGACGCCTTTCAGCTGCGCAAGTTGCGGGAAGATGATTTTCAGCAAACCGCTCTGGTCGAGCAACTTGAAGCCGATGGAAGGCCGGGGCGAGAGAATGATTTTGTTTAGTTCCTCGGTGACGCGCTCCATCGAGACGATTTTGATGCGCTCGGCATTGCGTTTGATGGATGCAAACGATTCAGGTTCAATGTAGAACTTGAGTTGCGAGGCAAAGCGTATGGCGCGCATCATGCGAAGCGGGTCGTCAGAGTAGGTGATGTCGGGGTCGAGCGGCGTGCGCAGCGTCAGTTCCTCCATGTCGGCCATGCCGTTGTAGAGGTCGATGAGCGTGCCGAAGTCGTCGCCGTTGAGGCTGATGGCCATTGCATTGATGGTGAAGTCGCGCCGACTGATGTCGTCCTCAAGGGTGCCATTTTCCACCACGGGCTTGCGACTGTTGCGGTCGTAGGATTCCTTTCTGGCGCCCACAAACTCCACTTCCATGCCTTTGTAATTAATCATGGCTGTGCCGAAAGCACCGTAGTATTTGGCTTTCTTGTGGCCGGGTAGGTGAGAGGCCACCTTTTTCGCCAAGGCGATGCCGCTGCCCACAGTCACCACGTCGATGTCGTTCGACGGGCGACGCAGCAGGATGTCGCGCACATAGCCACCGATGACATAGCTCTTGTAGCCTAACTCCATGCTGGAGTAGGCGATGACCTTAAATATCGGATTGTCAAGATGTTTCTTTAATTCGTAGTTCATGATACGGTGGCTTCTTCGATGACTTTCCTTTCGCTCGGGATGATGTTGACTGTGGTCTCTTGGCCTTTTTCGTCGAGGTCGATGGAGATGAGGTCACCGATGTGCAAGTTGGAGGAGATGATGGCCTCGGCCAAAACGTCTTCCACATAACGTTGGACGGCGCGTTTCAGCGGGCGGGCGCCATATTGCTCGTCCCAACCCTTGTCGGCGATGAAGTCCATGGCTTTCTTGGTGAGTTCGATCTTGTAGCCCATCTCTTCCACGCGCTTCACCACCTGACGGATTTCGATTCCGATGATCTTGTGGATGTCTTTCTTATCCAACGAGTTGAACATCACCACGTCGTCGACGCGGTTGAGGAACTCAGGCGCGAAGGTGCGCTTCAGGGCGTTGTCGATGACGCTTTGCGAGTATTCGTTCTTCGCGTTGAGCTTGGCCTGCGTGCCAAAACCCACGCCTTGGCCGAAGTCCTTCAGCTGGCGTGAGCCGATGTTGGAGGTCATGATGATGATGGTGTTCTTGAAGTCGACCTTGCGACCGAGACTGTCGGTGAGCTGACCGTCGTCGAGCACTTGCAGCAACAGGTTGAACACGTCAGGGTGGGCCTTCTCGATTTCGTCCAAAAGTACGATGGAGTAGGGCTTGCGGCGCACTTTCTCGGTGAGCTGTCCTCCTTCTTCATAACCAACGTATCCTGGAGGCGCTCCGACGAGACGCGACACGGCGAACTTCTCCATGTATTCGCTCATATCAATGCGGATGAGCGCGTCTTCGCTGTCGAAGAGGAACTTGGCCAACACTTTGGCGAGATAGGTCTTACCGACACCCGTAGGGCCGAGGAAAATGAACGAGCCAATAGGACGGTTCGGGTCTTTCAGTCCGGCGCGGTTGCGGCGAATGGCCTTGGTCACCTTCTTGATGGCGTCGTCCTGGCCGATGACGGTGCCTGCCAGCTCGCTCTCCATGCTCATCAGGCGGTCGCCTTCGTTCTTGGCGATGCGTTGCACGGGCACGCCTGTCATCATGGCGACGACTTCCGCGACGTTCTGCTCCGTCACAGTCTGGCGGTGGCTGATGGTGTTGTCTTCCCATGCCTTTTTGGCAGCTTCGAGGCGGTCAAGGATTTTCACTTCCTCGTTGCGGTACATTCCTGCCTCCTCAAACTTCTGCTCGCTGACAGCGGCTTTCTTGTCCTTGCGCACCTCTTCGAGGCGATGCTCCAACTCCGTAATTTCGCTCGGCACGTCGATGTTCTTGATGTGGACGCGCGCACCAGCTTCGTCCAAGGCGTCGATGGCCTTGTCGGGCAGGTGACGCTCGCTGAGGTAACGGTCGGTGAGCTTCACGCAAGCCTCAAGGGCTTCAGGCGTGTAGGTCACCGAATGGTGGTCTTCGTATCTGGGCTTGATGTTATTCAGGATTTCGATGGTCTCGGTGGGCGAGGTCGGCTCGACGAGAATCTTCTGGAAACGGCGCTCCAAGGCACCGTCCTTCTCGATGTATTGGCGGTATTCGTCCAAAGTGGTGGAACCGATGCATTGCAACTCGCCGCGCGCCAGGGCGGGCTTGAACATATTGCTGGCGTCGAGCGAGCCGTTGGCATTGCCCGCACCGACCAAAGTATGGATTTCGTCGACGAAAAGGATGATGTCGTGGTTGTTGCTCAATTCGTTGAGGATGCCTTTGATGCGTTCCTCAAACTGGCCGCGATATTTGGTGCCGGCCACCACCGAGCCGATGTCGAGCATGACGACGCGCTTGTTGAACAACGTGCGCGGCACGTGGTGCTGCACAATGCGGATGGCCAAGCCCTCGGCGATGGCCGACTTGCCCACACCAGGCTCACCTATTAATATGGGGTTGTTCTTTTTGCGTCGGCTCAGGATTTGGGCGATGCGCTCCAGCTCGCGCTCACGGCCCACGATGGGGTCGAGGCGGTTCTCCTCGGCGGCCTTGGTGAGGTCGCGGCCAAAGTTGTCGAGCACGGGCGTCTTGCTCTTGATGTTGCTCGTCTTTTTGGGGCGTTCTTGTTGCGGCTGGATGTCGTTCATCAAGTCGTCGAAGTCGTCGTCATCATCGAAGTTTTGAGAGGCCGATGCATCGTCTTGGTTGGCATCCATGGGCAATTCACCGCCGTTTTCCATATGAAAATGGACGTATTCCTGTTTGAAGTTGTCGTAGTTTATGCCCTCAAACTCAAGGTTTTGCGAGATGATGTTGTTCTTCTCGTGCAGGATGGCCATCATCAGGTGCTCGGAGCGGACGATGTCGGAATGGAACTCCTTGGCGATGATATAGGTGAACTTCAGCACGCGCTCGGCCTGCTTGGTGAGGGGCAGGGCGAGCACGCTGTTGGGGTTGCTGTTGGCCGTGCGTACCGAGGCTTCCAGTTTCTTCGAGAAGACTTCGATGTTCAGGTTGAGTCGTTCCAAGATGGTAATGGCACTGCTGCCGCCTTCGCGCAACATGCCCAAAAACAGGTGCTCCAACCCGACATAAGCATTGCCCAAGCGCTGCGCTTCTTGGTGGCTGAGTGACAAAATGGCACGAACCCTGGGTGAGAATTTTGCATCCATATTTCAGTAACTATTTAATATTCAACGATAAAGTGAAGATTTGTCAATCCTTTCGCTTCAACTCATTTTGAGGCGCAAAGGTACGAACAAAAATCGCGCCGTGCCACTTTTTGTTCTTTTTGCCTGTTTTTGCCACGATTTGGAATAGAATCGTGTTTCTTTGCAAAGAAAAAACTAATCCACAATGAACGAACAGCAATACATCAGCTCTTATCCGACTTCGGTTTCAAGTACATCTTCGGCAGCGAGCTGAACAAGGAGTATATGTGGAGAGGCGTGCCCTGTTCAAAACCTTATTTTGCATCTTTTTTCCAAACCTATCCAAAAATTCCCTATCTTTGCACCCTTATTTGAAAAAGCGAAAAAATAAAACCCAAAAATGGACGAAAACAATATCAACACTCCTGAAAACCAGGGCGAAAACATCCCTGAGAACACTGGAGAAAAAATCATCAAGGTCAACCTTGAGAACCAGATGAAGTCGGCGTACATCGACTATTCGATGTCGGTCATCATTTCGCGTGCCCTGCCCGATGTGCGCGACGGCCTCAAGCCCGTGCATCGCCGCGTGCTGTTCGGCATGAAGGAACTGGGTGTGAGCTCGCGCAGCAGCTACAAGAAGTCGGCCCGTATCGTCGGTGAGGTGCTCGGTAAGTACCACCCGCATGGCGATTCCTCCGTCTATGACGCTATGGTGCGCATGGCCCAGAACTGGTCCCTCCGCTATCCTTTGGTCGACGGCCAAGGCAACTTCGGCTCCGTCGACGGCGACAGCGCAGCCGCCATGCGTTACACTGAGGCGCGTCTGCAAAAGATTGCAGAGGAAATGCTCGACGACCTCGACAAGGACACTGTCGACTTCCAGAACAACTTCGACGACTCGTTGCAAGAGCCTACCGTGCTGCCTACGCAGATTCCCACCTTGCTCGTCAACGGCACCAACGGCATCGCTGTGGGTATGGCCACCAACATGGCACCCCACAACTTGAGCGAATGCGTTGACGGCATCGTCGCCTATATCGACAACCGCGACATCACCACGCAGGAGCTGATGCAATACATCAAGGCTCCCGATTTCCCGACGGCTGGCGTGATTTACGGTTATGAGGGCGTGCGCGAAGCGTTTGAGACGGGTAGGGGACGCATCGTCCTCCGTGGCGAAACCCACTTCGAGGAACACGGTGGTCACGAGCGCATCATCGCCACTTCGATTCCTTATCAGGTCAACAAGGCCGAGATGATCAAGAAGACCGCCGACCTCGTCAACGAGAAGAAATTGGAAGGCCTGGCCGACATCCGCGACGAATCCGATAGAAAAGGTATCCGCGTGGTTTACGAACTGAAACGCGATGCCAACCCCGATGTGGTCTTGAACAAGCTCTTCATGATGACCCCGCTGCAAAGCTCGTTCAACGTGAACAATGTGGCTTTGGTCAATGGCCGCCCTTATACATTGAACCTCAAACAATTGATTGAGCACTTTGTGGCCCACCGCCATGAGGTCATCTTGCGCCGCACCCGCTTCGAGCTGAAGAAAGCCGAAGATCGCGCCCATATCTTGGAAGGCCTGGCACGCGCCATTGACATCGTTGACGAAATCATTGCCACCATCCGTGCTTGTAAGGGCGGTACGCCTGAAGCCAAGCAAGCCATCATGGACAAGTTCGGCTTCGACGACCCGCAAGCCTCCGCCATCGTGGCCTACCGCCTCGGTCAGTTGGCCGGTCTCGAAATCAAGAAGATCATGGACGAGTTGGACGAAATCCACGAACGCATCAAGCATTTCCACGATATTCTACAAAATGAGGAATTGCAGTTCCAAATCATCAAGGACGAACTGCTGGTCATCAAAGAAAAATATGGCGATGCCCGTCGCACCCAAATCGTGCCCGCAGCTGGCGAGTTCCGTATGGAGGACATCATCGCCGACGATGCTGTGGTCATTACTATTTCGCACCTCGGCTACATCAAGCGCACGCCGTTGACGGAATACCGCGTGCAAAGCCGTGGAGGCAAGGGATCGAAGGGTTCCGCCACCCGCGACACCGACTTCATCGAGCACATCTTCACGGCCACCAACCACAACCATTTGCTCTTCTTCACAGAGCAGGGTAAGTGCTACAAACTCAGGGCCTTCGAGATTCCAGAAGAGGGCAAGAACAGCAAGGGTCGCGCCATCCAGAACCTGTTGCCGCTTGATAAGGACAATAAGGTGATGGCCTACCTCAACGTGAAGAGCATGACCGACGAGGACTACCTCGAAAACAACTACATCATCCTCTGCACCAAGAAGGGTATCATCAAGAAGACCACGCTGGCGGCCTACAAGAATGTCAGACAAAATGGCATTATCGCCGTCAACATCCGTGAGGACGACCAACTGTTGGAGGCTTGCCTCACCAGCGGCAACGACGAGGTGCTGATGGCTGTCCGTTCAGGCAAGGCTGTCCGCTTCAACGAGCAGACCGTCCGACCGATGGGTCGTACCGCTACGGGCGTGAAAGCCATCACCTTAGCCTCCGAAAACGATGAGGTCATCGGTATGGTTTGCATCAACAATCCTGAGCAGACGGTGCTCGTCGTCTCCGAAAAGGGCTTCGGCAAGCGTTCCGACATCGAGGACTACCGCATCACTAACCGTGGTGCCAAGGGCGTGAAGACCTTGAACATCACCGACAAGACCGGCGAGCTCATCGCCATCAAAGGCGTGACCGACGACGAAGACCTGATGATCATCAACAAGTCGGGCATCGTCATCCGCATGGCAGTCAGCAAGTTGCGCGTGATGGGCCGTGCCACCCAAGGCGTGAAACTCATCGACTTGCGCGGCTCCGACCAGATTGCTGCCGTCACTAAGGTGGAGCACGAGGATGAAGAAGAGGAAACCGAGGCCGTTGAGCCCGTCGAAACACCGATTGATGCCGCTCCCACCGAGGCTCCTGAGCCTGTCGAAGAGCCGACCGACGACATCGAAACAATTTTGGAACAATAATTGCGGGAAATACAATTGAGAAATAGAAAAATTGTCAAACTTTAAATAATCGAAAAAATGAAAAGAGTAATGATTTTGCTGGCCGTCCTGCTCACCGCCAATGCGATGATGGCCCAGAAAAAAGACAGAACTGACGCTTTCATGTACAACAAGAACGGCCAATACGCCAAGGCAATGGCCTCCATTGACAAGTGCGTGAATCACGAACAATTCCTTGGTATGAAGCCCAACGACCAAGCCACGGCATGGCTTTATCGCGCTGCCATCTATCAAAACATCCTCCAGTCCAATGATGAAAAGTTGATGGCCCAGGCTCCCAATGCCTTGGAAGAAGTCTACAACTCGCTGATGAAGTGCATGGAAAACAAAGAGTTCCTCGACGACAACAAGATGGAGATTTACCAAAGAGTGGGTGCCGTTTTGGTGGCCTATTCCAATAACGGCGTCGATGAATACAACAACGGTCATTATGCCGAAGCCACACCTTTGTTTAAAAAGGCTTACGACATCGCCAAGTCGCTGGGAAGCGATCAAGCTGGCGAAATGCTGAACCTGGCCGCTACTTCGGCCTTGCGTGCCAACGACTTCAATACCGCTCTCGAGTATTTCACCGAGATGAAGGACAGCGGATCGAACGATGTTGACATCTATCGTCATCTCGCCGCTTGCTACAACGGATTGGACAACGCAGACATGGCCATGCAGATGATCAACCAAGGCTTGGAAGAGAACCCTGGCGACCCCAACCTCATCCTCGAAAAGGTGAACGCCTACTTGAAGGATGGCAAAGGTGCGGAAGCCATCAACGACCTCAACAAGCTTCGTGAACTCGATCCTAACAACGCCCAACTCTGCTTCGTGCTCGGTACCATCTATGGCGATGAAACCAACGAAGGCGTCTACGACACCGAGAAGGCTATCCAAAACTACGAGGAGGCCATCAAGATCAACCCTGAGTACTACGATGCCGTATACAACCTCGGCGCTTTGTACATCACCATGTCGAACAAGCTGAAGGCCCAAGCCAATGAACTCCCGCTCAATCAGCAAAAGGAATATGAGGCTTTGGTTAAGCAAGCCGAGGAATTGGTGCGCACAGGCCTGCCCTACGTGAAGCAAGCTTATGAAGCCCAACCCACTCAGGAAGTCAAAAACGTCTTGAAGACCATGTATGTGCAACTCAAGATGACGGAAGAAGCCGAGGCTTTGGACGCTGAATAATAATCCAATAACAAACGAACAAAGCCTCAAGGGTTTTCCTTGGGGCTTTTTTTGTGCTTTTGCCGAAAAAACACATCGTTTTGTTGTCGCTTTATTAAAATTTATATCTTTGCGCTGAGAAATCTGTCGGAAAACTAACTCATTATTCCATTGAATTATGTTCGAAATATTACACAAAGAAACCTTCGCGGCCGAGACCTATCTCATGGAATTGGCCGCTCCGCGAATTGCCCATTCGGCATTGCCTGGACAATTCCTGATTGTGAAAATGGAAGAGAACTCTGAGCGTATTCCTTTAACAATCAGTGACTACCATCGTGAGAAGGGAACGGTTACCATCGTCTTCAAAGCCATTGGCGAGTCCACGAGGAAGATGGCGGAATACAATGTCGGCGACCGTTTTGCCGATGTGGTGGGCCCTTTGGGCAAGCCTTCCGAGTTCGTCAACATGACGGCTGAGGAGTTGCGCAAGCGCAGTTTCGTCTTCATCGGCGGCGGTGTGGGCATTGCACCTATCTATCCGCAAGTCAAGTGGTTGTATGAGCATGGCTGCATGTCGGACTGCATCATCGGCGCCCGCACCAAGGATCTGCTGATTTTCGAAAAGGAACTGTCAAGCGTCAGCAACCTATATGTCACTTCCGACGACGGCTCAACAGGTCGTAAAGGCTTGGTTACCGATGTGTTGCGTCAGCTGGTCGCCAGCGGGAAGCAATATGACGAAGCCGTGGCCATCGGCCCGATGATCATGATGAAGTTCGCCACCAAGACCTGCGAGGAGTTGGGTATCCGCTGCACGGTGTCGCTCAACTCGATTATGGTGGACGGCACGGGCATGTGCGGTGCTTGCCGCGTCAGCATCGGCGGCAAGACCAAGTTCACTTGCATCGACGGCCCCGAATTCTTGGGTCGTGATGTCGACTTCGACGGCGCCATGAAGCGTCAGGCCATGTATAATAATGTGGTGACGCGCAAGCAACTCGTGTCCGGAGAGAAAGCCGAAGGCCATGAATGCCACATTGGTGGCATCTCGGAGGAGAGCTTCGACAAGAAGAAACGCATTCCGTGTCCCGAACAGAAACCCGAAATCCGTGCCCACAACTTCGATGAGGTCTGCTTGGGCTATTCCGCCGACATGGCTATCATGGAGGCCCAGCGTTGCCTCAACTGCAAGAACCCGCAGTGCGTGGCGCATTGCCCTGTGAATGTGAACATTCCGGGGTTCATCGCTCGTGTGGCCAAAGGCGACTTTGAAGGTGCTGCTGGTGTCATCAGCTGCGACTCGGCACTGCCGGCAGTGTGCGGTCGCGTGTGCCCGCAAGAGACGCAGTGCGAAGGCAGTTGCGTGATGGGCAAGAAGTTCGAGCCTATTGCCATCGGCAAGCTGGAACGTTTTGTCGGCGACTACGCTATCGAACACGACTTGCATTTCAATAGCCAGAGCATCCCGAACGGTCACAAGGTGGCCATCATCGGTAGCGGCCCGTCTGGCTTGACCTGCGCCAAGGACTTGCTCTCGATGGGATACGACGTCGCCATCTTCGAGGCATTGCACGAAATGGGCGGCGTGTTGGTGTATGGCATCCCATCGTTCCGTTTGCCGAAGGACACCGTCGTGAAGAAAGAGGTGGATAGCGTGCGCCGTCTGGGGGCCAAGTTCGTGAAGGATGTGGTCGTCGGTCGCACCATCACCATCGATGAGCTGATGCACCGCGAGGGCTTCGAGGCTGTCTTCGTAGGCTCGGGTGCCGGTTTCCCGATGATGCTCAACGTGCCTGGTGAAAACCTTTGCGGCGTGGTTTCGGCTAACGAGTTCCTGACCCGCAACAACCTGCTCTTTGCTTATAAGGACGGTTACGAGACCCCGAACTACGTTGGCAAGAAGGTCGCCGTTGTGGGTGGCGGCAACGTGGCCATGGACGCCGCGCGTACCGCTTTGCGTCTCGGCGCTGAGGTGCATATCGTTTATCGTCGCAGCGAGGCTGAACTGCCTGCAAGGATGGAGGAGGTGCATCACGCCAAGGAGGAAGGCGTCATCTTCGACCTGCTGACGGCTCCCGTTGAGGTGCTGGGCGACGAAAACGGCTGGGTGAACGGCTTCAAGTGCGTGAAATGCAAATTGGGCGAACCCGATGCTTCGGGCCGCCGTAGTCCCGTGCCGATGAAGGACTCGGAGTTTGTGCTGGATGTGGACATGATCATCATGGCCCTTGGCACTTCGCCCAACCCGTTGATTGGCAGCACAACGCGCAACCTCGAATTGAACCGCAAGGGCTGTATCGTGGCCGACGAGGTCGGGACGACCTCACGCCCAGGCATTTTCGCTGGTGGCGATGCCGTGAGCGGCGCCGCCACGGTCATCCTCGCTATGGGTGCCGGCAAGAAAGCCGCGAAAGCCATCGACGAATACATTAAGAGTTTGCATTGACGTTTACGTCATTGCGAGGAACGAAGCAATCCAGGCACTAATCAATTGACTTGATGCCTGAATTGCTTCACTACGTTCGCAATGACGGTTACGGCTCCTTGATCTCCACATAAAACACCGTCGGGTCGTCGTCTTCCTCAAACGACTCGTCGGTGTAGTATTGTCCAGGCTTGTCGTCGTCTTGGAAGAGTAGGAGCGTCACCTTCTTGAAGGGAATGGGCTGTCCTGCACGGCTATAGTATTCTACGTTGGCTTCAGTGAGGCCTTCCATCTTCATCATTTTCAGCATCATGGCGAGGTCAAGGTTGACGTTGAGGAGATCCTCTTTCCACTCGATGCTGATGACAGCAGTGGTGTAGAGTTTAAAGTTTTTGACTTCGATTTTCTTCATTTCGCTTTTGATTTAGGCCTCAAAAATGCGAAAAAAAACTGAATCTTGAAGAATTTGCACGAAAATTGTTATGGTTTGGATGGTTTTTTATAATTTTGTCCCATCTTAAAAACAAGGAATACTATGCGTAAAAGTTTGATTATCATTATGATGGTTTTGTTTGCGATGTCAGCGTTCGCCCAAACCATCGAAAGTGTAGACGTGAAGAAAGCTCCTAACGGCAAATTCAAGGCCACGACGTCAGACAGCACCATCGAAGGCATGGTGGTGAACGGCCAAAAGGAAGGCGTTTGGATGGAGTATTACAACAGCAACACCTACCTGCCGAAACGAATCGTGAATTACCAAAACGGGAAGCGCAATGGCGTTTGTGTCGACATCGACAAGACGGGATCCATTACGAAAAAAGCTGAGTATAAGGATGATGTGCTCGACGGACAAACCAGCGAATGGTATCGTGGCGGTCGCCTTTCGAAGCTCAACACCTACAAGAACGGCCAACTTGACGGTCATCAGATCATCTGCTACGAAAAGGGCGGCAACCTTGAAGTCTCTGAATACAAGGACGGCCAGCGCGATGGCTTGACCACTTGGTATTACGAAGGCGGCCAAAAGAAAATGACCATCGAGTACAAGAACGGCGGCTTTGACGGCAAGCAAGAGACCTTCTATTCCGATGGCCAGCTCAAGAGCGAGGCTACCTACAAGAACGGCAATCTGCAAGGCAAGAAGAAGACCTACGAGCAAAAGGCGCAGTCGAAAGCCGCCAATGATGAAAAGAAAGCCGCCAAGAAGAAATAACCAGTCGTTTGGTATTGCAGGAAACCGTGGGAAAGTTTGGCTTTCTCGCGGTTTTTTTTGTAATTTTGCACCACTTTTTCAGGCGATGGTCAAGCTAAGGCGACATATGATTTTCAGTCTGTTCTGTTTGGCGTTTTTGCGGCTCAATGCGCAGGACACTATCCAGCTGAATACCGTTGAGGTGACTGCCGAGAAAATGGGTGTTGACGTGTTGAAGCCCTTGGTGGCGAAGAAGTTGGACACCCTTGTGCTGCAATCGAAAAGCACTTCCAACCTCGCCGATTTGCTCATCCAGCACAGTCCGGTTTTCATCAAGACCTACGGCCCTGGCGGCACGTCGACAGCATCGTTCCGTGGCACCACGGCGAGCCATACTTTGGTGCTTTGGAACGGCTTCCAGCTTAATGCGCCCACATTGGGGCAGGTCGATTTCAGCACGATTCCTGTCTTTTTGGCCGACGATGTCAGCCTCAACTGGGGCAGTGGCACCTCCAACAACAGCGGCGGCTTGGGCGGCTCTGTCAACATCGACAACACGAATCGCTTCGGCGATGGCCTTTTGATTGACTTGAAACAGACCTACGGCAGTTTCAACACGTTGGGTAGTTTCGTTACAGTGGGCCACTACGGCAAATGGTTTTCGTTTCGCGTGAAGGCCTATCGCAACTCGTCGGACAACGACTTCGAATACGAGAACCTGGCCACTATTCCGCACCAAACCATGAAGCAACGCAACGCCGATTTCATCGACTACGGCGTGATGCCCGAAGTGAGTTTCATGCTTAAAAAAAGCGTCATCAATGTTTCGTCGTGGAACCAATGGAACCAGCGGAACCTGCCTCCGATTATGCCTAACGTGTTCAACGTCAACTCGGAAGAGTGGACGCGGGACAACTTCTCGCGCAACTTCATTTCGTTCAAGACCTATTGGAGCTCAGGCAGCCTGCAACTGAAGTCGGCGGCCTTCATGGAGAACCAACGTTATTTCCTGTTGACGCGCAATCCCGTCACCAACGACTCGGTCACCTTCATTAATTCGGAAAACCATGCCTTGGTTTTGCACCAAATCGCCAATTTGGACCAGCAACTCTACAAGAGTTGGACCTTGAAGGCCAAGCTGCAGTGGGACCACGAACAGGTGAGGAGCAACAATTACGAAGGATTGAAAACCAGAGATTTGGTCTCGGCCTATGCCGCCATTAATGGACAACCTTTTGCCTGTGCCGAACTCAACCTCACGGCCCGTTACGATTGGACCGACGGCAAGCCCATGGGTTTGTTCCCGACGGCCACTTTCTCTTATCAATTGCCGTTCTACAAGGCTTTGAGTTTCACTTTGGGCTATAGCCACAACTACCGCAACCCTTCGCTGAACGACCTGTATTGGTTTCCGGGCGGCAATCCCGACCTGTTGCCGGAGAATGGTCGCACCGTCGACTTGGCCTTGAAATACGGCCTCCAGAAAGGTCCTTTCAAGCTCGACCTTCGCACGGGCGGTTATTTCTCCAACGTGAAGAACTGGATCCAGTGGATGCCGACTTCGTATCGTTTCTGGGTGCCCGAAAACGTGTCGAAGGTGTTTGCCAGAGGCATTGAGACCCACATCGATGCGGCTTTTGTTAAGGAGAATTGGAAGGTCACGTTGTCGGGCAATTACGTCTTCACCGTCACCACCGACGAGAGCGAGAAGGCCTTTGCGCAAGGCACCAACGGCAAGCAGCTCATCTACATCCCGCGCCATCACGCCAACTTCTTCCTCAACACGCAATGGAAGACCTGGAACATGGGCTACACCATTGAAATCACGGGGCGTCGCAGCACTTCATACAATGCCCAGGAATTTTTCGCCTACGACCTGCCGTCCTACGTCTTGCATCATATCAGCATCGGCAAGCAGATCAAGCAGTTCCGTCTTGAATTGCGCTGCAACAACCTCACCGACAAAGACTACCAAAACGTCATCTGGAGGGCCATGCCTGGGCGGAGTTTTGAGGTAATGGTGGAATGGAAGTATTGACTTTTTTGTACGGGGATTGAAATCCCCGATGAGATCTGGCCGCCCCTTCGGGGCTTCAAGTTTTTAGCCGATTTTGTTTGAGGATTGTGGAAAAAAGGTTATTTTTGTGCCTCGTTAGGAAATAAAGTTTATGGCATTAGAAAAACAAATAGAAAACCAATTTATCAGCTATCTTAGCGAAAACTTGAAATATGTCTATCGCGAGGATATTCACGATAGGGGAACACCCTCCGTCCTCCGCTTTCCCGAATTCCAAAACGACGGGGAATGGGAAGTGAAGAGATTGGGAGAAATTGCCGATGTTGTTAATGATAAATGTAACATTGATTTGTTAGATATTGAAACATATATCAGCACTGAAAATATGTTGCAAAATTATGAAGGTGTAAAAAGAGCCACCAAATTACCGTCATCAGGTACGTTTACCTCATTCAAATTAGGAGATGTGCTATTCTCGAATATCAGACCGTATTTGAAAAAGGTTTGGCAAGCAAGGTTTGATGGAGCTGCATCAAATGACATAATTGTGTTTAGAGCGAAAAAAGGTTTTGACAAGGACTTTGTGGCTCAAATTATAAAAAGTGATAGTTTTATAGCCCATTCGATGGCAGGAGCGAAGGGAGTGAAAATGCCACGGGGTGACAAGAATATGATGTTAGACTATTCTGTTTTTATCCCACAATTTTCCGAGCAGCGCCGCATAGCGCAAGCCTTGTCGTCCATTGATGATTTGCTTCATTCCACCGAGGAAAAACTCGAATTGCTGAAAGCCCACAAGAAAGGGCTGATGCAACAATTGTTCGTAAGTTCAATTGTGGTGGTGGGGGGGGGTAAATTGTTAAAAATCAATTACTTACAAATACCAAAACTAAGATTTCCAGAGTTTTACAACGAAAAAGGATGGGAGGAAAAGAAATTGGGATAGATTATTTTGACAATATCACCAACTAAAAAGTTGCAAACAAGAGATTATAAGACCGAAGGCTTGTTTCCTATTGTGGACCAATCCCAAAGTTTTATTTGTGGTTATTCCGATGATGCTGAGGCTGTTGTAAATACCACATCGGAAAACCTGATTGTTTTTGGAGACCATACTTGTACATTAAAATTCATAGATTTCCCCTATATTCAAGGTGCAGATGGTATTAAGATATTCAAGTCTTCCAAATCAAATGAAATTGATGAGCGATTCTTGTATCAAACATTGTTGTATTCACCCATTGTCTCTAACGAATACAAAAGACATTTTTCAGAATTAAAAGAGCGGATTGTATGTTATCCGAATGATTTGAACGAGCAGCGCAAAATCGCCACCTGCCTTTCCTCGATGGACGACACGATAAATGCCTACACGGAAAAGATTTCCCTCTTGGGGCAATACAAGAAAGGATTGATGCAAGGGATGTTCCCGTTTGTAGAGACGCCACATTGTGACGTCTCTACAAACGGACAAACAAATGTAAAATAAAGCACCAATAACCATGTCAGACGATAAATTTCAGAACAAATACCGCATTCCATCCGCACGGGCATCATGGCACGATTATAACGGAGGAACATATTATGTTACCATTTGCACCCACAAACACGTGGAATATTTTGGTAGAATAACGATGGGTGAAAATGGCGAACCGAAAATGAATTTGTCAAAAATCGGTAAAATCGCGGACGAATGTGTCGTTAAAATGGAAACATTGCACGATGACATATCTGTGCCGTTATGGGTGGTGATGCCAAACCATATTCATTTGATTGTAATTGTGAAACCACCCATTGTAGAGACGCCATATTATGACGTCTCTATAAATGAATCGACGGATTTGCTGACGCCATATCATGACGTCTCTACAGATGAACCGACGGGTTCGCGGGCAGAATGGAAAAATGAGAAAATGCAGGAAATCGCAAATGATTGTGGTCGTTTGTCCCATGTTATTTCGCGATTCAAGACGGCCGTCACCAAATACGCACATGAAAACAACATCCCATTTGCATGGCAAACCCGTTTCCACGACCATATTGTCCGCAATGTGGATGAATTAAACGGCATTTCCGCATATATTGAAAACAATATTGCCAAATGGGCATATGATGAATTGAATGAAAAACGTAGAGACGCCACATTGTGACGTCTCTACAAATTCCAAAACACAAAAAATCCCATTGCAAATCTGGTACGACAACAACCCAAACGATACGTTCCTGTTCGAAAAACAGATGAAACGCAAGATTCATTATGTGATTGAGCCGCAATATCTTTGGGACAACATTGCCGAACTGGCGCGCACGCAAAGTGATGACCTGCTGCAAACCCTTCAAGACGGTTTCAAATACATTGAAAACGAGTCGTTTGAAAGCTCGTTCAAGGGCTTGTTTTCCGAAATCAACCTCAATTCGGAAAAATTGGGCAAGAACTACACCGAACGCAACGCGCTTTTGGCCAAGGTGATTACCACCATTGCCAAAGGCCTTGCCGACAGCGGTGCCGAGGGCGATTCTTTGGGCGATGCCTACGAATATCTCATCGGTCAGTTTGCTGCCGGTTCGGGGCAGAAAGCTGGCGAGTTCTACACGCCACAGATGATTTCCACCATCCTTTCGCGCATCGTCACACTCGATTGCCAAGACACCGCCACGGGCAAGAAGAAACGCATCGACAAGGTGCTCGACTTCGCCTGCGGTTCGGGCTCGCTGCTGCTCAATGTGCGCCGCGAGATGGAAGGCTACGGCATCGGGAAGATTTACGGGCAGGAGAAGAACATCACCACCTACAACCTTGTGCGGATGAATATGCTGCTGCACGGCGTGAAGGACACCGAGTTTGAGATTCACCATGGCGATACCATGGCGATTCGTTGGCCAACGATTGGGACATCTTGAACGAGCAGAATCCTGCCAAGAAGATGCAGTTCGATGCGGTGGTGGCCAATCCGCCTTTCAGTCTGCGTTGGGACCCCACGGAAGAAACAGCCAAGGACTTCCGATTCAGTCGATATGGTGTGGCACCCAAGTCCGCCGCCGATTTCGCGTTTCTGCTTCACGGCTTGCATTTCTTGAGCGACAACGGCACAATGGCCATCATTCTGCCCCACGGCGTGCTATTCCGTGGTGGTAGGGAGGAGGTCATCCGCAAGAAACTTCTTGAGGACGACAACATTGATGCGGTTATCGGTCTGCCAGCCAATTTGTTCTATTCCACGGGCATTCCGGTTTGCATCCTTGTGTTGAAGAAATGCCGCAAGAACGACAAAATCCTGTTCATCAACGCCAGCGGAGAGGAGCATTACGAGAAGGGCAAGCGACAGAACTATCTCCGAGAGGAAGATGTGGACAAAATCGTGGAGACCTATCAGTTCCGTAAGGAGGAGAGCCGTTTCTCGCGGTTGGTAACGCTGCAGGAAATCAAGGAAAACGATTTCAACCTCAACATCACCCGTTATGTGAACCTTTCAAAGGAAGAGGAACAGGTTGATTTGTATGCTGTAACGAAGCAATTGAAAGAATGTGATGGCAAAATCGAGGAAGCACGAGGCAGACTCAATGTGTTTTTGAAGGAGTTGGGGCTGGAGGAGATATAGCTTTTATTCTTTCACTCACTTCATTCGTTCCATCGACACAAGAAAGAATTCTGCTCTTTACTTCAAATCAATAAACGGCACGGAGTTGCCCAGCATATACTGCGGCAGCTGACCGTTCCATTTCTGCACGGCTTCGTAGTTCACCAGCTTCGGGTTGCTTTCCAAGGCGGCCGCCTTGATGCTCATGGCTTCGGCTTCGGCCTCGGCCTTGGTCTGCTTGGCCTGTTCCTCTACTTGAATGGTGACGTTCTTGGCTTTCAGGGCGTTTTGTTCGGCCACTTGCTTCTCCTTGATGGCGTTCTCGAAGTCGTCGTCGAAGTCGATGTTGACAAGTTGGAACTGCACGTTCATGAAATAGTTGCTGTCCAAGGTCTCGCGCAGTTGTTGCTCGATTTGTCGGCGCACGGCGTCGCGGTTCTCCACGATTTCGGTGGCGGCGAAGTTGCCGAACGACTCCTTCATGGCCGAGCGGATGAAAGGCACCACGATACGGTTGTGGTAGTCGTCGCCGACGTTCTTCATCAGTTTGCTCACGTTCTCGCGCACCAAGTCGTAGTTGATGGTGTATTCCACTTCCGAGGTCTGCACGTCGCGGGTGTAGCTGTCCTCTTTGCCATCGAATTTCTTCTGTTGCACGTTCACGCGCTTGACGGTCTGGATGAACGGAATCTTCATGTGCAGGCCGTCTTCAATCACCTCGTCGCTCATCTTTCCGAAAGTGGAAAGCACGCCGCGTTCCGACGAGCGGATGGTGTAGAACGAGGAGGAAAGGACGATGATGGCTAAAAACACCAATACACTCCAAATGACGTAACGGCCGATTTTCTTGTTGTTGATAACGATGTTTTGTGGCATTTTCTTGTTTTTATTGATGATTGATTGGGCAAAAATACATTTTTTCTTACAAATTGGTAGGACTTTTCTAAGGTTTTTTGGATTTATGCAAAGCCCTGAAAGGGCGACCCTATTTCGTCGGGGAATTCAATCCCCGCCACAAGAGAAAAAGACCCTATCACTTTGGGGATTTCAATCCCCGCAACGACCGCCACATCAGCGGCACGCTGACAAGCAAAGTCAGCACCTCAGCAATAGGCATACTGAGCCAAATGCCCAATTGTCCGAGAATAGGCGTGAGGACAAACAGCGGAATCAGCACGAATATGATGCTGCGGCAAAGGGCGATGACGACCGACTCCAAAGGCCGCTCAATGGCCGTGTGGAAACTGCTCGCCACGATGTTGACGAAAGAAATGAGGTAGTGCAAAGTGACGTAGGTGGTGGCGACGATGGCCAGCTCGTGCAGCTCGGGGTCGCCTTCGGAAAACGCTCCGACGATGCCTTGCTTGAAAACCAACACGACCAAATAAACGCCAACCCCAATGCAATCTCCAAACAGCATCGAATTGAAAAGCAACGACTTGATGCGCTTGTAATCCTTCGCGCCGACGCTGTAAGACATTAGCGGGTACAAGGCCTGCGACAGCCCGAAAATCGACATGTTGACGATGAAGTTGAAATAGCAGACGATGGTGAGTGCCGCCACGCCCTTCGGCCCAATGTCGCGCATGAGCACGATATTAAAGATGTAGGTGGTGACCGCTGCCGACACCGAAGTCAGCATCTCGGACGAGCCGTTGTAGAAAACCTTCCCGATTTCGCGCTTGCCGCCGACGAGTTTCCCGAAGCGCACATTGTGGAGCAGCACCAAAGCCGCCGTGGTGTTGGCGATGCAGGTGGCGATGGCGGCGCCCGCCACGCCCCAGCCGAAACGGAGGACGAAGAAATAGTCAAGCACGACATTCACCACGCAGCAAATCACGCCGCTGGTGAAGACCCAGTTGGGCCTGCCACGCAGACGGGTGAAAGCCTCGGTGAAGTTGGGGATGCAATAGAAAATGAAGCCGCAACCGATGATGCCCAAATATTGTCGCACAAACGGATACACCTCGTCGTTGCTGCCGAGGAAATAACACAACTGCTTGAGGTTCAGAGCGACCAAGGTGGAAAGGAACAGAATCGTAACGAGCAAAACGACGAAGGTGAGGGTGGTGTAGCCCTTCACGCGCTTCTCGTCGCCGCGCCCTTGGGCGATGCTGGCGATGACGATGCCGCCCGAGATGATCATAATGGCCACGCTTAGCATCACACTGATGAGCGGCATGCTCAGGTTGACGGCGGCCAGGCCCAAGGCACCCACGCCACGGCTGACAAACAGCCCGTCGATGATGGTCTGCAAGCCCACGATGAGCATCCCAATGATGCTCGGCAGGGCATAGCGCAGCAGTTGCTTCCGTGTGGATTCGCGTTGTTCCATTACTATTCAGCCCGTTTTTTGGGTGTGCAAAAGTAGAAAATCCGAAGAAAATGGCAATTTCGGGCGTGCAAAAGTTTGTAAATTTGAAACTCAATAACTTGAAAATCAAAATATTGGTTTTTCAAAAGTTTGTAAAGCCCAGAAAACTTGGTTTTTGATCGGATTTTTGCCATATTTTGCAGCCGAAAAACACAATTAAAACCAAACACAATGAAGAAACGAGTTTTCAGAAAAATGTTGGCTCCAATTGTTCTTGGGGCTATGACGGTTTTGTTCACGGCCTGCCCGAGCAAGGAACCCACTTACGTTGATTTGGGGCGTATCCCCGAGCAGTACTTGGCCACCGTTCCTTACCAAAACGGCGACGTGTTCCGTATGCAGCACGAAAGCGACCGCGTTGTCATCGACTTCACCGTGTCGCGCCACCGACAAAAGGAAATGAGCGATGATTATGGCTCTGTACCTACACGTTTTGAACCCGCTCCTGACTGGTATTATGAGTACGAGACGGACATCACCAAATGCATGCCAAACTACCCGATTTTCGATTTAAGTATTGAATTTTCAAACCAATACATGGCCTATGAGGACGAACAAGGTTATGACAATTACCTAAAAGCAGCACAGATTTTTGGGGTAGGGTCATCGAGAATTCCCTTCTTCGGTGAAGACCATTCCAATTATGAAGTGCTTGATTCGTTGAAAATTAACGACCGCTATTATCACGATGTTTTCAAACTGAAGGCTGATGCAAGTTATTACGAAGGCGAAGGAGTCATCCATGCCGATACCTATTACTACAACTACGAGAAAGGTTTGCTCGGCATTATCATGTCTAACGGTGAAAAATACTGGCTCTATGAAGAATAAACATCTGATTCTGATGGCGTTGGCTGTCGCATTGACCTCTTGCGTGAAGACCAAGGACTACTATGTGAACGACAACAATCGCAAGTGGTTTGCCGACACCACGAATAGCCGATTCACGATGCAGGACGAAAACGGCATTTCCTACTCGTTTCGACTGGATCCGATGAGGCAAGACATGCTTGAGAACAGCGCTTCCTTCCTTTGGGTCACGACGGAAAAGTCGATGCATGAGGCTCTTTATCAGAGTGGATTTACCTCATATACAGAGAGTTTGAGGTTTAGTTTGGCAATTGAAGCCTACAAATGCGATGACGAACACGAAGGCACAGACCTTTTCATGATGTATCTCGGCGAGGCCTCATACAGGATGCGAATCGACGGTGACCATTTCTACCCACAAGGTTGTTACGACTCTGGTTACAACGTGGACAAAATGGATTTTGAGGCGGAATACATCGACCAATATTGGGTACACGATGTGGAATACGACGGCGTGATGCACCTCAAACTCATTGATTTGGCCTACCCGAAAAGCAAGTTTTTCCCGACGGAAATCTTCTACGCCAAGCATTACGGCCTGATTCAGGTCACGCTTGATGACAGACTGACGTTGTATCGCTTGCAAAATTGATTGTAGAACACGAATTATCAGGAATTTATCATGAATTATTCATAAATAATAATTTTTGTAAATTCGTGATTCATTGATGAAAATTCATGTTGAAATTGAGCGGAGAAGTTTTCTCCGCTTTTTTCATGCCGCAACGGAAAATTGTGTATATTTGCCATTTCATATTGAACAATAAATAAAATAGTTAAAATAATGGATAACAGACTTTTAGACAACAACCTGCCGTATTTGGTGGCGGATATGAACCTCGCCGCTTGGGGCAGAAAGGAAATCGAGGTATCGGAACACGAAATGCCGGGACTGATGTCGCTGCGCAAGAAATATGGCGACACAAAGCCGCTGAAGGGGGCCAAAATCATGGGCTCGCTGCACATGACCATCCAAACGGCTTGCTTGATTGAGACCTTGGTGGAACTCGGTGCCACGGTGCGTTGGTGCAGCTGCAACATCTATTCCACGCAAGACCATGCCGCTGCTGCCATCGCTGAGACGGGAACGGCGGTCTTCGCTTGGAAAGGCGAGACCCTTGAAGATTACTGGTGGTGCACCAAACGCGCCATCACCTTCCCCGACGGCACGGGACCGGATTTGATTGTTGACGATGGCGGCGATGCTACCTTGCTGATACACAAAGGTTATGCCTGCGAAAACGACCCCAAACTCCTTGACGCGCCCACGGGCAGTGTCGAGGAAACCGCGCTGATGAGCGTTATCAAGGCAACATATAAGGAAAATCCAACCTTCTGGCACACAGTGGTTTCCAACTGGAATGGCGTTTCGGAAGAGACCACCACGGGCGTCCACCGTCTATATCAGATGCATGAGCGCGGCGAACTGCTGGTGCCTGCCATCAATGTGAACGATTCGGTGACCAAGTCGAAGTTCGACAACCTCTACGGCTGCCGCGAGTCGCTGGCCGATGGCATCAAGCGCGCCACCGATGTGATGATTGCCGGTAAGGTCGTGGTCGTATGCGGCTACGGCGAAGTGGGCAAGGGCTGTTCGCACTCGATGAAGAGCTATGGCGCCCGCGTCCTCGTCACCGAAATCGACCCCATCTGCGCTCTGCAAGCCGCCATGGAAGGCTTCGAGGTGACCACGATGGAAGAGGCCGTCAAGGAAGGCAACATTTTCGTCACCACCACGGGCAACTGCGACGTGATTACGCTGGAACACATCCTGCAAATGAAAGATCAAGCCATCGTGTGCAACATCGGCCACTTCGACAATGAAATCCAAGTCGATCGCATGGAGAACGCCAAGGAATTGAAGGAGAAAATCAACATCAAGCCGCAAGTCGACAAGTACGTCTTCGAGGACGGTCACTGCATCTTCCTGCTGGCTTCGGGCCGACTGGTCAACCTCGGTTGCGCCACAGGTCACGCCAGCTTCGTGATGAGCAACTCGTTCACCAACCAGACCTTGGCCCAGATGGACCTTTGGGAGAAGCGCGGCCAATATAAAGTAGGTGTGTATTGCCTGCCGAAGTATTTGGACGAGGAAGTCGCCCGCTTGCACCTTGAAAAGATTGGCGTGAAGCTGACCAAGCTCACGCAGAAGCAGGCTGACTACATCGGCGTTCCCGTCGAAGGTCCCTACAAGTCAGACATCTATCGTTATTAATGGATTTTCGCCATGAAAATCGCTGTCAACGCACGTTTATTGCTGAAAGACAAGCTGGAAGGCATCGGGTGGGTGGAGTTTGAGACCTTGCGCCGCATCGTCAAAAGCCATCCCGAAGTGGAGTTCTACTTCATCTTCGACCGCCATCCCGATCCGATGTTCCTTTTTGCCGACAACGTGAAACCCGTCGTTCTGTTTCCTCAGGCGCGGCATCCGTTCCTGTTCATTTGGTTCTTCGAGTTTTCGGTCGTGAAGGCGCTGAAACGCCTCCAGCCCGACTTGCTCTTCTCGCCCGATGGCTATCTGAGCTTGCGGAGCAAAGTGACGCAAGTCACACAATTCCATGACCTTAACTTCGAGCATTTCCCGAAGGACATGCCGAAAATCCACCTTTGGCACTACAAGAGATACTTCCCCAAATTTGCGCGAAAGGCGAAACGCATCGTCACAGTTTCGGAGTTCTCAAAACAAGACATTGTCGATTGCTATGGCATTGAACCAGAGAAGATTGATGTGGCATATAACGGTGTGAATGAGAAGTTTGCGCCGATTTCCGACGAGGAACAAGAGGCCATCCGTGCGAAATACACGGGTGGGCAACCTTATTATATGTTTGTCGGCTCGTTGCATCCGCGCAAGAACTTGGCTCGGTTGTTTACGGCCTTCGACTTGTTCAAGAGTCAAACACCATCCAACGTTAAGTTGCTGATTGTAGGGGAGAAACGTTGGTGGTCGGAGTCGATTGAGCAGGCTTATAGCTCTATGCGCTTCAAGGATGAGGTCGTTTTTGCAGGCCGCCTAAGCGCTGAGGATTTGCACAAGGTGACGGCGGCGGCCATGGCTTCGGTGTATGTGTCTTATTTTGAGGGTTTTGGCATCCCGATTTTGGAAGCGTTCAAGTGCGAAACGCCCGTCATCACCTCGAATGTGACCTCCATGCCTGAGGTGGCCGACGATGCGGCTTTGCTCGTCGATCCGTTCAGCGAGGCCTCCATTGCCGAGGGCATGACCGAAATGCTGGACGAAAACCTGCGCGAAACCCTAATAGCAAAAGGCCGCGAGCGCGCCCAAGATTTCTCTTGGGACAATGCTGCCGATGGCATTTGGAATTGTTTGATGAAAGCGATAAAAGAATAAAAATCAAAACAGAAATGGCAAAAATTATAATGTACCCCGCTGATAACAAGAAAGATGCGGTGGATTGGAAGGAAGTCCAGGGACAGCATATCACCATGGTGCAACGGAACGTGTTGGTGCTGGGTTCGGGCGGACGCGAGCACGCTTTGGCGTGGAAATTGGCGCAAAGCGAGGGCGCACACATTTACATTGCCCCAGGCAATGCTGGAACGGCAAATGTGGGCATGAATGTGAATATAAAACCTTCTGATTTTGAATCCGTAAAAGACTTCTGCTTAAAGCAAAATATCAACCTCGTTGTGGTGGGTCCAGAGCAACCTTTGGTGGATGGCATCGTCGACTTTTTCAAGTCCGATGAAGCGCTGAAAGCGGTGAAAATCATCGGTCCCGACAAACGCGGCGCGCAACTTGAAGGTTCGAAGGCTTTTGCCAAGGACTTTATGGAAAAATATGGCATCCCAACGGCAAAATGCTTCAAAGTCAACAAAGGGAATTTGGAAGCTGGCTGTTGTTTCCTTGAAAGCCTGAAAGCACCGTATGTCCTGAAGGCCAATGGTCTCGCTGCTGGTAAAGGTGTATTGATTATCAACGACTTGCAAGAAGCCAAGGAGGAATTGGGCAAGATGCTTGACGGCAAGTTCGGTTCAGCCTCGGCGACGGTGGTCATCGAGGAATTCCTGAAAGGCATTGAGGTTTCCGTTTTCGTTTTGACTGACGGCGAGCACTATGTTTTGTTGCCCGAAGCCAAGGACTACAAGCGCATCGGCGACGGCGACACAGGTTTGAACACAGGCGGCATGGGCGCGGTTTCACCAGTGCCGTTCTGCACGCAGGAGTTCCTAAATCGGGTGGAAGATAGTATCGTAAAGCCGACTTTAAAAGGCTTTAAGGCGGAAGGAATCAACTATAAAGGCTTCATTTTCTTGGGTTTGATGAACGACAGCGGCAATCCTTACGTCATCGAGTACAACGTGCGCATGGGCGACCCAGAAACCGAGGCTGTAATGACCCGCATCGAAGGCGACTTCGTGGATTTGCTCCATGCTTGCGCTGACGGTTGCCTGAATGAAGTGCATTATGCCAAGAGCGAAAAGACCGCAGTCACGGTGATGATGGTTTCGGGCGGCTACCCTGACGCCTATGAGAAAGGGAAAGTATTGAACGGCTTGGAAGGCTTGAAAGACGTTGTGGCATTCCATGCGGGAACATCTTTCAACGCTGATAACGAAGTGGTTACGTCAGGTGGTCGCGTCATTGCTGTGACGGCTCACGGCCATTCCATTGAGGAAGCACGAAATTTGGCTTACCGAGAGGTGGAAAAGATTCATTTTGAAGGAGCCAACTACCGCCACGACATCGGACTTGATTTAATGAAACTACAATGATTAAGTTTTTCAGACAAAGCTATGCCATTCAGTATGTGGTGATTGCGTTGATGGCTATCGCCTTGTGGATTCCAACATTTGCGTCAGGAAAAATGACCACGGGCTTGACCAATCCTGTGACACCCATCTACAACTTGGCTGATCATTGGCTGAGCTATTCGCCCATCCTTCAACATGCTTTTGCTTTTCTGCTTTTGATGCTTGAGACATTGATATTCAACTCGTTGTTGATCAAAAACCAGATTGCGGGCAAGGTGAGTACAATGGGTGCATTTGTTTTCGTTTTGTTGATGAGCCTTACGTGTACGCAAACCAATTTCTATCCTTTTGCCTTGTCTGTACTTTTCATCTTATTGGTAATCAAGAATTTGTTTGATGCATATCAGCTTCCCAATCCAGAACTGAATTTAGTGAAGGCCGGTGTATTCTTGGCATTGGCCTCCATGTGCTATTTTCCTGCTATCGTGTTGGTTCTGTGGATGATCATTGCGTTGCCCATGGCTAAAAACGGCTCGCTGCGGCTACAATTAGTGCCCTTATTCGGGTTTCTTTTTGCCTACTTTGTTTTCCTCGTGGGAATGTTCTTGTTTGGTGACTTCAACATGTTGATTCATGGCTATTCAGACTATTTCACCTCGATCCATTTTTCGGTGAAAGGTTTTAACCTAAAGACAATCATTCTTTTAGTTGTCCTTTTTGCTTCGACAATGTTCCTGATGTTCGGGGGAGTCAATGCCAATTTCGAGAAAACAGTGGCGGTGAGAAGCAAGATTTCGATGACCTATATCATGCTGGCATTTGCTGTTCTGTTGTTGTTTTTGAGCGGTAATGTCTTGATGAACGGATTGATATTCATTGTTTTATCTATCTTGGTGTCATACGCTTTCTCGTATATCAACAATACTGGATGGGCCAATTTGTTTTTGGTTGTGTTTCTGATTGCCGTGTTTGCCAATCATTATTATTTCAAACTGATTTGAATCATGGGCTTGCTGACACATTATTCTGAATTGATTGAAGCAGGTTGCGACGAGGCGGGCAGAGGCTGTCTGGCCGGTCCTGTGGTGGCTGCTGCGGTGATTTTAAAAAAAAACGCTGATTTTCCGGAACTCAATGATTCCAAGCAGCTTACGGAGAAAAAAAGGATGCAATTGCGCGAAATGGTAATACAGGAGGCTGTGTCGTATGGCATCGGCATCGTAACGGCGCAGGAAATTGATGAAATCAATATCCTAAATGCTTCATTTTTAGCAATGCACAGGGCTTTGGATGAACTGACACTTCAACCCGAATTGCTCTTGATTGATGGGAATCGTTTCAATCCTTACAAGAAGGTGAAACACGTGTGCATCGTTGGGGGCGACGCTAAGTATCAGTCCATTGCGGCAGCTTCCATCTTGGCCAAGACCACAAGGGATATGATGATGGAGCAATATGGCGAGCAATATCCCGTTTACAATTGGAAGAAAAACAAAGGCTATCCAACTCCCGAGCATAAAAAAGCCATCGCAAACTTTGGCACTACGCCATTGCATCGCATGACTTTCAATATGGCGATTCAGTTGAAGTTGGATGTTTAATCGGATAGTATAAAACAAAGAGTATGAAAAGGTTAATACGTATAGTTTTGATGTTTGTTCTCGTTCCTTCATGGCGTTCGATGATGGCTCAGACGGAAACCTTGCGAGCTTGTTGGGACGACGTGGATTTCAGCGATTCGACTTTGATTGGGTCGCGAAATTTGTCGGATAAATTGATTGGTTTTTTCTTTTCGTTTACCGATGGCGATGAGCAACACTTTGACAGTCTGTCTATTGAGGGACTGAAAGTTGTCCTCGGGAAGGCCAAAGTGAATATGAGGATGTATGAATATATTCTGGATTTTGCCCTAAATGGCTATTCAAATCTGGGACGGGATAATGTAACGGATTTCCTTCTGAATTATCCGCAACTTGCTGAAGGCGAGATTACTATCGAAGAAGGAATGCGTTTGGATTCCATCGCCGAACCCTATCAAAAGGTTCGTGTTGGGGCAAAAGCACCTGATTTTTCTGGTGTTACCATTGATGGAGAAACCTATGGTATTCATGCGTCTAATGCACAGCGTATAGTTGTCGTTTTTTGGTCGACGGACTGCGAGTATTGCCACGACTTCCTGAACCAAATCAGAAAAAAGCTCAAATTGGAAACTGATTTTGAATTGGTTACGTTTGCTTTGGCTGATAATCTTGACGACGTAAATGCTATGGTAAAAAAAATGCGCTTGCCAGGATACCATTTTTATGATGATTTGCGTTGGGATAGTGAAGTCTTTTTGGATTATCATGTCACGTCCACACCTACGGTTTTTGTATTGGATGAAAATAAGAACATCGTATGCAAACCTTACGATTGGCAAGAATTAAAGGAATGGTTGAAATAAAGTGATATTTCTTATTGAAAATAATGTAATTATGAATATCAAAAAACGCTTATTTGCTTTCTTTGTGTTGGCTTTTTCAGCCACACAATGCTTTGCCCAAGACGCTGAAACGCGTTGGGTTGATTCTGTTTACAACAGCCTGACTTTGGAGCAGCGAGTGGCTCAGTTGATTTGTATGCGTGCCAACCAGCCCGACAAGCCTTTTTATGAAAATGTGGCGCAATACATTAAAAAGTATAACATCGGCGGCGTGTGTTTCTTCCGTGCCGATGCCGAGGCGCAAGTGAAGCAAACCAATGATTGGCAAGCGCTTGCACAAACGCCTTTGATGGTCAGCATTGATGCTGAATGGGGCTTGGGTATGCGTGTGAAGAAGTCCTTGTCTTATCCCTATCAGATGACTTTGGGCGCCATTTCTGACGACGAACTCTTATATGAGATGGGCGAGCAGGTGGCGGAACAATGTCAAAGAATGGGCATTCACGTCAACTTTGCGCCGGTGGTGGATGTTAATTCCAATCCGGCGAACCCTATCATTGGCATGAGGAGTTTTGGAGAAGACCCACGAAAAGTGGGCGAGAAAGGTGCTGCCTATGCGCTCGGAATGCAAAGCAAAGGCTTGATTACCTCGATGAAGCATTTTCCGGGACACGGCAATACGGCGTCTGACTCGCATATGACTTTGCCCACCGTAACCCGCACGATGGAAGAGGTGAGCGACATTGAGCTGGCGCCTTTTCGCCATATGATCGAACAAGGTGTGAATGGCGCGATGGTCGGGCATTTGTATTTTCCCGCCATTGAAAAAGTGAAGAACACTTCATCCTCTTTGTCGCGTGGCGTTGTGACGGATTTGCTGAAAGAGGAAATGGGCTTTGAAGGTCTGATTTTCACCGATGGTTTGGATATGAAAGGCGTTTCGGAGAAAGTGCGCCAGGACAGCGTGCCATATGTGGCGTTCATGGCCGGCAACGACGTGCTGATCTTGCCTACCGATGTGCCGTTTGCCATCAAGACCATCAAAGCAGCGGCGGAGCGTGACCCTCAAGCAGCTGCCAGAGTGGAGGAGAGCTGCAAAAAAATCTTGCGCTACAAGTATCGCGCAGGCTTAAATCGCTACCAACCGGTTTCAACGGCCAATCTGATGGATGATTTGAAAAAGAAATCCTACCTCGATTTGCGTTATCAACTGTATGAAGAGGCCGTAACTTTGTTGCGTAATGAAGATCAAGTGATTCCCTTGGCCAACAACAAGAAAATCGCGGTAGTGACGATTGGCAACACCAAAAACGATGTGAATAACGGCTTGATAGAGAGAGGGTTCGCCACCAAATCCTTTGTCGCCACTAAGGAAAACATTGGCAGCAAGTCGGCGGAATGGCTGAAGCAACTGGAGACTTTCGATTTGGTGGTGGTCAGCATTGAGAAGACAACGATGTTCGCTAACAAAAACTATGGCATCAACGATGAGACGGTGAAGTTCTTCAATCGTTTGGTCGCACAGAACGACGTGATTCTCAACTTGTTTGCCTGTCCCTATGCCTTGGATATGTTTCGTGTCAACAACAGCGTGAAAGGCTTGGTGGTGGCTTATCAGGATGAAGTACCTGCCGTCGACGCCGTGGTGAGGCTGCTATCAGGTGAGCTTGAGGCCAAAGGCACTTTGCCCGTTTCGACGAACAAATTCAAGTGCGACGACGGTTTGGTGGCGATAGCTCCAGAAAAGAAAGTCCATGTTTTGCCTTCAAAGGAAATCCCGTCGAAGGGTGTTCAACCAGTGCAAAATGAAATGGTTACACCTGCTTCAACGGGTGTCTTGGATGAAAAATACGTTTCAAGGCTCGACTCTGTGGCGCGTGCGGGTATTCGTAATAGAGCCTATCCTGGATGTCAGATTGTGGCGATGAAAGACGGCAATGTGGTGTACGACAAGTGCTTTGGCAACTTCACCTATGATGGTGGACACAAGGTGCGGCCCGACGACATTTACGACATTGCCTCGTGCACTAAGATTTTTGCTTCTACATTGGCTATCATGAAGTTATATGACGACGGATTGATTGACTTGAACAAGACTCTGGCCGATTTTTTCCCCTATTTGAAAGGGAAAGCGCATGGCAAACTGAAGCTCATCGACATTATGACCCATCAAGCCGGACTGAAAGCTTGGGTGCCTTTTTATAAGGTAACAGTGGATGAAAACGGCCCCATGGAGGAATTCTATAGTGACCAATTGGATGAAAACCATAGTGTTAGGGTGGCCGAAAACCTTTATCTTATTAATGACTACGAGGATCGGATTTTCGATTCCGTCTCGAAGACGGTTTTGGGGAAGAAGAAGTATCTTTACAGCGATATGGGCTTTTATTACATGCCCAAAATCGTGAAAATGCTCACCAACCAGAACATTGAGGACTACCTGAACGAAAAATACTATGCTCCCATGAATCTGAATCACATCTGCTACCAGCCTCTGAACCATTTCACTCGCGAGCAAATCGCCCCGACGGAGAACGACACCGTCTTCCGTAAGCAGCTGATTTGGGGTGATGTGCACGACCAAGCGGCAGCCATGTTTGGTGGCGTGGCGGGTCATGCGGGCTTGTTTGCGAACGCCCATGACTTGGCAGCATTGATGCAAATGTTGCTCGACGAAGGCACCTGTCAAGGGGTGCGATACCTGAAGCCTGAAACGGTGCGCTATTTCACGAAAGCTCCTTTCGCTGCCAGCAACGACAATAGGAGAGGCATAGGTTTCGATAAGTTGCCTCTTAACAAGAAAGGCTCATGTACGGCTTCCAAGTTGGGCTCAATGCGGGGTTTCGGCCATACGGGATTCACGGGGACCTTCGTTTGGGCCGATCCAGCCAACGATTTGATTATCATATTCTTGTCGAATCGCGTTTATCCTGATGCCGAGCCTAACAAGTTGGTCAGGACAGGCATCAGAACGGCTTTGCACGACATTCTGTATCAGGCTTACCCCATTCCAGAATGAATGAGGCAAAGCTGTGCAGCGGATGCCTCGACGATGAGCAAACCTCAACACGGGCAAATCATTTGATTTCATATGTGTTGACCACGCCGATGGCCTCTTCTAGAACCAATTTGGTCATCTTCCCGTCAGCCATGTTGTAGGTCATTTCGACGGAGTTGTAGCCGCCTCTCGGCACTTTGCCTTTGGCTTTGATGAGCACGGTGCGTTGCCCTTTTTCTTCGCTGACGGTGAGGTCGGCGTTGTTGTCCTGGGCGGCTTGCTCCCAGTTGCCCAAGAGGCAGTTGAGTAACGTCGAGCGTTGCAGCTTCACCATCTTTACCTTTTCGGAGTCAAGTTCGGCTTTCTTGCCATCCATGTTGATTTTCACCATGTTACCATCGATGATAAAATACTCGCTTTCTGGAGTGGTGTATTGCATGGAGAGTTGGTCGCTGCCGTTGAAGACGAGATGTCCCGCCTTGTTTTTCGTCTTGCCCGAAATCTTCATGACGTGGGTTTGGGTGAAATCGGTGTCGTAGGTCTGTTGTGCTAAAGCCATGCTGGAAAATAGCAAAGTGATGATAATCAGTATTGTGTGTTTCATATACGAGAATTTTCTAAACAAAGTGTGTGATGATGCAAAAAGTGTGCCTTTCCGTTTTATTTGCTGTTTTTTTCTGCTTTTTCTTGTCCTTTCATTACACTGCGCTTGTAGGCGGGAATCTTCATCAGCTGCCAGAACACAAAAGGCTGCAGCGAATAGGAAATCATGATGGTGGAGGCCATGCCGATGAGCGTACTCAGACCGATGGAGCGGATGGCGGGGTGTACGGCAAAGAGCAGCGACGATACCACGATGACGAGGATGGCGGCCGAGAAGAAGATGGCAACCTTGTGCCACGTGAGGATGTCGCGATTGCCTGTCCGTGCTTCTGTGAGCAAGCCTTCGGTGATGAAGATACTGTAGTCGACGCCCACGCCGAAGATGAAAGTGGAGATGATGATGTTGATTAGGTTGAATTCCAGCCCTATGATGGCCATATAGCCCTGCACCATAAACCAGCTGAACACCATGGGCAGGAAGGAGAGCAGGGCCGTGATGATGTTGTGGAACGACAGCAACAGAATCACCAAGACGAAAAGCGACGAAATCCAAACGGCGATGTTGAAGTCGTCGTTGATGACTTCAACCATGCTCTTGCAATAATAGAACGGCTCAAGGACGAAGGTCTTGGGGTTGGTCACCAAGGCGTCGGTGACGATGTCTTTTTCGTCGAACAGCATCGAGACGTCGGTGAAGACCATGTATTGGTTGTCGGCGTTGCGTTCGATGAAGTTGCCCAGCAGGTTGGGCGGCACCACGCCGCTTTCCAGCAAGGAAGCGGATTCGTATTCGGCGTTTAGAAGTTCCTTGAACTCGTAGAACATCATCGGGTCGAGGCCGAACTCGTGAGCGCCTTTGTCGACCATGCCTATGGCTGCCGCTTTCCTTTCGTCGGTCCAATAGGCGTTCCAGGCTGCGATGCGTTGCTCTTGGTCTTTTTGGGTGACGAAGAGCTTGGGAATCATGTCGGAATAGTTGTGGACAACCCCTTTTTGCTTCAGCGAATCCAGCTTGAGCATCAGCAACTTGTCGGCCTCCAAGGCTTCGTCGATGTCGGTACTGACAGTGGCGAAATAAAGATGGAAAAAGCCGTCGTTGTTTTTCTCGTTGAACAGGCTCTCGGCGGCCACTTCGGCGGAGGAGTTGTAGTCGAGGTTGCGCAAGTCGCTGTCGAACTTTACTTTAGGTGAGAAGATGATGCCGATGACGACGATAACCACAATCATGGCCAGGAACCACGGCTTCTTGTCGAAAGGCAGGTTGTTGAGGCGCGAGATGCGGCGGAACGTCTTGCTGTCGGCAGCGGCTTTGCGTTTGGGCAGGAAGTGGGGCAGGAAAACGAGCGCAAACAGGGTGCTACCCAACAAGGCAAACGAGGCGAAAAGGCCGAAGTCGCGGAGCAGGTCGCTGTCGGTGAAGAGCAGGCTGCAGAAAGCGCCTACCGTGGTGATGCAGCCCAACGACACGGGCGTCGACTCGTCCGACAGCAGTTTCTCGGGGTCGCCGACGAAGAAATGATGGATGAGCACGTGCAAGCAGTAGCTGATGGCCACGCCGAGCACGATGGCACCCAGCCCAAGCGCCATCAGCGACATGCCGCCCTTGATCCAAAAGATGCAGGCGAGCGAGAAAGCCATGCCATAGAGGATGGGGAGCAATAGCTTCCAGATGAACGAAAAACTCCTGAAACACAATCCGATAAGAACCAAAATCAAGATCAAAGAGATGCCCACCGTCACGATGAGGTCGGATCGGATGCGACCGGCATTGGAAACACTGCCGATGGGGTCGCCGTGCACATGGACTTTCACGTCGGGATGTGCGGCTTCAAACTCCTTCTGGGCTTTGGTGAGCAAACGGCTAAACTCAGTGGACTTCCACGAATCGAGCGAACGGAAGGCTGGAGCAAGGTAAGCCAAGGCTACGGTGCTGTCGGGACAGAACAGCTGTCCGTCGATGAGGGTGAAACTGCCTATTGCGCCTTCGATGGCATCGCCAAGCACCACGCCACGCAGGTTGAGCGGGTCGTAGGCGATGGCTTGGGTGATGTCGCCGGTTTCGTCTTCCATCATCTGGTTGTAGTTGACCCACATTTGTTTTTCAACGGACTCAGGCTCAAGGGCTTTCTCGAAATCGGCATAGGCCGAGGTGTCGATGAAAGAGGGAATGTGCTCCAGGACGAAATCCAAGGCATTCAAGGCCAACTCGGGCTCCAGTTTGTAAAGGACATTGGAAATGAATTGTTCCGTCGAGTCTTTTTCATAGAGCAGGTCGATGAATTGGTTTGTCCGCTCGCTCAACACTTCGGGAACCAGAGGCTCGTTGGCAGAAGTCACTTGGATATAGATCTTGTCTTTCAACTCGATGGAGCTGAAGGCTAGCTGGCTTTCAACACTCGAAGAGGGTAGGAGTTTTGAGATGTCTTCCTCATATTTGAGTTGTAGCCCAAAAACGAGGAAAAGAATCGATGTGGCAGCCAAGATGATGTACATCAAAGGCTTATGCTGGTCAAAAAAACGGTATAGCGGTAGAAAAATCCTATGCATTATGGTCGGAAATTGAGTCGGCAAAATTACATTATTTTTCCTTATGTCAGGTTTCTGGAAATGGATTTTTGGGCAGTTTGTAAAACGCTTTTCATATCTCAAGAAATAATCCCTATTTTTGCAAAAAATTATCCATTGTTAGAGAGGTATGTTCCTCGCAGAATTGTAGTTTTGCCATGATGAAAGAAAAAGTGATTTTGATTACTGGTGCCAGTAGCGGCATTGGCTATGATGCGGTTCAGATGTTGTCGCAGCAAGGGCATCGAGTGTATGCCGCCGCCCGTCGGGTGGAGAAAATGGAGCCGTTGAAAGCGTTTGGAGCCAAGGTGCTCCGAATGGACGTCACCGACGAACGGTCGATGCAACAGGGGGTCGACGAGATTATCCGAGCCGAAGGACGCATCGATGTGTTGGTCAACAACGCGGGTTATGGATTCTTTGGCGCCATCGAGACGGTGCCCATGGAGGAGGCGCGTCGTCAGCTCGAAGTGAACGTATTTGGCTTGGCCCGACTGACGCAATTGGTGCTTCCTCAAATGCGCAAGCAGGGCAGTGGACGCATCATCAACACGGCCTCGATTGCAGGCAAGATGGTGTTTTACATGGGCGGCTGGTACAACGTGACCAAATATTCGGTGGAGGCTTTCAGCGATGCCTTACGCATGGAGATGAAGCCTTTCGGCATCGACGTGGTGATGATTGAGCCTGGTGCCATCAAGACGGACTGGGGCATCATTGCCGCAAAGCATCTAAAAGAATCGGCAATGGGTACGGCCTATGAAGACTCAGGGACACAATGGGCCGACAACATGGATTGGTTCTATAGGACCAACTTGTTGTCGTCGCCATCGGTGATTGCCAAAGCCATGAGCCGTGCGGTGAACAGCCGCCAACCCAAGGCCCGTTATTGCCTTGGGCGTTTTTCCGTCAGTGGCAGGATAGCCCATACCCTCATGCCCGCCCGCTGGTGGGATGCCATGATGCGGCAAGGGGGAAAAATAAAAGTAAGAGGACAACGCATTAATCAAATAGTGTGAATTGTCGATTCGCGTCACAAGCAACTCCGGCAATTCGAGTGTTTTCGATAGGAATAGTGATAGTGTTATTTGATGAAAGTGTCGCTTTGTGATTATTTCTTTCCCTAATTTCTGCAAAAAAAGAGCTTAAATCTTCATTTTCAACGAAAGGAGGGTTCAAGCCTGATGCTTTCATATTGGTTAAATGCCTAGAAAAGAATGTCTTGGAAAGCTCATCTTTGTCACGCATGACGCAGTTGCGTTTTTCTTCAATGCATGCTCTTCCAGTAGTCCCACTTCCGGCAAAAAAATCCAAAACAATGGAATCGGGATAGGATAGGGCTTTGACAAAACGCCTCATGATTTCGAGTGGTTTTTGGGTGGGATGCCCAACTCTCTCAAGCGAGTTGCCGTTGAGACGACCGATTTCCCATACGTTAGTCGGATTTTTTCCTTTTCTAACGTTTTCGGGATTCAACCGTTTGTCTTTCAGTGCTTCTTGCAATTCCTTTTCCCATACGGAACCCTAACGGAATCCAGATCAAAGTAGTATTTGTCGGTTTTGGTTAGCCAGATGGCTTCCTCGTGTCTGTTGGCAAAATACCTGTGCGCTGACATCCCATTTTTATAATACCAAACAATCGTATTCACCAATCTGAATTTTGTTTTGTGGCGGCAATGGTAAATGATTTCGGTCAGGTCGCCGCTCTTGACATCTTGGAATTGTGTTCCTCCAAAAACAACCATACTCCCATTGTCGGACAAAACCCGATAGGATTCTTCAAGCCATTTTGATGCCCAGCCTATGTAGTTTTCGAAAGTGTCCCAATAGGCCAAATCCAAATTGTAGGGTGGGTCTATTAGAATCAGTTGAATGGATTTGTCTGGAATCGTACGTAACAAGTCAATGCAATCCATATGAAGCAAAACGCAGTTCGTTTTGTCGGGAACGACGAGGTCAACGCTGGTTTTGTGCTTGATGTTGTCTTTCTGCATCCTGTTGAGTTGCATAAGACCAGAGTTGTTGTGGGATTTGTTATGAATGGCTTGTCTCATCATTTCTTTGTTATTTGTTTGAACAAGTCGCTGGCCAACACTTGCATTGATGTTTTGGCGATTTCAAGCATTATCGACAGCATTTTTTCTTCATCCCAACGCTTTCCATCACCTTGTGTGTAGATAGAGGTCGCTTGCAGCATTATCATTCTGTTGTTTGACTTCACAAATCTGTTCTTACACAAATTGGAATTGATGGGCATTCCATAATTGGCAGAGGTTAAACGGTCTAACCTGTTCAAACTGCCTGTGTTATAATGAATAGTCACCGATTCTCCGTTAGGTCTTTTCACGATTATGTCTTCAGTGAGAAAATTTGAGCCTTCTAAAAACAAAACGTATGGGAAATGTGCTTCTTTAAGCATAAAATTCGCTATTTCTGAGATGTTTTTGTGTGACCGCTCAATAGCATTACCCGCCACCATAAAGTCTTGGTCGTTGTTAACTCCAACCTTTATTCCGTTTTGGATGTTTTCGATGTCTTTGCCTTGATGCTTGGCTTCAGAAACCAAGAGGACTCTCCACGTCCCATTGTCATCCTGAACTTCGATGAGGCCTCCGTCGGGTTTGATGTTGGAATCCAAAACGTACAAAGTTTGACCTAATTCTTTGTCGACTTCTTGCAAGGCCTTGTTTGTTTCCTCTTTGCCGATATCTGAAAACCAATTGAGGGAACTCGTTCTCAAGCTCGTTCATGGCTTTCTTGGAAACATCACCGACCATGACATCGTGAGACTTTGCTTCCTCACCAGAAATGCCAATCGCTCCTTTGTTTTCTTTTTGCTGCTCAGTTAATCTATTGGATTGATTCTTTTTAGATATAATGACACAAATATTTCGAAAACAGTAATTCTGCTTTATACGACTGCAAAATTACAATTTTTTCGATGATGAACCTGAAAAGAACTATTTTTATCTCTCCCGTCGCTCGATGACTTCCTTCAGTTTGTAGCGCTCGCCCGTCGATTTGCCGATGGCGTCGATGAATTGCTGGTCGTAGCCTGGCGTTTCGTAGCCCCAACGTTGGAATTTGCCTTCCTTGTCGACGCGTTTCACCACTTGGTCGTTGTATTTGACAATCAAGTATTTGGCCAATTTGTCCCAACGTTGCATCATGCGGTTGGCATAGTCGATGCTTTTACGGTTGAGGAAACTCTGCCGGTCGCTGGGTTGCATGTCCTTAATGGCGAGAAGCACGCTGTCTTGGTCGGCGAAATAGTAGTCTTCCAACTCGTTTTGCGCCTTGCGCAGGTCGCCAATCATCATCGAATAGCGCGGATAGACCATGTTGGCCACCCAGTTGTTCATCCAGAAGGCGGACTGGTCGCTGAACTCGTTGCGGAGATTGTTCTCGGGACGGAAGCAGTCGGGCACCTGCGTGATGCAGCAATAGAGCGGCACGTAGGCCACCATATTGGCGTCGTCGCAGTTGAACCACGTGACGCCGCCCACGTCGTCGGGCAGCCACGAGCGCATCTGGCAGGTCATGGAGAAGCCGGATTGTTGTGTGGCGATGGGGCGTTCGCGGAAGTAGTCGATGCTGTCGCTGTCGCGGAAATGCATTGGTAAGGGACGAATCGGCATGCCCCAAGGTCCGGCGGTCATGTCGGTGGTCATGTCCAAAGGCGTGCCCTCGAAATGGTCGCGCATGTCGGCCTGCAAGTCGCGCAACGAAAGCGGCTTGTCGGGTTTGATCCACAAAGGCAGGTGGTCGCATTGGCCGAAGTTGCCATTAATATAAGGTAGGTATTTGTCCATCTCCTCGTGGCTGTAGTGATGGCGGAAGAAACTCCAAACGCGGGCATCGGCGTAGCGCACGTTCTCGAAGTCGATGGGGCAGTAGGCATCACGGAAGGAGAAATCCTCGTCCTTGCCGTTGAAAAGCCCTTTTTCACGTGCAAAACTGATGACGTCGGCGGCGTAAACGCATTCAATCTCAGGTCGGTTGATGTTTTTGAGGTTCTTGCTGCAGAGGCTGTTTTTCGACTTCTTCTCCAAGGGGAACTGACGGATGCGGCTCAGGTTGGCATGGGCGCAGATGCAGTCGTCGGGGATGCGCAGGGCAACCCAAACGGCACCTTTGCGTTCCGAACCTTTGCCTATGATTTCCATAATCCAAGCCTCGTTGGGGTCGCAAACGGTGAGGGTCTCGCCGCTACTGTTGTAGCCGTATTCCTCCACCAGCTCAGCCATGCACTTGATGGCTTCGCGAGCCGTCGCCGAGCGTTGCAAGGCCAGCCTCATCAGAGAGAAATAGTCGAGCAGGCCATCACGGTTGACCAAGTCCAGACAGCCATCGAAGGTGGTCTCGACGATGGTCACCTGCCGTTCGTTCATGAAACCGACCACGTTGTAGGTGTAGTCCACCTGTTTCACAAATTGACCTTCATGTGCCGGACCCCAGCCGTGGATGGGAATGAGTTCGTCCGCCGCATGTCGCCCAGAGGGACTGTAGAACAACGAGCCTGCAAAACCGAAGCCGTCGCAGTTGTAGGTGCACATGACGCTGCCGTCGACGCTGGCTTTCTTGCCAACGATGAGATTGGTGCAGGCCCAAGCCGTGTCAAAGCCTAAAACCAGCATCAAAACCATTGCATAAATTCTTTTCATCGCTTAAAATCTCTTTTTTACAAGGGTTTGTAATCCGCGCAAAAATACATTTTTTTATTTTTGCGGCCTAAATTTACTGCAATGAAAACATCATTTTCCTCAAAACTTCTGACTTTTCTGCTTTTGGTCGTCCCGACCGTTCTTTGCATGGCCCAGCCTCCGGGCGGTGGCGGTGGTTTTCCTGGTGGCCGTCCACCGAGCGGCAGACCTCCTGGAGGGCGTCCTCCTGGCGACCGTCAGTGGGACCAAACCGAGGGCAATATACCCACCGTAAAACAGAAAAAGAAAGTGCGCGAAGGCGACACTTTTGTGGTGGCTGGCGTGTTGCGTGACGCCAAGACGGGCGAGACGATGCCATTCGTCAACGTGGCGGTCCTCGATTCCCTCGATTCGTCGTTGGTCAAAGGCGGCATTAGCAATATGGATGGCGTGTTCGAAATCAGCCAAGTGCCGCAAGGCGCGTTTTTGCTGCGCGTTTCGGCCATCGGCTACGAAACCTATTCCATGCCGTTCACCGTGACCAACAACACCAATTTAGGCACCTTGCGCATCAATCCCGGCGTGACGTCTTTGGGCGAGGTGACTGTGGCCGCCGAACGACCGCTGTATGCCATGGAAGGCGAGAAGCTGATTTATAATGTCAGTGAGGATCCGTCCATCCAGACGGGCACCACCGAGGATGCCTTGCAGAACGCGCCTGGAGTGGAGGTTGACGTGGAAGGCAACATCACGCTACGCGGCGTGTCGAGCGTGGAGATTTGGGTCAACGACAAGCCTTCGAAACTCACGGAGGAGAACCTGAAAACCTATCTCCAGACCTTGCCCGCCAACGCCATCGCACGCATCGAGACCATCACCAACCCATCGGCAAAATACGCCACCGATGCCGAGGCGGTCATTAATATTGTGACATCGGCGCACATCAAGAGCAACCAATTCGTCAGCTTCGGCGTCAATGGCTCCAACCAGCCTTTTGTCTCGCCGTGGGTGAGTTATATGTGGAAGAAAGAAAAGCTGAGCCTCAACCTGTTTGCCTCGGGGCGCTACAGCGACCGCCAAAACGCTTCCGAAAGTTGGTCGTTGCGCCGTCGTAACAACGCTTCATTGGATGGCTTTGAGGTGACTTGGGCAGACACCACAAGCCAGACCAGCAACACCCGCAGCATGAGCGGCAATGTGTTCATGAACATAGATTACGAAATCGATTCGATGAGCGACCTCTCCATCGATGCTGGCGGTTTCTATAACGACAACAGAAGCAATATGTTGCGTGGCGAAAGACAGACCTATTATTATCTGGATTCCATGCCTGCCTATTCAATGCTTTATGCCGACGAAACCCGCAACAATAGCGACACGAGATCGATTTTCGGGAACTTCGGTGCCGACTATACCAAAAAGTTCGACGATGAAGGCCACAACCTCCGTATCGGGTTGAACACGCGCCTGAGCAACAACTATGGCGAGGAATGGTACAACCGGATGTATGACGTCTATACCGACCTTGACGAACATCGCTATATGCTTTCGAGTACCAGCAATTATAGTGGCAACCTTGATGCGCGTTACAATCGACCTTACAGTAAGGACGGCGAGATGAGTTATGGCTTGCGCGCCGACCATTCGCAAATGGACTTTGCCTACGACCGATACAACGACACGATTGGCGTTTTGGTCGATACGCTTCGTACCTACCGTTTGAAGGGAGCCAATAGCACTGCCAATGCCGACGTCAACTGGACGCACCGTTGGGGCGGCTTCACCCTGAGCACGGGCTTAGGTCTGGGCGGCGAGCGCATCAACTATAATTACATCAGCGACATGCCTTTTGCCGACGACAGCACCTTGTATTATCTCACCGTGCGTCCGTCCATACATTTGACTTACCGCACCGAGGACATGCACAACCTGAAGCTCAACTACTCGATGCGTATGTCGCATCCCAACCGCAACCAGATCACGAGTTTTCGCAGCTATGGCGAAAACAGCTATTCGGTAGGCAATCCCGCTGGCTTGAAAGGCGGTTATATGCATAATGTGGAAGCGGGTTGGCAGAAGTTCTTCGAGCGTTTTGGCAACATCGGCATTGAGGCTTACGGACGGTTGAGCACTAACGAAATCAGCTCGCTGACCGATGCCGAGTACGACGACTATCTGGACCGCATCGTCAGCTATTCGATGCCTTACAACATGGGCACTTCGTGGCGCTATGGCACCTCACTCAATATGACTTATCGTCCGACGGGCTTCTTCAATGTGCGCTTCTATGCCAATGTCTACGATTACGGCTACCGTATGGAATACGACCGCGTGGACGAACTGGGCAACATCAAGCACCAAATCGACCAACGCGACAAGTGGTCGTGGAGCCTACGCGTTAACGCTTGGGCCAAGGTTTTCAACCAGTTGCAACTGACCGCTTCGGCCAACTACACTTCGCCCACCCTCGGCCTGATGAGTGAGCGCAAAGCGCGTTATTTCCTCAATCTCGGTGCCCGCAGCGACTTCTTCAAGCGCCGTTTGTCGGTCTTCTTCAATGTGCAGGACATCTTCAACTGGGGTGCGAGGATTGGCTCGGGAAGCGAAAACCTGAACCCATATTACTTGTCCAACAGCACCAACAAGATGCTCAACAGCCGTTACATCTCTGCTGGCGTCACTTTCCGTTTCGGTAAGATGGAACTCGAAAAGCAAGCCAAGGACGGCGGCAGCGAGACGGGCGATAGCTTGGAGTGATTCTCTGACTATGGCTTATGGCCTATGACAATGGCCGCTCTCACATTCCGTGAAAGCGGCCATTGTTTTTATGCCGTTGGCCATAGGCCATAGTCAACACGAATCAATACCCGAAAATTTCTTCCGTGCTCACGCGCTTGATGGGGCCAAACTCTTGTAGGCCCTTCATGTCGAGTTCCTTTTCGTCGCCGAGGATGACATATCGGTAGGGCTTGTCGGCCATCTGCTCCTGCTCAAACTTCACGATGTCCTGCAGGGTGATATTGGGCAAGGCGTTGTAGATACGCTCGTTGAGGTCGTAGTCGATGCCGCGCTGTTGGGCTGTCAGCCAGGCGTTGATGAGACCGAACTTGGTGGTGCGCTGACTGGCCAGACGCTTGGTGAGGGCTTCTTTGGCGATGCCAAAGGCCTGCTCGCTTTGCGGCATTTCGTCAAGGATTTCGAGGAAGTGCTTCACGCAGTCCATCATCTTGTCGTTTTGCGTGATGATGTGGGTGAAGAAGTACTCGGGCTGTTCCTTGTAGCTGGGCGTTATGTAGGCGGCATAGGCATTGTAGGCCAAACCGCGAGCCTCACGCATCTCTTGGAACACGATGGTGTTCATGCCACCGCCGTAGTATTCGTTGAACAAAGCCTTCACGGCGGCCTCGTCAGGATTCCACTCGCGTTCCTCGTTGTGGATCATGCGCATATAGATGTTCTTGGCATCGTAAGGGGCAATGAGGATTTCGTTCTCAGGGGTGGCTTGCAGCTCGTAGTGCTTGCCTTCGGGAACGGCTTGCAACTCGGCCAAGGTCTTGTGGTTCTCGGTAACGGCTTGCGCCATTTCCTGCTCGCTCATCGGGCCATAATAAAGGACAGTGTGCTCATAGTTCTTGAGATTCTTCATCAGGTCGAGGAGTTCCTGCGGGTCTTGCTTTTGCATCTGGTCGTTAGAGAGGATGTTGCGGCTGGCGTTGTAGGGGCCGTAAAGTCCGTAGTTCACCAAAGCACTAAAGTTGCGGTTTTGGTTCGTCTTGGCGTTGGCGCGAGCTTGCATCGCCATTTGGACGTACATTTGCCAAGCTTCTTGGTCGACTTGGGCGTTTTCCAAAATTTCTTCAAGCAAAGCCAAGGCCTCGGGCATGTTCTCGCTCAAACCGTTCAAGTTGACATTGATGCTACGGTCGCCCACCATGATACGGTATTCGCATGCTAGTTTGTAGAACTGCTGCTTGATTTGCTCGTTGCTGAGTTTGTCGGTGCCAAGATAATCCATATAATCGGCGGCATAGTCGTATTTCTGTTCGGCATCCTTGCCAAAGTCGTAGCGGAACGAAAGGACGAAACGGCCGTTTTCCTTGTTATAGACATAGATATAAGGCAGGTTGGCCTCGGTCTTGCCGAAGGTCAGGTCTTTCTTGAAATCGACGAAACGGGGCTGGATGGGCTGCACTTCGGTCTCTTGCACTTCCTTCACGAAGTCGCTCACGAGATCACGGTTGGTCGGGATGGGCGTGATGGCAGGTTTGTCGATTTTCTTTTGGTTTTCGTCCACGCCTTGGCGCTTGTAGACCACCACATAATTGCTTTTGAAATGCTTGTTGGCAAAAGCCACAATCTGTTCCTTGGTGATGTTGGAAATGCGGTCGAGATAGCCGACTTGCTGGCTCCACGGCACCTCATTAATATAGGTGTCGACGAACATGTTGGCTCGGGCCATATTGCTTTCCAAGGAGTTGTAGTAGTCGAGTTTGCTGTTGTTCACGACGGAAGGCAGCAAGTCGTCGGAGAAGTCGCCGCTCTTTAGCTTTTCGACTTCCGACAGCAGCAAATCCTTGGCTTCCTCAAGGCTTTGTCCGGGTCTTGGCGTGCCACCCATGATGAAGCTGGAATAGTCGCGCAGGGTTTGTGAGCCTGCCCAAGCGCCCAACATCTTCATCTGTTGGTTGATGTCGAGATCGATGAGGCCGGCGGTGCCGTTGCTTAGCATTTCGCCGATGAGGTTCAACGTGTCGTTTTGCAGCGAGTTGCCACGGTCGAAACGCCAACCCAGCCACACATTCTCGGCTTCGAGGCCGTAGACGGTGGTGTCGCGAGGCGAGGTGATGGGAGCCAAAGCGGCAAATTCAGGCTGGGTCACATCCGCGCCGGGCTGCCATTGGCCGAAATACTTGTCGATGATGGCAATCACCTCGTCGGGATTGAAGTCGCCAGCCATGCAGATGGCCACGTTGTTCGGGCGATACCACTTGTTGAAGTAGTTCTTGATGTTGACAATGGATGGGTTCTTCAAATGTTCTTGTGTGCCGATGGTGGTCTGTGTGCCGTAAGGATGGGTAGGGAAGAGCATGGCGCTCAAGGCTTCCCACGACTTGCGGTTGTCTTGTGCGATGCCGATGTTGTATTCTTCATACACGGCTTCCAGTTCTGTGTGGAAACCACGGATGACCATGTTCATGAAGCGGTCGGCTTGGATTTTGGCCCAGTTTTCGACTTCGTTGGACGGGATGTCCTCGGTGTAGCAGGTCACGTCGTTGGAGGTGTAGGCGTCGGTGCCTTCCGCGCCGATGGCCGACATCAGTTTGTCGTACTCGTTCGGTATGAAATACTGGGCGGCCAGCTGACTCGCCGAGTCGATTTCGTGGTAGGCGATGCGACGTTCCTCGGGGTCGGTCAGGGTGCGGTACTTCTCGTATCGGGCCTCGATGTCGTCGAGGAAAGGTTTCTCGGCTTCGGCATCGGTTGTGCCGTATTTGTCCGTGCCCTTGAACATCAGGTGCTCAAGGTAGTGGGCCAGACCCGTCGTTTCGGCGGGGTCGTTCTTCGAGCCGGTGCGCACGGCGATGTAGGTCTGGATGCGCGGCTCCTCTTGGTTGACGCTCAGATAGACTTTCAGTCCGTTGTCGAGCGTGTAGATGCGGGTCTCCGTGGGGTCGCCATTCACCGTCTCAAATTTGTACTTGCTTTCCTCCTTTGGGTTGTTGCAGCCCGCGAAAAGCATCAGTTCAGCGGCACACAAAAGCAGCGTGCCTTTGCTGAAAACTCTGTTTAATGTCTTCATTTTGAATTTATTAAGTTGATTTGTAATCGTTTTGCACTGCAAAATTATGGAAAAAACAAGTCGTTTGTGAAATAATGGGCAACATTATGCGTTTTTGTTGAAATGGAACACCCAATTTATGAACAGCGTATGGAAGACATTAGGGCTTGTTGTCCCGCTGGCACTTTTCTGCATGGGCTGCCAAAAAGACAACATCGTCGAAATCGATCCTGTTTCGACTGACAATCCGGACGATGACATCACGAATACGGAGTTTGCCCAAACGGTTTATGTCACTTTTTCCGTCAGCGGAAATGCCACCGTTTCGGGTGCCGACAACGATTTTTCGGTGACCGTCAGCGACAATGATGTGACCATCATTTATTCGGGCGACGAATATGTGATGTACGAACTCAGTGGCGCCACTTCCGATGGATTCTTCAAGCTGTATAGCGCTAAGAAACAAGGCGTTACGCTGAATAATGTGAGCCTCACCAATCCCAATGGCGCGGCCATCAACGTGCAAGGTTCTTTGGCTGACCCGAGCAAAGGCAAACGCACGTTCATCGTATTGAATGGCGAAAACAGCCTTGCCGATGGTCCTTCCTACACCAATACGCCTGATAATGAGGACGAAAAGGCGGTGCTGTTCGGCGAAGGCCAGTTCATTTTCAGTGGCTCGGGGTCGCTTTTCGTCACGGCGACGGGCAAGTCGGGTATTGTGTCCGACGATTATCTGCATTTCATGGGCGACTGTGCGATAACGGTGAACACGAGCACTTCGGCGACGGTCAGCAGCAACGACACGCTCAAACCCGCCTGTATCAAGGTCAGTGATTATGTTATGGTCTCGGGTTGCACTTTGAACCTAACCAGTTCGGGGACGGGCTGTAAAGGCATAAAAAGTGATGGCAACGGCTATTTCTATGGCGGCTTGGTGACGGTGAATGTCACGGGCAGCAATTTCGGCAACAGCGGTAACGGTGGAGGCCCAGGTTGGGGCGACAACAGCTCTGACGGAGTCTCAGCCAAAGGCATCAAGTGCGACGGCAACTTGGTTTTCAAAGGAGGTCAGGTGGAGGTGAACTGCACGGCGCACGAAGGCATCGAAGCCAAAGGGACGATTACGATTACCGACGGCGAGGTCTACAGCTACTCCCAATCCGACGACGCCATCAACTCGGGCGGGGACTTCACCATTTCTGGCGGCTATGTCTACGGCTATGCTCCCAGCAATGACGGCCTCGATGCCAACGGTGATTTCTACGTCAAAGGCGGCGTGGTCTATGCCATCGGGTCCAGCTCGCCCGAGGTCGCCATCGACGCCAATACCGAAGAACGGCATTCCTTATATATCACTGGCGGCACCCTCATCGCCATCGGCGGTTTGGAAAACGGCACCAGTGGTAACTGGAGCCAAAGCTGCTATTCGGCCTCTTCGTGGTCGCAAAACACATGGTATGCCTTGACGGTTGACGGCACGACATATGCTTTCATGACACCATCAAGTGGTGGAACGCCTTTGGTGGTTTCGGGTGCTTCCACACCCATTTTGCAGTCGGGCGTTTCGGCTTCGAATGGCACAAGTCATTGCGGGGGCTTGCTTTTCGACAGCCCATATATTAGCGGCGGCACCTCGGTCAGCCTGTCGTCCTACACGGGTGGCAACGGCGGCGGTGGCGGCCCTGGCGGTGGTGGCGGACATGGACCGTTTTGAATCTTTCGTAACAATAAAAACAAACAAAATGAACAGAATCAGATTCACAATAATCATCGTAGCATTGTTGCTGCCTATGGCCTTAAAAGCCCAAACCGAAACCACACTCGACCCCGAATTTGGAGGCCGCTTGTCGCTTTCCATTGACAAAAAAATCGTCAAAGGGCTGCACATTTCTTTGGAGGAAGAGGCGCGTTTCGACAATAATTTTGGCAGCCTCGACCGATTGCAAACCTCTGTAGGCGTGAGTTATAAGGTGCATCCCAACATCAAATTGGGCTTGGGTTATGCCTTGATTAATGGCTACGGAGCATCGTCGCAGTCATTCAAGAACGCACGCCACCGCGTGATGGCCGATGTGACGGGAACCTTACATCTCGGCGATTGGAATCTCTCGCTCAAGGAACGCTTACAGATGACGCACCGCACGGGCGATTTCAACGTCTACCAGAATCCCCAAAATGCCTTGGCCTTGAAAAGCCGCTTGACGGCGCGATACAAAGCTTGGGGCAATGTGCAGCCTTATGCCTATTTTGAAATGCGCAACTATCTGAATGCTCCCGTCATTGCTGCCGCTTACGATGGAACGAATTGCCTGACCCTCGACGACTATTCCGAGACGGGCGAACCTGGTTGGTTCCTGACGGGATTCAACGACGGCTATGTCAACCGTTTGCGCGGTTCATTGGGCTTGGATATCAAATTGGATAAATGTAATACGTTGAATTTCTATATTTTGTGTGATCATATCGTAGACAAAGTGGTGGATGCCAACGCCGAAGGCACCAAACTGAAATCCTACACGCGCGAGACTGGCTTCCGTGGTTGGATGGGCGCAGGCTATGAGTTCGCGTTTTAGTTGTCCTCGAAATTCAACGGGAAACGGTTCCACATTTCATAGGGTTCGCCCAGTTTTTCGACGAAGTTCGGCCACATCATTTCGGGCGGCGTGTTGAAAAGCTCGTCGACGGAGATGCTGCCAACGAGCCAAGTGTTGCGCACCAGTTCGTCAATCAGCTGTCCGGCTTCCCAACCCGCGTAGCCGAGATAAAAGCGGACGTTATCTGCGTTGGCGATACCCGTATTAATCAATGTGGTTAAGGTCTTGTGGTCGCCGCCCCAATACAGCCCGTCGATGATGGGGTACGACTCGGGGATGAGGTCGCCCAAAGTGTGGATGAAGAAAAGTTGGCTGTCGGCTACGGGACCGCCCAAGTAGATGGGTCCTTCGAAATCGGAAAACACGTCGACGACGTGGCTCACGTTCACATTCATGCGTTTGTTGATGATGATGCCGAAACTGCCTTCCACCACCTCATGGTCGATGAGCAGGATGACCGACCTCCCAAAGTGAAAATCCTTCATTAAAGGCTCGGAAATCAGGATGTTGCCCTGCTTCGGCTCCAATGAATTGCTCCTTATGACGAACTTTTCTCCCAAATCCATAGCGCAAAATTAGGCTTTTTGGACGAAATTTGAGCCATATTTTGTAATTTTGTGCCTTCAAAACGCAATAATTTTGGAACGAAAAGAAAATCAGCATCAATTTGAAGCCCTGCGAAGCGAGTTTTCGACTTTCACATTCGAGCGTCAGACAGTGAAACGTGGAAACGGGAATCTCGCTTTGGCCTTCGACTTCAACCTCGACGACCGCTATCATTTCCACCCGACCCTTGAAATCCCCTCTCGCCCGTTTTTCGATTGGGACGGCATCCCGATGGCACAGTTGGAGACTTTGGCTTTCCAAGTCGGGATGACCGAGCTGGTGAGTTATTGGAAAATCGCGTGCCCGAAAAGGGTAATGGTGAAACCTTTCGCCCTGACGGAAAAACAGAAATCTTTCTGGAAAAAGCTGTATTACAATGGGTTAGGTGAATTTTTCTATCTGAACGGCATTTCGGTTGCTGAAACCGAATTTATGTCGATAGAATCCTGTGGGAATCAGGATTTTGCACGAATTGACGTGCCACTCGACGACCGGACTTTGGTTCCCGTCGGCGGCGGCAAGGATTCTGTGGTCACTTTGGAATGCCTGCGTGCGGAAATGCCTGTCATTCCGCTGATTGTGAATCCGCGTGGCGCGACTTTGAATTGCGTCAAGACAGCGGGTTATGGCGAAAACGACTTCATTGTCATCAATCGCACGCTCGACCCGATGATGCTGCAACTCAACAAGGAAGGCTATCTCAACGGCCATACGCCTTTCTCGGCTTTGCTGGCTTTCATCAGTGTCTTGGTGGCCTTCGGTAGCCATTCAAAATACGTTGCCCTTTCAAACGAAAACAGCGCCAACGAATCGACGGTGCCAGGGACCAACATCAACCACCAATACAGTAAATCCATCGAGTTTGAGCGTGATTTCAGGAATTATGTTACTGAAAATCTGAATGATAATGTGCAGTATTTCAGTTTTTTGCGTCCGTTGAGCGAATTGCAGATTGCCAGCTTGTTTGCAAAGTGCGAGGCCTATCATCCCGTGTTCCGCAGCTGTAATGTGGGCAGCAAAACCGACTCGTGGTGCGGCCATTGCCCGAAGTGCCTGTTCACGTGGATTATCCTCTCGCCGTTTCTTCCGAAGGAGAAGTTGGTCGCCTTTTTCGGCAAGGACTTGATGGCCGACGAAAGCCTTCGCCCGGTTTTCGAGGAACTGAGCGGCACGGCACCCGTCAAGCCGTTTGAATGTGTAGGCACGGTGGAGGAGGTGAGGGCCTGCATTAATGCGGGCATTTCGACCTTTCGACAAGCTCAAGGCTCAATGACCGCTGGTCTCGCTAAGGTCCCTGAGCCTGTCGAAGGGCCGACAATAGATGAAATTCTATCCCGTTTCAACCACGAGCATTTCCTCCCCAAAAGGTTCGAACAAATCCTAAAATCCAAGCTGAATGTTTGATTTGATACGGAATCGGTTACGCGGAAAACGCATCCTCATCCTCGGCTTTGGCCGCGAAGGGAGATCCACATTGCGTTTCGTGCAGAAATATTTGCCTGAGGCGGTCGTCGCGGTGGCGGACAAAAACGAGATGAATGGCGTGAAACACTTTGGAAATCAATATCTTGAATCGATGTGCGACTACGACATCGTCATCAAGACGCCAGGCATTTCGTTGAAGGATTTTGACACGAAAGGCGTGGAAATCACCTCACAAACCGACCTGTTTCTCAGTCAGTTCCACGCACAGACCATCGGCATCACCGGCACGAAAGGCAAGAGTACGACCACGAGCCTGATTTACCATCTGCTGAAATCCTCAGGCCGCGATGCCATCCTCACGGGCAACATCGGTATTCCTTGTTTCGATGTGATGGAGGACGTCAAGCCGGAAAGCATCGTCGTTTATGAGCTTTCGGCGCACCAATTGGAGTATGTGCACAACAGTCCGCGAGTGGGTGTGTTGCTCAATGTCTTTGAGGAACATCTCGACCATTTCGGCACTTTTGGGCGTTATAAACAGGCGAAACTCAACCTTTTGCGCTTCATGGGCGAGAACGACACCGCTGTCATCCACGAGTCCTTGTTAGACTGCGTGTCGACAGACTCAACGACCTGCAATACCGAGGCTCCTGAGCCTGTCGAAGGGCCGAACAATCAAATTAAAGTCTTTTCTCTGTTCGATTTCGACGATATGATTGACAGCACGGCATCGCCGCTGAAAGGCGAACACAACTTGCTGAATGTCAAGGCGGCATTGTTGGCTTGCCAAAGTTACGGCATTGATTGTCGCGAATTGATCCATTATCTATACACCTTCAAGCCGTTGGAGCACCGTTTGGAGCCGGTGGGCACGTTTCATGGCATCAGCTTTGTCAATGACAGCATTTCGACCATTCCGCAAGCCACCATTCAGGCTTGCAAGGCTTTGGGGCGCGTCGATTTTCTGCTGCTTGGCGGCTTCGACCGTGGCATCGATTACCAACCCTTGGCGGATTTTCTGCGGCTGCATCCCGTGCCACACCTTTTGTTCACGGGCAAGGCAGGGGAGAGGATGATGGGGTTGATAAAAGGGTTTGTAAGGTGTTGCGAGGTTGCGGAGATTGAAATCCCCGATGAAATAGGGTCGTCCTTTCAGGACTTTGCGGGTAGTGCTGTTAAGGTTCCTGGGCCTGCCGAAGGGCCGACTTATACGTATTATTCCTCAATGGAAGAAGCCTTTGCCTACATTCAATCCCACGCAAAGCAAGGCGACGTCGTCCTGCTTTCGCCCGCCGCATCGAGCTACGACCAATACAAGAACTTCGAGGAGCGAGGGCGGAAGTTCAAAGCCTTGGCGAAACAATTTGGGCAATAAAACAAAAGGAGCAGGGAGAATGATGCTCCCAGCTCCACTTGGAATGAAGTTTTGAACCTACATGTTTTCTACTTGTCCCAATCGTCGTATTTTAGCTTGGCATTGGCCGCTTTACGTTCCGCATTGATGGCTGAATAGTCCGTTCCGCTTTGTTTCTGGGTCTTTTTGCCAGCGTTCTTGTTCTTGGCGGTTTGCTCTTCGGCTTCCAGTTGCTCTTGTTCTTCGTTCAAGGCGTCGTTGGCTTCTATGGCCGCTTGACCGAGTGAATCCAAGGCTGCTGCGCTCTTTTCGGCCTGCTCCTCAATCTTTTTGCTGATTCTTTCGGCTTCCTTTTCAGCCACCTTTTCGGCTGCGCGTTCCGCACCTCTCTCCACGCCTCTTGAGATGACCCGACCAATGTTCTTGCCGATTTGGGCATGTGCCGGAACTATGGCGAGGCTCAACATAATCGTCAGTAATACAAATAGTTTCTTCATGGTTTTGCGTTTTTTTCGGTGAATAATTACTTTTCAATTGATGTCAAGACGCTGGAACTCGATATCTTTCCGTTGCCGTAAGTCTCCGATTTCACAACGCCGACACCACGAGAGTACCAAGTCTTGATGGTTGACTCGCTCTTGATGCCCATCACGCGACCCGACGAGGTTTGTTTCACCACATAGCATTTGAAGGCGCCAGCGGGCGTGGTGATTTCCTCGCGGTCAATGACTTCGTTTTCGGTGATGGTCGATTTCACACGGAATCCTCCGATGTTGGCAATGGCTTCACCTAAAGGCAGTTTCATTCCAACGGCTAATTTGTTGGGAATATCGAACAGCTCGGGGTCTGTGACGGTGACGTCAATCGTTCCGTCGCCCATGCCAATTTGTGCGCTGCCGTTACGAATCTGAACCTTCACCTCGGTGGTGTTGACGACACCGGCAGCATTTACCGTCGACTCCACGGTGATGTCGTAGTTGCCGTCTTCCCCGTAACTTCTTTGAAGGTTTGAACGGTCGATCCGTTTTCCTTGCCTTTGGCGTCGTAGTCGGTGTAGGTCAGCACCGCGCCTTTTGTGGTGCAGTAATAAGGCTCTTGGGCGTTGGCCTGTAGGAATCCTGCTGCTATCAGGAATAGGATGAATGCTTTTTTCATGGTTGATTGGTTTTTAGGGATAAAAGTGTAGAGACGCGCCATGGCGCGTCTCTACAAAACATTGGTTTTATGGCAAATCGTTCAGGATTTGTCCGCTTTCGTACTGGATGCCGTTCCATTCGCCGCCGCTTTCGAGCCACACGTTGCCGTGTCCGCAGTTGACGAAGGTGTTGTTGCCGTGGTTGATGCGACCGAACAGTTCCACACCGTCCACGGTGATGCCGTAGTAATAGCTCTTGCCGATGGTGCAGTTGGTGAGCGTGAGGCGCGAGTCGTCGTAGATGCAAATGCAACCGCCGTGGAAGTAGGCGTCATCCTCGCCGCAGTTCAGGATTTGGCAGTAGTTCATCACCGAGGCTTCCTTGGTGCTGTGGTATTTGACACCCTTCCAATAGCTGGTTTCGTCCTCCATGCCACGGAAAACGATGGGCTTGTCGGCAGTGCCGTCGGCGATGAGGGTCACGACATCTTCCATGTCGACGTTTTGATCGCTCTTGAAGTACATTTGCGTGCCAGGCTCGATGGTGAGCTTGAAGCCGCCAGTAATCCAAAGGCCCCTTTCCATATAATAAGGTATGGGCATGGCCTTCAGCGTGGTGTGTTGTTCCATGTTGATGTCGCGGCAGTGGGCGTCGATGAAGTTGTAGCCGTTGCTCTCGAAGGTGTTATTGGCAGTCAGGTCGAGGAGACCAACCCAATCTTCACTCACGATGGGGTATTGGGCGCAGTTCTTGATGGTGTTTCCCTCAAAGGCGGTGAAGCGGGTCTAATACTCCATATCGATGCCATAGCCGAGCGAGCCGTCGATGGTGCAGTTCTTCATGGAAACCTTGGCGCCTTGCAGGTCAATGACGGCGTTCCAAACGTAGTCGTCAGAGCCGCCATTGATGAACTCGACGTATTCCCAAACGTTGTCGGCACGCTTCGAGTTGAGTCGGATTTGTTGCCACGAGCCTTTGTTGGGGTTGTTGGCAGGGCCGACAAACTTGATGGGCTTGTCGGCAGTACCCACCATACGGAGGCCGGCGTTTTCGCCCACTTCGATGGCTCCATTGGTGCCAGTGAACATGATGGTGACACTGGGTTCGATGGTGAGGAGGGTGTTGCCGTTGATGTTCATTTTGCCGTTGATGATGTAGTCCACGGGCAGGCCGAGGTCGGGCCAAGTGGTGTTGGCATCGATGTAACCGGAAATCTCGGTCGGGTCGGTGGTTTGGCCGCCACCTCCGCCACCTCCGTTGCCGAAGGTCACGGTCACGGTGTAAGTGGCTTGCGAGCCGTCTTCAGCCGTCACGGTGTAGACGACGGGGGCGGTGAAGTCCATCGGGATGCCCGACGCGGGATTGACGGTGGCATTGTCAGAAACGGTGATGATGGGAATCATGGAAGTGACTTCCGTCCCTTCAGGCACGACGGCCACGATGGTCTTGGCGTTTTCCGTAATCGTTGCCGCCACTTGGGGCGATACGAACGAGAACGAAAGGATCTTCTTTTCGCTGCTTTCTTTCGTGCAGCTCGTCATTATGGCAATGACTGCCAATAAGATGACGCTGGTTCTAATGCTTTTTTGGGTATTAAAGTAATCCGATGCAAAAATATGGGCATAAACCATGCGCATCAATCCCCCAAATGGGGGGTTTTGCCCTTGAATGCCAAAATATTCGCGAAACTTGCCAAATAATTTCTAATTTTGCCCAGTGATGAAAAGGATTTACCATGTTCTGCTGATGGCTCTGCTGTTGCGCTTCGGGACGGCAATGGCGCAATATTCCGACCATCGCAACCGCAAGACCGACTCGTTGGAAATGGTGCTGAAAAGCGGCCAGCATATTCGACCACAACGAGTTGATGCGCATTTACCTGAACCTGATGTGGGGCTATCTTCAAACCGACGGAAACCGATCGGCCGAATATGCGCAAAAGGCCGTCGAGCTTTCCTATAGGATGAACGCCCTGAACGCCCGTGTGGATGCCTTGAGGATCTTGGGGCTGATCTCCTACAGCGGCGATGATTACGAAACGGCCCTCGACTATTTCGACCAAGCCCTGCATGTGACCGAGCAGATGAAAGGCGACAAACGCTACAAGGAATCGGACATCGACGACAACCTCAGCGCGCTTTACGGCTCCATCGCCAATGTCTATAACATGCAGGACAAGGCGCATTTGGCCATCCATTATTACCAGTTGGCGGCACCCATTTTCGAGAAGCACCATTGGATGGAATCGACGGCAATCCTTTATTACAGCATCGGCGAACTCTATGGCAGTATGGGCAATGGCGAGGAAGCCGAACGCACTTACTTGCTGGCGGTTGCCGTAGCCGAAGCTTCTGGCGACTCGTTGCTGATCGCCATGCCGCACAAAGGCTTGGCGAAATTATACCTTGGCAGCGACTTGCCGAAAGCAGATGAATCGGCCCGGATTTGCTACAATTATTATAGCCGTCACGCCGAGGAGGAACGAGAGGATTACATTGTGACCTTATTGGTTTTGGCGCGAATCCAGAAGAAACACTACTGCGACCTTGACCGCGCCGAGGCTCTTGTCGAGGAAGCCTTGGAGCTGATGAACGATGACGTGAGGTCGGAGACGGTCGGCGACCTCTACAACGCCTGCTGCGAATTGGCGATGGAACGCAAGTAATGGCGACAGGCGGAGGAATATGCGTGGAAAGCCATCAATGCGGGCGAATCAGACACCTACAACGACCTTGGCAGCTATGTCTATCTGACGCAGATATACGCTGAACTTGGTGAAACTCAGAAAGTAAAGGAATGTGTTGTCACGGTTTTCAACGGAATGGAGCAATTCGCTACGACCAATTACCAATCCAGCCTCTCTCAAATGGAAGTGCTCTACGAAACGGAGAAGAAACAAGCCGCCATCGAGCAATTGAAAAGGGAAAAGCATTGGTATGCAATGGGTTCTGTTTTGGTCGGCTGCATTTTGTTGCTGCTTGTTTTGTTGTTTTTCCTTTTGTGGCGCGCCGTAAGGCAAAGCAAGAAAACGGCGAGTTGGGCGAGCGCGTCCGCCTTGCCCGCGACCTCCATGATCGCTTGGGTGGCTTGCTGACGGCCGTCAAGCAGCACCTTTCGGTCGCCGATGACAAGGCCTCCGAACTGACTGATGAAGCCATGAGGGAAATGCGCAACGTGGCGCACCATCTTTTGCCCGACGCACTGCAACGTTGCGGATTGCGGACAGCATTGCACGACTATTGCAAAACGATGAAAAACGTAAGTTTCGCTTTCTATGGGAACGACAAACATGTTGCAAACGAAGAACTTGTCTATTGTATTGTCTATGAATTGGTCAACAATGCCGTTAAAAACGCCAATGCCAACCATATTACTGTGCAACTCATTGTAAATGACGGTAATACGATAATCAATGTGAGCGATGACGGGAGCGGAATGCCGGATGTTTCACAGAGCGAGAGCTATGGCTTGATCGGTATCCATGAAAGGGTTAAGGCCATTGGTGGCACCATGACCATCTATTCCAAACCCAACGAAGGCACCGAAATCAATATTGAAATCAAAAAAGGTGGAAAAAGATCAATGTGATGATAGCTGACGACCATCGTCTCGTTACAGAGGGTTTGGTCAAGATAATCAATGAGAAAGCTGATACGCGTGTGGTTGGCGTGTCATCGACTTTGGCTGAATTGACTGAAATGTTACCTGTTTTGAAGCCCGAAGCACTTCTTTTGGATGTGGCCCCGCCCGATGGCGATGGCATTGACGCCCTCCGCCAGTTGCAAACAGCATTTCCCGAGTTGCACGTCATCATTCTGACCATGTTTGCCGAGGCGGCAGTAATCCGTCGCGCCTTGCAAAACGGAGCCCAGGGTTACGTGCTCAAAGGTGCGGATGCCGAAGAATTGCATAAAGCCATTTTGGTCGTCGCTTCAGGAGGCTCCTATCTTTGCGCAGAGGCTCAACGAATGATTTCGGCAGAAAAAGAAACGCCCGTCACCTTGACGATGCGCGAGCGTGAGATCCTTGGCTTGATAGCCGAAGGCTTGACGATGAAGGAAATCGCCAATCGTTTGTGCCTTGGCTTTGAAACCGTACACAGTTACACGAAAAACCTTCGTCAGAAACTGGGGTGTGGCAACACGGCCTCGTTGGTGCGTGTTGCCATGGAACAGCATTTGATTTAGTTTTTTCCAACTTTTATTGTCTTTCCACCCGAACCTGTCGTGCCGCTGCTGCCTGAATTCGAGTTTCCGGTTTTGACGGTCTTTTTGGGCGATGTGCCAGAGGTGTTTGTTCCGCCCGTTGTGCCTGTAGAAGTCATCTTATAACCCGCAGCTTCGGCCATCTCCTTGATGTGGGCGGCGCGTTTGCTGGTGTTGGGGTGGGTCGATATCAGTTCGGCTATTCTGCTCGAAGAGCCGCTGTTGCCTTCAAGGCTGACCAACACGTTGAGTGCATGATACATGGCATACGGGTCGACGCCATTCTTGATGCAGAATTGGAATGCCGTTTCGTCGGCTTGGGTCTCCTGCTTGCGCGAGTAGGCATTGCTGGCCAGCTGTTGGCCGAGGTCACCGAGGAAGCCTTGTGAGATGGCACCAGCGGTTTGGCTGTAGGCGGCAATGCCGTAACGGGCGGCCACCATCAGGTAGGAGGTGCGATAGGCGTCGCGGACGTCTTTATTAATAAGGTGTCCCAATTCGTGCCCGATGACGGCAAACACCTCGTCGTCGTTCATCACGTCCATCAGGCCGCTGTAGACGCGCACGCTGCCGTCGCCACTGGCAAAGGCGTTGACCGTACTCGACTGATACACTTTGTAGTTCAGGTTCAAGTCGCCGATGTTGTGGAAACGCGCCATGATGCGGTCAAGGCGCTGCGTGTAGCTGTTGTCGGCGGGTAGGATGGTGTTTTGCCCGTCGGATTCCACCATGTACTGGCTACACAGTTCCTTAATCTGCGAGTCGCTAATGGTGAGGGCTTGCACTGCAGCGGCACCGGCATTCAAGGCAGCGTTGGAATCGACTACCTTCATGGATGTGCAACTTGCCATCATCGTGACAACCATTGCACCAATTAATGCTAATTTCTTCATATTTAATCAGTTTTGAGTTGCGTCTATTAAGCTAACTACGAATTGCACAAATTATGCGAATGTCACGAACAGAATTTTGCGACTTCATCGCCAATTTGTACGAATCCGTTATTCGTGAAATTCGCAGCGAAAGCTGCCTAATTCTATTTGTATCAATTCGTTCCATTTGTGGAATTCGTAGTTGGATTATTATTCACCGCAAAAATAGTGCATTATGCCGAAATCTTTTTGAAAAAAATGAATTTTTTTCTTGCATGTTCCAAATTAATTGTATCTTTGCGGAATCAAAATAATATCAAAATAATATCATCTATGGAAACAAAAGAATTTGAATTCAAGGGACTTGCGATGAACGGTTTCGTCGCGTTATTCATCGAAATCGCCATTGTGGCACTGAGCGTTTGGGGCCTGGTGGCTTTCGCAAACGAACAATTGGCAACGCCAGTGTGGTCCATCATCGGTCTTCTGTTGGCCTGCATCCTGCCCATCGGCTTCCGCAAGCTGGAGCCGAACGAGGCCATGGTGATGCTGTTTTTCGGCAACTATCGTGGCACCTTCACCAAGACGGGCTTCCACTGGGTCAACTTCCTGATGACCTCCAAGAAGGTCTCGCTCCGCGCCCGCAACCTCAACCCCGACAACATCAAGGTGAACGACAAGACGGGCAACCCCATCATGATAGGCCAAATCCTGGTGTGGCGCCTGAAGGACACCTACAAGGCCATGTTCGAGATCGACTCGCAGACGATGGCCGGCGGCGGCTCGGGCACGGCGACGGTCTCGGTGTCGAGCCGCATGCGCGCCTTCGAGAGCTTCATCAAGGTCCAGAGTGATGCCGCCTTGCGTGAGGTGGCAGGCATGTACGCCTACGACGAGAACGAGGCTGGCAACGACGAGCTGACCCTCCGTGCAGGCGGCAAGGAAATCAACGACGTGCTGTTGGCCAAGCTGAACGAAAGACTGACGATGTCGGGCCTCGAAGTGCTTGAAGCGCGCATCAATTATCTGGCTTATTCGCCTGAAATCGCTGCCGTGATGCTACGTCGTCAGCAAGCTGCCGCCATCATCTCGGCCCGAGAGAAGATCGTGGAAGGCGCTGTCTCGATGGTCAAGATGGCCTTGGACAAGCTAAAGGACGAAGGTGTCGTGGAACTCGACGAGGAACGCAAGGCCGCCATGGTAAGCAACCTGATGGTGGTGCTCTGCGCCGACGAATCGGCCCAACCAGTGGTTAATACGGGATCGTTGTATTAATTTTGGATTGGTAGAGACGCAAAATTTTGCGTCTCTACATTACCAACAAAAAACATCTGAAAATGGACAAAGATTTCATCACATTTCTTGCCATCGGCATCATCGCCATCGGCATGGCAATTTTCAGGAAATTCCGTCCCGAGTTGATTTATCGGAATTACAAAGGTGTTATTGCTCCTGACCGGCAAAGGGTTATGTTCTTTGCATTCCTGAATTACGGCATCATGTTCATTCTGATTGGCGTGGCAACTTGCGTCCCGCAGTTCCAAGCCGTCAAGAGTGCCCTTGCCATTACCATTGCCGTGGTGGCCACGGTGGTGATGCTGCTCATGCTATGGAGAATTTTGCTCAGTTCCAACGAAAGGCTCAGTAGGATTGGCTTTGCACTGATGATGTTTCTTTCCTTGGGGTTGATTGGATTCAGCATTTATTATTGGATGATCACCTTAAACTAAACAAACATGATTGGTTGGATTTTGTTAATCGCCTTTTTGCTCCTTGTGTTTTCCTTCTTCTATATTTGGTTTGCCATCCGTGTGAAGCGGCATCCAGAGAAAGATCGTGGAATGAGAAGGGTAATGGAAGAGCAACGCGGCGCAGAATACGAAGTTGGAATGCAGAAATTCCTTATGACCAATTACTTGACCACGGGCAAGTATTCCAAAGGCCATTTCCTGCTGGAAAATGACGAAAAGTGTATGCTGTTCGTCCGCCACAAAATGACGCCATATATCGAGATTCGCACGACGGATAACCTGTATTACTTGAATGGTGCCACCGAGGAAGAGACGATGGAACTGTTTGGAAAACTGAAGGAAACAATGAATGCAAAACTGTCGGTCGCTTCGCGTCATTGCGAGGAACGAAGCAATCCAGATAAAGAGCTCCATTCCTGGATTGCTTCGTCGTGCCTCCTCGCAATGACGCAAAGCGCGTGTCAGATAAAACCATTGGAGAGGGGATAAGGATGGCCAAGGAAAAAGACAATAGCACGAACAAGACCTTCCTGCTCCGCGTGGATGCCGAGACGATGGAGGCCGTAGAGAAATGGGCTGCCGACGAGTTCCGCTCCGTCAACGGGCAGCTGCAATGGATCATCGCCGAGGCGTTGAAGAAGTCGGGGCGGAAGAAGAAGTAAACGGGTGGATTCGTGTGTTCATGGGCACGCGTGACGATACCATACCCTGATTCGTAAAAATCCGCTGCGAAGCAACAAAATTTGCGTAATTCGCACAATTCGCCGATAAAACAAACCTAAATAAATCAGCAGAATATGAAAACAAAAATCAATCTCATCCTCCTTTTACTCATAGCAACTTTGCCGTCCTTTGCCCAAGTGGAAGGCTATTGGAAGGGCCAAATCGACCTCGGCGTCCAAAAACTGGAAATGGCGTTCGACATCAAAGTCGTCGAAGGTGGTTTTGCCGCCACTTTGGATGTACCCACCCAGGGCGCGTTTGACGTTCCTGTTGACCAAACGACATTCTATCAAGGCCAATTGGACCTGAAGATGTCGGCCATGAGCGCCTCCTATTCGGGGAGGCTAAACGGCCTGACGATTGAAGGCCAATTCACCCAACGCGGCATGTCGTTCCCTTTGAACCTCACGAGAGGCGAAAAGGAAACCAAGATCACCCGACCGCAAGACCCGCAGCCGCCGTTCAACTATCGCGTTGAGGATGTGACCTTCGTCAACCCGAAAGAAGGCAACACCTTGACCGGCACGCTGACGCTTCCCAAGAAAAGCGGCAAGCATCCCGCCGTGGTGCTCGTCTCGGGCAGCGGTCAGCAGAACCGCGACGAGGAGCTGATGAACCACCGCCCGTTTTGGGTCATCGCCGACTATCTCACACGCAACGGCATCGCTGTTTTGCGCTATGACGACCGTGGCATAGGCGGTTCCACGGGCGAGGTGGAGAACGCCTCTTCACTGGACTTCTCCTACGACGCCGAAGCCGCTTTCGACTACCTTCGCAACCGCAAGGAAATCGACGCTTCGCAAATCGGCATTTTGGGCCACAGCGAGGGCGGCATCATCAACTTCATGGTGGCGACGCGCCGTCCCGAGGTGGCTTTCCTCATTTCGTTGGCGGGTCCGGCGGTGAACGGCATCGAGGTGCTGAAAGAGCAACAAGCCGCCATCCTTCGCGCCCAAGGCATGACGGAGGAAATGATCCAAATCAGCGCCAATGCGAATGCCCAGCTTTTCGACATTGTCGAGGCATCCAGCAGCAGGGAAGAGGCCGACAGCATCTTGCGCCAGCATTTGCCGGCTTGGGGCTTCGACGCGGAACGCACTGAGCAAACCGTCGAACAGCTGGCGTCGCCGTGGATGTATTATTTCCTGAAATACGACCCCACGGAAGCCATCGTGACAGCGACTTGTCCCGCCTTGCTACTCAACGGCTCGAAGGATCTGCAAGTGCTTGCTTCACAGAACCTTACTTCCTATGAGAAAATCATCACCGAACACGGAAAAACCAACCTCACCCTGCGCGAAATGCCCGACTTGAACCATCTTTTCCAGCATTGCGAAACGGGCTCGCCCAACGAATACGCCACGATTGACGAGACCATTTCGCCCGAGGTGCTGGAGCTGATTGTGGAATTTGTGAAATCGATTTCCTCGAAGTGATATGCAATGGAATAATTCCCTTCACTCTGGCATGTTTGAGGAAATTGCGTTAGCTTGAAAGTCAAGGCTGCCAAAGGGTGGTGATTGATTTCGACATGCACATGGCAGCCAGTGTTCATAAGACCAAGGGAAAATAGCAAGTGCTTTTTTTGATTTTGCAACATAAATGGAAAAAAAATTATCCAAGAGGCCGCTACTTTCCGGAAAACCCTTATCTTTGCACCCGAATAAATCAACCGAAAAGTATCACATAATCATTTGCCCATGAACAAATAATCCTCCCGAATCCGACATATTTGAAGAAATAGCGTTAGCTTATAATCTGCTTGTTCTTAGAAACTACCACCTCTAAAGCATTGCAAGCGAGTAGGCTAGTGCTCACGTGTTTTCCGCGTGGGCTTTACTCGTAATCAAGTTGCAATGCTGGGCTGTGGTAGGCCTCTAAGAACAACTTCGAGAAAAATACAGTAAAGCCTTCGTTTTTTTATTGCCCACCCGGGATGAGGATAAAAAGTTGAAAACACTAACCTTTAAATAATTAATCAGATGAAAGCGTTTGCTTCGAAAATCGGAAAGGCGCTGAGTGCCGCCTTGTTCGTCCTGCTGCTGGTAGTGGTGGGCACGACGAATGCACTCGCCCAAACCCAAGTAGCCACCCTGCAACATGGCGAGGACATCTCCGTGTTCTACGGCACCAATGCCTTTGTGGATGCACACACTGCTGCCGTTGATGGCGATATCGTGACGCTTTCGGGAGGTAGTTTTACTACACCTATGACAATCACAAAAGCCATCACGTTAAGAGGCGCAGGCGCTCTAAGAGATACTGTTGCAGGAACCAATCCTACCGTGTTTTCTGCAGGAATAACAATAGACGTTGAGAATACCACAATTCCTTTCCAGATGGAAGGAATATTACTTTCTAATACGATTCAATTCGGACGGTTAAATAATCCAGTTTTTACAAGGTGTAATTTTTTTGAGCTAAAACCATATAATTTGAATAAACCGATGACTAATGCCCAGTTTCTAAATTGCAAGATTTCGTCTTTTAGGTTTACATATTCATATCATATGCTTCATTTGATGAAGTATTTGATACACTCAATGGCACTTTTTCTTTTGAAGAATCTTTTGTGTTAAAGGATAAGATTTTATCTAACTTTCAAGGCAATGATGGCACTCAAGTGGGTATTTATGGTGGCTTCTTGCCTTATAGCAGCCGTCCAACATACATGGTGTTGAAGCGTTGCAATGTGGCCAATCGTTCCACCATCGACGGCAAACTGAGTGTGGATATTGAAGTAGTCACCGAAGGCGAATGACCATGAAACGCTACATATTAATAATAGGTGCGTTGCTGGCCAGCTTAGCGCTGAAGGCGCAGGAGGTGACCTACGCTTGCCGCTATTGGTTCAACGAGAACCACGCGCAAGCCGTCACCGCCACCTTTGGCGAGAGCGGCAGGGAGGCCGAACTTGATGTGGGCTCGCTGCCCGACGGACTTCATGCGCTGCACCTGCACGTGCTGGCTGCCGATACCGTCAGCGTACTCGGCATCGAGAACGACTCGCTCTATCATTTGGCCGACACCACCGTCATGAAATGGAGCGCTCCGCAGAGTTACCTGTTCCTGAAAACCACCCAGACCAAAAACGCTGACTTGACCTATCGCTATTGGTTCGACCAAGACCATGCCACAATGCAAAGCGGCAACTTGGGCGACGGGCATTTCCTGTTGGATGTGACCGACATGGAGGCCGGCCTCCATGCCCTCCATGTGATGCTGAAAGGCTCGGAATACACGGCGGCGCAAAGCTACCTGTTCCTGAAATCCTATGTTGAAACACAGGGCGACGCCAACTATGTGTGCCACACTTGGTTTGACCAGGATTTTGAAAACCAACAGGCCGAAGCCTTGAGCAGCGGACATTACTTGTTGGACGTGAGCGGCCTTGATGACGAAATGAGCGATTCCTTGCACGATGGACATATCCTGCTTGATGTGGCCGACCTTGAGGAAGGCCTGCACTCGGTGCATGTGATGCTGGAAGGCAGCGCACTGACAGCCACACAGAGCTACATGTTCCTGAAAATGGCCGTGCAAGACCTCACCGCCGAGCTGCAATACCATTGCTGGTTCGACCAAGATTACGACCATGTGCAGACAGGTTTGGTTGGTAGTGGCCTTGTGGAGCTTGAGGTCAGCGACTTACCCAACAGCTTGCACATCGTGAATGTGCAGCTCGACAACGGGTCGCTCACGGCTCCGCAGACCTATCTGTTCTACAAGATTCCATTGGGCGGCTACGGCTTGGCCCGTTGGGAATATTGGATCAACGACGACTGGGACAACAGAAATATCACAACGCTGTCGCCTTCTCTTGACACGCTCGACATCCTCAGCCTGTTGACCGTGGGCCATCCTGCCATCCGAAGCACGTGTTTCCACTTCCATCCCAACGGCGAGGAGCCTTTCATCAACGCGAAGAACCAGATTTCGTTCCGTTTTTGGGACACCGAGATGCGCTTTTTCGACAAAACGGCTTTCTATGTCGACGAGCATGTGCAGCAAGACATTGTGGCCAATGTGCTCGAGCGCAACACCACGGAGACCTTTGCCGCACCTCGCGATAACCAAATCACATGGTACAAGTTGGAGGCGGTGGTCGGCGACTCCCTGGCGTTCAAGGCCAACAAGGCTTGCACGATGCAACTCTTTGCCCCATCGGGCGAGGAAGTGCTCAACGTGTCGGGTCCCGAGTCGATAACGCTTCGAGGTCTTCACGCTTGAGAGGACGGAACGTACTACTTGGCCGTGCATGATGTGACGGGAAGCGGAGAGACGGTTTCGGTGACGTATAATTGGGTGTATCGTTACGCCATCTTGGCCTACGATGTGCATCTGGTAGGCAACGGAGGTTGCTCCACCATTACTTTCAACGGCAATGGTTATAACAGCCTGTTGGATGTGTATCTGGTGAATGCGCAGAACGACACCATTAGGCGCATAGACATTGGGCACGAAAGCAACTCCACTACTACAGTGACTTTCAATTTCTATGCCGTGAACTTGGGTGTGTATGATGCGGTATTTGAGTTCTATGACGAAACTATTCGCATCAATGGCGCATTGGAAGTGCAAGAGCCTGTGGACATTGTGCTGACATCAACTGTGTCGTATCCTGCCACGTTCCGACGTGATACGGAGTGTACATATACTTACACCATTACTAATGAGGGGAATATGACGGCATATAATATGTATATTGCATGTGATACAAAAAACGGGATTTCTCAACTGTCAATGGAAGGATTTCAATTAGATAAGCTCTATGGTTTTATTAAGGATTCATATGAATGGAGCGGACAAGAAAGAGATAACCTGATTACATATAGTAATTATATTGGTGAAGATATCTATTTCCTTCGTGCTTGTGATGTTGATGAAACGACTGATGATTCTGTGTATATTCGTTCTGGTTTGTTTATGACAGCAATACCTCCATATTCCACAAAAACTATTACAATTTCATTAACTTCATCAGAACCTATTGAAACGTGGGTTAATTACCCAACAGAATGGTTTGCTTATACAGAACAGAATTTTGGAAGAGGTTATTCTGATTTTTGTTGCAATACAGAAGAGTTTGGTAATGCGGCTAATAACGCATCTATTGCATTAGGGGCGAGTGCAATCCTTGCTCAAGTTGCTGCTGCTGCTCTTGGTGCTACTGGTGTTGGAGCTGCAGCTATTCCTTTTATTGAAGCAGGTGCTTCTTTTGCTGGAGTTGCTAGTTGTGCAACAGGATTGTTATCAGGTGCTGCATCAGCAATGGATATGCTATTTTGTAGTGATAATAATCTGTCACCACGAGATTTTGGTATGTCAGCATTAGGAATAGTGGCAGGTTGTACATCCGCATGGGGAGAAATAATGGGAACTGTAAGAACTGCCTTACAATATGGAGGATTGTTAGCAGGTCTTGGAGCAAGTATTATGTCTTCAAAACATAATTCTAAAAATCCTAATTGCCCTGCAGGAGATCATAAAGGTGGCAAATCAACCCCAGTGGCTCCTTGCGAGCCCAACGAAATTCGAGGCTATCTCTCTGAATCTGGCAGCCGCTACATGATGCAGGAAATCCAGACCATCACCTACGAGATTGAATCGGAGAACGACACCACGGCCACGGCTGCGGCGCATACGATTATCGTGCGTGATACCTTGGATGTCAACAAGTTTGATGTGGCATCGTTGGCTGCCTACAGAGTGTCCATTCACGACAAGGTGTTGGAACTCAACGGAGAGCATAACTTTGTTTACACACTGGATTTGCGCCCAATGTGTATGTCATTGCACAAATCAAGTTGGAATGCGATGATGAAACGGGTATCGTGGTATGGACTATCACCTCTTTGGACCCGATGACGATGGAACCCACCACCGACCCGAACCAAGGTGCTTTGCCCATCAACTATAACGGCGAAGGCATAGCAACCTTTACCTTCAATGTCAATTTGAAGGAGCCATTCCCGGATGGAACGGAGATTAGTAACCGAGTGGGTATCATCTTCGACCTTGAGGAACCTGTGATAACCGACACATGGACCAACACCATCGATGCAGTGAAGCCCACTTCGCACATCGAGTCGGTGGAGATGGTGAACGACAGCTTGGCGTTCAACTTTGTGTCGGACGACAACCGCTCGGGCGTGTGGTACCATACTTTGTATTACCGCAACGACTCCACCGACATGCAGTGGCAGGTGAAGAAGCCGCAAATCCATGAAAACGACTTCATGTTGCGCTTCGACGATTTCCAGACCACCGAGTATTTGGTGATGGCTGTTGACTCGGCGGGCAATGTGGAAGAAAAGGACATGGTGGCGGAGTACATCTACTACTATGACGGCCCTGGCCCAGCCTCGCAAACCGACAACCTGTCGGCTGGCTGGAACTGGTGGAGTACCTACGTCGAAATGAACGGTGCCAATGGCTTGGAAATGTTGGAGAGCAGCTTGGGACACAACGGACTGAGCATCAAGTCGCAAAGCGATTTCACCGACAACTATCACCAAGATATGGGCGACGACTATTGGTACGGCTCGTTGGAGAATCTACAGAACGAGCAAGGCTATCTCATCAACGTCTCGGAGGATTGCGAGGTGTCGCTGTCGGGTTCGGCGGCCATTCCGATGCTTCACCCGATTACAATTCAGCCCAATTGGAATTGGCTAGGCTACCCCGTGTCGGTCCCCCAAACGGTGTTGGGTGCCTTGGCAGGTTTCAATCCAGTTGGCGACGACATACTGAAAGGGCAGGACGACTTCGCCTCCTATTACGAAGGTTATGGCTGGTATCCTGACGACTTCATGCTTATGCCGGGGCAGAGCTACCTTTATTATTCCAACGCTAAGGAGAGCAAGACCCTGGTTTATGCCGGTGGAAGCCGTGGCTGGAATGCATCGAAGGTGAGAAAGT
>JAFUAA010000045.1 GCA_017460915.1 Bacteroidales bacterium | reverse complement strand
GCTCGCTGATGTAATTGATACTGTAGCCCTTCTCAAGCATCTTCATGTACTTCAGACGATCTTCGCTTGTGTGTTTATTCCTCTTTTGTGACATAATAAAACCCCGAAAGTCTTTTGTCCAACTCTCGGGGTTCATATCATCGCCGCTTTTTTCATTTCAGCTTGAACACCCACGCTCCCGAACTGCGGATGTCGCTGTGTTTCAGTCCGCTCGTGTTGATGATGAGCTGGCTGTCCTCGTAGCGCCAAGGCAAGAATTTGGGACAACCTAATAGTTGCACTTTCATTTTGTCGGTTGGCTGTTCGATGTTCAGAACCAATTGGTCTTCAGGGTAATCCAGGGCGATAGCGTAGAGGGCATCCTTGCCTTGCGTGTAGCACACGCTGGGTTGCTCGCAGGTGTAGGTGGCTTTCAGTCCCATGGCAGGCAACATCGCGCCCATCTGGAACCCTTTCATGATCTGCTTTTCCATCTTTTTCGACGACCAATAGAGGGCAATCGTGGCTTCGAGTTCGTCCTCTTCGTAGAAAATTTCGATGTTGTGTTGGCCAGCAGCGAGTTTCATCTTGCCCGTGTTCGATTGGCGCGTATCCTCGATGACGGTCTTGCCGTCGATGATGAGTTTGGCGTAGTCGTCGGTTTGGATTTCGAAGGTGTAAGTGTCTGCTGAGCAGGGGAATATGCCTTGCCAATGCGCTTGGAAATGGTCGCAACTGATGGCGGGGTCGGGCGAGTTGCGCTTCCAGTCGAAGTTGATTTCCATGTCGTTGCGCGATACTGTGACGGGCTTCATCTCGTAGAATTTCTTGTAAGGCCGCGTGCCGTAAATGGCCTGCCCGTTGATGTCGAGCCATCGACCGAGTTCCAAAAGGCGCTCCTGCTGCAAGAGCGGGATTTTGCCGTCGGCGGCAGGTCCCACATTGAGCGTCATGCCGCCGCCCGCTGCCACGAGGACGGCGAAATGACGGATGAGTTCGTCGGAGGTCAAGTAGTTTTCCAAAGGCTCGTTGCGGTTGAGGCCGAAACTGCGCCCCAAACCTCTGCATTCCGCCCACGGACGGTCGGTGAGGGTGATGCCTGCGCTGTATTCGGGCGTACGGAAGCCGTGTTGCCCGCCGTCGCCCCAGCGGTCGTTGACGATGGCGTCAGGGCCAACCGTGTTGTAGTACCACGAAATCAATTCCTTGGCGTGCCATTGCTCCGCGCTGTTGCGCCACTCGCCATCGGTGAAGAGAATGGTGGGTTTGTATTTGGTAATCAGTTCTTTGAACTGCGGAATCATGTGTGTATCCACGTATTCGCCAATGTTTTCGTCGGGGTCTTGGTACCAACGGTGGATTTTGCTCGTCCATTCCGGCAGGGAGTAGTAGAAGCCCATTTTGAGGCCTTTTTTGCGGACGGCTTCGGTCAGTTCGCCGCAGATGTCGCGTTTTGGCCCGACCTCGACCGAGTTCCAGCCAGGGGCATATTGGCTCGGCCAAAGGCAATAGCCGTCGTGATGCTTCGAGACCAGCAGCACATATTTCGCTCCTGATTTCTTGAACAGGTCCGCCCACTCGTCAGGATTCCAAAGCTCGGCCTTGAACATCGGCGCAAAGTCCTCATACTGAAAGTCTTTGCCATAAACGCGCTCTTGGAAGTCCTTGCGCTCGTCGCTGGTGGTCAAGCCGCGATAGTACCATTCGGCGTAGCCTTCCAAGCTGGCGTAGGCCGGCACGGAATACACGCCCCAATGGATAAAGATGCCTAATTTGGCATCGGAGAACCACTGCGGATAGCCTCGCTCGTTGATGGATTCCCAAGAGGGCTGCACTTGGGCGGAAAGTGAATTGCTCAGCACCAAAGCTGCAAGGATAGGAAGAATTCTGTGTGTTTTCATATGCGCAAAAGTAGTATTTTTTTCGATACATTGTTTGAAGTTATTCAAAAATTCCTAATTTTGCGATATGAATATTTATCAACTCTTTGTCAGACTGTTCGGTAACAAGCAAACCAACTTTGTTTTCAACGGAGGCAAGGCTGAAAACGGCTGTGGTACATTCAACGACATTGACGATGCCGCGCTTTGCGCCATCAAGGATTTGGGCATCACTCACATTTGGCTGACGGGCATTCTGGGACATGCCTCGGAAAGCACGGGCACGCACCCCGACATCACCAAAGGCAAGGCAGGTTCGCCTTACGCCGTCACCGATTACCGCGCCGTCGACCCCGATTTGGGCACGATGACCGATTTCGAGCGATTGGTCGAGCGTATCCATCAGCAAGGGATGAAAGTTGTTATCGACTTCATTCCCAATCATTTGGCGCGGCAAAACAAAGGCTTTGATCCTTGCAATTTCTATTATTGTGAGGGGCAGGCTTTTGTTTGTCCTCGTAAAACGGTGGAACCGTTTTACGAGGAATATCCCGCCAAGGCGACCGGCAACAATGTCTTCGCGCCCAACCCGAGCCTCAACGATTGGTACGACACCGTCAAATTGAACTACGATGAGCACGACACTTGGGAAAAAATGCTGGCCATTCTGCGGTTTTGGTGCGCCAAGCAAGTGGATGGTTTCCGCGTGGATATGGCGGAGATGGTGCCCGTGGCGTTTTGGCAGTGGGCGATTGGGAAATTGCGGGCGGATGATCAACCCATAATGATTGCAGAAATCTATCAACCAGCGCTGTACAAGCCTTTCCTTGAGGCGGGTTTCGATTATTTGTATGATAAGGTTGGGCTGTACAACACTTTGGAGAATATCCTTTGCCACGGTCACGAGGCGAAGGAAATTTCGCAGGTTTGGAAGGATTTGAACGATTTGGATGCCCACATGTTGCGTTTCATGGAAAATCATGACGAGAAGCGTTTGGCCTCGCCGCAATTCGTTGGAGATGCCTTCGCCGCCTTGCCCGCCGTGACGCTTTCCGCCTTGATGAACACGGGACCGTTTATGGTTTACAACGGCCAGGAGAGCGGCGAAAATGCCAACGGTGCCGTGGGTTACAGCGGCGACGACGGGCGCACTTCCATTTTCGACTACTGCCATGAGCCGCAGCACCAAAAATGGATGAACGGCGGCAAATTCGATGGCGGCCAGTATGACGAAAAACAGAAGAAGTTGTTTGCCTATTATCGTAACTTGCTGCATTTCAGAATGGAGCATTCCGCCATCAACGAGGGCAAGTTCTACGATTTGATGTGGTGCAACCCGTGGTATTCCAATTTCGACCCGCAGTTTGTGTATGCGTTTTTGCGCTATTCCGAGTCGGAGCGGCTGCTTGTGGTGGTCAATTTCCATCGCACCGAAGCCCGTGATGTGGAGGTGAGGATTCCCCACGATGCCTTGGCTCTGATGGGCAAGCGCAAAGCCAACGAATTCGATATGAACGACTTCGCATCGGAAGTGGTTGCCGTGCATTTGGAGCCTTCCGAGACGAAAGTATTGGATTTGGACAATAATACAACGACCTTTCAATTCTAATCGGAATTATTTCCTACTTTTGCAAAAACAGAACGCTATGCTCCCTCTAGTTGAACACGACCCTTGGCTCAATCCCGTCAGCAAGGCGGTGGACGAGCGCCACGACCGCTTCGAAAGGCGGATGACGGATTTGCGGAACCGCTACGGCAGCCTCAAGGCTTTTGCCTTGGCGCATCAGTTCTTGGGCTTCATCTACGACCAGCGGCGGCGCGGCTGGTGGTACCGCGAATGGGCTCCGGCGGCGCATTACCTCTCGCTGATGGGCGATTTCAACGACTGGAACCGCTATGAGTTCCCGTTGGAAAATGCGGGCAACGGCCTTTGGGAAATCTTCTTGCCCGACAGCGAGTTTGCCCATCTGCTTGTGCATGGTAGCAAACTGAAAGTGTTGGTACAGTCGCAAATAGGTGAGCATGAGCGCATTCCGGTGTATATCAAACGGGTGGTGCAAAACGAGGATAACAAGGACTTTGCAGGCCAGTTTTGGAATTCGCCGACACCTTATTTATATAAATACCAATCACCGAAGAAGGGAAAGGAGCCGTTGCTGATTTACGAGGCGCACATCGGTATGGCGCAAGAGGCCGAAAGGGTGGGAACCTACAAGGAATTCACCCAACACATCCTGCCGCGCATCAAGGCGGATGGCTACAACGCCATCCAATTGATGGCCATTGCCGAGCATCCGTATTACGGCTCGTTCGGCTATCATGTCTCCAATTTCTTCGCGCCGAGTTCGCGTTTCGGTACGCCCGAGGATTTGAAGGAACTGATTGACACTGCGCATGGTATGGGCATTTTGGTCATCATGGACTTGGTGCATTCCCACACGGTGAAGAACATCCGCGAGGGCATCAACCTCTTCGATGGTTCCGACCACCAATATCTGCACGCGGGCGAGCGCGGTAACCACAACCTTTGGGATTCCAAGCTCTTCAACTACGGCAAGGAGGAGACGCTTCAATTTCTGCTCTCCAATGTGCGCTATTGGTTAGAGGATTTCCGTTTCGACGGTTTCCGCTTCGATGGCGTGACCTCGATGCTCTATCTTGACCACGGCATTGGGACAACTTTCGATGCGCCAGAGAAATATTTCGGTGACAATATGGACGACGATGCGGTTACCTATCTGCAATTGGCCAACGCTTTGTGCCACGAACTGAATCCGCAGGCCATCACCATCGCGGAGGATGTGAGCGGTATGCCGGGTCTTTGCCATCCCATTGCGGACGGCGGTATGGGCTTCGACTATCGTCTCGGCATGGGCGAGCCCGATTTTTGGATCAAGGTGCTGAAAGACCAGCCCGAGGATCAGTGGAACATGAACGAGTTTTTCTTCACCATGACCAACCACCTGCCACAGACCAAGACGGTGGCCTACGCCGAGAGCCACGACCAAGCCTTGGTGGGCGACCAAACCATCGCGTTCCGCCTGATGGGGAAGGAGATGTACACCGCCATGAGTCTCGACACGCCTTCCATGACCGTCGACCGCGGCATTGCCCTGCACAAGATGATTCGCCTCTTCACGCTCACTTTGGGCGGCGAGGCTTGGCTTAACTTCATGGGTAACGAGTTTGGTCACCCAGAATGGATTGATTTTCCGCGCTTTGACAACGGTTGGAGCTACAAATACGCCCGCCGTCAATGGTCGCTGGTGGACAATCCGAATCTGAAATATCGTTTCATGGGTGATTTCGACAAGGTCATGCTTGACTTCGTGAAACAGCACAATGTGATGCAAGCCTCACCCGCGTGGATGCTCCATGCCGATGAGGAAAACAAGACTGTCGTTTACGAGCGTGGCAACCTGATTTTTGTTTTCAACTGGGGCCAACATTCCATTCCTGATTACGAAATCCCCGTGCGGCAAACAGGTGATTATCAAATCATTCTCACTACTGATGACAAGGCTTTTGGAGGTTTCGGCAACATTGACGCAAGCGTGAAATTCCCTTCGGAGAAGAAAGGCGACAGTATCACGATGAAGGTCTACAATGTGAGTCGTGTGGCGACCATCTATCGGCGCGTCCCATAAACGAAAAAGGCCACCCGAAAGCGGCCTTTTCGTCGTAGAGACGCATTGCGCGTCTCAAATCTTCCATGATTTAGAAGTTGTAATAAAGTCTGATTTGCGGAGCAGCCAAGTCGCCATCCAAAAGGAAGCCGTCAGTGCCATAGAAGTTGTGGTCGTAGCCAACCTTGCAGAAGCGGAAAGCAGCAGTAAACTTCTCCGTGGCTTGCCATGCGATACCAGGTTGCAGCGTTACGGCATAGTCGCGAGCATCGTCAACTAAGCCAAAATCACCACAAAGATCCACAAACAAGGAGAACTTTTTCCCAATGGTGCCAGCTACATAGCGAATGTAAGGCTGAAGAGCCAAGGCGTTGGTGGTGTTGGTAATCTCGTTACCGAGCAAATCGGTCCCTTTTGCTTGAGTGAAGTTGTAGCTAGCACCAAGGGCAATTTGCCATTTGCTGTTGATAGCATAACCCACCTCAGGAGCGATGGAAAAACTCGTGTGGTTCTTTTGAACGCTGGCGCCGAGACCGCCACCAATCCAAAGTTGTGCATTTGCGCTCATGATGCCGACGAAGGCGAGAGCTAAGGTCAAAAACAATTTCTTCATTTTTGTAATGGTTTTAATTTAATGATTAGGTAAGTTTCTTTGTAAGATGTTTTGACGCACCAAAGATAGCAAATAACGTGCCACGGATTGCCAAATAATTTCTCAAAGCGTTTTATTTCTCAACGAACGCAATCGTCTCGCCCTTGTTGACACGCTTGCCTTGGTCGGCTGTGGTTTCCACGATTTTGCCGGGCCAAAGGGCATAGACGGGCTCCAAGCCGAGGTTCGTCTGGATGGCGCATAGCAAGTCGCCTTCTTTGTAGACGGTGCCAGGGGCGGGTGCAATCGACTTGTCGTCGAAGTCCACTTCCCACATCACCACGCCGCTCACAGGCGCAATGACGGGTTCTGCATTCGGGTGACGCAAGGCGCGCAAGTCCGGAATCTTAGCCTCGCCGCCGGCCTTCTCGAATTTGGCCTTCATCTTGGCCTCCAGCTCTTGGTTGAAGCGGCGCTTGGCCTCGCCCGACTTGTACTCGCGGTACTGCTTCTCGTGCATAGCGAATTCGAAGAGTTCCTCGTCGTCCTGACCGCGGTCCCAGCCTTCCTTCTTCATCTCCTCGATGAAGTGAGGTAGCTCGTTCGGATAGTTGTCCTGAGGGTTGCCGGTGAAGAACTCGCGATTTTGTTTCTTGGCCAATTCCACGATTTCGGGAGCCAAAGTGCCCGGCAGCTTGCCCGACTTGCCGAGGATCATGCCCCACATGGCGTCGTCAAGGTCGCTGAAGTCGGGCTTGCCCATGCTGCGACCGATGAGGTTCTTCAGGGCGATGTTCTTGGTGTATTGGCTGAACGGCGTCACCAAAGGCGGGTTGCCAACCATAGGCCAGATGCGTTGCACCTCGTCAAAGAGCTCGACGAGCAACTCGTCTTCACTAAGTTCGGCTTTGCCTTGTGCCTTGTAGTTCATGTTGATGAGCGTATGGGCACCCTTGAGGTCGGCCATCAGCGAGCCCATCATGCCACCCGGAAGGCCGCTCCCCAACATCAATGAGTTGATATAACGGTTGCGAGGGTCGATCCAGTAGCCGAGGAAGTCATCCATAAAGCTCTGCGTCATGCTGCGGGCAGCCATATAACTCTTCATGTTTATTTCTTTAACGAGGAAACCAGCATCTTTCAGCATGGCTTGCACGCTGATGACGTCGGGATGGACCGTGCCCCACGACAGCGGCTCCATGGCCACGTCGACGTAGTCACAGCCCGCTTTGCACACTTCAAGCACCGAAGCCATCGAGAGACCGGGTGTGGTGTGGCCGTGATATTGCACCTTGATTTCGGGGTGCTGCGTCTTGATGTGGTTGACGATTTTTCCCAACGAGACGGGGCGACCCACGCCAGCCATGTCCTTCAGCGCGATTTCCTTGGCGCCGGCAGCGATGAGTTCATCAGCCATTTTCATATAATATTCGGCGGTATGCACCTGCGAGTAGGTGATGCTCATAGCGGCTTGCGAGATCATACCGGCTTCGTTGGCCCATTGGATGGACGGGATGATGTTGCGCACGTCGTTGAGGCCGCAGAAGATACGGGTGATGTCGACGCCCTGGGCTTTCTTCACCTTGTACATTAATTGACGCACGTCGGAGGGCACGGGGTTCATCCTCAAGGCGTTGAGGGCGCGGTCGAGCATGTGGCACTCGATGCCGCCTTTATGCAATGCCGCCGTGAAGGCGCGGACGGATGGATTCGGGTTCTCACCGTAAAGCAGGTTCACCTGCTCGGCGGCGCCGCCGTTGGTCTCCACGCGGTCGAAGCAGCCCATGTCGATAATCAGAGGAGCAATCTGCTCCAGTTGGTCCTTGCGTGGCACATATTTGCCTGACGACTGCCACATATCGCGGTATACCAGGCTGAATTTGACTTCTTTTTTCATTATTTATTGGTGTTTTTAGACGATTGTGATTAAGACTGCAAAGGTACAATTTTTCCTGTGAAAAGAAACAAAAATGCGCTATGTTTTGATTACACCGCCGCCAATTCCCGTCCAACGGTATGAATCGTGTCGAGAATCAAGGTCATTCGGCTTTCGCTGGCGGTTTCCTTTCCGCTGATATACTGTGTCTCAGACTTTGTGAGATACCCATGCGACGCACCAACGCAGACACATTCAGTTCAAGATGCACTATAGAGAGTTGGTAAAGCACAGTCGGTTTCAGGTTTCTGGATTTCAAGTTAGTGCCCTCGGCAATCCTCTTGTGGACGCCCTCGTTAATGGACGCTTTTCATATAAGTAACTGTTCAAAAAAACAATATGCATAATCAATTGACACGGGACACGAGTCGGGAGCAGTGACTCGCATCTCGTTGCTTCATTCTTCGCAATGACGGTCTCACGTCTTTTATGTAAAACTAATTTCATCTACTATAAAAAATGTCCACGAAAGGCATGATTTTACGTTTCGTGGACACGTTTGAATTGCAAAAGCTACTTATTCAGCGCCTTCCAGTCGTCCGTGGCATTGCTTGTATTTCTTGCCGCTTCCGCAGGGGCAGGGATCGTTGCGGCCCACTTTCTTCTCCACGCGGATGGGCTGTGTGACGGTGCGCTGCTGTGTGTCGCTGTGCGACTGTGCCAGCAGGTCTTGGCGTTGCTCGCGGATCTTCGACTTGTCGATGCCTTGTGGGCCGCGCGACTCGCGCACCGTGCTCGGATCTTGCGTCGGGATGTCGGCGCGCATCAGGAACGAGATGACGTCTTCGTTGATTTTCTCCAGCATGGCCTTGAACAGGTTGAACGACTCCAACTTGTAGATGACCAACGGGTCTTTCTGCTCGTAGGTGGCGTTCTGCACCGATTCCTTCAGGTCGTCGAGTTCGCGGAGATGTTCCTTCCAGGCGTTGTCGATGAGGCCGAGGGAGATGCTCTTCTCGATGCAGAGGTTCACCTCACGGGCACCGTTCTCGACGGCCTTCTTCAGGTTGACAATGACGTTCATGCCACGTTTGCCGTCGGTGATTGGAATGGCGATGTTCTCGAAATGCGTCTGGTTCTCGTACACGTTCTTGATGACGGGCAGGGTCTTTTCACCGATGATGCGGGCCTTGTCGCGGTAGTGTTCCAAGGCGGCATCGAAGAGTTTCTTGGCCAGGTCTTGGGTCTTGCTTCTGTCGAATTCTTCTTCCTCAAACGGGACGTCGATACCCATGCTCGAAAGCACCTCCATCTTCAGGCCTTCATAGTCTTTCGCGTCTTGGAACTCTTCGATGAGCTTTTCGCCGAAGTCGTACATCATATTGTTGATGTCGATGGAAAGGCGCTCGCCAAACAGGGCGTGACGGCGTTTCTTGTAGATGACCTCACGCTGCGAGTTCATCACGTCATCGTATTCCAGCAGGTGCTTACGCACGCCGAAGTGGTTCTCTTCGACTTTCTTCTGTGCCTTCTCGATTTGCTTGGTGATCATCGGGTGCTGGATGACTTCGCCTTCCTGCAAGCCCATACGGTCCATGATGCCAGCAATGCGCTCGGAGCCGAACATACGCATCAGGTTGTCCTCAAGGGAGACGTAGAACTGCGAACTACCCGGGTCGCCTTGACGGCCGGAACGACCGCGCAACTGACGGTCGACACGGCGCGACTCGTGACGCTCGGTGCCGATGATGGCCAAACCGCCGGCTTCTTTCACGCCAGGACCCAACTTGATGTCGGTACCACGACCAGCCATGTTGGTGGCGATGGTCACCGTGCCCGCCTGACCTGCTTCCTTGACGATTTGTGCCTCCTTGAAGTGCAACTTGGCGTTCAACACGTTGTGCGGAATGTTCTTTCTCGTCAACATGCGGCTAAGCAATTCGGAGATTTCCACCGAAGTGGTACCCACCAGCACGGGACGACCTTGGTTGACAAGGCTCTGAATTTCGTCGATGACGGCGTTGTATTTCTCGCGCTTGGTCTTGTAAATCATATCTTCTTGGTCGATACGCGCGATGGGTCGGTTGGTCGGGATGACCACGACGTCGAGTTTGTAGATGTCCCAGAACTCGCCGGCTTCCGTTTCAGCGGTACCGGTCATACCAGCCAACTTGTGGTACATGCGGAAGTAGTTCTGCAAGGTGATGGTGGCGTAGGTTTGCGTGGCGGCTTCCACCTTCACGTTTTCCTTGGCTTCCACGGCCTGGTGCAGGCCATCGCTCCAACGGCGGCCTTCCATAATACGACCCGTTTGTTCGTCCACGATCTTGACCTTGTTGTCGATGATGACATAGTCGACATCCTTCTCAAACAAGGTGTAGGCCTTCAGCAGCTGCTGCACGGTGTGCAGACGTTCCGACTTCTCGGCGAAGTTACGCATCAGCTCGGCCTTGCGCAGCACCTTTTCGTCGCTGCTGAGCCCCGATTTTTCAAGGTCGGCAATCTCACTGCCCACGTCAGGGATGATGAAAAACGCAGGGTCATTGTAGGCTTGGGCCAACTGCTCGCTACCCTTGTCGGTGAGGACCACGGTATTCAGTTTCTCGTCGATGACGAAATACAGCTCGTCGTCGATGATGTGCATGTTTTCATTGCGGTTCTGCATGTAGAAGCCTTCCGTCTTCTGCATCAGGGCTTTCATACCTTCCTCGCTGAGGAACTTGATGAGGGCATTGTTCTTTGGCAAGCCGCGATAGGCGCGGAAGAGTTGGTCGGCGCCGTGTTTCTTCTCGTCCTCGGTGGCGTTGGTGTCGGTGAGGATGCGTTTGGCTTCGGCCAAGATGGTGGTCACATAGCGCTTTTGGGCTTCATAGAGTTTCACCACATCGGGCTTCAGCTGGTCAAATTCCTGCTGGTCGCCGAGTGGCGTAGGACCGCTGATGATCAGAGGCGTACGGGCATCGTCAATCAACACGGAGTCTACCTCGTCGACGATGGCGTAATGATGCTTGCGTTGCACCAGTTCTTCGGGGTTGCCTGTCATGTTGTCACGCAGGTAGTCGAAGCCAAACTCGTTGTTGGTGCCGTAGGTGATGTCGCAGTTGTAGGCGCGGCGACGGGCGGCGGAGTTGGGCTCGTGCTTGTCGATGCAGTCCACGGTGAGGCCGAGGAATTCATACATCGCGCCCATCCATTCGGAGTCACGCTTGGCCAGGTAGTCGTTCACCGTGACCACATGCACACCCTTGCCAGCCAAGGCGTTAAGGTATACAGGCAACGTTGCCACAAGGGTCTTACCTTCACCAGTCGCCATCTCAGCGATCTTGCCTTGGTGCAGCACGATACCGCCGATGATTTGGCAGTCGTAGTGTACCATGTCCCAAGTCACCATATTGCCGCCGGCCATCCAGCTGTTTTTGAAGTAGGCCTTGTCGCCTTCGATGGTGACGTGCTCGTATTTGGCGGCCAGCTCGCGGTCGAGGTCGGTGGCCTGCACTTCCACGGTTTCATGCTCGCAGAAGTATTTGGCGGCGGCCTTCACCACGGAGAACGCTTCCGGAAGAATCTCGTTCAGTGCTTCTTCGATGTGGTCCAGCTCCTGTTTCTCGAGTTTGTCGATTTGGGTGTAGAGTTTTTCTTTTTCGTCGGGGGCCATGTCGAAGTTGGCTTCGGCTTGGGTTTTCAGCTCGGCGATTTCGGCCACCTCCTTGGCGGTCTTGTTCTTGATGTATTCCTTGAATTCTACGGTCTTATGACGAAGGCTGTCGATGTCGAGTTTTACAATGTCTTCGTAAGCCTTGAGGGTCTTTTGGAGTATCGGTTCGAGGGCTTTGTTGTCGCGTGAGGCCTTGTCGCCGAACAGTTTCTTTAGAAATCCCATTTTATTCAGTTGATAGTTTGAAGTTGATAGTTATCAGTTTAATAATCCGTTGAAAATTGCTTATGGGCAAATTTCGTGCAAAAGTAGGGCTTTTCCG
>JAFUAA010000044.1 GCA_017460915.1 Bacteroidales bacterium | reverse complement strand
GAGATGACCCAGAATGTGTTTGGCGTGATGGTGCTCTCACAGGACGTGAACTACGACCAGTTCACTCCCATCGGCAGCGGCGCACTACTGCTCGCCGGCCTAGCCGGCGTCTACCTGATCGGCAAACGCAAGAAGGAAGAATAATCTCATTAGAGATAGATAAAAAAACGTGCCCCTTGCGGGGCACGGCATTTGATTCATTTGTATTCTTAGGGATAGCCCTGTCGTGAGACACGGCTATCCCGCTTTTTTCTCACCAGTTCAAAATCTTCTTGAAGTCGTAGTCATCAGGATTGGGCAGGTAAGCCTTGGCCTCCTCATAGTCGGCAGGAGCGATGTACTGCAAGCCCTCGTTGAAAATCAACTCGGCCTTCGGACCGTCAAGGTTCACCAAGCGTGGCTTGATCTTGCCGTTCTTGTCTTCCACATCCTTCAGATACAGCGGCATGATCTCGCCCTTCGGGTTGGTGGTCACCATGGCACCACTCACGCCTTGGTCGAAGAGCTTCTTCACGCCGTAGCCCAGCAACGAGCAGTAGGTCAGGTCATAGCCGTTGGGCTCCACGCAACGGATGCCGTAGCCGATTTCCACAGGACGGCTCTTCACGTTGAGGCCCAAAGCCTTCAGCCTTTGCTGCAACAAGAGGTTGAAGATATGCGCCTTGCTCACGTTGCCCAACTCGGGATGACCGTGTTCATCGTACGTGAACGCCACGCCCGACTTCTCGATTTCCTCGTCGCTCATGAAGTGGAACACGCCTTCGCTGATGATGGCCACACCATAGTTGACGCCCAACAGCTTACGCTTCACAATCGAGCTGACCACCAACTTGATGATGGCATCGAAGGTGACCTTGGCATGGTTAAACATCTCAGGGATGACGACCATCGGACAGTGGCAGGCCGAGGTCATGCCGAAAGCCAAATGGCCGGCCTCGCGACCCATGGCCGAAACCACAAACCAGTTGCCGCTGGTGCGAGCGTCTTCGTAGATGGTCTGCACCAAATGCACGGCGGCGTCCTTGGCGGAATAATAGCCGAAAGTCGGGCTGCCCTCGGGCAAGGGCAGGTCGTTGTCGATGGTCTTGGGCACGTGGATGTTCTGGATGGGGAAACCGCTGTTAGCCAAGAACTTGGAGATGCGGTTGGCTGTCGATGCGGTGTCGTCGCCGCCGATGGTGACCAACAGCTTGATATTGTTCTTGACAAAGAACTCGGTGTTGAATTCCTCGTTCTTCGGTTTGTAGCGGCTCATCTTCAGGGCCGAGCCCCCTTGTTTGAGGATGGCGTCGGCATAGAGGAAGTCCATCTCGACGACTTCGGGATTGGGCTTGAAGAGGTTTTTGTAGCCTTCGTTGAGGCCAAGGACGCGATAACCGTCCTTGAGGAAGGTCTTAGCCACAGTGCTGATGACCGTGTTGATGCCTGGTGCCGGACCGCCGCCGGCGAGGATCACGATGGATTCTTTCATTGTATTTTTATTTAGTTAGACTTTCGTTTGCTGCCGTAGGTCACGACCTACGGTTACTAATGTATCGCCGCTTCGGGGCGGGCCTACCGGGGTTGGCGTACCCGATGCTGGCAGGGGTTTACACCACCTGCCTAATTTCCACCGCCCCTACGGGGCTGAGCCTGCCGGATCCCAATTTCCGACCCAAACCTTGCGCCGCTTCGCGCCCAATTATTCAATGACCAACTCATCACAGAAAATCCAGCACTTCTGCCCTGCCCCAACGTGCCAGTCGGGACAAATGCCGAGGGTCTTGGCCACCATCTTCACATAACGGGCATTCGTGCGCGGACGCACCTCCATCTCCTGGAGCACAGCACCTTCCTCGTCCTGCGGCACGACGTTCTTCACCTTGCCCACGCTGCGGAATGCCTTGCCGTCGTCGCTGACGAAATACTCCACCTCGGTGGGCATCCAAATCCATGACTTCTGCTCCTGCAAGAAACTGCCCGCCAGTCGGTTGATGCGCTTGGCCTGACCCAAATCGACGGTGGCGATGAGGTCGACGCCATAATAGCCTTGCCACGAGCCCGTTCGGAAGTTTTCGCCGCCGCGCTGATGGTCAATCAATGCTTTGAGACCACCCGCCGCATATTGCTCGTTATACATGTTTTCCACCTTCACGCTGTGGCGCGCGTCGATGAGGAAATATTGCGCGTCCATCACGCGACTCCAGCGACCGTCCTGCATGGCGACGGATCGCACGGTGGTGTTTTCTTTCAGGCATATCGGTTGCTCGTAAAGCAGGCTACCTGCGTTAGGCTCCGTGCCGTCCAAGGTATAGTAAATCCTCACGCCCTCCACAGGATGGCTCATGCTGACCATGAGGCTGTCGAAGAAAGTATCCGAATCGGCGTTGAGGGTCGGGACGATGACGATGTCTTTGCCCTTGTCGATGCGCACCACGGGACAGTTCTCGGGCTGCGTCGCCCAGGTGGAATTGGGCTGATCGGTCATGGTGAACTCCAAGGTGCCACCGTTGAAGACTTCGTCAAACATGACATAACTGCGTTCCAAAGCCTTGCCGTTCAGTTTCACGGACTGCACATAGCAGTTCTTGGCGCTCAAGTTCTTGGCGACCACGGTAAACTGCTTGCTATTCTCGAAGGTCAAGCGAAGATTTTGGAAGCGCGGCACGCCCAGCACATAATAACCCGAGGCGGGCGTGGCGGGATAGAAGCCCATGCTGGAGAGCACGCCCCAAGCCGACATCTGGCCGCAGTCCTCGTTGCCAGCGTAGCCGTCGCGACGGTCGGTGTAGAAGTCGTCCATCACCTGTTTCACGTATTTTTGCGTCTTGGTCGGCTGACCGACGAAGTTGTACATATACACCGTGTTGTGGCTCGGTTCGTTGCCATGGGCATACTGTCCGATGAGACCCGTGATGTCGGGCTGCACGCGCCCCGTGAGGTTCTCCGGCGCGTTGAACAAGGCGTCGAGTTTGGCTTCATAGGCATTTCTACCGCCCATCAATTCGATGTGGCCGTTGATGTCCTGCGGCACGAAGAAACCATATTGGTAGGAGTTGGCCTCGGTCAAGGTGAAATTGACTTGTGCGGGGTCGAAGGGCTTCATCCAGCCACCATTGCGGCGACCTTGGAAGAACTGGTTTTCAGGGTTGTAGATGTTTTTATAAGCTTGTGCGCGGGCATAGAACTCGTCGGCAATGTCCTGCTTGCCCATGTCCTCGGCCATGCGTGCCACGCACCAGTCGTCGTAGGCATATTCCAAGGTCTTCGACGTGGCCTCGCCCTCGGCCTCAATCGGGATGTAGCCGTATTTCATATAGGCGCCCATGCCACGGAAGTCCATCTTCGACGAGTTGACCATAGCCTCCAAAGCCTTCTCGGTGTCGAAGTCGCGGATGCCGCTGAAATAGGCGTCGGCGATGACGGGGATGGCGTGGTTGCCGATCATGCAGTAGGTCTCGTTGGCTGCCAGCTCCCAAACAGGTAACATGTGATGCGGGTTGGTCTCGTACTTATTAATAAAGGTGTGGATGAAATCGAGGGTGCGTTCGCGCTGCATCAGGCTGAACAGCGGATGCAGGCTGCGGAAGGTGTCCCACAGCGAGAAGACCGTATAAACGGGTCTTTCGCTCGTGTAGACCTTCAAATCGTGGGCACGATAGCGACCGTCGGCATCGCTGAAGAGGTTGGGCGCAATCATGGAATGGTACAAAGCGGTGTAGAACACCGTCTTGTTCGATTCGTTGTTGTCGGCCACCTCGTAGTGTTTCAGCTCGGTGTTCCATTTGTCGTAGGCTTTTTGGCGCAGGGCGTCGAAGTCGAAGTCACCGTCGGCGAGTTCGGCCTTTAGGTTGTTCTTTGCGCCTTCCACATCGACGGCGGAAAGGGCAAAACGCATCACAAGAGGCTGTTCGGAAGCGTCAAAACTCATGCTGACATTATTTTGCTCATCGGTATCAAGGGCGAGAATGTCGCGTGAAAACTCCGCATAGAGATAAAGGTACTGGTCATTGGCCCAGTCACGGGTGCGGCGGAATGCTTTGAGTCCGAAATGGAATTCTTGCAAAGCCTCTAACTCCACGGACGACTCTATGACTTTTTCGTCGTTGACACCTTGCACCATATTGAGAAACATCCGCTGCGTTTCCGTTGATGGGAAGGTACAACGCATCATGCCCACACGGTCACCCGTTGTCAGTTCCACTTTCACACCATTTTCCAACACCACGGAATAGTATCCCGCCTGGGCATCTTCGTTCTCGTGCTGGAAAGCGAACTCATTTTGATATTCGCCCACATAAGGCATAAACCTAAAGTCGCCATAGTCGGAGCAGCCCGTGCCGCTGAGGTGGGTGGTGCTGAAGCCGAGGATGGTGTGGTCGGAGGTGTGGTAGCCCGAGCAGCCGTCCCAGTCGTTCATGCGGGTGTCGGGGCTGAACTGCACCATGCCGAAGGGCAGGGTGGCGCCAGGGAAGGTGTGGCCGTGGCCGCCCGTCCCGATGAACGGATCGGCGTAGGCAGCGGGGTCAGTGACGTAATTGGCCTTGGGCTGCTGCGTGCAGGCTGCAAAGGCAAGGATGAGGATGGGTAATAACAGTTTTTTCATTATCTGTTTGATTTTTAATATTTTATATTCCTTATATTCAATTGGTAACAATTTGTTACCAGTTCATTCTTTTGCGCCGCTTTGCGCCATTGCGAAGGAGGAACGAAAGCCTGTCACGAGCAAAGCGAAGTGAAAGCAATTCATATAACCACTCACCACTCATAATGTATCATACAAATCCACCCCATCCGGATTAATGCTTTCTATCAATTGCAGCTTCTTCGCCCGCGAACCCGCCTTAAGTTGTTTCTCTCTTGCAATCGCATCTGTTACCAATGCATACTACTCATAATAGCCCAACTTATCCACCGAATACCTTGCCGTAAAGCTATCGGGATGTAATCTTGTCTTATGCTCATAAACACGCTGCTTCAGATTCGAGGTCATACCAACATACAAAGTGCCGTTGCGTTTGTTGAACAGGATGTATGTGTACCCATGTTTTTCCATTACACAAATAAATGACGAGACAAAGGTAGGAATAATTCTTATACAAAATGCAAGTTTATTTTTCTGGATTGCTTCTTCCCTGGATTGCTTCGCTTCGCTCGCAATGACGGTACTGACCACCGCAACCGTCATTGCGAAGGAGGAACGAAAGCCTATCACGAGCAAAGCGAAGTGAAAGCAATCCAGAAAACCAGACAAGGGATTCTTTCTGGCACAATCTTTGCATGGAAAGTCTTTGTTCAAAAAAAAATCCATTTTATCATTCGTTTTCGAAATAATGACTATATTTGCAGCCCAAAATATGAGAAATAACACATAACATTAACCTTTTAAAAACACACAAAATGAAAAAAGTACTACTACTTTCCATGAGCCTTGTTTTAGGCTTCAGTGCTTTCGCACAGCAGCGTGTGACTAAGGCCGATGCCCGTATGGCCACGGCTCGCAACACAAAAGAACTGGCTGGCAAAGAGGTAGCAGCTTCCACTGCCGCCCAATTTGCCCCTGTGACCCCCAGCGTCGTCAACAACAGATACCAAGGCGACCTTGACTTTGCCGACGTCATGTGGACCACCTACGACCTCCAGTCGAACCACTATGTGGCCAACCGCATGTACCAACTGCCCAATGGTTCGGTTGCTGCAACCACCACCATGTCGCACACCTTCAGCAATACCAACGTTCCGGATCGTGGCACTGGTTACAACTTCTTCAAGCCCGGTTCCAGCAAAGTCTTTGATGACGGCGAATGGATTTTCGGCATCTGTTCTGAAGGCGGTGGCCCAGAAGATCGCGTCGAAACCGAGACGATGTCGGGTTGGCCGTCCATCGCCCAATGGGGTGAACGCGGCGAAATCCTCCTCTCCCATGGCGGTGGCGCCTTGAACTGCTACACCAGAGAGATTGCCGGCGAAGGCAACTGGCAGTTCAGAGGTTCCCTCCCCGAGTATCCTGAAGGCTATCCCTACAATGAGTATCCCACCTGGCCGAGAGTGATCACCTGCGGCGAGAACCACAACATCATCATCGCCGTTGCTGCTCTTCAGCACAGCATCTCCAGCAACGAAACCGACATCCGCACGGTGATGTTCCGCTCGGAAGACGCCGAAAACTGGACCGTGAACTACACTCCGCTTGAGGAGTACGGCTACCACGTTGGCGCTTTCTCGGCTGACGACTATGCCCTGGGTGCCAATGGTCACACCGTGGCCATGCTCTTCACTGGCTGCCTCACCAATAGTGTTTGGATGTTCAAGTCGACCGACGACGGTTTGACCTGGAACACCTTCAAAGTTTGGGACAACCCCTATGAAGGCAGAGAATTTGACGAAGAGCCCGCTTGGGGCATGGACGACACTCTCTCCATGCCTATGAATGGTTCTATCGTGGTCGACAACAACGGCACTGCCCACGTCGCCCTGAACGTTTTCCGCATGGCTCACACCCTGGACAACGAGCCTGGCTACTTCTCTTACTGGAGTGGCCGCAGCATCGACGGTATCGTCTACTGGAACGACACCCAAGGTGGCCCCATCGCCTCGGAAGACGGCAACCAAGCCCACGCTTGCCAACTGTGGTGGGACGATCCGGAGAACCCGGGTTACGTCATCATGCACCCCGACTCCACCAAATGGATTGGTTACATGCCCATGTACAATGATGCAAACGGTTCGCCTATCTCTTTCGATCAAAACAAACTGTACTTTAACGAATATCTTCAAAAGCTTTGGGGTGCTTCAGCCCATCCGGCTCTGGCAGTTGACCCCTACGGCAACCTTGCTTGCGCCTATTCAGCTCCCTGCACGGCCCGCGAAGGTACCGACGCAACCGCTTCTTCCTTCTATCTCAGAAGCATCTACGTGAGCTACTACAATGTGGACGAAGGTTACTGGCATCAACTGGAAGACGACCTCTTTGAGCCCGTCTTCGACCTCGCCTATGCCGATGGTCTCTTCACCATGGCAGTGCCCAACTCCATCAATCCTGGTGAATACTGGTTCGGTTTCCAAGCCGACGACCAAATCGGTTTCTCATGGGGCACCAACGCCACCCAAATCGAGACCACAGAAAACAAGACTTGGGTCATGAGAGTCATTGCCGACCCCGAAATGACTGGTGTTGAAGAAGCCATCAACCCGATGACCACCACTCGCGTGTATCCTAACCCCGCCACCGACGTTCTCAACATCGAAGTGAACGCTGCCATGGCTTCAGAGATGAGCATCAGCGTCTACAACATCATGGGTCAAAACGTGATGAACAAGACTGTCAACATCAACACTGGCATCAACTGCCCGAGCATCAGCACCAGCGAGCTCACCAGCGGCATCTACTTCGTCACCGTGAAGGCCAACGGCTTTGAGAACACCATGAAGTTCATCGTGAAGTAAGCATTTGCTTACATCGTACGAAAAAAAGGAGGCAAAAGCCTCCTTTTTTTTCGTAAAAAGCATCATTTTCAATGAAAAATTACTATTTTTGCCCCGTATAATCACACGAAAAAGCATCAAAAACACTTAAATCATTCCTTAATTATTCATTAAAATCACTAAAAATGAAGAAGTTATTTACATTAACTCTCGCCTTGTCGATGGCCGTTGCCGGCTTTTCGCAAGTTGCAAGGACATCACTGAGAGACGCCAAGGTTGCCCAAATGAAAAAGGCTCCCAGAATGGAAACGCTGACCAACATCCAGAGCCAGCCCAACATGACCCGCATCAATTACGAAGAGGGTGAGTTGGATTATACCACCTACGACTGGCAGTCGAACCAAGCCCAACGCACTTGGACCATCGTTTGGTCCGATGGCAAAGTGAACTTCGCCTACACCATGGCCACCGACAACAGCTACAGCGACCGTGGCACCGGCATCGGCACCTTCGACTCCAACACCGGAGAATGGACACCCTGCGAAGGCCGCGTCGAGAACGAAAAGACTGGTTTCGGCTCTATCGCCCGTTACCTCGACAACAGCATCATCGTGGCCGCTCACACAGCCACTGAGATGGGCATCTACTACATCGAGGACAAGGACAACATCACCCCTGGCTGCGCTGAGACCGTTTGCCACCTCGAAAACAGCAAATCGCCCACTTGGCCAGCCATCATGACCTCGGGCGCCAACCGCGACATCGTCCACGTCGTTGCCTTGGGTTATGACGACAACCAGATCTACTACTACCGTTCAAAAGACGGTGGCAAGACCTGGGACAAGGAAAACGTCATCCTCCCCTTCCTCACCGCTGAATATGGCAGCGACTGGGGCTCCAACTGCTACTACTGGATGGAAACCACCGAAGACAACTGCCTCGCCCTCGTAATCAACAATGCCTGGAGCGACGGTATGGTGCTCTACAGCTACGACGACGGCGACACTTGGGAAAGAAAAGTGTACTACCACCACCCTGGCATCAACACCACCTTCACCGACCCGACCGGCGAGAACATTATTTTCATGTATCCTCGCTACGTCTCTGCCCAATGGGGTATCGGCGGCGAACTCTGCATGGTCTATGAGTGGAACGGTTCGACGGGCGAGCCAGGCTCGAACAGCTACTATCCTGCCTTGGGTGGCGTCGCTTTCTGGGGCGAGAACCTGCCTTACACCGGCCCCGAGGGCAATTCCTATTATCAAGGTGCAGGCTACGACCCGACCAACCCAATGCCCGCCACTCCGGGCCAACCCTTCATCCTAGACTCGGCCTACATTAATGGCGACCTTTATGCCGCTTGGCCGCGTTGGAGCGACCAATCATGGGATAACCCCGTCTACTTCGGTTATCTGGCTCCTCTCGATGCGAATGACGAATGGCAAAACTGGGCTGAGGCCGAATCCTTCAACATTGAAGACTTCACCCTCCACGGCTCATACAATGGTGGCATCGTCTGCATGCCTGTGCTGTGCACGTTGCCTGGCAGCAACGGTTATGACATGGTGGCCGTCTACTCCATGATGGACGAACACAACACGGACGGTAATGGCAAATACTACTTTAAGCTCTTCGCCACCTATTCCGGCGACGGTGGCAGAACCTGGTCGACCCCCATCCACCTCACCAACGACTTCATGTTCCAATACAGCGAATTCGTCTATTCGCAAGCCGCTGTGATTGGTGGGAAGCTCATCATCGCCGCACAAGAGGACGGTCTCGCTGGCTCTTACGTTCAGGAAGATGACGAGACTCCTGACGACAACCTCTACCGTGGCCTAGTCTTCGATTTGGCGGAACTCTTCCCGAATGCTGGTGTTGGCTTGGAAGAACAAACCACCACTCAAATGAGCATCTTCCCCAACCCAGCTGTTGGTCAACTGAACGTCAGCCTCAGCAAGAGCGCCAAGATTACGGTTTACAACACCCAAGGACAAGTCGTTAAGACGCAAGAAGGTCACATCGGCGGCAACGTCATCGACCTGAACAACCTTACCAGCGGCATCTACTTCATCAATGCCGACAACAACACCCAGAAGTTCATTGTGAAGTAAGTTTCGACAATGGATGCACAAGAAAAAGGAGGCCGCTTGGCCTCCTTTTTTTGCTTTTTGGGTTCCTCGTAGGGAACTATTGTTCCCTGCGATGCTGTATGACATCGACGGCAAGGAAGGCCGCCTTTCGGTAGTCATCGGGCTGAGCCTTGTTTTGGTTGGCCATCTCGAAGCTCGGGCCGTGCAGAGGCTCTGCACACACCACCGGCAGTCCCGCCCAATAGGCCGCACAGCCACCGGTGGTCATCATCCGCAAGGGCAGCACGGCTTGGTCGTAATACATCGCCAACACCGCGTCGTATTTGGTCCACAAGCCCGAAACGAAGAGCTGCGTGCCACCGAAAGGGCCGAAGGCATAAATGCCTTTCTTCTGGGCATCGCCGACGGCTTTCACCACCTTGTCGTCGTCGCCCTCGGGACGACAGCCCGAGTGAGGATTGATGCCCATGACGGCGATCTTGGGCGCATTGAGGCCGAAGTCCTTCTTCAAGGCTGCTGACAATGTGGACATCTTGCCGACGAGGAAACGGATGTCGATTTGCGCCAAAGCCTCGCCAAGGGGCATGTCGCCCGTGGCCAAGGCGATACGCATCGTGTCGTTGACCATCACCCTGACGGGATCCGCTTCGGCATAATGCGACAGCAGGAAAGCCATGTTGCTCTTGGACATCGCGGGGCTGTCGGGCGCCATCAACAGGCCGTCGATATAACCGTTTTGGAGGTCGTCGAAAGCACGTTTCATCGAGAGCACCGACATCTCGGCCGAAATCTCGGAAGGCTGTCCTGGATCGATTTTGAGCTCGTTCTCCACAATGTTGATGATGTTGAACTTCTTGTCCCAAGCCTGTCGGGCGTCACGCGTCAGAGAATAGTTGGGGTTGTCCATGCCAAAGTTTTTCTTGTAATAGGAAAACACCTTCGACTGCCCATACAAGACAGGATTGAACGACTCGAACAAACGAGCGTCGGAAAAGGTTTTCAGCATGATTTCGTAGCTGATGCCATTAAAATCACCTTGGGTGAGACCGAGGCGTGGCAAAGTGGTAGGAGTTGCGTTGTCTTGCATAGGCATAAGAGTTTTTCACTGAGTTTCAACGGGAAATCAGCCCTCAAAATTAGTCAAAATTTGGAAGAATCAAAAAGAAAAAGCCTTTTTTTACAAAAAAAGTGCGCTCTCAAAGCCTTTTATGATGGTTTTCGTGGCGCCAAGTTGCGATTTCAGGTAGGTCAAACAGGTGGCGGAAGCCTGCTTGCGGAAAGCCTCATCTTCATACAGACGCGTGAACACGGCCGTCAATTCGTCGGCATCGTTGACGGGAAAAACGCCTTGCAAGGCCACCAGGTCGACGGCCTCCTTGAAGCTCTTGTATTTCGGCCCAATCACCACGGGGCAGCCAAAGGTGACGGGTTCCTGAATGTTGTGTATGTTCACTCCGAAACCGCCGCCGATGTAGACGAAACGTGCGTATTGGTAAAGCTGGGAGAGGATGCCTATGGTGTTGATGATTAATATCCGAGTAGGTCGACCCTTCGACAAGCTCAGGGGCCTTGACTCGGCTGGCTGGCTCAGGGAGCTGAGCTCGGTGTAGAGCTGTGCCTCGGGGAACATCGCCATGATTTGGTCAAGATGCGAGGCCGAAATGTCGTGGGGCGCAATGATGAGACAATGATCCTCGGGCAATTTCGGCAAAAACCCAGCCAACAGCTTTTCATCGGGTGGCCATGTGCTGCCTGCGATGATGCATTGTCTGCCCGCAATAAACCTTTCGATTTCAGGGAACGGCTTCGCCTGCTCGGCGATGGTCGCCACGCGGTCGAAGCGGGTGTCGCCACAAACGCTGATGTTGTCCATGCCATGCGCCTTGAGCAGCTGCGCCGTGGCTTCGTCCTGCACGAAAAAATGCGTCACATGATGCAACTGCTTGCGGAACCAGCCGCCATACCAGCGGAAGAAATAAGACTCGGGCTTGAGGATAAGCGAGATGTAGAACAGAGGAACGCCAGCCTGCTTCAAAGCCTGCATATAGTTGAACCAGAACTCGTACTTGATGAAGAAAGCGGCCACGAAATGGCGGCTCCTCACCCACTGTTCGGCGTGTCGAGGCGTGTCGGTGGGCAGATAAGCCACCTTGTCGGCCAAAGGATAGTTTTTGCGGATTTCGTAGCCTGAAGGCGAGAAAAATGAGAGCAGGATCTTGAACTCGGGATGGGCTTGCTTCAGCGCTTCAATGACGGGGCGACCCTGCTCAAACTCGCCCAGCGAAGCAGCGTGGAACCAAATCCAAGAATCGTTAGGTTCCTGAGTTTGTCGAAGGGCCGGTTCAACTTTATTCGAGTCTTTCGGCTCTTCGACAGGCTCAAGAGCCTTGGCCTTACGGCCATCGACCCAAAGTTGGGCTTTGGCGTTGCCGAAAAGGGCAGCGACGCGCACGCCGAGAGCGTAAAGACGGATTCCCAATGTATAGACGCAGCGCACGATTAATAATAATAGTAGTCGTCGGGTTTGCGCTGGTAGGTGGGGATGTTCCACGTGACGCGGATGCCATAATAAAGGTCATTGTAGCGTTTGTGTGGGTCGGTGTAGCCCACGGGTTCCTGCATTCCTGTTTCGGGGTTGGTGAACACGCGGAAATCATAGTCGCGGAGGTCGCGGGTGCGGGCGTAGGTCACTTCGAGGGCAATGGACAGGTTGAGCAAGCGCGTGTCGTTGAGCAGTAGGTAGCCGCCTTCGAGATGCACGGCCGGACCGCCGCGCATGCGGTCGTAGCCATATTCATAGTCGCCGTTCACTTGATAAGGGTCGTTGAGCAAGGTGCGCGAATAGTCGGTGCGGATGCGGGTGCGCAGATACCCGAGGCCGCCTTGCACGAAGAAACCACTGTTGGGATTGGGCAAGAAAGGGAACAGATAACCCGCCTTGGCTTGCACATGGAAGCCGCGCTGGTGGACCTCCAGCATGGCGAAACTGCCCGCGCCGCCGATGATTTCGCCATATTCGTTGGTAATGCCCTCGCCGAAAATCTCTAGTCGGTCGACATTGAGCTTGCTACCTATGATGAAATTGGCTTCGGCCGTCAGCAGCAGGTTGTTTTCGGTCTTGAAGGTGAAGCCACCACCCACGTTATGGCTGACGCCATACAGCGTCTTGTTGTCCAAACCCGGGAAGTGAAAAGCATAGGTAGCCTGGAACATCGCCACGGGAATGGAGGCTTTCATGATGTCTTTAGGCTGTTGGGCCGTTGCCTTCAATGTGAAGCCGAAGAAAATCAATAGGGGTACAAAAATCTTGCGCATGGTTTTCCTTTTTCTGTTGAACGGGCAAAACACCCGTTTAGTATGAATCTGCAAAAATAAGCAAAACGAAGCAATCCAAAAACAAATTTCTGGATTGCTTCGTTTTGCTTCGTTACTCGCAATGACGCAAAGTGCGTCAAAAAAGCAACATTTTACATCTTTACTAAGCGACTGACGAAGACGGCATCGCCCTTGCGGATGCGGAGCATGTAGATGCCGTTCTCGAGGCCGTCGATTTGGTAGGAATCGTTCTCGACCTGGAAGCTGTCGATGAGCTTGCCTTCGACATTATAGATGTCGATTTGCGACATGCCAGCGCACTCAACGGTCACCTTGTCGGTGGTCGGGTTGGGGAAGATACTCACCTGGCCGCCGTTCTCGTCGATGCCATTGAAATAATTGGCGCAGGCCTCATTCGACAGGGTCGAAACACCTTTCGCGTACACGGCTTGCACAGTATAGCAGTGCTGCATATCGATGGCCATCTCCGTGTCGTTGTATTCGGTAGCGGTAAGGCCATCGGCAATCAGTTCGCCGTCGCGGAAGAGGTTGTAGGCAATGGCACCAGCAACGGCATTCCAAGCCGTACTCATATGGCCCTGACGCACATCGGTGATACGGATTTCGGGAGCCACGTTGGTGACTTCAAAATCGAAAGTTGCACTAAGGACAGCCCAGCATTCCTCATCGTAAGCAGGCGTCACCTTGATGGTATGCATTCCGTTTTCAACTTGAGCCACCAAACGATTTTCATAGACGATTTGGCTTTCACCGTCCAAAACGACCTCGTTCTGAGAGATGCCCTCGCCGTTCCATGTAACAGTCACTTCGTTACCGTTGAAGGAATAGTCAAAGCCATCAACAGGCGAGCAAACCGTGATGCCCGACATGCATGTGGTTTCCGCTGCGCAGCCGTAGACAGAATGGGCCGTTACGCAAATGTCGTTGGAGCCAATTTCGCCCATGAAAGCGAACTCGGTTTCGGCCACTTGTTCGGTAGCACCGTTGGCCGTAACAGAATAATATTCAGCACTTTCTACGGCATCCCAAGTGAAATGCAGCGTACCGTTGTCATCCATCGAGATGAATTGCAGGTTTTCCACCGCATTGATGTAGCAAATTTCGATGCTGTTCTCCAAGACATAGCAACCGTCGGCGACAGGCTTCACCATGACGGTGGTCAGGTCGTTTTCAAGTTCAACCTCATAGTTGGTTTCGTCAACCGTAGCAGCCAGTTCGCCGTTGAGATACACCTCATATTGGCTTGCGCCAGCCAGCGCATCCCATGCCACATCGGCATGATTGCCATCGCCCACATAATGCAGATTCTCCACTGCAGGAAGTATGCAAACATGCATGAATGTATCATTCTCGCAGTCCTCAAAGACGGCTTTCACGTTGAAATCGTGTTCGCCAGGAACCATGTCGTAGTCATAGGAATGTTCCAACGTCGAGCCCAGCAGCACATCGTCCAAGAAGACTTGGTATTCAATCAGTCCTGAGGTGTCTTGTGGATCTTCCCACGACAAGGAGATGTGCAGGTCGCTATCCATGACGTGGGTCAGGTTCTGCACGCCCGAGCAGCCTAAGACTTCAACCCACTCGCAAGCCATTGCGCCTTGGCAGTTGGCAAACACGGCCTGCACACAGTAGTTGTAGCCACCGTCTTCGACGTTGGCATCCGTATAGCCCAAAGCCTCGACTTGGCTGAGCAGCAAAGTGCCTCTATAGACTAAATAATATGCAGGCTGGCCTTCTTCGGGGGCTTCCCATGCCAAAACCACATCGTGACCATCCACGAGATAGGTGAGGTCGCGCACCGGAGCGCAGGTCTCATTGACCTCGCCACCCGAGCAGTTTACGGTGAAAGTGTAAGGTGAGCTCATGCCACCAGAATGTTCAAGAATCGTGGCTCCATTCTGATAGGCAACAGAGAAACTGCATTCGCTGTCGTAGTTTCCGCTATGCCACGTCAGTGTGACCGTCGAATTGGTGGACAACTGGCGGGTATAAGAGGCCGAATTGCCACTGTTGATGGTCATGTTCTCAGTGGGAGTGCCATCGCTGTATTCCACGGTCAGATAGGCGTTGTTCCAACCATCGCCCCAAGAGTCGGTCAAGGAAAAGACGACGTTGCAAGAGATTCGGTAATCGAAACTCATCGAGGTCTGCCTTCCTTCGCCATCCACGAGCTCAAGGCTAAACGGAATGTCGTTGCCTTCGGGAGCGGAGGCCGACAAGGTGACGTTGAAATCGGCAAAGCCCGACAGGTTGCCACCGATGGTGCCAAAAGATTGCTCGGTGCCATTGATGGTAAGATATGGGTATGTGGAGCCGAGTGTGCCCGACAGCACCGGAGCCATCTCATTGCCTTGGTTGTCCACAAAGATGCGCAAGTCAGCGGTTTCGCCGGCTTCGAGGAAACCGTTGTTGTTGTCATCGTTCAACACGGCTATGGCACCAAACTGCAAATTGTAGTCATACACCGGGATGCTGAAGGTGAAGCGTCCAGCCGGCTCGCCAGCTTGCATCACTTGAGCCACAAAATGGATGCGTTGGTTTCCCTCCACGCTGTTATTCACTTGGAAGGAGAAGATGTCTTCCAGGAAAAGTGTCTGGTTGGCCGAGAAAGTGGGGAGCTGCGCCGTACCGTTGATGATGGTCACATCCCCGTCATTGGTCGAAAGTTCCAAGGTGGCGCCGCTCACGGTTTCTTCCTTGAGGTTGGTCACATTCATGCCGAGACTGACCGTTTCGCCAGGATTGAGTTTGTGGTCGTTGTTGCCCAACGGGTCGTTGATGACATAAGTCTCCATAGCGAGGGAACCCATTTGCACTTCCTCAATAGCGGCCAAAACATTGATACGACCAAAACCCGTGATGTTGTTTTTCGTAGCTGCCAGTGGGAAAGCCGTTTCCTCCAGGATACGGCAGACGTCGGCAGGGGCCAAATCGATGTTCTTGCTCAGCATCAGGGCCATGCAGCCAGCCGCACAAGGCGTAGCCATCGAGGTGCCGCTCATCGTTTGGTAGCCCGTGTTGTTGCTATAATCAGCAGACTTGATGTCAACGCCAGGGGCGCAAACGTCGGGGCGAATCAGGCCGATGCCAGGATTGTAGGGATAATCGCCAAACTCGGTGTTAGTCCATGTGGTCGGGCCGTGCGAGGAGAAGTAAGCGGCACTGTCGTCATAGTCAACAGCACCGATGGTGACGCCACAGCACAATTCGCCAGCGTTTTGATCCTGCACCTCATCCATGTAAGGAGGAGGGCAGCTACCCGGAACACGCACGTTGTTTGGAATGGGGTATTGATTCTGGGAATTGCCTTCATTACCGGCAGCGATAGCGGCCACCACTCCAGCGTCCAATGCCGAGGCACAAGTGCGGCGCAATAGTGTTCTTTCCGCGATTGACGAATTCGGAACGCCCAACGACATGCTGAACATGTCTGCACCATGTTCGACGGCCCATTCGATACCCGCAGAAATCGCATCAGCTCCACCATTGCCACTAGAGCTAAGGCACTTGACACACATCAACGTGGCATCAGGGGCCATTCCTGTTTGCGAACCCGCCGTGCCGTCGCCGCACACCGTGCCCGCACAGTGCGTGCCGTGGCTATGGTCGTCCATCGGGTCGTTGTCGTTGTTATAGACATCGTAGCCATGGTGCGGGAACTCGAGACCTCCGTCCCAAAGGTGATCGGCCAAATCCAAGTGGTTGTAGTTGACGCCCGTATCAATAACGGCCACCACCACGCCTTCGCCTGTGAAGCCCAAGGCCCACACTTGGTCGGCACCCACTTGGATCACGTTGGGCGTGATTTCGCGTGTGCTAGAAGCCGGCCGCGGCTGGTCGGTCTCGGGAATCCAGTTGCGCTCGATGTTATAACCAACGACCTCAATGTCATTGCGCATGGCGAGGTCGCGAATGGCCGCCTTCGTTGCGCCAAAGCAAAGGGCATTCGACATCCACAACGTGCGCTGTTCGGTGACCATGTCGTTGTGTTTCATTTCGGCAAGAGTACGCTTCAAGTCATACTGCGAAGCCGCAGTGAACTCCTTGAGCTCGTTGACAACAAACTCGCGACGCTGGGCGCGAGTGACAAAATAGTCGGCACGACGATTGAGCATGTCCCTATCGTAACGTTCCTTCATGATCACCACCACATTGATTTTTTCGTCATCAGAGCGGTTGTTCATCTCATCGGCCAGCAAGGGGTCGATGACAGGGTTTTGCGCAAATCCGCAAAATGCGACTGCGGCCAAAGCCAGGGTAAAAAACAGTTTTTTCATAGAATTTGTACTTTTAATGATAGCTCATAAGATTGAGCCGCAAATTTAAAAAGTTTCTCCGTTTGTTCGTATCTTTGCAGCCAATTTTTATTACAATGATAGAAAATAGATACGAAACATTCGTATTGCCAAACGGTATCAGATTGATACACAAAGAGAAAGCGGGAGAAATCGCCCACCTCGTGTTGATGGTGGAAACCGGCACTCGCGACGAACTGGCCCACGAAAACGGCCTCGCCCACGTCGTCGAACACACCATCTTCAAAGGCACCCAAAGCCGAAAGGCCTACCATATCCTGAGCTGCCTCGACAACGTGGGCGGCGACCTCAACGCCTTCACTACCAAGGAAGAGACCTGCATCCAGGCCACCTTCTTGAAACAGCACTACCGCCGCAGCCTTGACCTCTTCGCCGACATCGCCTTCCACTCCACTTTCCCCGAAAACGAACTGACGAAGGAGAAAGAAGTCATCCTCGACGAAATCAACTCCTACCTCGATTCTCCCTCCGACGAGATTTACGACCTTTTCGAGGAGATGGTCTTCAACGGGCATCCATTGTCGCGCAACATTTTGGGTACCACTGACTTGGTGAAAGGTTTCCATCGGCAGGACATCCTCGACTTCATGGCGCACAACTACAGCACCGACCAGATGATTCTAGCCTCCATCGGCGACATCAGCTTCAAGGAATTCGAGCGTTTGGCCATGAAATACTTCGGCGAACAGCCCCCACACCTTATTCATAAACAACGCGAGCTTTTCAAGACCTACGTCCCCCAAAACCGCACTGAGACACGCAACAACCACCTGAGTCACTGCATGATAGGCGGCATAGCACCTGAGTTTTGCAGTCCGCTGAAGATGCCCATCGTGATGCTCAACAACGTGTTGGGCGGTCCGGCCATGAGTTCGCGCCTCGGCTTGAACATCCGCGAGAAATACGGCTTTGCCTACAGCATAGAGTCGCAATACACAGCCTATGGCGACACGGGACTCATCAGCGTCTACATGGGCGTCGACCCCGACTCATTGGAGAAAGCTATCAGTCTTGTTTACAAAGAGTTGGACAAACTATGCCAACAGAAATTAGGCACGATGCAACTGCAACACGCCAAGCAGCAACTCATTGGGCAAGTCGCGCTGAGCTACGAAAGCGGCATGAACGAACTTTTGGGCGTCACGCGCTCGTTATTGATGGGCGAACCTATCGAATACATGGACGATATCATCCGCAAGGTGGAGGCGGTCACGGCCAATGACTTTCTGGAGGTGGCGAATCGGGTTTTCGACCGAAAACAGTTGAGCCGGATTGTTTTTGAAGGAGAGGTTTGAGGTTTTGAGGTAGGAGGTTTGAGGTTGGAAGTAAGAAGGAGAAGGGTAGGAAAACACTGAATACATAAAAAACACTAAAACAATGAAAGAGACTTTATTACAAAAGAAAAGCAAGGCTTTTGCTGTCAGAATTATCAGAATGTATCAATTTCTTTGTGAGGAGATGCATGAGTACATTCTTTCTAAACAAGTACTGCGTAGTGGCACAAGCATTGGAGCCAATATTCGTGAAGCAAAACGCGCCCAATCAACTGCAGACTTCAACGCAAAACTCTTTATTTCACTAAAAGAAGCAGAAGAAACAGGGTATTGGTTGGAACTGTTGGTCGAAACCGATTACATTTCCACCGAGATGTTTGATAGTATCTACTCAGAGTGCGAAGAAATCATCAAACTCCTCGTAGCTTCCACCAAAACCATCAAAGAGAACCAATCAAAATAGCCCCAACCCCACCTCCTACTTCCTACCTCCTACTTCAATTCGTCTTGAACTGATATTTCACCTCTCTCAGTTCGGCATTGGCCTTCGTAATCTTGTTTTTCAGATTCTCTTTGTAGTTCGCTACCTTTGCGGCCATTTCGGCATCGCTGAGGGCCAGCATTTCGACGGCAAGAATGGCGGCGTTGAGGGCACCGTTCACGCCCACCGTGGCCACGGGAATGCCAGGAGGCATTTGGATGATGGACAGCATGGCGTCCAAGCCGTCGAGCATACCCTTGACGGGCACGCCTATGACGGGCAAGGTGGTGTTGGCGGCAATCACGCCCGGCAAGGCGGCGGCCATGCCCGCAGCGGCAATGATGACCTTGATGCCGCGACCTTGCGCTTCGCGGGCAAATTGTTCCACTTCCTGAGGCGTGCGGTGCGCGCTGAGGGCGTTCATCTCGAACGGGATCTCCATCTCGTCGAAGAACTGGGCGGCTTTTTCGAGAACGGGAAGGTCGGAGGTGCTTCCCATGATGATGCTTACTATTGGAGTCATATCAGTTGTCAGTTATCAGTTGTTCAGTTATTCAGTTAATGACGCAAAAATAGTTTTTTTCGGCTTTACTGTCTTGTTGTTTGATCATTTTTTTCATCAACCATCTTCATATTGGCATTTATTCTGTAATTTTGCTTGTCTAATCTAAACATCAAATCACCATGTCAAAACTTCAAACAATAATCTTTGCTCTTGCGTTAAGCACATCCGTTTTAAACGGATACAGTCAAGAGAAACCTTCAATTTTGGCTCATGAAGTTGCCCCCCACTGGTATGTCTTCAACAAACCTGGATACCTTGTCAAACCAGACAACAACGTTCCTCTACTTGTCAGGGATTTTATTCCCATTTGCAAGGATGAATTCGGTTTGGGCGAGCGCGATGAACTTCGTCCAAAAGATGGATTCCGTGCAACTCCAACTGGTGTAGCCAAATATCAACAATACTATGACGGTTACGAAGTGGAGGGGGCTACCGTTATCGTTGAATCCAAGCGAGATACCGTCACAATGGTTTCTTCGTATTTGGTAGGCAACTTAGACTTAAACACATCCAATCCTATCGAAAAATCAGAAGCGCTGTCCATTGCACTTAATGCCATCCACGAAACATTCATTTGGCAAGATCCCGCCTCATTAAATGGCTATTGCAGGAATTACGATGGAAGTTTCGACTCCATTCGTTATAGAAAGTTGCTACCTAAAGGAACACTTTGTGTTGCAAAAGCATACAATACTTCTTTAGAGACAGATAATTACAGATTCGCATGGAGATTTTGTGTAAACACAGTCTCTAGAGAATATCGGATACTTGTAGATGCCAATAGTGGTGATGTGTATGAAATTGTTGATCAAACTTGTAGTATTAACAACCAATTTGAAGATGGCGTAGTATACACTTTGTATGACAGCGACCACACTATGGAAACATATAAAATGCCAATGTTCAGTATATGGACCTTACAAAACACTAAAGATAATATGACACTACTACATGGTAATTATGTATTCGATTACGACAACGTGTGGGACGATAGCAATTCTGCCCACGCATCAACCGCACATTGGATTATAGGTGAATTAGCTGGGTTTTTAAAATGAAATATTTGAACTACCATATTACAGACAGTGTACTAATTGACGCTGGAATAGATAGCATAGCCGCCTTTTATAATACTGATCTAAACAAGATTAGATTAGGGAAACGAGGGAACAACTGGGCATCTACTATTGATATAGTTGGACATGAATTAGCTCACAGGTTGAATTATCAAACTGCTAATCTTACATTTTATGGTGAAAGCGGAGCCTTGCGAGAGTCTATTGCCGACATCTTTGCAACTTTAGGAGAGAGATATATCAGAACTATTTACGGGACCCCATGGAATTGGACTATCGGTGAAGATGCACAGATTATTAGGGACTTGGCACACCCCTCACTTCATGGTCAACCTGAAGAATATCACGGATTCAATTGGCAAGACACGAGCAATCTTAATTCAACTAATGATTACGGAGGTGTGCATAATAACTGCGGTGTGTCAAACAAATGGTTCTATAACCTGTCACAATCCATTGGTCCAGATAAAGCAGGATTGATTGCCTATTACATGCTCAATCTAAATTTGTCGTCCAATTCAGGCTTTCATGACGCCTTACAAGCCTCTGTCTCTGCTGCAGAAAACCTATATGGGAATTGCAGCGATGAAAGAAATGCCGTCATTTCTGCATGGTCATCCGTGGGCGTGAGTTCGCTGAATATCATTCCTTGCCATAATACTAGTCCTGGAAATGATAACGACAGACTATCTATCGCACAAAACGAAGAAATCCCATTTCATGTTTCCGTGTACCCAAATCCAGCATCAAACGAAATAAACATCGAATTCCCGAACGATACCAACGATTGCATTGTAGCAATTATTAATACATTAGGAAACAAGATAAAAGAAGTGGCAACAAGAGGAAGAAACGCCACAATCGATACCACCGACACACCAAATGGACTTTATTATGTCAATGTCGTTGCCAACGGAATGCACACAGATAAAGCCAAGGTTATCATCAGTAAATAAGGAGCAACCAACGCATCGATAATGAAAACAGTAAAAGTCTTAGACAAGGAATTTGGGCTGTACATCCCCCAAGAAAAAATCGAAGCCAACATCCAAACCGTGGCCGACCAAATCAACCGCGACCTCGACGGTATGAATCCGCTGTTCCTCGTGGTGCTCAACGGGGCGTTCATGTTCGCCTCCGAACTGTTCAAGCGGCTGACCATCCCGTGCGAAATCAGTTTCGTGAAACTCACCTCCTATTCGGGCACGGAGACCACCAATGTGGTCCGCGAACTCATCGGCCTCGACCATTCGCTGGACGGTCGGCATGTGGTCGTGGTGGAGGACATCGTCGACACAGGCCACACGATGCGCTACACGCTCCAAAAAATCCGCGACCTGAAGGCCGCCGACGTGCGCATCGCGACGTTGTTCTTCAAGCCCAACTCGTTCCAATACTCCTACCCCATCGACTACAAAGGCATGGACATCGGCAACGAGTTCATCGTAGGCTACGGGCTTGACTATGACCAACAGGGACGAAATTTGCCGGATATTTATAAAATCATTGAATAGTACACGCTTTGCGTCACTGCGAGGAACGAAGCAGTCCAGACGACCCGCTATTTTTGGATTGCTTCGTCGTACCTCCTCGCAATGACACGAAGCGACGACAAGACAACTTATAAAATACAACCACAATGCTAAACATCATACTCTTTGGCCCTCCAGGTGCCGGAAAAGGAACGCAATCGCAGTTCCTGCGCGAAAAATACAACCTCACCTACCTCTCGACGGGCGAAATCCTGCGTGAGGAAATCGCCGCCGAAAGCGAATTGGGCTTGCAGGTGAAGGAAATCATTGGACGAGGCGGTCTCGTCTCCGACGAAATCGTGGCGAAGATCATCGAGAAGAAACTCTCCGAAAACCGCGACTCGGCAGGTTTCCTCTTCGACGGCTACCCGCGTACGGCGCGCCAAGCCGAAATCCTCGACGAACTGCTGCAGAAATTCGGCATGCCGCTGAGCGGCGTCCTGAGCCTCGAAGTACCCGAGGAAATGCTCATCCAGCGCATGTTGGAACGCGGCAAGACCAGCGGTCGCGCCGACGACAACCTCGAGTCCATCAAGCACCGTTTCGTGGAATACAACGAGAAGACGCACCCCGTGACCGACTTCTACGAGGCCAAGGGCAACCTGCATTCCGTGAACGGCGTGGGCGAAATCCCTGAAATCTTCGAGAACCTTTGCTCGGTGATTGAAACGCTTTAGTGTTCCCAGCGGACATCGCGCTTGAGGATGGACGGCGGATTACCGCCAATCACCTGGCCCTCGCCCGCGCAGGCCGATTTCAGCATCGTGCCCGCCGCCAGCACCGTGTCGTTGGGCACCTCGGTGCCTTTCAGCAGCACGCACTTGCAGCCCATCCACACATGGTTGCCAACGATGATGGGCTTGTCAGGATTGATGCGTTCGCTCTCCTTATTATAAATGGGATGCTCGTCGGTGTCCATCACGAGGATGTCCCAACTCAGGAGGCAGTCGTCGCCGAAACGGATTTCCTTGGCGCAGACGATGGTACTCTCCGCCGTGATGTTGAAGCCCGCGCCGAGTTTCAAGTCACCGCGCACGGAAATCTTCGAGCCGTGCCCGATGCTCGCCTTGCCGCCGAAGGCGACCGTGCCGCTCACCTGCCAGATGGTACGTGAGCGCTTGCGGTCGTAGTGGCCTACATCGCCGAAGCCGATTTTCACCATCGCCGTCTCCACCTTCTCTGGCAGCGTGACCTTGCCGTGCAGCTCGCGCAAATAGGTGCGGTGCGACACGACGACGGGCAGCTTCAAGGCCGTCCTGAGCGGAAAATAATGCAGGTTGAAGCGCAAGGTCTTCGGGATGGAGCGGAGGATATTGAAGAAATCGAAAGCGGTCATGGCGGTTTTGTTTTTCCTTTTTGACATAAAACGCTGCAAATGTAGAAAAATTTGCTGCAAAGTGTAACTTTTTGGCAATTCTGACGTATTATCATTACCAACACAAAATTCATCTTATGAAACAAGTCAAAATCCTCATTCTGACCGCGTTATTACTTTTTCCCTTTTTCGCGGCAAAGGCGCAGAGCAAAGCCTCGGTGCAAGGCTATGTGATGGAATCCCTGTCGAAAAGCCCGATTGCCTACGCCACGGTTCGGGTTGTGGATGAAGGCGGAATGCTCGTCAGCGGCGCTAGTACCAATGCGGAAGGCCGTTTCGAGATGAATCTTTAGGAAGAGAAACACCAACCTCATCGTGGAGCCGTATTTGGCCTTCCGCAAAGACATCATCGGCGAGCGGTATGCCGTGGACGGCGCCGCGAGCAACCGCCTTTACGACAATGTGGCGCGATCCGTGAAATACGGCGGTCACCTCGCCGCGACGACCTTAATCGGTGGCTTTATGATGCCTATGTTCGAGATGGATTGGGGCTATGTGGATTACGGCAACCCGCTTTACAACGGCATGGAACTGGCTTTTGGCGCCGGCTTCGAAATGGAACTTCCCTGGGACCTGACCTTGGAAGCCGAATTCAACTATCAAGGCAAGAGTCGACGCTACAACGGCTACGAATACGGCAGTCCGCTCATCGAGACAATAGCCTTGAGCCGAGGTTTCTTCCGCGACAAGTTGTATGTCGAGCTCTCGATGGATCAGTTTTTCCTGAACGAAAAGACAGAGGAAGCCATCACCGTGCCCAACTATTGCTCCACCACGCGCTCCGAGACAAAAATGCCCTCGGTGAGCCTTTTCGTCCGCTATGTGTTCTCGGGCGGCAGCAAGAAACTCGCGCAGCAAGAGGAGCGCGAGTCGCTGATGGAAAGCGAGGAGAACGCAGCGCAGAGGAAATAATTGGGTAATAGACACCTATTTACCAAAATTGCATTATCTTTGCAAGCAAAAGAAAATCATCAAAATGGAGAAAAAGAGCACGACCGAAAACTGGTCAATAACGGCATACAAGGGCGACTTTGAGGCCATATATGGCATTATCGCGTCCCATCGCAACCGCGTAGTGCAGCAGGTCAATGGCGAGTCGGTGATGATGGTTTGGGAAGTGGGCGGATTTGTATGCAGCAAACTAAAAACTTCGGCTTGTGGCAGCGGCGTTGTCCGCCAACTGGCAGAGTATATCCACACGCAAGACCTCACAGTGAGAGGCTGGAGCTATCGCACCATTTACAAGATGGTACAGTTCTATGAAACCTATTCGTCTCCGACCTTTACAGAATTGATTGGCAAAATCAAGCCTCAAATTGTGCCATTTGAAATGGCACAAATTTCCGACCGCCAAATTGTGCATATCGAATCGGCACAAATTCCAACCGTTTTGTTTTCAACAGGTTGGAGCAACCATCAACTTATCATGAACTATTGCAAGACCGATGAACAGCGGTTGTTCTATATGCTGTATGCGGGTCGTGAGCGTTTGGAGTACAAGGAACTCGACCGCGCCATCAAGACCGATGCGATGTCGGCCATATTGGACAGCCGTGATGTGCAGTCACAGATGCTGCAAACCCAATACCCACAGGCTCCGCTGCTGTTCAAAGACCGCATCAGTTTGGATATGCTTGGGTTGCCGCTCAATTACAAGGAAACGAAGCTCCGAAAGAGCATTGTCGGCCACATGAAGGTTTTCATTCTGGAATTGGGCAAAGACTTCCTGTTCATCGATGAAGAGCATCGCCTCACAGTGGGAGGCAAAACCTTCAAGGTTGACCTTTTGTTCTATCACCGCCTATTGCAATGTATGGTTGCCATTGAATTGAAAACCACGGAATTCCATCCTAAAGACCTTGGGCAGTTGGAGTTCTATTTGGAGGCTTTGGATCAGGAGGAGCGTCGTTCCAAGGAAAATCCCAGCATCGGAATCCTGCTTTGCAAAGAGGCCAACATGGAGGTGGTGCGCTTTGCATTGAATCGCAGCATGTCGCCGACCATGGTGGCGCAATACAAAGAGCAACTACAGGTGGGAAGTGTGATACAACGCAGTTTGGTGGAGTTCTGCAAGTTCTTGGATAACAATGTGGAAAAAACATGAAAACAAAACTAAAAATAATAGTTTTATGCGCTATAGCGCTGTTTCTCGGGAGCAAGGCTTTCGCTCAGGCCGAATACCTCTGGCCCGTGGAAGGCAAAACCGCCGGAACAGACATCCTCTACCAGCCGCAATCCTACATCGGGCAGGAACTGAACGCCAACGGCCTCATCATCGCCGCGCCGCTGAATACCAACATCTTGGCCCCAGTGGAGGGAACGGTTACCATGTTCAATTATGTCAGTCGGGCGGCGTTGAATTATAGCACCATGTATGGCAGAACGCCCTCTGATTTCCAGTTGGATTCGCTCTATTTCGTGGAAGCGGGCGAAAGCGATGTGCAGTTCCTGAATCTCGCCATTGGAATACAATCTGCCGATGGAACAACGGCTTACCTTGAAGGCTTGCGTCCCACCAAACCCTTCAAGACGGGACAAAAGGTGCAGCGCGGCGAAGTCATCGGCAAGGTGGGCTATTACTACAAGAAAATCAACAAGCCATGCATCTGCATTGAGATGTCCAAAAAAGGCATTGCCACCGACCCCATGACGCCTTTCGGCCTGAAATCAACGTTCCTTGAACCTGATCTGAAGCTGAAATCCACCTTCACCAAGGAAGAAGCCACCGAGGATTACAATATCTTCATCGATGCCTTGAAGGAAGGTTTCCCGGGATTATATGACTATGTTTCCGAAGTTGATTTTGCGCAGTTCACGGCCTCACAAAGAGAAGGCTTTGGCAAGACAGTGAGTGCTATCGAGCTGGAAAGAGCCATCCGTTCCACCATCGGCCTCATCCGCGACAGCCATACCAACTTGATGAATCCATCGAATGAGAATCCACGGTTCTCGACTATAGATTTTGGCATACAAGGCGACTCGATGATTGCGACACGGACAGGCCGGGCCGACAGCAAATATCTTGGAAAACGTATCCTGACCGTTGACGGCATCCCTTGCGACTCGATGAGGAGTTATTTCAATCTGTTTGATGGCTTCATAGAGAGCTATCCCGACTTTGAATTTCTCTGTATGCTTGATTTGCGGTATTGCCGTTTCATTCAACCCAACGCGAGCAATTATGATGTGCTGGTCGAGTTTGCTGACGGTGAGACGAAACTTTTCAAAGGCGGAAGTTACAAAGCCACGAAGTGCTTCCCTCGGACACCGAGTTGGCAAAAATGGTATCTCACCAATCTGTTGGAACCCATCAATTTCCGCATGATTTCGGACACGACAGCCTATTTGGGCATCCGCGATTTCGAACTCAACCAAGTGGAAGTGGAACAAATCAGGGAACTCTTTGCGCAAATGGTCAGCGACAGCGTCACGAACCTGATTATCGACCTGCGCAACAATGGAGATGGAAATCAAGATGTTATGGCGGAGATTTATTCCTTTTTCGCGCAAAAGCCTTTCCGTCAGGACATGTACCAAAAAGTGAACAAGCGCGGCGACTTCGATTTCTTCCGCTACAGCACCAATCACGGCGCAAAGTATTGCCAACAATGCGCCATTGATGAACCGCATTGCGAAGGAGAAATTCTTTTCCCCGATTTTGAGCCTTCACCCGACGGAGACGGCTTCATCCTCGACCTCTCCAGCCAATGGCACCAACCTGATTCGACGGTGAACTACAAGGGCAAGGTCTATCTGCTTGTCAATGAGCGTTCTTTCTCTGCTTCAGCGGTATTCGCTGGATGGGTGAAAAAGCAGAATAGGGGCGTTATCGCCGGGCGCGAAACCGGCTCAACCTACCATCAGATGAAGGCCATCAAGTTTGAGAACCTGATGCTGCCCAACTCGAAATACATCGTCCGTTTCCCCTTGGTGAAAACAGTGATGGACACCGTCGTGAACGAGCGTTTCCCCTACGGTCGCGGCGTGTTGCCCGATTACGAGGTGAAACTGACCATGGACGAACTCTCCAACCCCAACGACACCATCCTCAACTATACGCTCCAACTCATCGAAGACGGGAAATACATCGTCCATCACCCTGACGAAACCACTGAAAACGAAACAATTATTCCCACCAAAAACGAGAAAGCGACAGGCAAAACACTGCTTTGGGTTGCGTTAGGCATCATCGGAATCGGGTTACTGGTGCTTATGGCGCGAAGGAAAAGGTGAAACAATGATTATTTTTGCCGCATGAAAACCCTATTCCAATTACGATACGACAGCCGTTGGGGTGAGGAATTGTTCCTGACGGGAAACACCTCAGAATTAGGTTATTGGAACACCGAAAAGGCTGTTCCGATGCAATATGTGAGACATGGCATTTGGTCGGCCCTTGTAGAGACGCAAGATTTTGCGTCTCTACCAACCGAAACCAAATACAAATATTTCATCCGCGAGAACGGCCAAATCCGTTGGGAGGACGGTCCCAACCGTGTTTTGTCTGAGGGCCAAGAGCGCGTTTGGGATTGGTTCGGAATGACCGAACGCAAAACGATGAAAGGCGTGGCCGTGCCATTGTTCAGCCTGTGCTCATGGGACGATTTCGGCATTGGCGAGTTTGCCGACTTGCCGAAATTGGCCGATTGGTGCGTCAGCAAAGGGCTGAAAATCATCCAAATCCTGCCCATCAACGACACAACGGCACATTACGATTGGCGCGATTCGTATCCTTACAATGCCATTTCCGCTTTTGCGCTGAATCCGATTTACCTCAACCTCCAGCAATTGGGCATTAAAGTCGACGTCAATTTCAGGGTTTATCGGAACATTTTAAATAAATCAGATTATGTCGACTATCCCAAGGTGCTGAAAACCAAATGGCGGTATTTCAAAAAGGCTTTCGCGGCACAATGGGACTCGCTGAAAGACAGTGAAGAATTCCAACAATTCAGCAAGGAAAACCAAGGCTGGCTGCCCGACTACGCCCAGTATTGCGCCGAGCGCGACGGCAACGGCACGGAAATCCATCTTTTCCTGCAATACCATTGCGACAAACAACTGCGCGAGGCGGTCAACTATCTGCACGACAAGGGCTTGCTATTGAAAGGCGACATCCCCATCGGTGTGAATCCCAAAGGTGTGGACGTGAAATCGCATCCCGAATTGTTCAACCTCGATGTGCAAGTCGGGGCACCGCCCGACGACTTCGCCGCCGAGGGACAAAACTGGAAATTCCCGTCCTACAACTGGGCTGCGATGACCAAGGACAACTTCGCCTGGTGGCGCCGCCGCCTACAGGTGATGGCGCGCTACTTCGACGCCTACCGCATCGACCACATCTTGGGTTTCTTCCGCATCTGGGAAATCCCGAAAGGTTCCAAATCAGGGCTGTTGGGGCACTTCTCCCCTGCCCTGCCTTTGAGCGTGGAAGAAATTGAAAACCAAGGCTTTCATTTCGTAAAAAGAAGGCATGCAACGAAGGACAAGAATACGCTTTTCATCCACGACCCAAACGAGCCAGACAAGTATCATCCTCGCATCTGCCTGCAATGGACGAGAACATACGAGAAATTGAAAGAGCCTCAAAAACAGGCCCTCGACCGCATCTACGAGGATTTCTACTATCACCGTCACAACGAATTGTGGAAGCAGACCGCGTTGAAACGGTTGCCCACACTCATCAACGCGACCAACATGATTGCCTGTGGCGAGGATCTTGGCATGATTCCCGCCTCCGTGCCCGAAGTGATGAAAGAATTGGGCATCATGAGCCTTGAGGTGCAGCGGATGCCAAAAATATTCGGTCATCCATTCGTGCAGACCGAAGACCTGCCCGAGAATTGTGTCTATACCACCGGCACCCACGACATGCCCACCCTGCGCGGCTGGCTCGAAGAAGATCGCATCCGCACCCGACAATTCCTTGACATTCTGGATATTGAAGACCGAAAAATCACGGCAAAGACCATCAGAAAGATATTGGAAAAGCACTTGGACAGCCCATCAAAGTGGAACATCTACCCGCTACAAGACCTCTTGGATTGCAACGAACAAAATTGGTCGCCCAACCCCATGGACGACCAAATCAACGTTCCAGCCAACCCGAAAAACCTGTGGAAATGGCGGATGAAAATTTCGTTGGAAGACCTGTCGTAATGAAATAATTGTCTATTTTTGCAGCGAAAAAATTGTCGCGAAATTTTCGCGACGAAATTTTCGCGTTAAAATTGGAGCAAAACAGCCATAAAAAAATCGAACAATATGACGAATAAAGTGCAGGAAACCAACCCATTCTCCGTAATTGCCTATCTTGGTAGCGACTACTTCTGCGACCGAGAAAACGAGACAAAAAGACTCTTTGACGGTCTGAAAAACGGGCGGAATATCACCCTAATCAGCCCAAGAAGAATGGGAAAAACGGGCTTAATCAAGCACGTTTTTGAGGAATTTGACCCGAAAGAAGCCCTTTGTTTTTATGTCGATTTGGACCGAACAACCTGCCTCGCCGACTTGGTTCAGACCTTCGGCAAGGTCGTATTGAAGCAAATCGGAATGCCTTCCAGACGGGTTTGGAAAGAGATTCTGTCGTGGTTCAAGTCGCTGCGGCCCGTCCTCTCCGCCGAACCTGCGACAGGCGCGCCACAAATCAGCCTCGACATCAAGCCGACGGAAGCGGAAGCCTCGTTGGACGAGATTTTCGGCTGGCTCGAAAAATCGAAACTGCCGTGCTATGTGGCCTTCGACGAGTTCCAAGTCATCACCGAATACCCCGAACCGAAAATGGAGGCCCTGATGCTCAGCCATATCCAGCACCTCACCAACGTCAATTTCGTCTTCGCCGGTAGCCAAAAACATCTGATGACCGAAATGTTCATGGCCGCCAACCGACCATTTTTCCAAAGCACACAGATGCTCCCCTTGTACGAAATCCCCGAAGACACTTACTTTGATTTTGCCCAGCGCCATTTGGAGCGCAACAAGCAAACGCTGTCGCGAGAGACTTTCCACGAACTGTACGCCACCGTTTATGGCCACACTTGGTACATCCAATGCATCCTGAACCGACTTTACCAATATGGAACGCGCCAAATCGACAGGCAAGCCTTGGCCTTGACGATGAACGACATCCTGGAAGAATACAAAGAAACCTTCCGAACCTACTGCAAACTACTGACCTCCAACCAATTGTCGCTTTTGAAGGCCATCGCCAAAGAAGGCAAAGTGAAAGAGATTGGGAGCCAAGAGTTTCTGCAAAAACACCAGCCCGGGCCAGCCAGCACCATCAGAAGCGCCCTGCGCGTCCTCATCGGCAAAGAACTCATCATGGAGGACAAAAACGGCTACAGCGTGTATGACCGCTTTTTCGGGCTTTGGCTGCGAAGATAAAACAACATCGAAAAACCAGAAAACCACCAATTTCCGTTTCTTTCGGGTTTTTCGATGTTAATCAAACCAATGGCTTACGGCAGTACATCATGAATGATGTTCGAACCACCGGAAGTGGCACTTCCAGTGGTTTCCGCACTGCCTGTATAGTGCAAGTCGCTGCCACCCGACAAGTTGACCTTAATCATCATGTTGCAGTGGATATAGGCATCGCTGCCACCTGACATCTCTCCATTACAGAAATCACATTCAAAACCATATCTTTGGTAACTTGAACCGGTGATGGTTTTCTCAATACTACTGGCACCCGACAAATCGATGTCAAGTGTGGTAACCTGCCCCCTCAAGGCAGCATCGGAAGCACCACTCATATCGAGATCAAGCTCAGAAGCGTCAATACATCCTTTGACAGATGAAGCACCCGAAAGATCCATGTCGATTTCGTTTGCCTCAATGTCGCAATGGAATTCCGAAGCACCTGACAGGCCCACTTCCACCTTGTCGCCCGAAAGCCCATATTCCGAATGGAACTCGGAGGCGCCCGACAATTCAACGCTCGTCAAATCGGCGTTGTAAGGCAAAACCACCTTCAGTTCCAAATCGCTCCCAAAGTTGACAGACAGGGGCTTGAGATGAATCTTCAGTTTGTCGCCGTCTTTTTCCACAACGACCTTCGGCATGACGTTCTCGTCGGTGGTGACAGTGACCTGGCTCACCGCATCGCTGACCACGACCTCAAATGCATTCTCCACGCGGAGTTCGGTGTAGGGGCCCTCAATGCTGAACTCCTTCGTGATGTTGTTGCCCGAAAGAATGATTTTGTTGCAGCCGCAAAAGGCGAACAAAACAAGCACGGAAAGCGCCGCAAAACATTTCTTCATAATTGGTTTGGCCACTGTTATATACCATCGGGGCATCGGTTTTTGTTGTTGGTAATATTGTTTGAGTTTTCGGTGGCAAAAGTACTGCTTATATCGCAATACTGAATGTTTTCGGGATATTCTGCACGAAAAAACCATGATAATTATTCGGATTCCCAAATGGTTTTCGTATTTTTGTCGCGGATTTTCAATGAAAATATACGGTATAAAAAGCAAAAATCCGGCGAGGAACGACCGCTTCAACCACCGAATAGGAGCCATAGAGACAATCCACATCCACGACTTCCTGAAACGGCTCTGGGATGGGGAGATTGTTTGAGCCTGCTTGCCACCATGTTTTTCGACACCAAAAAAAAACGACAGCTATTTGAAACGTAATCCAAAAAATCACACTAACTTTTTGGATTATATTCCAAAAAACCATACTAATTATTCGGAATAGAAAACATTTTTCGTAACTTTGCAGCGAAAAAAAATCTTATTATGAACATGATTAAAAGGCGACTACAACAAGTTATAGAAGATAGAATGTTTGGTGGAAAGGCCATTCTGCTTATTGGTGCCAGACAAGTGGGGAAAAGCACGCTTTTCCGTCAAATCCTGAACGAATTGGGAGTCCGAAAAGGCATCTCGAGCGAACAAATCCTTTTGTTCGATTGCGATGACCCGGAAATGCGGAGCCTTTTGCAAGGAGCCAACCTGAACGAAATCGGTCAGATGCTTGGCGGGAAACGGGTTATCGTTGTGGACGAAGCCCAACGCATCCAAGGCATAGGACTGACACTCAAAATGATGACCGATCACTTCCCTGAAGTCCAGTTGTTGGTGACGGGTTCGTCTTCTTTCCTATTGCAAGGAGTGCTCAATGAGCCTCTTACGGGAAGGAAATTCGAGTATAACCTATTTCCGATTTCGACCGAAGAATTGTATGACAAAGGCGGCCTCATCCTCGTAAAACAAACGCTCGAATCGCGCCTTATTTATGGTTCTTATCCGGACGTGGTCAGCCATAAAGAAAATGCCAGGGAATTGTTGAGCAATCTCTCAAGCAGCTATCTATATCAAGATTTGCTCTCGTTGGAGAGTGTTCGGAAGCCTGCCATTTTGGAGAAACTTTTAGTTGCCTTGGCATTGCAGTTGGGGGCTGAAGTCACCTATAACGAATTGGCCCAAACCGTTGGCACCGATTCCAAGACAATCGAGAAATACATCGCCCTATTGGAGAAATGTTACGTCATATTCCACCTTTCCGCCTTAAGTCGTAATCTTCGCACCGAGTTGAAGAAAAGCAAGAAAATCTATTTTTACGACAATGGCATCCGCAATGCGCTCATTCGCAATTACAACCCCATACCATTACGAGACGACATGGGGGCCTTGTGGGAAAACTTCTTCATCAGCGAGCGGATGAAATACAACCACTACAACGGGCACTATGTAAACGCCTACTTTTGGCGCACCACCCAAAAGCAAGAGATTGACTACGTGGAAGAATCCGATGGGCAATTCTCGGCTTTCGAGATGAAATGGAACCCAAAGAAAGGCCGCACAGCCATTCCTTCAACTTTCTCTCAGGCTTATCCAGTGGCAACAACGTCCATCGTTACGCCAGAGAACTATTTGGAGTGGTTGAAATAAGAGCGGTTGGGAATGAAAAAAAGATTCGTTTTTCAGTTCTGGCTTATCCTATTGAAACATTGATCAGTATGAATACTCGTCTTTTTTTCTAATCCCCTTAAAAGGAAGTGATAAAAGCAGAAACACAGAATGAACGATTACCCATACTGGCAATAACACTGTTCCCACAACAATAACCCCAACTCCAGCCATGACCAAAAACGGCTTGACTAAAGTAGGTAAAATATGGTCATAATCGCGAGCCGTGTCAAAGAAATACTGCATAGAATCAACATTTCCGTTCCATGCGTCGGAAAAGGCTTCGCCTAACCGAGAGCCGTTAGCCACAACTCCACTTATATAGTTTTTGATACTTGTGAACGTTCCCCAAATCGTGCCTACAGCAATGAATGCTATAAACACTGCAGCAATAAATGATATGACGGTCACAATCATTGTGATAATGAATGTTCCAACCATTACATCACTGCTTTCATCTTCTTCTCTAATTACGTATCTAGTCATATTCTGTTGTTTTTTTGAATTAAATCTTTTCTAAAGCAACATTAAGTGTAAACACATCGGTTATCTTCATGGTATTTCTTTCATAAACCTCGAAAATCCCGCTGACCTTAAGTGTTTTTTTGTTAGATTTTCAACATTTAACCGAATGGCATACTTTTCGTCTTCAAAATCTTCATAATCTCCATAAGACAAATCTATTATTTTCAATTCACCATCATATATTAAATATCTTCCATCCAGAAACAATGAATTCCTAACACAGCCTATGCAGTTGCCGTTTTCCTTGAAAGTACATGCCGCATTAAACTGTACAGCTCCACTGGGCACATCCCCTGAAGTTTCTCTTGCAGAAGACCAATCTTCACCGTCAACAAAAAGCGAAACAATTCTCCATTTACCAACTATAAGTTTTTCTGCATTATGATTACACGAAGAAAGTCCTAACATCAATAATAATAGCATACTTACAACAAAAAAGCCATGTTTTTTCATATTTTCTATGGCAATCTTTATCCTGTCGCCTACAGTTTTTTTGAATTTGCGGCAAAATTATCGTCTTTATTCTGACCAAAAGCCAAACACAAGTAACCACATTGGACACAGTATCCATTTTGGTTACACTTTGCCTTTCGTGAAACACGAATTGTCAGGAATGTGCCACGAATGGCCATCAATTCCTATTTCTGAAAATTCGTGTCCAATTAGCTTCGCTGAATCTGCGATTTCATGGGAATTCATGTTCTATCTTGTTGAAACTCATCGGAAAGGTCGCGGAAGAAATCGTGTTGCAAAGCTTTGGAAATCCGTTCCAACAGGGCAATGTCGATATTGTCCTTGCGGAAAATCTTGTGGATATGCGGGCGGGTGCAGCAAATGTCTTCGGCCAATTCGGTGGCCGTTTTTCCTTGCTGTCGCATCACCTCTTTTATATGTTGCCCGATGTGCATAAAAAAGCGTGGAATTTGTTTAACCTGTCGGCCATCGGGTTTCCACGCCCACCATATCAACAAGTTATTCCACGCCAATATAAAAATTGGCGTTTCACAACGTTTTCTTGATATGGAGTCTCAAACGAGACGGTGTGGAAAATGACGGCCAAGAATTCGTTTTGAAATGCTATTCTATTGTCTATTTTTCAGATTTCTTTCTTCTTCGATAAGCGAGTTTTAAGGGTTTAGGGTGCAAAAACACGATTTTCCGCGGAAATTGGAGACATTGTCTTCGGTCATTTCAGGATTTTGACTAATTTTGCGGCAAAATGAACAAGATACAAAGCAAAAACGGACAATTCGAAGGCAAAAGAAAAGCCCTATGGCAGCAACTGGAACAGATGGGCTGCCTGTGGTCATATGCCAAGGACGCAGCCATCGACGACAATTTGCTCATCGAGAAGGCCTTGCTGTATCTTGAATTTGAGGACTTGCACAAGTTGAGCGCACTCTATCCGATGAAGCGCATCCAAAGCGTTTGGCGCGAGCGGCTGGTCTCGCAAGGCGACTATTATGGCATCATCAACTGGCTACTGGCGGCTATGTTTTTCGACATCAAGAAACCCGACAGATATTTGAAGCGATATGGAAAACCAAGACTGGAAATCAGGGCTTAGGCAGGAAACGATTCCTGTTTTCGAGGCCGTTTCGCAAATGGAAGTGGTCAAAGGATTGTATCTCTGCGGTGACACGGCGCAATCCCTGCAAATGCAGCACAGAAAAAGCGAAGACCTTGATTTTGAATTGCTAGGTACGCGCAAGGAGCGTCCCATGCTTGATTTTTCGGCCATTTCCAATGAGGTTTCAAGCGTTTTCCCCGATTGCAGGAAGGAATTCCTAACGAAAAACCAATTGCAGATTTTCGTGAACGGAAATGTGAAAATCTCTTTCTTCAGACCTGAAAGCTCTGTTCCTGAATTGGGTAAAGGCTTCGTTTACAACAACATAACAACCCCTTCATTGCAGGAATTGTTGGGCATGAAGTTGTTCACCATAGCCGTTCGCAGCGCCTTCCGCGATTATTACGACATTTATTCTTTACTGAAAGAAGGCTATGACTTGGCCAAAGGCGTGGACTATGCCGGTCATTTCTCGCGCCACACTATCCATTCCAAGTTCATTTACAGCATTTTGCTAAACGAAAACTATTTCCACAAACCAGAGGAGTTCTCGTTGCTTGAACCTAAATATGACGTCACGACTGAAGACATCGTTCTTTTCATCCAACAACACATCGAAGAGCAATCAATCAAAATAAAGAAATAAACCAGTTGTTATAGGGATTAGCGATACAAAACAAGGGTTTACTTGAAATTTGAAACTATGATTGCCAAAACATTGGATATTTTGCCTAATTTTGCGGCAAAATGAGCAATTTGCCATAACCATGACTATCGACGACATCCAACGGCTCATACAAAGCGACGAGACGCGCACATTGGAACTGAAAAAGACAACCGGCAAGTTGAAAGACGGTATGCGTTCTGCATGTGCTTTTCTCAACACCGCCGGCGGGTTGCTGTTGTTTGGCGTTGCGCCCGGCACCTTGCAAATCGTTGGGCAACAAGTCACCGAAAACACCCGCAGGGAAATCGCCCGCGAACTCACTAAACTTGAGCCGTCAATCGACCTTCCGATTGAATATTTGGACGTTCCTGACCGCGAGGGTTTCCAAGTCATTGCCATCTGTTTGGATGGGGCCGTTTTTGGCGATGTGCCTTATACCTACGACGGCAAGCCCTACTTGCGCGTGGAAAGCACAACGGTCGTCATGCCTCGCGATGTCTTCGAGGAACGAATCATGCGCAGTCGGTTGAAACACTACCCTTGGGAAAGCCAGATTTGCGAGGACATCACCGTTACGGATTTGGACGAGCAACGCATTCGCGGCGCGGTGCGCCTCGGTGTGGAACACGGAAGGATGCCTGCTTCGTCGCTTACCGACACGACCGAGCGACTTGTGGAAGAGTTGCGACTGACCAAGAAAGGGCAACTGAAAAACGCGGCGGCGGCGCTGTTTTTGCGCGACACCAGCGACTTTCCACAGTTTCTGCTCCGCATGGCACGTTTCCGTGGCACCGACAAAACCGAGTTCATCGACAATCAACGGGCCTACGGCAATTTCTTCAATTTGTTGGACGCTGGCATGGCCTTCTTTTTCAAGCACTTGTCGATTAGCGGCAAGATTGTAGGCTTCATGAGAGAGGAAAAACTGGAGATTCCGTCCGTTGCCCTTCGCGAAGCATTGACCAACGCGCTCTGCCATAGACAGTTTCACAGTCCAAGTGGTTCCGTTGGCATCGCCATCTACGACGACCGCGTGGAAATCGAAAACACGGGGCTTCTTCCTGAGGAACTGACCGTTGAGACCATCAAAACCAACCATCAGTCATTCGCGCAGAACCCGCTTATCGCCGATATTTTGTTCAAGACCACCTTTTTGGAGAATTGGGGCAGTGGCGTGAGTCGTATGTTCGATGCCTGCAAGGAAGCAGGTTTGCCTGAGCCTAAATACGGAACAAACGGACTGTTCGTTTGGATTACTTTCTACCGCCCAACCCCACAACCCCACAACCTCGAAACCGAACAACCGAACAACCGAACAACCGAACAACTTAACAAACTAGAAACCAAGCAGTTTCAAAACCCTGCAACCTCAAAACCCCACAACCTCAAAACCCCACAACCTCAAAATCCCACAACCTCAAAACCCCACAACCTCAAAACCTCCAATAAAAAAGCAAAGCAATTAAAGAAGCTTTTTTCCCTCATTGGAGAAAAAGGAACAAACATAAAGACCTTAATGGATGGGATGCATCTTCGTGATAGAAAGAATTTCTTAACCGCCTATCTCAATCCCTGCATTGCGATGGGATATATCGCCATGCTTTATTCCGAAAAGCCCAACCATCCCATGCAGTCCTACTACCTGACCCAAAAAGGACGCGAAATGCTTGAAAAACTAATGAAAGAACAAGAATAATAACATACAAACACCATGCAATTCAAACCCTACAACCATACCGAAGCCGCGCTCAACGAGCGCATCAATCTAATTCTCAACGAAGAGAAGAAAAAAGGAAACGAAAAGGATGCTTTGCGTACCATCTTCCAAAGCATCGACTTCACCACCTTGGAAGCCTTCGACAACGAAGCGAAAATCAACGACTTCTGCGCCAAGGCTCTGGATTTCCCTAAGGAAAAGCCGCACCTCTCGGTGCCGACCATCTGCATCTATAGCCCCTTCATCCGTCAGGCCAAACAATTGTTGGCTGGCAGCAACATCCGCGTGGCCACGGTGGCCTGCGCCTTCCCTTCAGGTATGATGCCTTTCGACCTAAAAGTCAAAGAGGTGGAATACTGCGTCAACGAGGGTGCCGATGAGGTGGATATGGTCATCTCGCGCGGCACTTTCCTCGCTGGGAAATACGACGAAGTCTTCAACGAAATCAAGACCATCAAGGCGACCTGCGGCGACAAGGCCCGCCTGAAAGTCATCCTTGAGACGGGCGAACTGAAGACCGTGCAAAACATCCGCAAGGCCAGCGAACTGGCCATCCTTGCCAGCGCCGACTTCATCAAGACCTCGACGGGCAAGGTGCCAGTGGCCGCCACGCCTTTGGCCGCCATCGTCATGATTGACACCATCAAGGAATACTACGAAGCCACGGGCAAAAAGGTCGGCTTCAAGCCTGCGGGCGGCATGAAAACGCTCGACGACGCGCTCTCCTATTATTATTTAGTGAAAAACATCCTCGGCAACGAGTGGCTCAACCCAAACCTCTTCCGCGTGGGCACGAGCCGCCTTGCCAATTTGATTTTAGAACAATTGTAAACATGTAGAGACGCAAAATTTTGCGTCTCTACCAGCAAACCACAGAAAAATGGCAACAATCAAAGGAACCTACAAAGGCCATCTCCGCAATGAGATGACCCACGTGCAATCGGGCAACACCATCATCACCGATGCACCCACCGACAACCACGGCAAAGGCGAAGCCTTCTCGCCCACCGACCTCGCCTGCGGCGCCCTCGCCGCCTGCATGATGACCATCATGGGCATCAGCGCGCAAGGCCACAAATTCGACATCGACGGCACCACCTACGAGGTGACCAAGACCATGAACGCCGACCCGCGCCGCATCGGACAGATCGACGTGGTGTTCAACTTCCCCGCCAAGGAATACACCGAACGCCAGAAAGCCCTGCTTTGGGCCGCCGCCGAAAGCTGTCCCGTGGGCCGCTCGTTGCACCCCGACGTCATCGTCAACATCACCATGAACTTCCAGGGCTGATGGAATACGACATGCTGAAAGGTCTCCGCCACAGCGAAATGCTTGTGGTGGAGCATAAGGATACCGCCGCCGTCTATGGCTCCGGCTCGTTGGAGGTTTTTGCCACACCCGCGATGATTGCCCTGATGGAAAAAACCTGTCTCGAAAGCGTCAACGACAAGATTGGCGAAGGCAATACCACGGTCGGCATTGCGGTCAACATCAAGCACTTGAAGGCCTCTCCCGTGGGCGTGACCATCCGCTGCGAGGCGAAACTCGTCGAGGTGGACCGCCGACGCTTGGTCTTCGAGGTGCGATGCTTTGAAGGCGAAACGCTTATCGGCGAAGGCACACACGAACGCTTCATAGTTGATAGCGAAAAGTTTATGAACAAATTATAGTGCAATGAAAACAAACTACGAATTACACGTATTTGACGAATATTGACACCTGTATTTTGCAGCCAAGGCTGCGAATTCATACGAATTGGGCTTCTACCATTCGTATCAATCCGCAACGAAGTTGCAAAATTCAATTCATTACAATTTGTTTTATTCGTAAAATTCGTAGTTAAACATTGAAAACCAATGAGATATACCTACAAAACCCAAGGCACTTGCAGCCAAGCCATCGAGTTTGAAATTGAGAACGGCATCGTCAGGAACGTGCAGTTCTACGGCGGCTGCAACGGCAACACGCAAGGCGTGGCCACCCTCGTAGACGGCATGAAAGCCGAAGACGTCATCGCCAAATTAGAAGGCATCCGCTGCGGCTTCAAGGGCACCTCCTGCCCCGACCAACTGGCCAAGGCCATCAGCCAAGCTTTAGCGAATTGAGAGTTTTCCGACCTCTATGCAATTTCAGAAGAAATACTGCGTTATTGAACAGATTAAAACCTATCGAATATGAAAAAGCACATCATTTCTGTGGCAGTCTTGGCCTTTGCCGTCATGCTCACCACTTTCAGCGGTTGCAGAAAACCCAAAACGAACGACAACGACACACCAGCTCCCGAAGGGCTTTACCTCGGCATCATCGGGTTCAACGACCAGCTTTATACCATGCCGCTCGGCCTTTTGAACCAAGAAACGAAACACACTTTCGAGAATTTTGTGGACGGACTGGCCATGCAAAACGGGACCATCCTCTATCACGCCGTCAACACAGGCATCAACAGCTTGGTCAGCGCGCGCATTCCCGAAAACCTGATCAATGTCTCCGTGGTGACCTTCACCGACGGCCTCGACCAAGGGTCCTACATCTTGTCGGACCAATACAACTCGGGCAGTGAGTATCTGTCGGCGGTCAACACGAGAATCAATGAGCAATTGGTCGGCAACTGCCACATCTCGGCCTATTCCATCGGCGTGCGCGGTTCCGACGTAGCCGACGTAGAAAGTTTCCGCAACAACCTCCAGAAGCTGTCAAGCCATCCCGACAACGTTGCCGAAGTGAGCAACATGAGCGAAGCCTCGGAGAAATTCGCCGAAATCGCCCGCCAGCTCTACAACCAAAGCACGTTCTACAACGTCACGCTGAAGCTGCCTGCACAAGAGCCCAACACCAAAATCCGCTTCACTTTCGACAATGTTGACGATGCCTCACAGTCGCAATGCTACATCGAAGGTCTCTACATCCGCAGCAACGGCAAAGGTCAGCTGACCAACATCGTCTACCACAACCTGGAAAGCATGTCGGGCATCACCGTCACCGCATCTTCGGCAGGCATTTTCGACGTGTTCGCCTTCCAGAACCTCACCGACCTCGACGGCAACCAAATCAGCACCGACAACGTGAAGGAATGGAATTGGATTGAATCAACAAGCCAATGGCAATACAACAGCGAGTTCACGCCCTCGGGCAACACCGAAATCATCGACGAATACAAGAGCGCCATGATCATGCTCGTCCTTGACTGCTCCAGCTCGCTCGGCTCCGACTTCACCACGATGAAGACGGCCGCCAACGGTTTCATCGAAACCTTGAGCGGCAACTACAACGGAAGACGATAACCAATGCCCTCCACTTCGCTGACGCCCCCGTCGGCAGAAGTTGAAACAGGGATGAAAGCAAAACCCCACCGAAGGCCTTTGTAGGTCTTCGGTGTTTTTATTTCCACCCGATTCTCACCTTTATCCAAGTGAATCTGAACGGGTCGACGCATCCAATAGAGTTGCTCGTCGGTGAAAGGCTCTTCTTCCTCAGGCTTGCCCCATGTGTTGAAATGATAGTTGTATGCCCCAGGTTCGTCCCAAGGTTGTGGAGGCAAAATCTCTTTCCCGTTGACGAAACATTGGCAACCACCCTCCCATTGGCCTTGCTCGCCAATGCCATAGCCGTTGCGGTTGGACCGCGCCGGCATGCAAAAGCCCACCCAAGCCTCAATGTCCATGTCACGCTCTGCCGTGATGACGGTCTGCGCCGTGGCCACAGCCGTTTCACCTATATTAATATGCTTCGCGAGGCACAAAGCATCCAAGTCGACGGCGCCGCCATAGGCAGTCACGGGCACGTCATCGTCAATTTGCACCTGCCACTCAATTTGCGAATTGGCCACCCAGCGCATTTTCCCCTTGTGGAAACGGTCGCGATGAAGAGCCATTTTCTCCTCAAAATTAGCCAACCGTGAGCCTGCCTCCGTCAAACGGCCTGGCGGGAGGTTTTCATTTTCCACCGCGCCAGCGTTGCCGCCGTTCCAAAAGCGTTCGGCATAGGCCATCATGCCGTTAATCATGCCGTTATGCAGAGCGATGTTTTCCTTTTGGTCGACGCGCACGTCGTTCCAAAGGCAAAGCATGCCACCCAAAGCCTTCGTCGTGTCAGGCTCTATTTGTGCCGCAGCGGTATGCAGGAAACAACGGCTCGTGAACAGCATCGGGTCGTAATAATTCAGATAACCCACAAAAGAATCAAGATACTTGCCGTCCTTGGTCGAAGCTGCCGCGTTGGAGCCTGCGGCCTCGTTCCAAATCTGCCGAACCACACCCTCGGAAGCCGGCAAGCCCGGGTCCCAGGCAATGGGCTGACGATCGTATCTTTTCACCACGTTTTCAAGCCATTGCATAAAGCCATTGGGATCCTCAATCCAAACTTCGTCGGAACCGATATGGAAATAAGGGCAGTCGCTCTTCGGAATTTCGTTGAAAAACTCGTCGAGGCATTGCTCCAGCACCTTTCGGCCTTCTTCCGAATCCATCGCGAAGCCAAAGGCATTCTTGAAATAAGTTGAATGTCCTGGCATGTCAATCTCTGGCACCACGGCGATGCCTTTTTCCTTGGCATAGGCAATCACTTCGCGAATTTCGTCGTAAGTGTAGAACTTCCCTTCGTTGCGGCCTTTCCTTTGATATTGAGGGTCATTGAGTTGCGGAAAGACCCTGCACTCGATGCGCCATGCGGGATAGTCGGTCAGATGCCAATGGAAATAGTTCAGCTTGTAGAAGCTCATCAGGTCCAAAGTCTCCTTCAACATACTGACGGGCTGATAATTTCGTCCCGTATCGTGCATAAAGCCTCGGAAAGGATAGCTCGCCCAGTCGTGGATTTCCACATTGGGCAGTTTCCCGTTTTCGTCCATCAGCTGGGCCAGGGTGCTCTCCGCCCAATGTCGGTTGCCCGAAATGGTAACCTTGCCGTTTTTGGCCACAATTCGGTATTCATCGGGCTGGTTGGAAACGGCTTCCTCGTCAAACGTCACTTTCCTGAATTTGTGCATTTTCCGTCCAAATTGCTGAAACTCTTTTGGCTCTGGAATGATGTCAGTCTTGGTATCCAACTCATAATAGCGCACATAATCGACTCGCAATTCAACGGGAAGCTTCGCCGTGTCGATGTAAGGCGAGCGATCGAGTCCCAGCTGCGCATCGAGAATCAAGTAATAGTCCTGGTTACTGAACGGGAACTGCCCATCGATGCCTTTCCGATAGCGGGGATAATTGAACGTGCGTTTGCCGTTGACGAAAAAGACAAGGCTGTCCTGAAAACGTTCCATGCCGTAGGTGTTGTACTCGCCCTCGTTGTAAGGCGGGTATGCCACCTGCGAAGGACGGTTTCTTTTGCGGAGATTAACGGTGTAATGACTATGAACCGTCTGATTCACAAAGGGATTGCTTCGAAAATGCTCCATAATGTCGATTTCGCCGCCATACGGCCAGTTGACGGATTGCCCGACTTGAGGCAGCATCCAAATGGCGGGCCAGAACCCTTGCGCCACATCAAACTTGGCCCGCACCTCGATGCGTCCGAAACCGAAAGCCTTGCGGTTGCGGCTCCATACGCCACCAGTGAGGAAAGCCGCCGTGTCGTTGGGCAGGAAATCGTTGTACATGCCACGCAGCACCAAGTCGCCGTCATCAAAGCCATAAAGCCTATCGTCCGACGACATGTGAATCATCCAGCCAGCTCGGCCACGCCAAATCTTCGACCAAACCGACTTATCCAATTGTCCCGCAGCAAATTCGTCGTTCCACATCAAGGCGTAGCGGCGATGCTCTTGGGCATTGGCAAACCCAAACAAACCAATGAAAAACAACAAGATAAACAATTCTCTCTTCATTTCCAATCAATATTTAAGGGTGTAAAAATACAAAAAACTTTATTTTTGCCCAAATTTTCAACCCAATGGACAAAAAGGAACTACGTGCCCGCATCAAGGCCATCAAAAAACAACACACGAAAGAAGAATTGCTTGAACAATCGGAAAAAATCATGGCGCAACTCGAGTGTCATCCCGACTTCGTAAAAGCCCATAAAGTCATGCTTTACAGTGCCTTGCCAGATGAAGTGCAAACACAAGCGTTTCTTGAGAAATGGCATCTCGAAAAGCAAATCATCCTGCCCACCGTGGTCGGCGACGACATCATCCCCGTAGAATATGGCCGCGACACCGATTTTGCCGTGGGCGACTTCAACATCTTGGAGCCCCAAAACGAGCCTTACACTGGTGACTTTGAGCTGATTATCGTCCCTGGTGTGGCCTTCGACCGCAGAGGCAACCGCCTCGGGCGAGGGCGTGGCTACTACGATCGTTTTCTCAGCCAGCACCTCAATGTGAAACGCATCGGCATCTGCTTCGATTTCCAACTCGTCGACGAGGTACCCGCCGAGCCTTTCGACATCAAGATGGACGAAATCCTCTCGTTTTGAAGAAAAAAGGGAATTCTTTTCCATTATAGACCTTCGTTTTGATAAAATGCTTATTTTTGAAGCCTTTTTGGAACACAAATACAGAAAAACACCGAACTATGGGAAAACATTTTTTATCGCTGCTGGCCATGCTGCTTGGTGTGACCGCTCTCAACGCCCGTCCAGTCGACGTGGCCCAAGCCAAAACCATCGGCCAAAGATTTGTCGGCACTAATTTCGACAAACAGCCCAAACCAAACGACTTACAACTGGTCTACACAGGCGTTTCCAACCGAAACGAGACCTGCTTCTATGTCTTCAACTCAGGCGAGGACGGCTTTGTCATCGTCTCGGCCAACGACCGTTTCCGCCCCATCGTGGGCTATTCCGACGAAGGCCCCTTCGCCACCGAAAACATGTCGCCCGAGCTCGCTTTCTACTTGGACAAAATCATCGAAGCCCGCACCAGCCCCGATGTCGTCCTTTTCGACGACACCGAGCAGGAATGGCAAAGCGTGATGGCGACAGGTCGCCTCATCTCGCGCAACAGAGGTCGTGCCGTCGACTACATCTGCACCACCAAGTGGAACCAAGACTGGCCATATAACATGTATGCCCCTGAAGCCAGCAGCGGCTCAGGCGGCCATTGCTATGCCGGCTGTGTGGCCACCGCCATGAGCCAAGTGATGAAACGCTGGGACCATCCCGCCCAAGGCACGGGCAGCCACTCCTACTACTGCCCAGGCTATGGCCAACAAAGCGCCAACTTCGGCCAGACCACCTATCACTGGGAACTGATGCCCGACCGCCTCGGAGGAGCCTCGCAGGAAGAAATCGAGGAAGTGGCCTTGTTCATGTACCACTGCGGCGTTTCCGTCGACATGGGCTTCTCCCCCTCCGGCAGTGGCGCCAGCTCGTGGGACGTGCCCTATGCCATACGCCAGTATTTCTCCTACTCCAACCAAGCCAGTCTCAAAAGCCGCGACGAATACTCCTTGACCAACTGGCAGAACATGCTCAAGGAGTCGTTCGACATCGGGTGGCCCGTCTACTATTCCGGCTATAGCAACAGCGGCGGTCATGCCTTCGTTTGCGACGGCTACGACGACAACAACCTGTTCCACTTCAACTGGGGTTGGGGCGGCAGCAGCGATGGATGGTTCGTCATCGACGAAATCGACTATGCCGGATGGGCGCAAGCCATCTTCAACTACGTGCCCACCGATGTGTATAACCACATGCCCATGCAACCTGAGAACCTCACAGTGAAACCCTCTGGCGACTACGACTACGCCGCCACCATCGAGTGGACCAACCCCTCCCAAAATATCCATCTCAGTCCCATCAGTAGCATCGACCAAATCGTGGTGACCCGCAATGGCGAAATCATCTACACCGAAGACAATGTGGCTCCTGGAGCCTCGATGAGCTACACCGACCATTACATGCCCACCATGGTGCGCTATGCCGTATATGCCATCGTTCACAACGCCAAAGGCATTGAATCTTTCGAAGAAAACGTGCTCCTTGGCCCCTCTTGCAATTGGATCGTCGAAATGAGCTCGTCAGACAACGAAGGCTGGCCTGATGGCTACCTCTCGTTCGTCAACGCAGCAGGCGTTGAAGTTGCCCACGTGACTCCTGAAGCCACATCGCTGACCCGCACTATCTCCTTGCCTCTCGGCCACGTCGACATCGTATGGAAAAACCCCACCTCGTCCGTTGAACAGATAAGCTTTACCATCAAGAATACTAATGGTGAGACCAAAGTCTCTTTCAGCGGCACCAACAACGACCTCAACAACGGCGTGTTCTACATCGCCAACAACACCTGCTTGGACGAAGAGACTTATCTTGAAGGCCCTAAAAACCTGACCCTTACGCGCATAGGCAACGAAGTGACGCTGGAATGGGAAGCCATCGACAGGGACGCCATCAACTACCAAGTCTATCGCGACAACGTGCTGTTTGCCGTAACCCAAACCACCAACTTCACCGACAACGATGCTGCGGGCGTGCTGCACAGCTACTACGTCACCGCTTTCACCGACGAAGGCGAGACCGACCGCTCCAACACTCGCCACATCACTGCCGACATCGACTGCCAAGCACCAACCAACATCCGCTACGAGATGACAGCTCCCGCCAAAGCCAAGATTTCGTGGGACGCCCCCCAAGACGGGAATCAAACCGGATTCATGCTCTACCGTCGCGCCAAAGGCGAAGACTTCAGACGCATCAAGCTGCTTACCAACACCTTCTATACCGACAATCTCAGTTCGCAACCCAACGGTCGCTACGAATACGCCGTCAGTGCCTATTATTCTGCCTCCGACTGCGAATCGGGCTATGCATCAGCACAAAACGACCCTGACCTCAACACGGTGGAAGTCAACAAGAGCGTCATTCCGATGCACCTCAGCTTTCTCATCCACGAAGGCCGAGTCGTCCTGCAATGGCAAGAGGCTTCCATGGCCGACAAATACTACATCTACCGCGACGGCCAACGCATCGGCAGCAGCACCAGCGCCGATTTCGTTGACTTCGAATCCAATTCGTCGCAATCCTATCATTACACCGTGACGGGTCGCACCAACCACATCGAGTCGAGCCCTTCCAACGAAGTGTTCATCGACTGGACCACCGACCTCAACGAAAACACCAATGCCCAAACGGCCACCCTTTATCCCAACCCTACCTCAGGTCAACTCTTCGTCGAAGCCCAAGGCCTGCAACAAGTCGAAATCCTCAACCTGATAGGACAAGTGGTGCTGCGCCAGACTGCCAGCGAAGGCCAAGTCAACATCAATATGTCTTCCCTGCCCGAAGGCACCTATTTCGTGAAACTGACGGGCGAAAAGAACGAAGTCAGAAAAGTCGTTAGAATTCAATAAATCAAAATACTATGAACAGATTCTTGAAGTTTGCGGCCATTGCGCTGCTGCTGGGCTCCGGCACTACGCTTTTCGCCCAAGAAAAAGAAGAAAAGGAACCCGTCTACAACATCACTGAGACCGTCAACGTGAAGCACACGCCCGTCGACAACCAAGGCAGTTCAGGCACCTGTTGGTGCTTTGCAGGCATTGGTTTCGTCGAAGCGGAGATTCTCCGCATGTATGGCAAGGAGTTCAACCTTTCAGAGATGTATGTCGTCCGCAATGCCTGGACGGAGAAAGTGGCCAAATTCGTCCGTATGCACGGCAACAGCACCCTCAGCCAAGGCGGCGAAGTGTGCGACGTGCTCTACATGATCGACAAATACGGCATGATGCCCGAAGCCGACTACAGCGGCAAGGTCATTGGCGAGGAGCGCCACATGCACAACGAGATGAACGAGGTCGTTAGCTCGGTGGCTCGCGCCATCATCAAGAATGGCAACAAGAAGATTTCACCCGCAGGTCCCAAAGCCGTGCAAGGCGTTCTGGATGCCTATCTCGGCGAAGTGCCGGAAGAGTTCACCGTCGACGGCAAGAAATACACACCCAAGTCGTTTGCGGAAAAATACCGCATCGACCCGGCCAATTATATCGAAATCTGCTCCTTCACCAGCGAGGAATACAACAAGCCTTGCATGGTCGAAATCCCCGACAACTGGACCTGGACGCCTGCCTACAACCTGCCACTCGACAAGCTGATGGAAGCCGTCGACTATGCCCTTGAACACGGCTACACCCTCGGTTGGGCACAAGACGTGAGCAACCCAGGCTTCTCACGCAAGGAAGGCGTTGGCATCGTGCCCGAAGACCCCAAAGGAGAAAACCTTTGGAAAGAAATCGTTGCCGAAAAGCAAGTCACCGACGAAATCCACCAAATGGCCTACGACAACTGGGACGCAGGCGACGACCACAGCATGCTCGTCGTCGGTATCGCCAAGGACCAAAACGGCAACAAATACTACAAGATCAAGAACTCGTGGGGCGATGCCGGACCCTACAAAGGCTATTGGTACTGCTCGGAACAATACCTGCGCCAATACACCATTTTCTTCACCCTGCACAAGGACGCTCTTTCGAAGGCCATGCGCAAAGATTTGGAGCTTTGATTCAAAAATTCCCTACCTTTGCAGCGAAATAGACGCATTTTTGAAACGCGAGCATTGCATCTATACAAAGGACAATCAAACAAATCAACAATAAACAAATCAACATTATGAAATTCAAACATTTACTTACCGCAACCGCTTTGATGCTCAGCGTCAGCGTCGTTGCCCAGCCTCAGGCTAAGGAAGAAGCCAAAGACGAAGAAGGCTTCAAATTCACGACGGTGAAGGAACTCCCTATCACTTCAGTCAAAGACCAAAACCAAGCCGGTACCTGCTGGTGCTACAGCTCGCTAGCTTTCTTTGAGGCCGAACTGCTCCGTATGGGCAAGCCCGAGTATGACTTCTCCGAGATGTTCATCGTCTACAAGACCTACCTCGACCGTGCCGAGGCTGCCGTCCGCACCCACGGCGACGTGTCGTTCTCGCAAGGTGGATCGTTCGGCGATGTGTTGTATGCCATCAAGCATTACGGCCTCGTCCCCGACTGCGAAATGCCCGCTGGCGCCATGCACGGCGACTCGCTATCGAACTTCTCCGAGCTCTCCGCTGTCACCGACCCGTATGTTGCCGGTGTCATCAAGAGCCGCAAAATCCAGATGGACAAGGACGGCAACGCCCTTTGGAAGAAAGGTCTGGCTGGCATCTATGATGCTTACCTTGGCGTTCCCCCGACCGAGTTCACCTACAACGGCAAGAAGTACACGCCCATGACCTTCGCCCAATCCACGGGTCTCAACATGGACGACTATGTCAACCTGACCTCGTTCACGCACCATCCGTTCTACGAGCCCTTCGTCATCGAAGTACAGGACAACTGGCGGTGGGGTCAAGCCATGAACCTCCCCATCGACGAACTGATGCAGGTGATGGACAACGCCATCGAAAAAGGCTACCCGATTGCTTGGGGCAGCGACGTCAGCGAAGCTGGCTGGCTCCGTGGCAAGATGGCTGGTGTGGCCGTCCTCCCCGACCTCGAAGCCAAGAGCCGCGACCTGCAAGGTAGCGACATGGCCCACTGGCTGGGCATGAGCGCCGCCGACCGTAAGAAAGAAGCCCAAAGCAGCCCCACCCCGCAGAAGTGGGTCACCCAAAAGGAACGCCAAATCGCCTACGACAACTATGAGACAGGCGACGACCACGGCATGCTCATCTACGGCACCGCCAAGGACCAAATCGGCAATGAATACTTCATGGTGAAGAACAGCTGGGGCGACGCTGGCCAATACAACGGTATTTGGTACGTCAGCAAGGCTTTCGTGCGCTATAAGACCATGAACATTGTGGTGCACAAGGACGCCCTGCCGAAGGACATTGCCAAGAAACTTGGTATCAAGTAATCATTAGTTTTTAAGAACAAAAAAGGGAGAGCTTTGCGAAAGGCTTTCCCTTTTTTACTATGGCTTATGGCCTATAACCAATGGCTTGCTTTACCCAAAGTGTGAAATCAGAACATTTTGGTGAAGCGAGCCATAGGTCATAGGCCATAGTCATTTCCTAATCTGTTCAAACCCCTTGCCGTAGGCTCCCATCACGGTATTCATCGTCATGAAAGCCTTCGGGTCTTCGTCCTTCACGATGCGCAGAATCTGCTGCGATTCGCGCTTGTGCGCCACCACCATCAGGATGGGGCCTTCGTGCTTGGTGTACCAGCCCGTGCCGTTAATCAAGGTGACGCCACGCTGCATCTCATTGGCGATGCGTTCGGCCACCTTGTCGGGCTCGGCAGTGAAGATGAACGCCTGCACGGTTTGCTTGTTGCCCGTCAACACCAAATCGACACAATAGCTGTTCACGCCCAAGACAACGCAACTGTAAATGAAATCCTCAATCGTGCTACCCACGATGAAGCCGCAAGCCAGGATGAGGAGATTGCTGATAAGCAGGACACGCCCCTGCGAGATGTTGACATATTTGCACACCATCATGGCCACAATGTCTGTGCCACCCGTGCTGCCCCCTTGGGTAAAAGCCAAACCGATGCTCATTCCCGCCAAGCCGCCTCCGAGGACGGCCGCCAGAAAATGGTCGCTGACGAAAGGCTGCATCTCTCCCGCCATGATTGGGTCGGTGATGAAATGCTGTAGCACCGACATGAACACCGAAGCCATCACGATGGAATAGGCGGTCTTGATGCCGAAGCCGAAGCCAATGATTTTCAAGGCAACGAGCAGCAGCACCGCATTGATAACGAAGACGCTGATACCTGTGGAAATGGCACCGTCGGTACCCCAGTAAATCAAGGCCGCAATGCCATTCACACCACCGCCCATCAAGTGGTTAGGGATGAGGAAGGCCGTCCATCCCAAACACATGATAAACAACGCAAAAGTGATGATGACGTAACGCTTCACCTCGGATAGGATGGATTTTTTGGAGGATTTCATTTTCGAATGGATTTGTTGGGGCAAAGGTAGAGTTTTTTTCGCCAACCAAACAAAAAAGCCTCATCAAATTTGATGAAGCTTTTCGCCGTACCCGAGGCCGGGCTCGAACCGGCACGCCTTTAAAGGGCAAGGGATTTTAAGTCCCTCGTGTCTACCAATTCCACCACTCAGGCTCTTTGGTTCACTTACAAAAAATCCCGATTTGACTCGGGACCTTCTGGAGCGGAAAACGAGACTCGAACTCGCGACCCCGACCTTGGCAAGGTCGTGCTCTACCAACTGAGCTATTTCCGCTTACTTTTAGCAGTCGGCATTCTTGTTCACGACTCGGCATAATCAAAGTGAACTTTGCTTCTGCTCTCGCTGTTCCAAGAATCCCGCCTTGGAGCGGAAAACGAGACTCGAACTCGCGACCCCGACCTTGGCAAGGTCGTGCTCTACCAACTGAGCTATTTCCGCTTGCGAATTGCGGTGCAAAAGTACAACTTTTTTCAATACCGCAAGCATTTTCGAGAAAATTTTTCTCGCAATACCCATAATATACTGATTATGAATTGTTAATGATTCAATAATTTCTTGATTTCATTCAACTTCATCAAGGCCTCAACGGGCGTCAAAGTGTCGATGTTGGTATTCAAGATGTCTTCTTTGATTTGCAGCAGTAGCGGGTCGTCCAACTGGATGAAACTCAACTGCATGGCATCATCCTGCTTCTTGACGGCGGCCTTCTCCACATCCTCACTCGTGTGCGATTTCTCGAGCACCGAGAGCAGGGCCGTGGCACGGTCCACCACCTTGCGCGGCATACCGGCCATCTCCGCCACATGGATACCGAAGCTATGGGCACTGCCGCCTTTCTTCAACTTGCGCAGGAAGACCACCTTGTTGCCGACCTCTTTCACCGAAACGTGGTAGTTCTTGATTCGGGCAAACGAGTCTTCCATCTCGTTCAGCTCGTGGTAGTGCGTGGCAAACATCACCTTGGCGCGACTCACGGGGTGGTCGTGGAGGAACTCGGTGATGGCCCAAGCGATGCTGATGCCGTCGTAGGTGCTGGTGCCGCGCCCGATTTCGTCGAGCAACACGAGGCTCCGCGACGACACATTATTTAATATGCTCGCCGTCTCGTTCATCTCCACCATGAAAGTGGACTCGCCCGACGAGATATTGTCAGAGGCTCCTACGCGGGTGAAAATCTTGTCCACCAGTCCGATACGCGCCGAAGCCGCTGGCACGAAGCACCCCATTTGCGCCATCAGCACAATCAAGGCGGTTTGGCGCAGCAGGGCCGACTTACCCGACATATTGGGGCCCGTGATGATGATGATCTGTTGCTTGTCGGTGTCGAGATAGACATCGTTGGCGATGTAACTCTCGCCCACGGGCATCATCTGCTCGATGACGGGGTGACGACCGTCCTTGATGTCGAGCACAAACGAGTCGTCGATGACAGGCTGCACATAGTTGTTCTTCAGCGAAATGTCGGCAAAACTCACGAGGCAATCGATGCGGGCCACCAAGGAAGCGTTCACCTGAATCGGCTCCACGAACTCGGTCACGGCAGTGACCAATTCGTTGTAAACCCGTTGCTCGATGATGGCGATTTTCTCCTCCGCGCCAAGGATTTTCTGCTCGTATTCCTTCAGCTCTTCGGTGATGTAACGCTCGGCGTTGGTCAAGGTCTGCTTGCGGATCCACTCGGGTGGCACCTTGTCCTTGTGCGAGTTGGTCACTTCGAGGTAATAGCCGAACACATTGTTGTAGCCCACCTTCAACGAACTGATGCCTGTGCGTTCCAACTCGCGACGTTGGATGCCCATCAGGTATTCCTTGCCCGAGCGCGACAGATTGCGCAGGTCGTCGAGTTCGGCATCCACGCCATCGGCGATGTAGTTGCCTTTCGAGAGCAAGGCGGGTGCATCGGGGTTCAGATCTTTCTTGATACGCTCGCGGATGGAGACGCAAGGGTTGAACTGCTCGGCAAAGCGTTGCAAAGCAGGATGTTGACTGGCTTCGCAAGCCTTTTTCAAGACTTCGATTTGATCCAAAGCGCGCCCCACCTGTAGCAGTTCACGCGGATTGACACGCGCCAGCGACACCTTAGATATTAATCGTTCCAAATCGCCCACTGCGCGAATGGCATCTTGGAACTTGGAAATCTGGTCGCGGTTCTCGAAGAAATAGCGCACCACCTCATAGCGCGCCTCGATTTGCTCCTTGTTCTTCAGCGGCAGGCTCAGCCAACGGCGCATCAGTCGACCACCCATCGGCGAGACCGTCTTGTCAATGACATCAATCAAGGTCTTGGCGTTCACGTTGGCCGTATGCAGCAGCTCCAAGTTGCGTATGGTGAACTTGTCGAGCCACACATATTGCCCTTGGTCGATGCGCGACAAGGAAGTGATATGGTTGATTTTATCGTGTTGCGTCTCAATGAGATAATGGATGGCAGCGCCCGCCGCCACGATGCCCTTCGGAAAATCGCCGACGCCGAAGCCTTTCAGCGAAACCGTGTGGAAATGTTTGTTCAGGACCTCGTTGGCGTAGTCGTCGGTGAACACCCAGTCGTCGAAAACAGTGAGGTAATACTTCGCGCTGAACAAGTCGATGAAGTCCTTGCGCTTGTTACGTTGCACCAAAACTTCAGACGGATTGAAGCTCTGCAACAGTTTGTCGATGTATTCATTAGAGCCTTGCGTGAGGTAAAACTCGCCCGTCGAGACATCCAAGAAAGCCACGCCCGAAATCTCCTTCTCGAGGTGCACCGAAGCCAAGAAATTGTTCTCCTTTTGCTCCAGCACGCTGTCGTTATAGGTCACGCCAGGTGTCACCAACTCGATGACGCCGCGTTTCACCAGTTTTTTGGTCAGTTTTGGATCTTCAAGTTGCTCACATACAGCCACTTTCAGTCCAGCGCGGACCAACTTCGGCAGATAGGTATCCAAGGCATGGTGCGGAAATCCCGCCAACTCGACCGAGTCAGGCATAGCGCTGGAGCGCTTGGTGAGCACAATGCCCAGAATCTCAGAGGATTTCACCGCATCCTCGCCGTAAGTCTCGTAAAAATCGCCCACCCGAAACAGCAGCATCGCGTCAGGGTATTTCGCCTTGAACGAATAATACTGCTTCATCAACGGGGTTTCTATCGCTTTTCCTGCCATAAGTCTCAAAATAAGGGTACAAAATTAGCGTTTTGTTTGAAACAATCGGCGCGTTTGGCCAAAAAAATCCGTGTCCGTGCCGCGACAATCCCTTTTTTCACTTACTTTGCGGCCAAATAAAAAACGTATGCGCAAACTGAGAAACGAGGAACTGAACCGCATTTCGAAGGCCAATTTCGAGCAGGCCGAGAAAACACCTATTATATTAATACTCGACAACGTCCGTTCGTTGAGCAACGTGGGTGCGTTCTTCCGTACCGCCGACGCTTTCCGCATCGAAGCGCTTTATCTGTGCGGCATCACGGCCTGTCCGCCCCATCGCGAAATCCACAAGACCGCCCTCGGTGCCGACGAAACCGTGAAATGGCGCTATTTCGGCACCACCGAAGCCGCCTGTCAAGCATTAATTAATGAAGGCTATCGGATTTTCGCCGTGGAGCAGGTGGAAAGCAGCGTCGCTTTGCAGGATTTCGGTTTTGAGCCACGCACGGCTTACATCTTGGGCAACGAAGTGGAAGGCGTCTGCGAAGAGGCCCTTCCCTATTGCGACGGCGCCATCGAGTTGCCGCAAGAAGGCACCAAGCATTCGCTGAACGTGTCGGTCTGCGCAGGCATTGTGATGTGGGAAGCCTTCAAAAAGTTGAATTTAAGTCAAAAATTTGGCTGATTTACAGCCTTTTTTTGCAAAAAACACGAAAAAAACACAAAAAATTTCTTCTTTTTGCTTTGGCAATCGAATAATTTCCTACTTTTGTTGGCTAATTGGAATACAATAGAGAAAAAAGAAATAAGAAAATCACTAAATTAAAATCATTACAAACCTAACACAATTGCGTTATGAAGAAAAATTTGACAATTTCAAAGCTGTTGATGCTCGTCGTCATGGCTATCCTTCCGTTCAGCATGTATGCTCAGGAAGGCAAGAAACAAACAAAGCCAGTTGAAAGGTATTGGTACATCCAAGCTGATGGCGGTCTTTCGATCAACCACGGCGATTTGGCCAACTATGAAGGCTGGGTCTTTGGTGATTTCAATCACTACAAGGACATCGCCCTCAAGAATTGGAATGCCCACTTCGGTGTTGGTTACCAATTCGGTAAAGTCATCGGCCTGAACCTCAAAGGTGGCTACGGCCTCCTCTCGGGTCACAAACACGAACAAGCTCTCGTCTTCGAAAATGGTCTCAATGGCACTTTCTACGACTTAGGCTTAGACAAGTCCAACTACATTGAAGGCAACCTGAACCTGACCTTCAACCTCTTCAACATGTTCAAGTACAACCCGAGAAGAGTCATCAACCTGGTGCCTCACATCGGTATTGGTGGCGTGTACTATCAAGCTGGTGCCGTCAGCCAACTGAACACCAGCGACGAAGCTGAGACCCCCGCTCTGGCCGAAGCCAAAGACAGCCGCGACCTCACTTTCACTGTTCCCGCTGGTATGGAAATCACCTTCAACTTGGCTCCCAAGTTCGACCTCTTCTTGGACTACACCTACCTCTTCACGGGTAAGGACAACCTCGACCAAGTGATGAAGATTGCTTCCGACGAAGAGAAGCACATCATCAACGACAAGGATATGTACAGCCAGTTCAACCTGGGTCTGCGCTACAAGTTCAACAACCCTTGCGACATCGAGAAGATGGCCCGCGAGTCGAAGAAAATCACCTACCGTGTGAATCCCGACCCGTTGGTTGCTGACGAAAACGGCAACGTTTGCTTCGACGTGATCACCACCATCCCTAGCGAATACTTCGAGAAGCAAGCCGTCATGAACCTGAAGCCTTATCTTGCCTACGAAGGCGGCCAAATCGACATCGAACCTATCACTTTCGTTGGTGAAAAGGTCAAGGGCGAAGGCGACTTCCGCGTCAACTACAAGGAAGGCGGCGAGTTCACCAAGCACTACTGCATGCCTTACCAAGAGGAAATGGCCAACTGCCAACTCATGGGCGACCCGATGTTCTATGTCTATGATGGCACCATCTATCCCACCCAAGAGGAAATCGTGAACAACACCTACTTCACCCGTGGCGCCACTGAAAAGCTGGCCGACGGCGTCAGACACGATGATGAATATACCACCACCTACGTGAACGACACCACCTATACGGACGAAGCCATCCTGAAGTGCGTCTATTTCTTCAACAAGGACAAGTACAACATCAACGACAGAAGAAAACTCAACAAGGAAGCCGACGCTGCCTTCAAGGATCTCCTCAACGCCGATGTCAAGAAGTTTGAAATCAGAGCTTGGGCTTCGCCTGAAGGTGAGGAAGGCCACAACAACGAGTTGTCCAACAACCGTTGCAACGCTGCCGACAAGCAGATGAAGAATCTGGCCAAGAAGGTCGACGGTGTCCAAATCACGGGCAAGGGCTACGGTCCTGACTGGAACAAGTTCATGGAACTGGTTGCCAACTCGAACCTGAAAGACAAGGATGCCATCCTGAACACGGTCAACAACGCCAGCAACAAGCAACAAGCCATCAAGGACATGTGCGCCATCTATCCTCAACTTGAAAAGGATATCCTGCCGCAAATCCGTCGCGCCGAGGTCTACACCTTCGAGCCTAAGATGGTTGTCACTCAAAGAGAAGTGAAAGTGAAGGTTGAGAAGAAGTAACCTATCATCTTCATTCAATGAAAAAGCCGTTCGCTTGAGCGGCTTTTTTTTTGGGTAATGTTGCCAAAATGGTTGGTGACGAAGGTCAGAAACCAATCAAAAAAGACTTAGTTCAAAGAGGGCAAAAAATCGTATCTTTGCGGCGCGAGCAGAAACGGAGGAAGGCTCTGCTGGGGAGCGACCTTCCAAGGGATAGGTTCGCGAGG
>JAFUAA010000043.1 GCA_017460915.1 Bacteroidales bacterium | reverse complement strand
TCGGCCATATCGCAGCCTGCATTTTGACCCTTAGAGCAATCCCAAAGCTCGATTTTGCTACTGAAACGTTTCAATCGTTGGAATCGCCAGTGTCTATCGCCTTTTCGATGCTGTCTCAGCCTGCAAAATGACCTATAAGTCGAAATAAATTCCACGCTTTTTTCGTGTCATCACCCAAAACGACACTGCACCATGGCCACGCAAAACCAACTCCATATCGGACAAATGATCAAAGCCGTCTTCGACGAGAGCGGGATGAGCATTTCGGAGTTTGCGCGGCAAATCCATCTGGAACGCACCACGGTTTACAGCATCTTCGAGCGTCCCAGTATTGATTCCATACAGCTGGCCAAAATATCCTTGGTGTTGAAACACAATTTCCTGACCGATGTGAAACGGCACTACGGATTGATTCCGCAAACTTCATCGCTCACGATTCATCTTGACAACTAATCTCCTGAAACTGTCCTTCAATTAGCCGAAATGTTGAATGCAGTATCCGCTATCCAGCCGTGAAAAGTTTCCACGGAAATGTGGAAAGCTTCGACGGTTTTGATAATAATTGATTTGAGGGATGTGCGTAATTTTGCGGCGTAAAATCATCCAGTCTAAAGTCTAACTTAAAACAAAGAAAAATGAAGAAAGTGTTTTTAGCAATCCTGTTATTTGCAGGAATCTGAATTTCAACAACAAAAGCTCAAAACCTCTATGAAGTTACTGTTAGTGTCAAAGTAACCACTCATTATTATGAGGATGAAGATTTGTGTCACCAAGTCAAAACAAAAGACTCATTTAAAAGCGAAATCTTCCCAGTTTGTAAAGACACGCCTGAAGCAGCAAAAGATGAAGCAAAATCCGAATGCAGTACGGCATGCTCAAGAAGTGGAGAAAGAAGATTGGGACGTCAAATGGATGGCGGAAGATTTTACTATGTAACTGGTTTATGATGCAAGTACTACTTATAAAGGAGCATGTAATTGATCAAATTTGACCAAAACAAGTAATCGCCCGCCATAAAATAGCCTGACGGGCGATTTTTCTATTTTCACACCGTCGTCAACTCCCGCCCTACTTCGTGAATCGTATCGAAAATCAATTCGGTGCGGGCTTTGCTGGCTTTCTTCTTGCCGCTGATGTATTGCGCCATCAGGCTTTGAGAGATACCCATTCTCCTCGCCAAAGCAGAGACATTCAATTCGGGATGGGACATGAAAAGTTTGTATAGCGAAGTCGGTTCTTGTTTGTCGAAAAAGCCTTCAAAACTCAAATCCTCATCCAAATCCTCCCAATGGATGCCAAAATCGTCATAGTCGTAATTGACCAATTGGTCCACTGTTGCATCTCTCAACCTCGGATAATCCACAAACAACTCGCAAGCCTCTTTGCCATCTTCCGTCCGAATCCAAACGGCATTCTGCGTCAGCCAAATCTTCTCTATTTTCATCGTTTTCCCTCCTTATTTGCTATAGTTGAAAAACATGTTCCAATGCAGGGCGATAGTTTCCACATTCTCTTCGATAATGGATTCTATCATTTTCAATTCCGTTGATTTAAATCCATGATTATCTACAAGTTCCACAGGAAACAAGTTGAACTTGGCTTTTGCATTCCCTTTTACCACATGCACATGAATGGGCGCATGGTCATTGGAATAGAACAGAAACCTGTATCCGAAAAGCGTAAATATCGTTGGCATTGGTGTTCGATTTGACCGCAAAAATAGGTAATAATTTTATTACCCGCAAGTGTTTTTCGACAAACTATTCGAAAAGTTTATTGTATTGGTAGTATTTTAATTAATCCCACCCCTCAACCAAAATCTCATAATTCTCAAACACAATCACCTCGCCAGCAGTAATCTTGGCGCGCTTGCGCGTCTCCACTTCGCCGTTGCGGAGCACCATGCCTGCCGTGACGACCTCTTGTGCCTCACTGCCAGAATACACCACATCGCAGGCCTTGAGCAATGAGATAAGCGGGATGAAGTCTTCGCTTTCGCGAAGGGTGAATTCGATTCTGTTCAGTTTTCTTGCCATATCATTTTGTTTTTAATTGTCTTTCAGCTATTTTCCTCTCGCTATGGCGTGCCAGCACTTCCAAAACATAAACCGCCACCGCACCTAAAACCGCCATCACGACGGCAATCAGAAACTCGGCATTCCACGAAGGGAGATGGAAAACATAATCCAGCATGTCGGGCGTGGGCTCCTTCCAAGGATAAACAACAGGCAAGCTGCCCAACATGAATCCCGCAAGGACGGATAGCGTCGCATCGCGGTAATCACGCATAAGCCACGAGAGCAGATAGGAAAATGAGACGATACTCACTATGGCGCCTAAAACGAATGGCAGCAATATCTTTGCGCCGTGAAGGAACGTTGAAGCCTTGGTCAACGCGGGGATTGCCTCGGTGACAATCAGCTCGTAGTTGCCCATTAGCAGCATGAGATGTGAGCCTGAGACGCCAGGCACCACCATCCCCGTTGCTCCAATGACGCCACAAAGAAACAGGTAGAAGAAATTGTCGTTGGAATATGGATTCGACTTGATGGACAGCACAAACGAGATGATGAACCCTGCCAAAACCAACAGGCCGTTCTTGAGATTTTTTTTCTCGACTCGCTTCATCACATATACCACCGAAGCCAAAATCAAGCCGATGAAAAACGACCACGTGTACACTTCATACGATTGCAGCGTCTGTTTCAGGAAAATGGCGGCAAGCACCATTCCCACGACCAATCCCAACATAATGATGCCCAAAAACTTGATATCGGTGCGTTGTGCAAATTCTGTCACCTCACCTTTTCGAAGCAACTTGAAATTCTTGTGGTTCAATGATTTAATCGAATTGACAAAGCGTTCAAAAACGCCCAAAACGAGCGAAATGGTACCGCTTGAAATGGGAAACACGTTGACCGCCCCCATAATCATGCCCTTGATGAACACTTTGATTGATAGCCACAAGTTCAGCATATGCTACAATTTGTTTACATAGCGCAAAATTACGAGAAATATTGTTGCCAGAGACAACATTTGACGTTTCATTCCACAAAAATCGTTTTTCTATCCCAAAATCACTATCTTTGCATCGCATAAATTTCACGAAAAATGTCTGACCAAGAAAAACTCATCTTCCCGCAGAACTTCGACATCAAGGTCATCGTGGCCGCCTCCGTCCCCATCGAGGACAGCAAGGCCAACATCAGCCGCGTGTTTGCCGATTGCCAGACGATACACAGCTATGTCAGCGCAAGAGCCAGCGCCAAAGGAACTTACATCACCTACACCTACAACATCGACCTCGAGAACCAGGAACAGATGAACGCCGTTTACGATGGCCTGAAGACCGTGCCCGAAATCAAGTTTGCATTATGACAAAAGCGTATGACATAAGGATCTACGGTCGCGTGTTCAATGTCGGGTTCCGGCGTTACGTGCATCGCTACGGACTGCAATGCGAGGTGAACGGCTTCGTGGAAAACGACTATGCCGACGACTGCGTCCACATCATGGCAGAAGGCGAGGAAAAAAATCTGGAACGCTTCACCCTGCTTTGCGGCGAGGGCACACCATATTCGTACATTACGGACATGAAGATTGAGGCGGTGGAACCGAAAGGGAAATATGATGATTTTCAGGAAATACGATAATTGCGGACGCATTCAATGCGCCCCTACAACAAATAAACAATAAAAAAATATGACATATCCCGACTTCTCCAAAATCCTGTTCCTCGACATCGAGACCGTATCGCAGGAAAAGTCCTTCGACCATCTGAGTGAAAGGATGCAAAAACTATGGGCCAAAAAGGCCGAACAACTCAACCGCGACAATGCCGAACTCACGCCTGCCGACATATACGACCGCGCTGCCATCTATGCCGAATTTGGCAAGATCATCTGCATCTCAATGGGCTTCTTCAACGACAAGCGCTTCCGCCTGAAATCATTCTACAGTCACGACGAGAAAGCCTTGCTCACCGATTTCGCCAATATGCTCAACCGCTATTACGACTATCCCGAAGCCCAACTTTGCGCCCACAACGGCAAGGAGTTCGACTTCCCCTACATCGCCCGACGGATGCTTATCAACGGCATCAAAATCCCACACATTCTGCAAGTTGCGGGAAAGAAACCTTGGGAGACCAACTTCATCGACACGATGGAGTTCTGGAAATTCGGCGACTATAAGAGCTACACCTCTTTGGATTTGCTATGCGCCATCCTCGACATACCGACGCCGAAAGACGACATCAACGGCAGCGAGGTGGGTCGCGTGTACTGGCAAGAGAACGACCTCGAACGCATCAAGATCTACTGCCAAAAAGACGTGCTGGCCATCGCGCAACTAATGCGCCGCTACAACTACATGCCGCTCATCAGCGAAGACCAAGTGGACTACACCAACTGACATGCACATCCTCTCCAAATCGACCTATATCAAGGGCTTGCAATGCGAGAAAGCCTTGTACATGCAAAAAAAGCATCCCTATCTGCGCGACAAACTCAGCATCGAACAACGCGCCAAATTCCAGCGTGGCACCGATGTGGGTGTGTTGGCCCACGACTATTTCCCTGGCGGCATCGACATGTCGCCCAACGCTCCTTCGCAGTTCCCCAAGAAGGTGAAGGAAACGATGGACAACCTCAACAACCCCGAAGTTAACGTGATGTATGAAGCTGTGTTTCAATATAATGACACGCTCATCATGTTGGATATGCTCGTTCGCGACGGCGATAAATGGCTGGCCGTGGAAGTGAAGAGTTCGTTACGCCTCAGCGACACCTATTATAACGATGCCGCCCTCCAATATTATGTGCTGCACGGCTGCCAAGTGCCCCTCAGCGACTTCCGACTGATGTACCTCAACGCCGATTACGTGAAAAACGGCCCCATCGACGTGCAACAACTTTTCAAATTGGAGTCGGCGATGGAATATGTCGTTGAACGTGAGGCTTTTGTCGCACAAAACGTGGAGCGATTGAAGGCCGTGGTCGCCCTGCCGCATTCGCCTTTGGTCGACATCGGGACGCAATGCCACAACCCCTACCCTTGTGATTTTCAAGGGCATTGCTGGAAACACATCCCCAAAGACAGTTTCCTGTTCACCAACGCCATCGATGACGAAACACTGTTCCAGAACTACTTCAACGGCGTGAACACCAACGCCAAGATGCTGCAAAAAGTGGCTCTCGAATCGTTGGAAGCGCACCAAATAGAAGCCCTAGAGACTAACTCGTATTACATTGATTACAAGACGCTTTACGCTTTGTCACCCCAGCCCAAGCCCAAATCGGTGGCTTATCTGAACCTATTGCTCCATCGTCCCGCCGTGCCCGAAATCGATGGAACGAAGCCTTACGAGGAAATGATTTTGGCTTTTGCCTTGCAAGGAGAACACGAACCCGAAGGCAACTTCGTATGGGACTGCTTCGACGACCACAGTCGATGGAAAGAAGCCATAACGCTTTTGATTGAGAAACTCTCTCATTATGAGCTGATTGTATGCTTCACACCGCAAAACCTCAGCACCGCGTTGCTGCGTCACGAAATCATCCAGAACCAGACCATCGGACACAAGGTCCTCAACCTTTTCGACGTGCTTCAGCAGACTTCATTCTACCACCCAAAAATCAAGCGAGGACTCTCCTTGCAAAACCTTTCTGAAGCCCTTTTTGAGGAATGCAAACTGTTCGAACACAGCCGAATCATCCTCGAGGCTACCAGTAACGACCTCTTGGGTTATCAACAGGCACGAGAGGACTTAATCGCTGAAAACGAAATGGTTGCAAAAACTTATCAACATCTATTCAAGTAGTTGATAACTTCATCGAATCCGTCCCAAAGGGTCGCGAAATTATCCGTAATTTTGCCATTCCAAAACGAGAAAACATGCCCAACGAAACCACCATACGCCGTCCTTTTGGCGACCAAGCCAAGCGCAATTTGGCTACGCCAGAGCAAATCTTTGCCAATCAAGGCCGTATCCCGCCCCAAGCCACCGACCTCGAAGAAGTCGTGCTCGGTGCCTTGATGCTGGAGAAGGAAGCTGTCAACGAAGTCATCGACATCCTCACGCCCGAGGCCTTTTATTTGGACAAGCACCAAAAGATATTCGCCGCTATCAAAGACCTCTTCGGAAAATCGGAGCCCATTGATATCCTGACTGTTACCAACGAATTGAAGATGCGTGGAGAATTGGAGATGGTGGGCGGAGCCTATTATATCTCCAAACTCACCAACCGCGTCGTTTCGGCGGCCAACATCGAATATCACGCGCGCATCATCATGCAGAAACACATTCAGCGTCAGCTGATTCTGATTTCGTCAGACATGATTCACGAGGCTTTTGAGGACACCTCCGATGTCTTTGACCTGCTCGACAAGGCAGAGAACAACCTCTTCCAAATCAGCGAGAATAACCTGCGCCGCAGCTACGACTCGATGCAAGACTTGGTCAGCAAGGCCATCAAGGAAATCCAAACCGCCAAAAACGCCGACAACAAGCTGCGTGGCGTCCCCTCTGGCTATACCGCCCTCGACAACATCACGCAGGGATGGCAGAAGTCGGATCTCATCATTTTGGCCGCCCGTCCCAGCATGGGTAAAACCGCTTTTGCGCTGAATCTGGCTCGCAACGCCGCCGTCCAGTTCAACAGACCCATTGCTTTCTTCTCGCTGGAAATGTCGTCAGTTCAATTAGTTACGCGTCTGATTTCCACTGAAACATCGCTCACTGCCGATAAACTCCGTTCCGGCGACTTGGCCGAATACGAATGGCAGCAACTCAACACCAAGGTCACCCCATTGACTGACGCCCCTATTTTCATCGACGACACTCCGCAGCTCTCCATCTTCGAGCTACGCGCCAAATGCCGCCGACTGAAACAACAACACGACATTCAGATGATTTTCATTGATTACCTGCAACTTATGACGGCAAAAGGCGACAAAGGCCTCAACCGCGAGCAGGAAATCAGCACCATTTCTCGCTCGCTCAAGAGTTTGGCCAAGGAATTGGAAATCCCCGTTTTGGCACTGTCGCAACTGAGCCGTAGCGTGGAACAACGTCCCGGATCCAAGAAACCCATTCTTTCCGACTTGCGCGAATCAGGTGCCATTGAGCAGGACGCCGACATGGTAATGTTCATCTATCGTCCCGAGTATTACAAAGATAGCGCAGAAGAGCAAGACAAGCCCAAGGGCTATACCATTATTGACATCGCCAAGCACCGTAACGGTAAACTGGGCGAAGTGGAGTTGAAATTTGTTGGACAATACGCTCGTTTTGAGGAGTTTGAGCAAGGCTTTGACAACAACGAGTTCACCAACATCGGTCCCAACAACAGTTTCGACAATCCGCAGCGCGTCTACAGCTCGAAACTGAACGACGACGAAGGCATGAGCTCCTACCCTTCCATTACCTCAGATGAACCCGTTCCGTTCTAACCCTCAAAAAACTTTCTTATGAAAAAAAACGTAAAAAGAACGCCCCATTCACAAAAGAACCCTCTGAAATTCAACGTTGTAGAATCGACACAACTGATGGATTTCCTCATGCAGAAACTGGATGGCATCAGCCGCAACAAGGCCAAAAGGATGCTGGCTAACAACACCATCGCTGTCGATGGCAAACGTACCACGCAATTCGACTTTCCGCTTGAGGCTGGCATGGTGGTGGAAATCGGGAAGCCCACGGCCAAAGAACGCTTTCGCAGCCCTTGGCTGAATATCGTTTATGAGGACAAGTACCTGCTCGTCATCGACAAGAAAGAAGGCCTGCTTACTAACAGTCCCACAAAGGAAAAAGACACGGCCCAAAGCATTTTGAACCAATATTTTATATACACGCAACAACGTTGTCGCGCCCACACCATCCATCGCCTCGACCGCGACACCAGCGGCCTGATGCTCTTCGCCAAGAGCAAAGAAGTCGCCCTGATGTTTGAGGAAGACTGGAAAAACACCGTCTACGACCGCCGTTATGTAGCCGTTGTAAGCGGCAACATGGAGAAAAAAGATGGCGTTGTGGAGTCGTGGCTGAAAGACAACAAGGCGTTCATCACCTATTCAAGTCCTGTCGACAATGGCGGGAAGTTTGCCCAGACCTACTACCGCACCTTGCATTCCACCTCACGCTATTCATTAGTGGAGCTGAGCCTTGAGACCGGCCGCAAGAACCAAATTCGTGTCCACATGGCCGACATCGGGCATCCCGTGGTGGGCGATTCGAAATACGGCCTCTCAGCTTCAGGAGCCTACGACAATTCGTTGGGACGCCTTTGCCTTCATGCCTACAAGCTCTGTTTCCATCACCCACTGAAACACAAGGACTTGGAGTTTGATACGCCATTTCCATCGGTGTTCAAGAAACCATTCCCGATGCTACAATGGGAAGAATAAACGAAAAAAGCCGACTAAAAGTCGGCTTTGTTTTTTGTGCCCCGAACAGGAGTCGAACCTGCACACCTCTCGATATACGCACCTGAAACGTACGCGTCTACCAATTCCGCCATCGGGGCTTGGAATTTGTGCCCAGGACAAGAGTCGAACTTGCATGCCGTAATCGGCACCACCCCCTCAAAGTGGCGTGTCTACCAATTTCACCACCTGGGCTTGAAATCGGCTGCAAAGATACAGCTTTTTTCATTACCGCAATGCTTTTTCGGAAAAATTTTGTCGTTTTTTTTCACCGCATTGCTTAATTTCTTATTTTTGAAGCGTTTAAAAACCTTCATTATGCTTACTGACAAAGACACCCTTCAACTTTCGGAACGCAACATCTCCGAAAATCAAGTAATACAGCAAGTTGCCCAGCTGAAACGCGGCACAAAATATGTTCAACTGATGCGTCCAGCCACCCTTGGCGACGGCATCATGCGCATCGACGAGGAAGTGAAAAACATGATGACAGCCGTTTTTGAGGCCGACAAGGAGTTCTACCAGTTCACCAAATTCGTCCCCGCTTCGGGCGCGGCTTCGCGCATGTTCAAGGATTTGTTCGCTTTCATTGAAAACGGCGCAGAGACCAACTTCACCGACATTTTTTTCGCCCACATCCACAATTTCGCCTTTTTCGACGACCTTGGCACAGCCGTAAAACGCCTCTATGACAACAACATAGACTCTTTGCTGCAAGAAGGCCGCAAAGTCGACATAGTGAAAGCTTTGCTTCTGGACGAGGGATTGGCCTACGGCAAGTTGCCCAAAGCCTTGCTCAAATTTCACCATTATGAGGGATTCAACCGTCTGGCGTTGGAAGAACATTTGGTGGAGGCCGCCCGTTATGCCACCGATGTCGAAGGCTGCGCCAAACTGCATTTCACCGTCTCGCCCGAACATGAGCAATTCTTTGTGGAGACCGTCAACAAGCTGAAAGACAGCTATGAAAAGAAATACGGTGTGCGTTACGACATCACTTTCTCGTGCCAAAAGCCTTCCACTGATACGGTGGCCATCGACATCAACGGCGAACTCTTCCGCGAGAAAGACGGCAGGCTGCTGTTCCGTCCTGGCGGTCACGGCGCGCTCATCGAGAACTTGAACGACCTCGGCGAGGAAATCGTCTTCATCAAGAACATCGATAACATCGTGCCTGAGGCTAAGGCCGATACCACCATTATATATAAAAAGGTGTTGGCTGGGCTCCTACTCCACTTGCAACAACGCGCCTTCGACTACTTGGAAATGTTGGACGATGGCATGGTCAGCGACGAGGAATTGAATGAAATCGCCGATTTCGCCAAAAATGAGTTGATGATTGAGATTCCCGACTTCGTGAAAGGCTACACCGCCATCGAGAAAATCGACTATCTGTACAACAAGCTCAACCGCCCGATGCGCGTGTGCGGCATGGTGAAAAACGAAGGCGAACCCGGCGGAGGTCCTTTCTGGGTGAAGAACGACGACGACGAGGTTTCACTACAAATCATCGAGTCCTCGCAAATCGACCACAACGACCCAAAACAGGAAGCCCTTTTCCAAGCCTCGACCCACTTCAATCCCGTCGACCTTGTCTGCGGTTGCTGGAACTACAAAGACGAGGGCTTCAACCTGACCGACTATGTGGACACGAACACGGGTTTCGTCTCCAACAAGTCAAAAGACGGCCGCGAGCTGAAAGCCCTCGAACTGCCTGGCCTCTGGAACGGCGCCATGGCCGACTGGATCACGGTGTTCGTCGAAGTACCGATTGAGACCTTCAACCCCGTGAAGACGGTGAACGACTTGCTGAAGGTGATGCATAGCTAAAGCAACCTTTCTCACTTCCCTTCCCTAAACCGCACAATCGCGTCGATAATCTCGTCGTTGTCGTCGCTGATGGTGAGGAGCATGTTCTTGAACACACCGCGGTCGCTGAGGTCTTTCAGCAGCGTGTAGGCAGGCATGTAGTTGGTGTAATAGTCCTTGCCCATGAAGATCATCGGGCTGGCGAAGCCTACGCTCTCGTAGTGGTTCTGGCCCGCGTCTTGGAAAATCTCCTGCATCGTGCCGGCGCTGCCTGGCGTGTAGATGATGCCGCCCTTGGCGATGGTAACGATGCCATCCTCGCGCACGCTGTTGTCGAAATACTTGGCGATGTCGGTGGCAAAAGGCGCCGTGGGCTCATGGCCGTAATACCATGTCGGGATGGCGAGGCTACGGTAATCGGTTTGCAACGGGAAACGCTCCATCACCTCGAACGAACGGCACAACCACCCCTCATCCTTGAACGTAGGCGACGACATGAGCATATCCACGGCCTCGTTGGTCTCGGCCTCGCTCCTACCCGCCATCCAAGCGCCGAGGTGCGTGGCTTCCATCGCACCCGGACCGCCGCCGGTGACCATCAAGCGGCCCATCTCGGTGAGTTTCTTGCTCAGGAATACGATCTGGCGATAGCCTGGGTCGTCGCGCCGCTTGGCATGACCGCCCATAACGCCGACGATGTCCTTCTCGTCGTAATTCTCGAGCATCTTATACAAGGCATGCGTGATGAAATGGTCATGCAGGGCACGCGCCAACGTCTCGTTAAGCGTGTGGTCATATTTGCCCTGAGCGATGTAGTGACGATACACCTTGGTATCATAGCAATCCTCGAAGGTCTTCTCATTATGAAAATCATAACCTTGATATAGGATTTTGCTGTTATACAAACACTTAGGACACGTAGAGAACGGCTTCCCCAGGTTGGGGATAACGGTCGCGAGTTCGTCGGTGCTCATTTGCTCCAACATGCGCTCAAAATCCTTTTGCGCATTCGTGCCAGCCATTTCAGCGACAGCATCCATGGTTTTATCTTCTTTGGTATTCATATGATTGAAATTAAATCCTTGACGATGAAGTAGATACAAACACAAGCATAGATAATCTTAATGCCAGTGCCAAACAAAAAACCGACAAACGAGCCGAAGGCCGAACGCCACGCCAAATGGTCAGCGGTGCCAGCTGATTTCTCGCCGAGATAGGCCCCGATGAAAGGCCCCAACAAAACGGCGATGAAGCCAATCGGGAAAAACAAGGTGATGAGCAGCCCCACGAACAGGCCTATCGTGCTGCCACGGACACCCGATTTGCTGCCGCCGAACTTCTTCGTGCCCCACACCGGGACGACATAATCCAACGCGAAGACAATGGCTCCAACGACACCCATAATCACCAAAAAACGTGTGGAATAGTCGATGCCATCGACAAACGACAAAGCCAACAACGCCAAGAAACTGAATGGCGTTCCGGCAATGCCTGGCACAACGGCACCGACAATCCCGATGAGTGCTAAAACGACAGCAACAATTACAAGTACATACAGCATTTTAGTCCGTTTGGGATGCAAAAATAGTAAAAAAGCCGAATTTTGCTTTGTTTTTATGAAAATCAGCCTTACATTTGCGCCATAAAATCATTTATGTATGAAGAAACTGCTACTTCTCATAACGCTAATCATTTCAACCTCAACGATTTTCGCCTATGACTTCATCCATCCTATGGGAGGTCGCGCCGCAGCCATGGGCGGCTCGTCTGTGGCCTCGCAGGGACTTTGGGCTTTGCAAAACAACCCCGCAGGCATGGCGAACCTCGAAAAAATGAGTCTTGGGCTGTATTACGAGAACCGCTGGCTGTTACCCGAAACCGCCTACAAATGCGGGGCCTTCGCCCTGCCCACCAAGCTTGGTACTTTGGGACTGAGCTTCAATCAGTTCGGCTCATCGAAATACAACGAAAACAAAATTGGGCTGGCATACGCCAAGGATTTCGGTCGCTACCTGCAAATCGGGCTGCAACTGGATTATCTGCTGCTGAAAATCGGCAACGACTACGGCAGTTTCAGCGCGGTCACCTTTGAGTTGGGCCTACAATCGCAAGTCACTGACAAACTGGCCATTGGAACCTATATCTTCAACCCCGTCAACTTCAGTTTCGAGCAAACGCTCAACCACGAGAAGATTCCCATCGTGTTGCGCTTCGGCCTGGCCTACAAGTTCACCAAGGACTTCGTCGGGCAATGCGAAATCGAGAAAGACACGGAACGTGAAGGCGTTAGCCTACGCGGCGGGGTGGAATACGAGGCTTTCAAGAGTTTCTATATCCGCGCCGGCGTGCAAACCAATCCGGGCATCCTCAGCTTCGGTGTCGGCTATGCCATCCGCTTCGCACAAATCAACGTGGCGGCGCAACTGCACAACGAATTGGGCGCGTCCGTTCAAGTCGGTATGATTTTCAACCTCGGAAAGTGATATGAGACGACTGGTAATCATCATATTATCCCTCTTCTGTTTCTCGTTTGCGAAGGCGCAAATCGCCATCGACACGCTCAGCACCGAGGCTTTGGATCAGTTGCTCATCGAACAAATCGAGCGATTGGCCGAAGACAGTGACGATGATGCTGATTTTGAGGACCTTTTGGACAATTACATCTTTTTCAGCGAGAATCCCGTCAACCTCAACAGCGACGAGGTGATGCAACTCGTGGAACTCCGCTTGCTCAGCGTGTTCCAATACGAGGAAATCCAGAAATACCGTCGCTATTATGGCGATTTCATGTTCCTTGAAGAACTGGAGATGGTGGAAGGCTTCGACGAACAAACCTTGGCCATCATCAATCCCGTGGTGTGCATCGGGAAAGACGAGGACAAAGACAAGTTGACTTTCAACAAGTTGGCGCGTTATGGCAAGCACCAAATTGTGGGACGTTACGAGCAAATCCTTGAGCAACAGCAGGGTTACGCTCCCATCGACGATTCCGCGCTTTTGGTCAAGCCCAACTCGCGCTATCTCGGCAGCCCGCAAAAATACCAACTCAAATACACCTATAATTATAGGAACAAGGTCCGCGCGGGCTTTGTTTTGGAAAAAGACGCTGGAGAAATGTTTTTCACCGACAAAGTCAGCGACACGATTCGCGCCTTGTTGGGCGACAACTACCAACGCGGCTTCGATTTTGCTGGTTTCCACCTCTACGCCAAAGACTTGGGCATTGTGAAAGCCGCCGCCGTCGGTGACTATCAACTGGCTTACGGCCAAGGGCTGACGCTATGGTCGGGGATGAGTTTCGGCAAGGCGGGCGCAGGCAGCAGCGTGATGAAACAAGGGCGCGGCATCACACCCAAAGGCTCGGCCAGCGAGTATTCCTATATGCGCGGCGCGGCGGTCACCTTGGGCGGCGGACCTTTCAGCGGCACGGTGTTCTACTCCAACCGAAAGATTGACGCCAACGTGAGCGTGGCCGAAAGTTTGGATGAAGCCGAACTCGTCAGCAGTCTGCAAGAGACTGGCTATCACCGCACTATCGGCGAAATCCAAGACCGTCACGCCATCCGGCAACAGGTGGTGGGTGGGCATTTGGCCTACGCCATCGCGCATTTCGAGGTGGGCTACACCTTGCACCACACTTGGCTCAGCGTGCCTTTACAACTCAAGCCCAGCCACTACAACCAATTCTATTTCCAAGGCCAGCAACTCACCGACCAAGGTCTTGATTTCAAGTATGTTAAAGGCAAATTTGCCATTTTTGGCGAAGCGGCGATGAGCCACAATCCAGACACTACGGCCCTTCGACAGGCTCAGGGTCCTTCGTTCGCTGGCCTGGTGGGAATGACCGTAAAACCTGCTGGTTATCTTAACTTTACGCTTCTGTATCGCAATTACGGCAAAGCCTACCAGAACCTTCTCGGCAATGCCTTTGGCGAAGGCAGTCGCAACCAAGGTCAACGCGGCGTGTATCTCGGCGTGGAAGCCGCTCCCGCGCCCTATTGGAACCTCCTCGCCTACGTCGATCAGTTCCAATACACCTGGCTGACCTCGCAAGTCAACGCACCAAGCAACGGCCACGACTACTACCTGCGCGTCAGCCACAGTTTCAGCCGTCGAGCCAACGCCTACCTGCAAATCCGTTCCAAGACCAAGATGAAGAATTCCACTGATGCGATGGTGTTCAGCCACTACCCTATCCTCTACACGAAGAACTCGGTGAGATTCAACATCAACTATCAGATTGGCAGGGATTTCCAGTGCAGCAACAAAGCCGAATACGCCCACTATCACAACGAGGACGGCACGAACGAACACGGTTACTTCCTCTGTCAGGACATCGCCTACAAACCTGAAAGCAAGCCTTTTAGCCTCAGCTTCCGCTACGCCCTCTTCGATGCCAAGGACTACAACGCCCGCATCTACGCCTACGAAAGCGACGTGCTGTATTCGTTCAGCGTGCCTGCATTGTATGGCAAAGGCATGAGAATCTATCTGTTAGGAAAATGGAAGCCTTTCAGCAATCTGACCCTTTACGCCCGCATCGGTCGCACCATCTACAGCGACCGCGACGAAATCGGCAGCGGATTGACGCTAATTGAAGGCAACCACAAGACAGACTTGAAAGTGGAGATGATTTGGAAACTATGATGTTTTCACATGAGTTTTTGTTGCGTCAGCAAGAAAAAAAACTATTTTTGCGCCATTATTCACCATAAAAATGTAAAACCATGACTTACCTGCTGATACTTTTTGCCGTTTCATTGCTCATCTCAAGTGTGGGTTGGAAATACTTCATTTATTTCTTCAGCCTCGGCTATGGCTACGGCATCGCTGCCCTTGCCATCACCATCGCCATCCTGTTTTTCGGAGCCCTCACCCCTGCGTCGGCCATTCTCTGCATTTTGCTGGTCATCTTTGGTTGTCGTTTGGGCACCTACCTGCTGATTCGCGAACGGAAAGCCGCCGCCTACCGCAAAATCCTTTACGACCCGTCGTTGCAAAAGAAGAAACCCATCACCGCCATCCTCATGGTTTGGCTGTTTTGTGCTATCCTTTATGTGGCGCAAGTGAGCCCTGTGGTCTTCCGTTTGGCCAATGCCACAGAGGGGAAACCCGTCACAGAGCTTTGGGCTTGGATTGGCGCTGCCGTCACGCTTTGCGGCATTCTCTTGGAAGCCTTCAGCGACATGCAAAAGTCGGCGGCCAAGAAAAAGAACCCCAAGCGTTTTGTCGACACGGGGTTGTTCCGTATCGTCCGTTGTCCCAACTATTTAGGCGAAGTCGTCATTTGGACCGGCATCCTTCTCAGCGGCATCGGGGCGAGCCTGACGGTATGGCAATGGGTCATCGCGGCCATCGGCTATGTTGGCATCCTTTATGTGATGTTCAGCGGCGCCCCCCGTCTCGAATTGCGTCAAAACGAGGTCTATGGCAATGATCCTGAATATCAGGCCTATGTCAAGAAAACACCCATCTTGATTCCTTTGCTCCCGATTTACAGTCTGGCCAAATACAAATGGTTGCAGGCATAGATCAGAGGAAGCGCATACATATCAACCAAATGTAGAGACGCAAAATTTTGCGTCTCTACAACAGGCCAAACAAAAATTCGGCCCGCAATCGAAAAACCTGGCCTCTGTCGTCCGTGGTTTCAAGATTGGCGTCACCAAATTTGCGAATGAAAACGACCTTTCTTTCGCATGGCAACCTCGTTTTCACGACCACATCATCCGCAGCCAACTCGAAATGAACCTTATCGCCGATTACATACAAAACAATGTAATCCGTTGGGAAGACGATTGTTTCTATGGCAACAAGAACAACCTTGCCATATATGAATCTGAAGATTCGTACCAACAATTTTTCTAACACGAATTATTTTTTCTATCTTTCCTCTTGCAAATCCCAATTTCTTTGTATCTTTGCCCCGCCAAGCCGAGAGAAAACGGCACGGCCAGAGAAAGCGCATTCTTCGCTTTGTTCCTCGCTGTGAATCTGGACAATTCACTTTGGTATATGAGGAATAATGAGATGAGGCGGCTTTCACTGTTTAATGTTTGTGTATCCTTTATATACCTAACATAAACAGTGGAGCTTACCGTATCCATTATTTTGTTATATCATGGGAGTCCAAGCCCAACCTTCAGAAATAAGGATAAGTTTGGGAGGCTCCGCTCTGTTTGCCATCGAATAACGCTGCCCTTTGAGCCAAGGAAAGCAAACAAAATCAAACTAAAATGGAAAACGGAGAAAACAAAAATCTTCAAGGAAGAAGAGAATTCTTCAAACAGGCGGCCAAGAAAACCCTTCCGCTTCTTGGTGTCATGGCTTTGATGAGCAATCCAGTCATTGCAAAGGCAGTAGAAAAAAATGCCTGTGATGGTTGTACTGGCAGTTGTTCATACACTTGCTCAGGTACTTGTTCAGGAGCATGCAGCGGTGGCTGTTCTGGTTCCTGCAAGGGCGGATGCAGCGCCTCATGCAGAGATGCTTATACGAAATATAGTAAATAAGAACTAAAACAAGGTCAAAATCAAAGGGGGTGTCATAAAGGCACACCCTATATCAACAAGTAATTCTTTGACAACAAAATTTGATTATTAACAAAACTAAAAACTCATAAACATGGAAAGTGACAACAATTTTCAAGGAAGAAGAGAATTCTTCAAGGAAGCTGCAAAAAAAGCCCTGCCAATCCTCGGAGTCGTGGCTTTGATGAACAATCCAGTGATTGCTAATACTATTGTAAGCAATACAACCAGTTGTAGTGATTGTGGCAGTGGCTGCAAATACACCTGCTATGGTGGTTGCAATAGCGGTTGTGAACGAAGCTGCAAATCTGATTGCTCAATCAATTGCAAAAGTGTAACCACGAATAGCGACGGTTGCATGGATTGTTCCAGACAATGTTGGTCAAGTTGCAGTGGCGGGTGCAGACAAACGTGTTATGGTAGTTGCAAAAGTAATTCGTACCAGAGCCATTAATAATCAATGAGTTTCATTAAAGATTCCAACAACAGTTGGCAATCCTGTATGGCGAAGAACATCACCTTCATCGTCACGAAGGACTGCCAGTTGGCCTGCAAATATTGTTACCTCGTGGGCAAGAACGTGAAGGAACGGATGCCTTGGGAGGTGGCCAAGACCTTCATCGACTATGTGCTCGACCATGAGACCGACCCCGATTTCGCCTATGAGTCGGTGGTGTGGGACTTCATTGGTGGCGAGCCGTTCCTTGAGATAGAGCTTATCAACAAGATTTGCGATTACATCAAGACGGAGCTTTTCTGCCGTAACCACCATTGGTTCAATAGCTACCGCTTCTCCTTCTCCACCAACGGCATCAACTATCATGAAAAAGCCGTGCAGGATTTCATTAAAAAGATTAAGTATCGGCATAACTATTGATGGGACTAAGAACAAACACGACCTCAATAGAGTGTATAAAAACACTGAAAAAGGGAGTTACAATGATGTAGTAAAAAACATTCCATTGTGGTTAAAACAATTCCCAAATAACGGCACCAAGGTCACCATCTCGTCGGCAGACATTCCGTATATCACCGAGAGCGTGCTGCACCTTTATTCACTGGGCATCCACGAGGTGAACATCAATGTGGTGTTCGAGGACGTGTGGCAAGAAGGCGACGACCTCAAGTTTGAAGAACAGCTGATGCAGTTGGCCGATGCCATCATCGACGGCGGCTATTACCAGGACTACGCCTGCTCGTTTTTCTCGGAGCACATCGGCAAGCCGCTGGACCCCGAGCACGACAACCAGAACTGGTGCGGCGCAGGCAGATGCTCAGCGTGGACGCGGCGGGCAACCTATACCCCTGCACCCGCTTTGCGCAATACTCACTCCGCGACAAGGAGACTTGGACCATCGGCAACATCCACGACGGCATCGACAAGAACAAGCTCCGCCCCTTCCTCACCCTCGACCGCACCACGCAAAGCCCGCAGAAGTGCATCGAATGTGAGGTGGCGAGCGGCTGCGCCTGGTGCCAAGGCGAGAACTTCGACGCGGCGCAGACGCACACCGTGTTCGAGCGCGCCACGGCCATCTGCCTCATGCACAAGGCAAGGGTGAGAGCCAACAACTACTATTGGAACAAGCTCTACCGCAAGCTCGAACTCGAGGACCTGCGCGAGCAGTACGAAGCCAACAAACGCATTGTCAAACCCGAAACCTGCTGAGCCATGCTGCAATACCTTGTTATATTATTGGACGACACGAGCGTGGCCTACTGTCACGCCGACAACCCGCTGAAAAAGCGCAACTTAATGCCGCTTGAAACCCTGCGGAAAGGCATCCTATTCGGGATGAAGCAGAACCTAATGATTCAGTATGTCTTCCCCGACTATGCCCTGCCTGAGGAATACGCCTCGGTCATTGAGAGCATCGATAAGGTGAAGATCTATCCCGTTGGCTGCAAGCCTGTTACGGGAATTGAGGATGGCAACGAGGCTGATGTGGAAGTCGTCAATGCTGTCCCCGAAAAGGTGGAAGCCAAGAATTTGGTCCTTCGCCTAACCTTCAGCGAAATGCTGAAGCAAAAGGACAACATCGCCAAACTGTTCGCTTCGGGCGCACGAATTAACCTCTGCATCACCGATGTGGAGCAATTCTCGGACGAGCAGATTGAAACTTACAAGAAGGTGCTTGAGGAATGGAACGCCGTCTTGCTCGACCTTTACAAGCAAGGCCTGTCGCCGCAGTTCAACCTGCTGACGGACAGGATGATGCTCGACAAGATGCACAACTGCGAGGCGGGCGTGAGCAACATCACCCTTGCTCCAAACGGGAAGTTCTACCTCTGCCCCGCCTTCTACTACGACGAGCAGATGCAGGTGTTCAACCAACTCAACCATCATCAGCCATCGTCAGACCGCTCCGTAGGAGACTTGGACAACGGATTGAACATCCCAAATCCGCAACTCCTCCAACTCGACCACGCACCTTTGTGCCGCAACTGCGACACCTTCCAATGCCGTCGTTGCCTATGGCTCAACCGCCGCCTGACTTGGGACATCAACACGCCCTCGCGCCAGCAGTGCGTGATGGCGCACATCGAGCGCAACGCGAGCCGCGCCCTTCTGAGCGACATCCGCAAGGTTGGCGAATTCATGCCGCAAATCGACATCAAGGAAATCAACTACTTGGACCCATTTGAGGTCAGGAAGGAGTTTTAGGACACGCTTCGCATCATTGCGAGGAGGTACGACGAAGCAATCCAGAAAACCAGCTTGCATACTGGATTGCTTCACTTCGTTCGCAATGACGCAAAGCGACGACAAGAGCCTCGCCCCGAAGGGGCGGCACTACAGTAACCGTGGGTCAGCGACCTACGGCAGCAGCAAACAGACAATAAACAGAATAAACATCATACAACAATGAAGAAAAAAGTAGGTCAGGTAACCCCTGAAGAAAAGAACGAAATCCAGCAGCTCTTCGAAAGAAGGAACGGGCTGAACGAACTGGCGAAAATCCTCAACGCCGACAACACCGAACTCTACGAGAAACTCGTCAAGGACATGGGCGAGACCGGCACCAAGTTCCAAGGCTGGTGGGACCGCATGGCGCAGAAGTACCAATGGGAGTCTGCTGAGAACGGCAACTGGGAAATCAACTTCGAAACCAACGAAATCCACCTCGTATCATGACACTGCTATTCATCGGAACGACGGAACTGCTGCTCATCGCGGGCGTGACCTTGCTCATCTTCGGCGGCAAAAAGGTGCCCGAGTTGATGAAAGGCTTGGGCAAAGGTGTGCAAAGTTTCAAGCAAGGCATGAACGAGCCTTTGGAAGAAGAGAAACCGGAAGAGGTGACGGATGAAGCGCAAGCCGAGCCAAAAGAAGAAGACGGAGCCGGACAATAACGCCGACCCCAACCTGCTGACCTTCGGCGGGCACCTTGAGGTGCTCCGCCGAATGCTGTTCCGCATCATCGCTGTGGTGATGGTGCTGGCCGTGGCCATATTCTGCTTCAAGGACAAGACCTTCGAACTGCTTCTCGCACCCAGCCAATGGGACTTCGTGACCTATCGCTACATCGAGAGGTTTTTGCACAGGCTTGGCTACAATTTTACCTTCAGCGAGTTGCCCGTCATTGCGTTTTTCTTAGGCAAATTGAATGTCGTAACTGCAAGTATGTTGGCACAATACCGCAAGTATGCGTTTCTCGTCATTATGGTCGTGGCCGCCGTCATCACTCCGCCCGACTTGATGACGCTCGTCTTGGTCACCATTCCGCTGTATTTGCTTTATGAAGTGAGCATTTTGGTGCTGCGAAGGATGGAAAAATAGCCTTACTCCACCACCACCCTACTCACCTGCTGTTGCTCCAAGGCGTTGATTACCAAAGTGTAAACGCCCTTTACAAAACCTTGCGTCGGGATGACCATAGCTTGGGCCGCACCGCTATTTGAATAAACCAAACGCCCCGTCATGTCATACAAATTGACGACGGCCTCGCCTGCCTCCACAAAGCGGACATTGATACAATCCTTGGTAGGATTCGGGAACACTTCAACGAACTGGGTCGGCCCTTCGACAGGCTCATGGTCCTCGATGCCCCAAGTGCCACAAGGCGCATTGATTTCGCCATCCAAATAATTGAAACGGTCGTCCAACCAACTGCGCATATAGCAGAGCTGCCCTTCATTCACAGAATAAGTCGGCCAAGCTTCATGCTCACGGTCGTAAGCACCTATTTCAACCAGGTCATTATACTGATTTTGAACCATTTTCATGATATAATCCGTGTTCAGGATAGTACTGCGCAAGGCGTTGTAACGTGTTTTGGTCGAGGCCACGAAACCATTTGTACTGCAATCATTTACCAGCCTGTCGAAGAAGCCGTTGGTCATCAGGCCAGCGGTGTTGTAGGTCGGGTTGCCATCGGTATCCAAGCCCCAAATGGCGTCGAGGTCCCACGGCAGATAGAAATAGGTTCCTGATTTCTTGTAACGCGCCAAGAAGAGGTTGCGTCCCATGTTGTCCATCGCCTTCAAAGCGTTGATAAACAAGTAGTAATCAATGGCATTGTCCTTATCAAACTGGGAAGCGTATTGGGCATAGAAGGCATTGTCGGAGGCATTCATCACGAAGTTGGTGAAACTGTAAAGATGGTCCCAATTGATGTTGGCCTCCTCCTCGTTGGGATAGACCCACTCGTAGTTGTCCCAAATGTCTTGGTTGTTGTCGTAGGCAGGCAGGCTTTCAAAGGTTGGGGCACCAGGGCCGTTGCCTTTGTAGAGCACGCCCCGAATCTCGCCATTGAACTTGCGCAGACCCAATTGCACACGGTCCATGCGTTCGGTCAAAGCATAAACGCCTTGGTAAGAGTTGTTGATGAACAAGTCGGCATATTCCATCCTAATACCTGGCAAGGCGTCGGGCTCGCTTTCGGTGTATGGCAACTGATACATCTCCATCCATAGCTCGTTGGCCACTTTGTCGCGAAGGCGCAAAGGCTGGGCCCACATGGCTTCGAGGTTCCAGTCGTCGTCGCTGCGCATTCCGAGGAAAGTGGTGTCGGCCATCTCGTCGCAAGTCGCATCTGACCAGAGTTCAACACGATACGACTTCTTGTCGTATTGTTGCGACGAGGTTCCCCTGATCTTGAATCCAGCGTGCATCGTGATGGCATGACCGTCGGCATCGGTCACCGTGATAATGCCATGCACGGCTGGCGAATTGACGATGGGACCATCGGTCGTAATCGTTATCAACGGCATCTCGCTCCGATAGTAGGAATAGGTCTCACCATCCAATTCCATGGTATTTTGGTCCGATTTAAGTCCTTCTGGAAGTCGCCCCGTGGCCACGACGATTTTTTTCTCACGGTCAACGCCGAACACTCCCTTGAATTGGGAATCTTGGGCCGAAGCATAAATCAAGGGGAAAAGCAACGACAACGTCGTCAAAACCAAGTTTCGTTTCATTGTACAATCTATTTAGTTCATTTTCAATCAATTCTAACAACCTCCATAATACCTTCGATGGCTTTGATTTTCGCCATCAGTTGTTCCAGCGCCATCACGTCGGCGATTTGCAGCACAATACGTCCCTCAAAATAACCTTCCTTGTCGGAGTTGAACTGGATGTTCTTCATGTTGACCTCCATGTCATCGGAGATAATTTTCGTGATTTTGCCCAACAAGCCCAACACGTCACGGCCATAGATACGGATGGTGGCTTGGGACACATTGCTTTCCACGCCGTTCCATTTCACTTTGATGATGCGGTAGCCGTAACGTTGTTGCATACTCTTGGCATTGGGGCAGTTGGTGCGATGGATGCTAATGGTGCCTTCGTTGGTAACGAAGCCAAACACATGGTCGCCCGGAATGGGATTGCAGCATTTGGCCAGCTTGTAGGTCACGTTGTCGATGTCCTCTCCAATGGAAAGGCTATCTTCCACATCGTTGGCCACATCTTTTTTTGATGCCTCAATCAGCTCTGGAACCAACCTTTCCTGTTTTTCGGCATTCACTCCGAACTTCGAAGTCAGGAAATGCTTGACGTCGGCAATGTCGATTTTCTCCGTCGAAATCTGATGATAGAGTTGCAACGAGTTTTCCAGTTTAAACTCCTTCACCAGCATGTCGACCACCGTTTCAGAGAAGGGTAACTTCCAGTTCTTCAAGCGCCTTTGCAGCATTCCCTTGCCCATCTCCGACTCCTTCAGTTCTTGTTCCTTGAGGTAGCGCCGTATCTTGTTCTTGGCCTTTTCCGTGACCACCACGTTGAGCCAGTCGGCACGCGGCGACTGCTTCTTGCTGGTGATGATTTCCACCTTGTCGCCATTGGTCAGCTCGTGACGGATGGGCACCATACGCCCGTTGACGCGGGCTCCGTTGCAGGTTTCGCCAACATGGGTATGCACCTCGTAGGCAAAATCGAGCACCGTGGAACCCATGGGCAACTGTTTCAAGTCGCCTTCGGGCGTGAAAATGAATATTTTATCGGATTTGTAGATTTTCTTGTAACTGTTCTCGAACGACACCAAGCCCGGGTTTTCCAGCACCTCGCGCACATTCAGCAGCCACTCCTCCGAGGTCTGTTTCTCACCTTTATATAAATAGTGCGCCGCCTGTCCCGTTTCGGCAATGTCGTCCATGCGCGTGGTTCGGATTTGCACCTCAAACCACAACTTGTCGTCGTATTTCACCGTCGTGTGCAGCGACTCATAGCCCGTGGCCTTCGGCTTGGTAATCCAGTCGCGAAGTCGCTCGGGCATAGGGTCATAGAGGTTGCTGATGACCGAATACACGCTCCAACAGCATTCCTGCTCGTCCTTCAAGGCGCATCGGATGATGACACGCGCCGCCATGAGGTCATAAACCTCCTCGAAAGGCACATTTTGGGCCTTCATCTTCGCATAAATCGACGGAATCGACTTCAACCTCCACTTGATGGAATAGGCAAACTTGGGCTTGCCGTTCTTTTTGGTTCGCTCCACCTCGACATTGAGGCCTTCCGAGATGCGATCGATGAACATCTCAGCCGTCTGCCTTCGGGCCTCACTGGTCGCTTCGATTTTGGCCTCAATCTCATGGTAAACCTCAGGATTCTCGTAGAGCATCTGTTTCTCCTCAAGCTCGGATTTCAGTTTGTACAATCCAAGGCGATGCAGAATCGGGATGTAGATATACTTGATTTCATGGAAATAACGCGACAGACGCTCAGCGTCCACATCACCTTGGTTTCTAACGTCATAGACACGATGCACGATTTTCAGCAACACCGTCCGCATGTCGTCGATCAGCGAGAGGAACAGCACTTGGAAATTGTCGGAATTGTAGGCCACCTTTTCGGTGTCCATCTTCGAGATGCGCGTGAAGCCTTCCAGAACGATGGTCACCGTCTTGCCAAACTGTTGCTCCAGTTCCTTGAAACTCACATCCTCCTTATAATCAATGCCGTGAAGGAAGGCCGCCACCACCGAAATGTAGCCCAAGCCCACCTCAAGCACGGCGATGCGCCCCATTTCAATCAGGTGCAGCATATAGGCCTTGCCCGAAACCAGATACTTGCCGTCATATTTCTCCATGCAATAGCGAAACGCCTTGTCAATCAACGCCAAATGCTCTGGCGCGTTGACGAAGGGATGGATGTCGGCAAGCATCGACTCATAGGCCTGCTGTATCGATAAAATCTCTATTGAGGAATAGCCTTCCATGTTTGCGCGACTCCGTTAATCTTCGATTTTGACCGTCAGCTGATGCGCGAGCAAGATGTCGTAGTAAGGTTTCAGTTCCTCGAAACTGCCGTGCATGATGGCGCATTTGCCTTTATAGTGTGTAATCCAGGCGCAAGTTTCGGCCTGCTCGTGGGTATGGTGGCACACTTTCATCAAGGTGTCGATGACATATTCAAAAGTGTTGACATCGTCGTTGATGAGCATCAGACTCTTCTCATTTTCAACGAGTTCATCGACCAAGGTATCGGTAAATTCCTGTTCTTTGTTCATCGCTCCGTATCAAAATTCGGGGGTAAAAATACACATAATTTCTGAAATGCAGGAGGAAAACCGTCCGAAAACAATTTTTTCCTACTTTTGCCGTTCCATTTTGTGGATTTCGCCAGAAGGAAATGCAAAACCGCTTCATCAAAAATATCATTTTCCTACTCTTCCTCAACTTGTTGGTGAAGCCGTTCTGGATTCTCGGCGTCGACCGCGAGGTGCAAAACCTGCTCGGCGACGCCACCTACGGCACCTACCTGGCCATTTTCAACTTCTCCTACCTGTTTTATATCCTGCTCGACTTGGGCATCACCAACTTCAACAGCCGCAGCGTCGCTCAAGACCCCAAAAACCTATCGAAACACTTCGGCGGACTAACCGAAATCAAGTTGCTGCTCGGGTTGCTTTATGCCGTCGTCATCTTCGTGGTCGGCTATTTCGTGGGCTACAACGAAGGCCTGAAACTCAAGCTGTTGTTCTGGTGTGGCCTGAACCAAATCCTGCTTTCGTTCATCCTCTATCTCAGATCGAACGTCCAAGGACTGCTACTCTTCAAGCAAGACAGCATCCTCTCCGTCTTCGACCGCGTGCTAGCCATCCTGCTGATGAGCCTCGTGCTGTGGAGCGGCTGGTTCCCAAAGGAAAAGTTCGACATCCTCTGGTACCTGCAAGCACAGACGTTGGCTTACGTCTGCACCATTGTTTTTGCCCTGATTGTCGTTTTGCGCCATGTCGAGCAACTCAGTTTCAGCATCAACTTCCGATTTTTCAAGGAGATTCTGCGCCAAAGCCTTCCTTTTGCGCTACTCGTCCTACTGATGAGCGTCTATAGCCGCATCGAGCCTTTCCTTTTGGAGCGTCTGCTTGACGACAATGGCGTACAGGCTGGCGTTTACAGCCGCGCCTATCGCCTTTTTGACGCGGGCAACAACATCTCCAACCTCTTCGCCATCATGCTGTTGCCGATGTTTGCCGCCACTTTGAAAAACAAGCTGGAACTCAACAATTTGGTCAAGACCTCGTTCAACGTCATCGTGGCGATGGCGGGCATTGTCCTCGTGATGTGCGTGTTCTATCGTCAGGAAATCATGCAGATGTTGTACCGCCCCGAAGAGGCCGAAAACGAGGCCGCCTACCTGCTACGCATCGGGCTATACGCCAACGTGTTTCCATTACTGATGGGCAGTTTCTTCTGTCTCTCAACGACTTATGTCTTCGGCACCTTACTCACTGCCAACGGCAGTCTCAAGCAACTCAATCTGGTGTCGGCTGCTGGTGTGGTCATCAATATCTTACTGAACCTCATCGTGATACCACGATTCCAATCGGTGGGCGCGGCCTTCACCAACCTCGGCGTGCAAGCCGTCACGGCCTTTATGCAATACCTCATCGCCAAGCGCATCATCAAGTTCAAATTGGGTGGCCGCTATTGGCTCCACATCCTGCTGTTCTCCGCATCCATCATCGTGATTACACTTCTAACTAAACACTTGATTAACAATTGGATACTTGGATTCGTCATCGCCTTTGCCGCCAACAGCCTCGCCATTTTCGCCACGCGGCTATTGCGCCTTAAAGAGATTGTCGCATTGGTCGTTCCTAAAGGAAAAAAAGCCTAAACAAAGTTTTTTGATTGCCAATTCAACTAAAATCCCTATTTTTGACGACTTATTATCGAACATAAACATGGAAGAGCAAAAACATAACACATACAGTTCCAAATACTTATGTAGACTTTTGGTGGATTATCGGAAGCCCATCCTCATCATCCTGGCAGTGGCAGCGTTATGCGCCGTCATTTTCAGCGCACCTTATTTTATTACACCGCTCTACAAATCGACGGTCGTCATCTACCCCACTTCCAGCAATTCCACCTCCAAAGTGCTGATTAGCACCACTTACCAATCGGAAAAAGACATTCTTAACTTCGGCGAAGACGAGCAAACCGAACAAATGCTCCAAGTCTTGAATTCCAACCGCGTCCGCGACAAGGTGATCAGCCGCTTCAACCTCATGGAGCATTACAACATCAAGGCGAACAGCAAGTACCCATACACCAAGCTCAACAAACTCTACGACAGCCGCATCAAGTTCCGCCGGACGGAATACAATGCCGTGAGAATCACCGTTTTGGATGCCGACCCTGCCCTTTCGGCGCAAATGGCCAACGACATTGCCGAGATTTTCGACAGCACGATGAACCAAATCCAAAAGGAAGTGGCCGTGAAAGCCTTCAAACTCGTTGAAGAAGAATACACCACGCTGTGGAACGAGATGCACCAACTGGAAGACTCGCTCAACACCTTGCGCAAACTCGGTGTGTTCGACTACGAGTCGCAAGTGGAAATGCTCAGCCGTCAACTCGCCGTCGAACTTGGCAAAGGCAACACACAAGGAATCAAGAACATACAAGAGCAGCTGGACGTTTTGGCTGAGTATGGAGGAACGTCTTACGCCATCAACGAGCGTTTGGACAACGACCGTCTGCAACTCTCATTGGTGAAAATGAAATACGAAGAAGCCAAGATGGACGCCACGCAATATGTGCCGCGCAAGTTCGTTGTCACTTCGGCTTTCCAAGCCGAGCGCAAAAGCTATCCTGTGCGGTGGCTCATCGTGGTCATCACCGTCCTAAGCACCCTATTGTTGCTCATTTTCTGCATCGTCTTCTACGACCGCTCGAAGGGCTTTTTTCGGCGAGAGGCCGAAACGCATTCGGCCACCCAAGCCCAAACCAAAACCCAAGAAGGAATCAAATAAAACATTAAATATCAACCCATTGAAAACAACAAACAATACAATGGATAACAATTTCAACAATCTTTCTTTAGTGCAACTCATCCTGAAATGGAAATGGCACATTATCATCATCACTGTGGCGGCAGCCCTCTGCGGTGCCATTTTTTCGAGCTCCATGTTCATCACGCCACTCTACAAGTCGGAAGCCGTGGCCTATCCCGCCAACATCAGTCCCTATTCCGACGAAAGCGAGACCGAACAGATGCTGCAAATCATCAACTCCCAGTCGATTATGGACTCCATCATCGAGAAGTATGACTTATGGAGCGACTACAAAATTGACAAGAACTACAAGTTCGCCAAGACCTACATGATCAACGAGTACCGCAGCAAAATCAAGATCAACAAGACCCCCTACGAGGCGGTCAGCATCTCCGTGATGGATCAAGACCCCTTCGTGGCCTGCAACATCGCCAAAGACATCTTGAATTGCTATGACCAAAAAGTGCATGACCTCCACAAACAGAAAGTTGGCGAAGTGGTTGCCATGTACGACCTGCAACTGAAGATGAAACAGCACGACATCGACTCGCTGAAACAGAGCCTCACCGACCTCGCCACCAACTACGGCGTGCTCAACTATTCGGGCCAGCTCCGTGAAGTGACCCGTGGTTTTATCAACGGCTCCAACAAGGCCAACGAGCTGAAGACCAACCTCGAACAATACGGTGCCGATGCCGTCGACCTAGAGACCAAAATCATCGCCGAGGCCAACACCTATTCGCTGATCAAACGCGACTACGAACAGAACCTGCGTTTCTACAACTCGCAGCTCACCTACTCCAACATCATCACCGAGCCTTTCCCTGCCGACAAGAAAGCCTTCCCCGTGCGTTGGGTGGTGGTCGCACTGAGCGGTTTGGGAACGCTGTTGCTCTCCATCGTGGTCATCTTCATCATCGAAAACAGAAAGCGCTTCGTGGCCGAAAACCAATAAGTCGTGGAGAAGAAAGCGAAAATAGCCTGGCTTTATCTCATCGCCGCGCTTTTTGTGGCCGTGGGTTTGTTCTTCGTCGTGAAGAAGAACACTTACCTCTTCTTTGCCTTGCCCGTGGTGCTGGGCGTGCTGTTGCTTTACATCTTCTCTTTAGACAAAGTGCTGTTGCTCACGGCTTTCACCATTCCTCTCTCGGTCAACCTGAAAGCCTTGGATGCGGGATTGGCCATCTCGCTGCCCGCCGAGCCGCTGCTGATGGGCATCATGGTGCTTTTCCTCGCCAAGATGCTCTACGACGGACAATACGACCGACGCATCTCGCGCCACCCCATCGCCATCGTTATCTATTGTATGTTTACGTGGATGCTCGTCACCACCATCACGAGTGAGATGCCCGTGGTTTCCATCAAGTTCCTGGTGTCGAGGCTGTGGTTCGTCATTCCAGCGTTCTTCCTTTGCGCCATCTTCTTCAAGTGCCCTAAAAACATCCATCGGTTCGTCTGGCTTTACATCGCCGCGCTCTGCATTGTGTGCGTCTACACCATCATCCATCATGCCCAATACGGCTTCGACGGCGACTCAGCCCACTGGGTGATGACACCTTTCTATAACGACCACACGGCCTACGGTGCTGCTTTGGCCATCTACCTCATCCTCGCCTTGACTTATGTCTTTTTGCCCGGCATCAAGAAAGGCAGAAGGTTTTTGATAATTGGCGTGGTGCTACTCCTTAGCGTCGCCCTGATGCTGTCCAACTGCCGTGCCGCATGGATCAGCATGATTGCCGCCCTGGCCGTGTTGATTTGCGTGCTGCTCCGCATCAAGTTCCGCTGGATCGCCACCGCACTGGTCATCGTGGTGGGCCTGTTCTTCGCCTTCCAAAACCAAATCATCGATGCATTGGAGAAGAACAACCAAGACGCTTCGGGCGACCTTGTCGAAAACATCCAATCCATCACCAACATCTCAACCGACGCCTCCAACTTGGAGCGCATCAACCGTTGGCAGTCGGCCTTCCGCCTCTTCAACGAGCGCCCCGTATTTGGTTGGGGACCTGGCACTTACCAATTCGTCTACGCCCCTTACCAGATGTCGAAGGAGAAGACCATCATCAGCACCAACGCCGGCGACGGAGGCAATGCCCACTCCGAGTATTTCGGCCCATTGGCCGAGCAAGGCGTGGTGGGGTCGCTTCTTATGGTCGTGCTTGTTGTCGTGACGGTATACTGCGGTATCAAGACCTATTCGCGCTGCAAAAACAAGCAAGCCAAAGTCCTTGTCTTAGGTGCGACGTTGGCTTTCTTCGGTTATTTCATCCACGGCTTCCTCAACAACTTCCTCGACACCGACAAGTTGGCCATCCCCGTGTGGAGCCTCGCCGCCCTGATCGCCGCCATCGACGTATACTACGCTGACAAGGAGAGGTTTGAGGAAGAGACGGACTGCAAAAACATGCCCTAGAATTCCCATTTAAGTAAATGAAATGTCATTAAAAAAGCAAGTTTGATTTTTTTGAATCTCACATTTGCAATGCGAACAACTTTGCATAATCAACAAAAAACGCCGCCAAAGCACTTTTGGCGGCGTTTTTTCAATGCTTGCGCAAAAACATTATTCTTCGATTGAAACCAACTCCAATTCGATCTTCATCGGCGAATATGCCGGAAGCAATTCCTTGTCGATTTCAAACTCACCGAAAGCCAGTTCCGACGGCGTCACCAAGGTGACCTTGGCACCCGAGGCCATCGTCATCAAGGCTTCCTCAATGGCTGGAATCATCTCGCCCTGTCCTATCGTGAAACGCATCGGCTCTCCATAATCGTAGCTCGATTCCACCAAGTCGCCATTCAAGTTGCTCAAAACGTAATGAACAGCCACCTTGTCGCCCCATTGGGCCAAATCGCCTTCGCCCTCTTGTTCGCGAAGGATGTACAGTCCCGTCTCAGTGGGCATCTCGGTAATGCCATTCACCTTGAGGTAGTTCTCGATAGTCGATGACTCCAAGGCTTGAAGGCGTTGGCGCTCAGCCTCTTTCTGGGCTTCCAATGCAGCCTGCTTCTTCTCGTATTCCGCCTTGTCCATCACGTCGTTCATCGTCAGTTGCACCACCAAAGGGGTGTAAGGCATGATAAACGTCTCATAGCCAACACTATCGAAACCCAATGCCGAAGGGATGACGAAACGTATCGTGCCGCCTTCGGGCGCCATGCCGATAGCCTCGTTGAAGCCACGGCAGATGAACTCTTCGCCATATTGCAAGTCGACGGGCTCCACTCCGAACGAATTCATCACCGTGTCGCCCAACGGACTGCACATCAGGAAGTCGAAATCAACATAATCGCCCATCTTGGCCACCTTGCCTTTTCCCGTCTTTTCCATGACGATGAGTCCCGACTCGGTCATCATATTCTTCGGATCCTCTCTCAAAGGCGCAAGAAACTCGTTTTCAGCCATCTGCAAACTGTCAAGCACGGCTTGGTATTCGACAGCAAGCAGCTCGGACGGTTTCACCGACAGCAGCTTCAGCTCATAATAAATGGCCTTCCCTGCATATTCCTCAGGGATTTCGTCCATGCCCAACATCTTGACGAACACGGAGTCGGCCAAAACCACCAGACGAGCCGAGTCGCCCACGCGCATCATCAACAGACCATCGACGACGTCGCCTACGAAATCGGCCTCACGCAGCACCAACTCAATCGGCTCGTCACCAGCGGTGGTGAACAACAAGGTGTCGTCAAAATACTGCGCCATCTCAATGCGCACCTCATCGCCGATGCGAGGCATTACCTCCTCCTTGTTCTGGGTGTAAAATTGCATATAGGCACCGCTTTCCGTTTTCTGGTAGCCCGAGTAGATGCCATTGCTGCCACACGAAGCCAAAACCAAGAAAACGGAAAGCAGGGAAACTAACTTAAAGATCCTCTTCATCTTATTCGAAGTCAACCAATTCCACTTCAAACATCAGGTTGGAGTAAGGCTGGATCTTGTCGCCCGCCTGACGGTCGCCATAAGCAAGATAATAAGGGATGTAGAGTACACCCTTCTCACCCTTCGACATCAAGGCGATGCCTTCGTCCCAACCAGGAATCACCTGACCGACGCCAAGCGGGAAGCTGATAGGCTCGCCACGCTCAATAGACGAATCGAAAACAGTGCCATCAAGGAGCTTGCCCGTATAGTGCACTTGCACCACTTGTCCCACCTCTGGCTTCTCGCCATTGCCTTCAACAGACATCACATAGTTCAGGCCCGAAGCGGTAGGCACAACCTCAATCTTGTTCTTGGCCAAATACTCGGCCAAGGCTTGAGCAGCTTGTGCAGTCTCCTCAGGATGCTCGGACTTCATCTTGGCGATGCGTTCGTCGGCCATCTTCTTGACCTTCACGGCATAGTGTTGGGCATACTCGCTTTCAGGATAGAAGTCGTCCAAACGGATTTCAAAACGCATCACGTCGGTCGAAACAAAGCCTTCGGGCAGGCTCGGCTGGCCCATCAGTTTTCTGAAGGTGGAGTCGATGTTCACGATGAAGGAAGCGGAGTCGCCCTTGTGCATCATGGCGAGACCCTCGAAAAGGTCACCTGCAAACTGCGATTCCATCAATTGCATCACATTGTCGTTGGCAGGAATGACGGGGGTGGTGTCGTTCACGGTGCAGCTGATGTTCACATCGAGCAAGTCGCCTTGTTGCGGCATGGCACCGTCATTCTTCGTCAAGAAATTGTAATACAATCCGTTCTGTGTTTTCTCATACCCTGGATAAGGGTTCTTTTCGCTGCAAGCACTCATGGTGCCTATGACCAGCAAGGCCGTTACGGCCATCCAAATGAAACTTTTTTTCATTGTAGTAATTATTTGATTATGAGTTATTTATTATCAGTAAGACCTAACAATTCCACATCGAAGACCAGATTGGAATAGGCTTGGATATTGCCGTAAGGGTTGGCTCCATAAGCAAGGGTATAAGGCAGGACGAAACGGGCTTTTTCGCCCACGCGCATCAAGCCGATGCCTTCGTCCAAACCTTTCAGCACCTTGCCTTGCCCCACCGGCACATCGTATTGTCCACCCAATTGATCGGAATCGCCCAACGGCGTACCATCCAAGAAGGTGGCCACAAACTTGATTTGAGCTGTTTTGCCCACCTGGGCCTGCTCGCCATCGGTCGTCAAAGTCTTGGCATAGAACAAGCCAGAAGGTGTGTGATTCGTAATGTTATTGACCTCCAGATAGTCCAAAAAAGCCTTATCTGAATCAGCTTTCAATGCCTGCATGGCCTCTTCAGCTTCGGCCTGGAGTTCCGCTGCCGTAGTGATTTTCAGCAGTTTAATGTCATAGATCAGGTTTGAGTAAGCGGGAATGTTCCCAACGGAATGTTCGCCATAGGCCATTTCGGCGGGAATAAGGGCCGTCACACGCTCGCCAAGGTGCATCTTCGGGACAATCTCCTCCCAACCTTGGATGGTGTAGCCCTCGCCCAACACAAAACTGAACTTGTCGGGGCTGTCGAAAGTGCTGCCCACCTCTTGTCCATTGAGCAACCTGGCCGAAAAGTCGAGTTCTACCTTCTCTCCTTTCATTGGGCAACGCCCCGTCCCTTTCTCCACTGGGATGATGTAAATACCAGAAGGTTCGGGACTTACGCTGACATGATTGGAAGCAACATAATCGGCCAAAAGCTTCCTCGAATCCTGCAATAGCTGATCCTTCATTTTCTCAATGTTGGCTTGGAACTCTTCTTCCGTCTTCACTTCCACCAATTTCACCTCATAGCGGAAATAATCGTCGGCCTTCAGCCCCACTGCGGCAGGGTCCTGGTCGTAGTATTTCACTGCAATCGAATCCGCTTTGACATAAAACGAAGCCGAATCGCCCACGTGCATCATGGAGTATGCCTCCATCAAATCGCCCGCAAACTGCGGAGCTTTCAGCTGAGAATACACCTCACTCGCCGACTGTTGCCAGTCAAAATACAGTGAATCATGCAGATAACATGCCATGTTGACTTTCAGGAAGTCCGTCGCTTTAGGCTGAACAGCCGAAGTGTAGCGGTTGTAAAACTTGTAATACAAGCCTTTCTGGGTTTTCTTGTAGCCCGGATATTTTTGGGTACAAGCCGAAAACATCATCATTGCCCCGAGGCAAACCGATGCCATAATGAAACAATTTCTCTTCATAAGTTATTGATTATCTATTATTTTTATCGTATATACCAAAGTCGCATATCCAGGAATCCGCTGGTCGTCGCCATGCAATCCAAAGCCCAAATGAAACGGGATGATGACTTTGGCGACATCGCCATAATGCAGATAAGTCATGACCTCGTCAAGGCCGGTTTCAACGGCTCCATTGCCCACAACAAAACGTTTAACACCTTCATTGTCAGACGAATAAATCAAGTCTCCAGCGATGGAATGCAACTCATATTCCAATGTCACCTCCCGCCCTTTTTCGACCCAACGGTCCGAGCCTTTCTTGAGGATTTGGTAACGCAGACCCGTCCCCGTTTGAACCATATCCAAGCCATGGCGCTTCACGTAATTGGCAATGTCCTCTTCCTCCTCGTTCAGCAAATAACGGTTGGCCGTCTCCATACTGCTTTTCATCTCTTGTTTTGAAACAGGACTGGACGGCTTCTTAGGTTGCTCACCGCATGAAAATGCTGATAGCAACAGCAACAAAATCAAATATTTGGCAAAAACTCTCATTTCCTTTTGTTCAACAAATCCTTATACTCAGGCAACACTGCCTTCAACCTTGCGATGGCTTCTTCAAACGAACAAGTCAACGTGCCTCCGGCGGCATTGGCGTGGCCACCGCCTTTGAAATGCTTGTTGGCCACCTCGTGCACTGAGAAATCGCCCTTCGACCTGAAAGAAAGGCGGATCTGGTCCTGCCTTTCAGTGACAAGCACCGACATCGTGATTTTATCCATCGAAAGCGGGAAATTCACCACGCCTTCTGTATCTCCATTGTGATAGTCGAAACGCTCCAAATCACTATTACTCAATGCAATAATCGCAGTGGAGAACTCATCCAGCACCTCCAATTTGTCGCTGATGGAAAAGCCCAACAAGCGCAGCCGGTTTTCCGACATGGTATCGTAAACCAACTGATGGATCAGTACATAAGGCATGGATTTCCCGACCAACAAGCCGCAAAGCTCGAATGTGCGCGGATGGTAGACAGAATGTGCAAATGAGCCCGTGTCGGTCATGATGCCTACCAGCAAGTTGGTGGCGATGTTTCTCGTCAAGTTCTCCTTGCCATAATGTAGGATGATCTCTGCCACAATTTCCGACGCACTCGAAACGCAAACATCTGAATATGAGCAATAAAAGCTATCTTCGTCTGGGTCTCTATGATGGTCAATCAACACACGCGGCACACGGGTTTTCCCGATTTCATTATGCAAGATCCCACTACGCGACAAACTGTTGAAATCCAACATCATGATACATTCGGCTTCGGCAATGGCCTTCTTGCAGGCATCGGCATCTTTCTCGAAGACCAAAAAAGACTCCGAACCTGGCATCCAATGCAAGAACCCAGGGAAATCATTGGCAACCACCATCTTAACGTCATGACCTCGCATTTCCAAGAACTCCGACAAAGCCAAAACCGACCCGATGGCATCACCGTCAGGGTTGACATGGCAGACCAAGACAATGCGTTTAGGCAACTGAATTACAGCATCAAAGCGTTCGAAAAATATGTCTCTTTGCATAACTTCAATTAAAGCCCGCAAAATTACACATTTTTCTGTTTCAACACCTATTTAATTAATTGAAACCCGTCATCGGGGCGACAAAAACTTGTAGGTATCATCTTCAAACAGCAAAATCACGCCTTTCGGAAGCGAAACCGAAGGAAGTGCTGAAGCCTTCGTAGAGGTATCATGCTGCGAAGGATCAGACGTTGTTTCAGGTTCACGCTCCAGCGGCTTCGGTTGGTCGGCTTCACGAGGTGACACAACTGCGAATGGCTCGACAAAAGGTTCCGACACCGTCATCGGACCTTTGCCGAAAATAATCCAATCGAGATTATATTCGGTGAAGGTCTCCTTGAGCTTTTTCACAAATTCCAAACTTGGATTGTTTCGTCCCGCAAGCAAGTGGGAAATATTCGACGGCTGGATGCCAAGCCGAAGCGCAAACTCCGCAGCGGTCAAGTTTTTCGCCCGAATGATATGGGCAATTCGATCTTTCATTTCTGCATATTCCATGACAGTGACCTCCAAAAATTCTCGTTTTTTACTTCTATTTGAGTTGACAAAAGTAAACATTATTGCGATACAAAACACAAACCTTGAAAATTTATTTCTGTAAATCCAACAAACTAATATATCAATTTGATATTCTACTTTCAATCAATTATATTATTTCATTGATTTTAATAATATTAAATAGAATTACGTAACACCAACAACGAAATAATAAAAATAGGCCAATTTCTAGTATAAAACTTCAAATAGAATCAATTATATTTCTGATATTAAAGTAGTTAATACATAATTTCGAAGAAATCAACATTGTTTTATTCAAGCAAACTATTTACATGTGTAACCAATTATTGTTTATCAATGTAAACCTATTTGTAATTACTTGACATTTAAGTTATTATAATTCATTTATTCACTTTTGTAAATTTCATGACTTTTAGAAAACAACGGTTTTGGACATCGCAAATTTCGCGTTTTTCGCACCCCAAACGAACTTGGGTTCATCCCAAAACCAAACCCGCTCAGAACGCACGAAACGGCCTTTTTCACCACACCTCCCCGCTCCGCCATTTTTGTCTTTCTGCACTTCTACCTGGAAGAGGTTTTTCTCACACCTTATTAATATAGCATCCTCCACATGGAAAAAAGCCGTATCTTTGCCACCCCAATGAGAAAGAAAGAAAACCACATTCAGAACCTGATTTTGGAAGGCGAACACCAGATGCTCGACTTCAAGTTTGAGATTTCCGACAGCCGACGTATCGCTCGGTCGCTGGCTGCCTTCGCCAACACCGACGGCGGACGCCTGCTGGTAGGAGTGAAAGACAACGGCGCCATTGCCGGAGTTCGCTCCGACGAGGAAATCCACATGATTCAGGCTGCCGCCGAAATGTATTGCCAACCCAAGGTCGACTACTCCACCGAAGAATGGGAAATCAACGGCAAGACCGTACTTGAGGTCATCATCCCCAAGGACAAGCATCACAAGCACAAAGCTCCCGACAGCCAAGGCACCTACAAGATCTTTGTCAGAGTGAAAGATGAAAACCTGGTTGCCGACAGCGTATTAATAAAGGTGTGGAAATACGAGAAGTTTTCCCGTCCAGCCAAAATCACTTTTACCGAAACTGAGACCCAGCTCCTCCATTTCCTTTCCGAACACGGACAAATCACCCTGCATGAATTCCAAGAATTGGCACACATCAGCCGAAGAAAAGCCGAAGCCATTCTCGCCGATTTCATCATCGTGGGCACAATTGAACTTGTACAAACCAGCCAAAACACCAATTTCAGGCTCAATGAGCCACCTAAAAACGAGTAAATTCTGTACTTTTTTCGCCAAAATATCACTATTATTCATTTTATTAAACATTGATTTATAATAAATTACAATATCAGATTAAAAATAATTGATTTTTTTGATTGCCAATAACAAAAATGGTTGTACTTTTGCAATCCGCTTCCGAAGGAAAGAAGAGCAGAATTGAAGCGATAAGGAAGCAAGTTCTTTGACAGTCTGAGGCCAGCACAAGACATCCCATGGGGCCAAGGTGGTCCTTTGGGGGGGATAAGGAAGCGGCCCGAGGCGCGGAGGCGCTGGGGGTCGAGGATGCGAAGGCGGATCCGGGATACGGAACAGGAT
>JAFUAA010000042.1 GCA_017460915.1 Bacteroidales bacterium | reverse complement strand
CGGGGGATGTCGCCGAGTGAATTGACCAAACTCTCGGAGTGACGCTTGCAGATGTCAAGAATTTGTCGGAACTTTGCGCAAAAGTTGTACATGGGGCTTTCTTGTGGTTTACTTTTGATTTCAACCACAAAATTACTGAAAGCCAATAATATGTACATCTTTTTATCCATTTATCCCATCGCCTTTTGACACTTTTTTAATTCCGCCAACGGGTAGTATGCATTATTTCCACAATTCTTTATCGACACTATATGTCTTACACACACCATACAGCCACGGCTTACCCTATAAAAAAAACACCGAGGCAATTTCGATTCAAAATACGACAATGGCTTCGTTATGCTAAATCTTGAGCCATCCAACATTACTAAAGTACAATTATAGCAATCGCATTCTACATAAAGGATATCCTCTATCTCAATCTTAACCAGATGTTTTCGATCTGCAATAAACATGGAAGGTGAAGTGCCGTTTTTCATATTAGAGAAGTTTGGTTTCGACCTTTTTTCCACCACAAACAAAAGCGTGAACTATTCATTTATGGCTTGTGCTACTGTGGATCTGGACTTCCAAATGATGCGAACAAACACGAACAATTCACGCTTAAGCGTAAACCAGTGTGCCCTCGCATCATAAATGAAATTGTCCAGATTCCAGTAACAAGAAGGGCGTTTATAATTTCAATATACTATTTACTCTGTCACATCATTACAAATATTATTTTCAAAGCCAATCACGAGCCTACATTCAATTCATTTTCGAAAGCGACTCGTTGAACTGCCATAATTGGTGCAAAATTAGAAAAAAAACAAAAGGCTAAAATGGTTGGCAAAATATACTTACTCTTTTTTACTCCTTCACCCACTTCCCCGTTTCCGCGAGGGTCATTAAGCCAACTAAGAGCCCTGAGCCTGTCGAAGGGCCGATACTTTTCTAATACAGCATTTTGATAGGCCCAACGACCGCTTACCATACCTCAATCTCATCCACGAAAACCCAAGCGGGATGGCCGAAGCCATCGTGATCTTCGGGCAAGTCGTGGCCTTTGACGACCACTTCCACAAACTTTGCGGTGACGGGTTCAAACTCCAGTTCATAAGTGAAGATGCCGTCTTTGTCGCTCCAAGTGGAAATCGGGATGGACTGTTGGGCCACCTCGCGGAAGTTCTCGCCATCATCCGAGACGAGCACCTTGGATTCGCTCGGGTTGTAAATCCAAGCACCTTTATTAATAAGGGCGCGGAAACGGACATGGGTCATCTCGGCGGACTGCTCCAAGTCGACGACAGCATCCAAGGTCTTGCCCCAGAAGCCGAGCCAACGCCCTGAGTTATAGGAACTCCTACCCAATTCACCATCGTTGAGCACGGGCGCACCATTATATGCATATTGCTCATTGGGTTGTTCGCGCAAGGTGATGGGTTTGCGCGTAGCCAAATTGGGCGCTACGGTATCCGTCCAGACTTGCGGGTTGAAGATGTGCTTGGCGTAGTTGTAATGGTACAGGTCGTACAATTGCGCCATCTTGCGGCAACGCTCCACAAAAGCATCGAAGTCGCGCTCCTCGGGATTGTTCCACTGCAACTCGGCCAAGGCGTCCATACGCGGCATGGCCATATATTGCACATGACGGGACGAAGCGATATATTCCGTCCAGATGTTGGCCTGCACGCCGATGATGTGTTTCTGTTGTTCAGGGGTGAGCTCCTTGGGCAACGGCTGGAAACTGTATACACGCTCCACGGGCAAGTAGCCGCCGATGCACGAAGGCTCGTTGGCGATGTCCTCGCTTTGGTAATAGTCGAAATAGAGATAGGACGACGGCGCCATAATCACGTCGTGGCCCTTGCGAGCCGCCTCTATGCCGCCTTCGGTGCCCCGCCAGCTCATGATGATGGCCGTTTCGGAGACGTTGCCTTCCAGAATCTCGTCCCAGCCAATAACACGACGTCCGCGTGCCTCCACCACCTTCGCCATGCGGTTCATCACATAGCTTTGCAGATAGTCTTCCTTCGAGAAGCGTTCGTCACCCTTGATACCCAGCTCTTTAATCTTGTCTTGACACTTCGGGCATTGCTCCCAACGCACCTTGGGGCATTCGTCGCCGCCAATGTGGATGTAAGGCGATGGGAAGATGTCCATCACCTCGTTGAGCACTTCTTCAAGGAAGAGCATGGCTTCCTCGTTGCCTGCGCAAAGCACCTCTTCGGAGACGCCCCAGCGCCGCCACACCTCATAGGGACCGCCCGTGCAGCCCAATTGCGGATAGGTGGCCAACGCCGCCTGCATATGACCTGGCAAGTCGATTTCGGGGATGATGTTGATATGACGCTCAGCGGCATATTGGACGAGGTCGCGGAGCTCGTCTTGGGTGTAGAAACCGCCGTGGCGGATGGTGTCATACAAATTCCCGTTGTGCCCGATAACGGTTCCGTTGCGATAGGCACCAATCTCCGTCAACTCAGGATGTTTCTTGATTTCCACGCGCCAGCCTTGGTCGTCGCTGATGTGGAAATGAAACTGGTTCATGTTGTGCATGGCCAACATGTCGATATAAATCTTCACCGAGTCCAAGTCCATGAAATGGCGGCAAGGGTCGAGGTGCATGGCGCGATAGGCGAAGTTGGGGTAGTCGCGGAGGGTGGCGCAAGGGACTGCCGTTTTACTCCCCCCTCCCCCCCCAGAGGGGGACAACGGCAGACTCTTGCGCAGGGTTTGGATACCGTAAAAGACACCCGCCGCATCGGCACCAGTAATCGTGATTTGCTCCGGCGTGATGTTGATTTCGTAGGCTTCGGCTTGGTCAAAATTTTCTGGAACGACTTTCAGCACAATGCCATCGGGCTGGCCTTGGTAGGCTTGCACATCCATGGCAAAGCTCGTAATGTCGTTCACATATTCACTGAGGAACTGCGCTTCGCGTTCCAGGCCTTCTTCGTAATGGATTATCGTCGAAGGCTGCAACATAAAGGATTTGCCGTCTTCCAATCGCACCTCTTTGGGTTGCGGGATGATGTCGTAGTCGGCTTGAGGAATGCTTTTAGTGCATGCCGAAAGCAACAGCGCAGCAATGCAAAGAATGGATAGTTTATTCATGATGATGGATTTTTGGGGCAAAGGTAAACTATTTCCCGATACAAACCAAAAACAGCGCACTCCAAAATTTGGAATGCGCTGTTTTCATTTTGGTACAGACGTAGCGCGCTACGTCTCTACACATATTGTGTTATTCGCCCAATTTGATACGCACGAAGTTGCACACCGTGGCTTCCTTGTCGGCAGCCTGGATGTATTCGGCGACGGTCTTCGGGTCGGCGACCAGAGAGACTTGGTTGAGCAGGCAGCTCTCCTTGAAGAACTTGTTCAGACGGCCTTTGGCGATGTTCTGAATCATGCCTTCGTTGAGTTGCACCGTGCCAGGCACCGTGGCTTTGATTTCGCGAGCCATAGCGCCTTGCTCCTCGGTGATGTAACCCTTGGTGATATTCGAGTTGATGTGGTCATCGCTGTCCACATGGTTGGGGTTGATGCCAGCCTTGCGGAGGGCTTTCTCCACTTCCTTGGCGATTTGCTCTTCCTTGGTCTTGTCGACGGCAACGGCAAACTCGCGGTCCTTCACCTCTTGCGGGATGGAGGCCTCGCTCACCGAAAGCGGGTTCATGGCGGCGACGTGCATACACACCTCATGGCTCACTTCCTCGACTTTGTCGAAAGCCTTGTTCATCTCAACGATGGTAGCCAGGCGATTGCCAGGGTGGTTGTAGTTGGCGACGTAGGCACCTTCCAAAACCTTGAAAGCGCCCAATTCGGTCTTTTCGCCCGTGACGGCGCTTTGGTTGGCGACGAGAGCCTCAACGGTCTGACCATCGAGGGTCATGGCCTTCAGGGCTTCGATGTCCTTCACACGGTTGGCGACAGCCATATCAAGGACGTCCTTCGTGAACTTCACGAAGTCGGCGTTGTTGGCCACGAAATCGGTCTCGCAGTTCACCATGATGATGGCGGCGTACTTGTTATCCTCGGTGGCTTTCGACAGCACGCAGCCTTCGCTGGCGTTGCGGTCGGCACGCTTGGCGGCCTTGGCCATACCCTTCTTGCGGAGGATGTCGATAGCGGCCTGGATGTCGCCATCGGTCTCGACGAGGGCCTTCTTGCAGTCCATCATGCCGGCGCCCGTCATTTGTCTCAGTTCGTTAACTTGAGAAGCGGTAATATTCATTTTGTTTTCCTTTCTAAGATTATGTTTTATAAAAACTCTGGCTGCTGGCCTTTGGCTATTGGCAGCTTCATGCCAGTGGCCAAAAGCCAGGAGCCAGAAGCTAAAAATCAGTTCTTTGCAACGGGTCTGCGCGGACGGCGGTTGTTGCGCGGACGGCGTTCGTCCTTGCTTTCCTCTTCCTCGCTGTTGTCCTTCACTTCGTCAACTTCTTCCTCTTCCTCTTCTTGGATGAGGTCCTTGTTGTTCTTGCGTTCGGTGATGCCTTCCTCGATGGCATCGACCATCTTGCCGACGATGAGGGCGATGCTCTTCGAAGCGTCGTCATTGGCCGGGATGGGGAAGTCGATGAGGTTGGGGTTGGTGTTGGTGTCGACGATGGCGAAGGTGGGGATGTTCAACTTGCGGGCTTCGGCCACGGCGATGTGTTCCTTCATGATGTCGACGACGAACAGGGCTGAAGGCAGACGGCTCAGGTCGGCGATGGAACCGAGGTTCTTCTCGAGCTTTTCGCGTTCACGCTCGATTTGCAGCTTCTCGCGCTTGGAGAGGCTCTTGTAGGCATCGCTCTGCATCATCTTGTCGATGCCCGTCATCTTCTTGACGGCCTTGCGGATGGTGGCGAAGTTGGTGAGCATGCCGCCGGGCCAGCGCTCGGTCACGTAAGGCATGTTGACTTTCTGGGCGAGTTCGGCGACGACGTCCTTGGCCTGCTTCTTGGTGGCCACAAAGAGGACGCGCTTGCCCGATTTGGCCAGTTGGCAGAGGGCGTTGGCAGCCTCGTCCATCTTGGCTTGTGTCTTATAGAGGTCGATGATGTGAATGCCATTGCGCTCCATGAAAATATAGGGAGCCATGTTCGGATTCCATTTTCTCTTGAGGTGGCCGAAATGACAACCGGCATCCAACAGTTCTTCAAATGTTACTTGTGTCATGTGTTTTCTTTTTAATGTTTACTTTCACTGAATACAATCGCTGAGTAGTCTCGACAAGAATCTCAGCAATTTGGATACTAAACAAAATCGCTCGGCTTCTGAGGGCTTAACGTTTGCTGAATTGGAACTTCTTACGGGCACCGGGCTGACCGGGTTTCTTACGCTCGACCATACGCGGGTCGCGGCGCATCAAACCTTTGGCCTTCAGGGTGGGACGATACTCGGGGTTGATCTCGCAGAGGGCGCGGCTGATGGCCAGGCGCAAGGCCTCGGCTTGGCCGTTGATGCCACCACCGTCGAGGTTGACCTTGATATCATATTGGCCGAGGGTCTCGGTCAGCATGAAGGGTTGTTCAACCACATAGTGGAGGATGCTCGTCGGGAAGTACTCCTTGTAGTCGCGCTTGTTCACCGTAATGTTACCACTGCCGGCCTTCATATAGATACGGGCAACGGCGGTCTTTCTTCTACCTAAAGCGTTGATAACTTCCATGATTACTTGTTGTATTGCTTATGAGTGTTGATTTTGAGTTCTTGGGGCTGCTGTGCCTCATGCTTGTGTTCAGGACCTTCGTAGACATAAAGGTTCCTGAAGATGGCGTCACCGAGTCTGTTCTTCGGGAGCATGCCGCGCACGGCGTGTTCGAGGACGAAGATGGGCTTGCGCTTCAGCTGCTCAGCCACGGTTCTGGTACGCTGGCCACCTGGATAGCCCGTGTAGCGCATGTAGTACTTCTGGGTCATTTTGTTTCCCGTCAGGACAACTTTCTCTGCATTGATGATGATGACATTATCACCACAATCGCTGTGGGGAGTAAAGCATGCCTTCCTTTTGCCACGCAGAATCATGGCAACCTCGCTGGCCAAACGGCCGAGGATTTGTCCTTCGGCGTCGACGACATACCACTTCTTGTTGGCATTTTCCTTGTTGACGCTTACTGTTCTGTAACTTAAGTAGTTCATTTTGTGTTTAATATTGTTTATCCAATTCTATAAGACACTACCCTATTTTTGGGTGTGCAAAATTACACCTTTCTTCCATACGCTCCAACTTTTTTGTGCATTAATTCATTTTCGCCCATAAACCAATGCGTTAGCGCGCTCAGAAGTCAGACGATGGACTGTAACTAACGAGGCCGCAAAAGTACGACTTTTTTGCTTACTGACAACATTTTGGGCGATTTTTTTCAAAATCTGAAACGAACCGAGGCTGTCAGTTCCATCGGGCGGAGGGTGTAAACGGTTTCTTGCATCGAAAACGCACCCGAATAGTACGAAACGTATTTCTTGCTGTTGAAAATGTTGTTCCAGCGCACCTCGAAGTCGAGTCTGGGCTGCTTGACGGAAAACTCATAACTGGCATCCACGAAGAGGTAAGGCTGGCCTTGGTGACGGTAATACTCCGCCGTCAAACTCACGGTTTGGTTGCGTTTCAGGAAAGCGAAAGCCTTGCCGAAATGCCGCCAATAGGTGATTTCGCTGCGTTTTTGCTCATCGATGAAAGCGTACATTTTGTTGTAATTCAGCGAATAATCCACATTCAGCCACTCCGTCACCTTGAACATCAGAGAGGGCGAGAGGCTGTAGGAAACGGAATGCGTGTTCATTAATGCCTCGTTGACCAACGCAACACCTTTGGAATCCAACAGATTGCCTTTCAAGCCGATACTGGTGCGAATGGGCGAGAAATACTTCTTGACGCTGCCACTCAAGGTTTGGTAGAAACGGTCGTTGGGCAGGGCCACGACTTGCAGCAAGGACGTGCCGCCCTCCCCCACTTCGTAGCGGTACATGTTTTCGCTGTGGGTGTGACCGAAGCCATAGCGCAAATCGGTGTTCAAGGAAATGAACGGTTCCTTGAACTGCACGCCAAAGCTGCCCGACAAGGTGCGCGACAGCGAAAGCGGCGCCTTGCGCAGCACCAAATCCTGATAGTCGGTGAGGAGATAGGTGTCCATCCACGAATCGTAGTTTTCCACGCTGTGGGTCATTCGCGCCGAGGCATTGAGCGTCCAGAAGTTGCCGAGTTTCAGGCGACTCCAAACGACGGGATTGAACAAGAGTTTTGTCATTTGGTCGCTGTTGCTCTCGCTCTGCACCGAAACGGCTTGCAGGCTCAGCGGCAAATCTACTCCTGCCGAGAAGCGTTTGCGCTTGTATTCCACCTCAGCGGTGAGATAAGGCTTCACGTTGCGCCGCTTCACTTGCGCATCGGGGGCAAGTTCGCTTTGCCAATCGGTTTCGCCGTCGGAAAGCGTCAGTTGCGAGGCAATCTGTCGTTCCACGAAAAGGAAACCCACCTTGGGCCGGATGGTGAATCGTCCCGCCGAAAAGATGGCACTGACGGCGTGGTCGGCGAAATATTGACGTGTGTTCAACTCTTGAACGGTCTTGGCATAGGCAAGGCTATCGTTGAGCAGGTTGGCGAATTGCCCAGGCTCCACTTCAAGACGATGTGGCGTTTGCCCATAGCCGATATAGGAAGTGAAGTCCAATAGGCGTTTCCCGATGGGGATGATGAGCCTCAAGTCGTTATCCACCGACAAAGCAGGCGTTTTCAGCGTTTGGCCGACTGGAAGTCCGTTGTTCACGTCGAGGCCGAAAGCGTTGTCCCAAGCCTTGGAGAAATTGAGTTTGTTGTCTAAATAATAAGCCTTGTCGTTGCGGTTGAGCGTGATGGTGCCGAACAATTGGTTGTCGCGCAGGCGGTTGTCGATTTGCTCGGTGTAGGCCAAAGTGTCAGCGGCGAAGTAAAGCGTATTGCTTTGGCTGACGGACTGCTTGCGCAAGTCGTTGAGATAATAGAGGTTGACGCGCAAGGTGGTGTTTTCGCTGACGGGAAACAGCGTGTTCAAATTAATAAGGTGCGTGTGGTTGTCCAAATAGCGGTTCGTGTTGAACAACGGCGTGCTGGCCCGCTTGATGCTGAGTTCCTCGCCCAACTTGGCGGGTCGCTCGCCTTGCAGGTTCTCCAAGGCCAGCATTCGGCTGTACATCGTGAGGTCGTCGCCTGTGTTGTTGGTGCGATAGGCGGCCAGCATCTGCACCTTGCCGGAAAAGAGCATGGGAGTGAGGTTGACGTTCCAAAGGAAGGGCCACGCGCCCAAGCCCACCTTGGCCGTACCGGTGAGGGCCACGTCCTTGGCGAGTTTGATGTTGATGGAAGCCTGCTCGGAGCTGACGCGGTCCTCCAGCATCTTGATGGGCTGGTGGTTCTCGTACACCTCGACCGACGACACCGATTGGTGCGGCAAGTTTTTGCTGATGGAGGCATAACTGCCGCCCATCAAATCCATTCCTTCCACATAGAACTTCTGGATGGGCAAGCCTTGGTAGGTGATTTTGCCGTCGTCGGCCACTTCGATGCCGGGCATCCGCTTCAACACGTCCTCGATGCTCTTGTCTTGTTTCTGCACGAAGGAGCCGACAACATACTCCAGCGTATCACCCTTCTGCTCGATGCTTCGGGCGCGCACGGTGACGCCTTTCAGCTCTTGCACTTCTTCGCGGAGAGAGAAGTTTATTGTCTGGCTACGGTTGGCGATGCGTTTGGTCTGCTTCTCGAAAAACAGCGACGAGGTGGCCAAATCCAGACTGTCGGCCTCGGCGGTGACGGAAAGACTGTAGCGACCATCGTTGTCCGTGCCCGCGTAGGCCACGATGATGCGCGAACCGGCTTTATACGCCAGCACCTTGATGTTGGGCAAAGTCTCGCCTTCCGTGTCTTTCACGCTGCCGCTGATGACGGTTTGGGCGGAAAGCGCATTGCACAACAGCAAAAACAAAACGATATGGATCCAAAGCGGTTTCATTTCCGGTCGAGTTCGATGGGGTTGTTGCGGGATGTAGCTATTGTGTATCATAAACCTTATTTACTACTTCTGAACACTGACGTTGCAAGCTAACATGACTCCTTCAATCAACGCTTCAGGTATCTTCGAGGATGATAGACATTCATCCGTTGGAAATCGGCTATGCCATTATAGACCACCATCCCGTCGGGGGAAACAATCGTGAGATGAGGGAACGAGTTGAACCTCATTTTTCCCATCACTTCTTTTGCATCGAGGGCTTTGGCCCAATGGAAAGCGTATTCATGGACCGCCATCTCCTCATAATGCTTCAGTTCCCTCTCCTTTTCGCCCATGAAGACAGCATAGAAGATTATGTCGGGAACATCCGCGTAGGACTCGGCAAAGGCCGAGTAATCCGGCATCATGGCATGGCAAGTGCCGCAAGAAGCCGACCAAAAATAGAGCACGACAGTCTTCCCGTGAAGCGTTTCCAGCGTAAGGGTGTCGTTTTCGGGGGTGGTGAAGGCGCTCTCGAATTTCACCTGCTCCTTAACGGGAATGGCGTGTTCTGGATACTCAAAACGATGCAAGGCATAACTCGACCATAATGGAATGGCAAATACCGCAATGGCCGACATCAGGCAAGCCGTGACAACGAAAGCCTTCTTCTTGGTTTTGGCGCTCCACGCGGCCGATAGGATTCCCACCACCACCAACAAGGCAACCGCCACAAGGACAAACAAGACCAAATTACCATAGGGATTTGCGATGACCATGTAGGAATAAATGACCAGAAAAACCAACAATGAAATCCAGCGCTGGCGGCGGTTTTGGTTTAGGGTCACCATGGCAAAAGCAGCCATAGCCATCACCACAAGCAATATGTCGTATAGCGGCTCCAACTTTCCTCTGCCTGGTAAAAAGCCAAGCGAGAACAGGGCAAACACCGCACCAACAAAGGTCTTGACAAGATTTTGGCCTTTTTTGATCCTTGACAATGCCCATACTGCAAGCAATGGCACGAAGAGAAGAAGAAGGTAATACAAATCCCTGCGGACAATACTCTGGCTCCATATGCTTGAATTTGAATCTATGACAGCTCCCACACCCCATAACACACCCAAAAACAAAGGTACTAACCAACGTTTTGCCTTGTTTGCCTCAACGAAGCAAATGCCCGAGAAAATGCCAAAAGAAAGGGATAGGTTCATCATTATGCTATATGAACGTTGTTCTCCACGGGAGGCACACAAAAGATACATCACGGCCACATATACGCCTACGATGAGATAAAAGGCATAAAAGCCTTTCTTGTATTTAGTTTGGTCGTCCATTTAAAGAACTATTATAATGTCATCAGACTCGTCCTTCACACAGATCTTGGTACAACGAGAAAGCCATGCAAAGCCACATCCCTCAAGAGTTTTATGACAATTTGGGCTCTTACACTTTTCTCCCTTTGGACAAGACGAATTCCATAAACAAGTACATGTACCTACGCCACTATCTCTTGGAGACTTTTGGGAAGGCATATATTTTTCCATAAGCCCTGAGGGCACATTTGCCCAAGAGCAATCTCTATCCCCTGAGGAATTCTCTAGTGCATAAAACTCATCTTCAGTGTATATCAGACAAAAACTCAGATTATAGTTGGTCGAATCCATCCATTCGGTCAACATGATGTTTTCCCAAGAATCAATGTAATCTTTGTCTACCGCACCCAAATTCGGATTAAACCAACTGACGGTTATGTGAGACCTCATGTCATCTATCATTTCACGAACAGGAGCGTCCCATTGTGAATATACAATGTCAAATTTCTCGTTCCAGAATTCGAATTTCTTCTCCGGGGTTAGTGTACGATAGGCAGCCTGAGCGAGTGGAAGAGGCAGAGTTGCCAATTGTTCACGTGTGATTTCTTGAAATCTATCAGTATTCTCTTTAGCCCATCTATGGATTTCTGGGTCGCAACTGAATTGCATTTCTTTTTTACAAGACGTCATGCTAAGCATACCTATGAACAGTCCCCAAAAAGGCAGGACAAACATTGATTTTCTAACTAATTTCTTCATTTTTTTAGATTTAAGTTGCTTTTCCGAAAACGATCGGATAGCGTTTGGTTTTGTGTGGCTCAAGAAAAAGGCGTTACCAACTCTGGCCTTTCTCCTAACGGGACTTTTTCAGTTGCCTGTCGATGTTCTTCGCCTCCGTAAACGGCAAGCCGCATGATTACAGAGGCTTCAACTGATGAATCGGTTTTTGCCAAGCCACCACATTCCCTTCGCAAGCCAACGGGCCTGCCACTCCGCTTGGCGGAGAACTCGCCTCGAAAGAGGATGGGGCGTCGTATGTAGGCGTCTCGTCGTCATGGGAACGGGTGTTTGACGGGGCAAATATAAAACTATTTTTTCTAATTACAACGGAAATTTCTTCTTTATTATATCACAAACCTCTTTCAATGGGGTTGTTTTTCGATTTGATAATTTCGTAAATCCTTCTTCTCATCGCATCCTCGGACCCATTTGTTGTGATGGTTTCCATCACTTCATCCACAATGTTGTCGATGTCATTGCTTAATGCACCCATGAAAGCTTCCTTGGTGGTCCTCATGTATTCTTGTTCCTCAAACTCAATTTTCGTGTCAGGATCAGGATCTTCAACGGAAACCAACTCAAAACGATAATGGTTTTTCGTATCGGCAACGCTGAGAATCAAGCCTGGCAAACCGGAAAACTTGTATGGGCCGTCGTTGTATGGCAATTCCTCGGCGAACCAAGCCTCCCAAGTGCGCCCTCCGAAATCGCAGACGGCTTTTTGGACGTGAAAGCCCATAATCTCAGCCGTGTCTTCCTTTATTTCCCATTGAAAGTCAAGGATAGGTTCTTCATATAGACACCACTGATTGGTCATCGAAAGGACATCCGTTATCATGATTTTTCCCGCCAGATAGTTCTTGTAAACGGAATACAGCAACTTGCTCGCGTATCGCATCCCCTCACCGCTTTTTCTCCAAACGTCCAAAGTTCCTTCTTGCCGATGCTTTCGGACGAGGTGATTCAGCCGGTAATGGTTGTAGCTTTGGAACCAACTGACTTCATTTCCTATCAGGAGCAGCATCTTTTCCTTGTCTTCATGCTTGATTTGGTTGGTATCCTCAATGTAGGTCAATCTGTATATGACCTTCAGCTTGGCATCATCAAGGACTTGGATTTCATTGTCCAATCCTTGGGCTTGGCTTGAGATTGCACAAGCCAACAATAGTAGGGCTAATACATGTTTTTTCATAGTTGTTGGATTTACTTGTTAGGTATTTGGGGATGAGAATGGTCATTCCCATCCCCTTTTTCAGCGTATGATTGTGTTATCAATCCAAAACCTCGATTTGGATGCCACATATCTCGGCAATTGCCTTATAGACAATGAGTTCATCTGGGCCACATATATACCCGTTAAGCCCATTCGTGCAAGTATACTTTGCACAAAATTGCCCAGGTTCAGTTTCTGGACCAGATTCCGCTTTCGCCAGTTTCGGTGCAACAAAGGTGAACAGTCCCAAGAAAGACAGGACAAACGTGGTTTTTCTAACTAATTTCTTCATTTTAGTTCAGTTTTAGGATTTAGTACTCAGTTAATTTCCCCTCATAGGCAAAGCCCATTGTGGCAAAGCGGTAGAATGCTTTCCTCGCCATAACGCCAACCCTATAGAGCCTACCGCATGTCGGATGATTACCACCCATGCAGAAGCCAATGCCCGTTTTGGCATCGGTGGCCAAAAACCTGATGAACTTGTTTTTCCCAAGCCACCACATTCCCTTCGCAAGCCAATGGGCCTGCCACTCCGCTTGGCGGAGAACTCGTCTCGAAAAACGGTGGGGCATCGTATGTAGTCGTCTCGTCGTCATGGGAACGGGTGTTTGATGGGGCAAATATACAACTTTTTTTATCATTGCAAGCCTTTTTCGGTATTTTTTTCTGATTTTCGATATTTCCTTTTCATTTCCTGTCAAGTTCGATGGGGTTGTTGCGAGATTGCATTACGCCATACATTCTTTTTTGGGCATCCGGGCTTGTCAACTCGTCAAACTGGCTCATTATGTTTTCGCGCAGGTCATCCTCAATTATTTTTAATTTATTTCTTGTAGTAACAACGTATTCAGTGCCATCAATTCCGTGGTACCACTCTATATTTGTCCCTTGTGCAGGCACCTCAACAGAAACAAAATCAAAGCTATAATGATTTTTTGTATCTGCCACTTTTAAGATTAGCCCGGGCAAACCGTGAAACTTGTAGGGGCCATCGCTGAACGGAAGCTCATCAGTAAACCAAGCCTCCCAAGTGCGACCTCCGTAATTACACATTGCTTTTTGGCAAAGAAAACCTTCTATTGTCATTGTATCCTCAAGAATATTCCATTCGAAAAGTCCCAAATCCTCCTCATACATAAATTTTCCAGTAAGAAAGATGATATCCGTCATTGTCATCTTCCCTCTTGGGAAGCCTTTGAACAACTGATACAAATATCTGCCGACATAGCCTGAAGATTCGTCGCGAAACCATTCCCAGTATGTGCCGTCCTGCATTTTCTGATAACGGATCCTGTCAAGTCTGTAGTGCTTATAACTGGCAAAATATGACATTTCGTTACCTAAAAGCAAAAGCATCCTTTCTGTCCCTCTCCATTCCAAATGTGTCGTGTCTTCGGTATATGTCAAGTCATACATAACCTGTAAACGAGCAACGTCAAGCGAATCGAAAGGACAATTATCCTTTTGAGCCAACACAGAATGACAAAGTAGAAAACAAAACAACGTAATTGCAATAGTATTATTCTTCATATCATCTAATTTTTGTAACACACCAAAAACAAAAAGGACGAGGAGATGATTATCTTGTGATGATTTAAAGACAAGTCACCTATAATTATGGTTCACTCCCTCCTCATCCTCATTGCCGATTACTTTAATTAGACACAGGGCCGCCTGGTCCACCCGTTGATGGACACATAATCGATTTCCATATTTCCTCGTCTCCTTCAAACTGACACAAACAATAATAGCAATTACCGTCATCACAGCAAATCTCAGCCGTGTAAGGGTACTTTGGAGGTGCGGCCTTCGCCTGTTTCGGTGCAACAAACGTGAAAAGTCCCAAGAAAGACAGGACAAACATGGTTTTTCTAACTAATTTCTTCATTTTATTTCAATTTTATGATTTTTTAATCCGTTCATTGTTTCTCCTCATAGGCTTTTCAACAAAGCCCTTCGTGGCAAAACGGGAGAACACTTTCCTTATAACGCCAACCCTATAGAGCCTACCGCATGTCGGATGATTACCACCCATGCAGAAGCCAATGCCCGTTTTGGCATCGGTGGCCAAAAACCTGATGAACTTGTTTTTCCCAAGCCACCACATTCCCTTCGCAAGCCAATGAGCCTGCCACTCCGCTTGGCGGAGAACTCGTCTCGAAAAACGGTGGGGCATCGTATGTAGGCGTCTCGTCGTCATGGGAACGGGTGTTTGATGGTGCAAATATTTATTTCATTATCGCAAGCCTTTTTCGGTATTTTTTTCTGATTTTCGATATTTCCTTTTCATTTCCTGTCGAGTTCGATGGGGTTGTTGCGAGATGCAGCAATTGCACCTGCTGCTTTTGCCATCTCCAGCGAATTACCAGTCCCTTCCATGTTATCTTGTATGGTGGATCGCCCCAAATCCTCTGCTTTGAAAAAACCTTTTTTTGTAGTCTTCATACGATTTTTATCCTCCCACTCAATTTTCATGTTCTCATCCGGCACTTCGATGGAAATCATCTCAAAGGAGTAATGGCCACGTGTATCAGCAACTTTCAGAATCAGTCCAGGCAAACCACTAAATTTCCATGGGCCTTCATCGAACGGCAACTCATCCGCAAACCATGCTTCCCATGTGCGGCCTCCGAAACTACAAACTGCTTTCTGCGACCGATAACCGTCCACAAGCATTGTGTCATCAAGTATTTGCCAATCAAATGAATTAAGTTCTTCCTCATAAACGAAAGACCCCACCGTAAGCACATTTTCAGTTACCGTCATTTTACCTTTAGGATAATTTTTGAAAATGACATAACTGTATCTGGCACCATAAGATTCTGGAGTTATCCCCCCTCCTAAACGCCACGCATCGAAATTGCCTTCTTCTATGGCTTTTCTATAATCTGACATAAGCCTATACCTGTTAAAACTTTGATAACTACTCACTGTGTTTCCCACGAGAAGCATTTGGTTTTCGTGGTTGACATAATCTAAATGCGTGGAATCTTCTTTATACGTTAGTTCGTATTGAACAAGCAACTTCGGTTTATCTAGTACAGTGTACGATTGACCTAATGAACAACCGCAAATCATTAATAACAATGCTGCTATTAAGACTATCTTTTTCATATTGCTATCGTTTTAATTTTGATTATTACTTTGTATAATTGTAGCACAATAGGCCATGCATATTGGTTTCTCTAAACACATGGCCTATTGCTTTCCATAAGCATGTATTATTTCTGAATGCTGATATTACATGCGACCATAACACCTTCTAGTAACTCTTCATAATCACATGCAATCACATTATGCACGGTGCCATCCGCACAAGTCACATGATATGTTGTGCATGGTGAGATACTGTCCGCCTTCGCCTGCTTCGGCACGCCAAACGTGAACAGTCCCAAAAAAGACAGGACAAACATTGATTTTCTAACTAATTTCTTCATTTTCTTAGATTTTGATTGTTTTTCCGAAAACGCTCGGATAGCGTTTGGTTTTGTGTGGATCAAGAAAAAGGCGTTACCAACTCTGGTCCTTCTCCTAACGTGACTTTTTCCGTTGCCTGTCGATGTTCTTCGCCTCCGTAAACGGCAAGCCGCATGATTACAGAGGCTTCAACTGATGAATCGGTTTTTGCCAAGCCACCACATTCCCTTCGCAAGCCAATGGGCCTGCCACTCCGATTGGCGGAGAACTCGCCTCGAAAGAGGATGGGGCGTCGTATGTAGGCGTCTCGTCGTCATGGGAACGGGTGTTTGACAGGGCAAATATACAACTTTTTTTACATCATCGCAAACATTTTTCGATATTTTTTTCTGATTTTCGATATTTTTTAATGAGAGGGCTTGGGAAAACATCTTCGTGTTTATCGTTTTTTTGCCCTTTTTCTCAAAATGTTTACCTTTGCAGCCAAATAATCGCGAAAAATGTCCATCGAAATCAACCATATCACCAAGCGTTACGGCGAGCAACTCGCCCTGAATGACGTCACGCTCTCTATCAATAAAGGTATCGTCGGCCTGCTCGGCCCCAACGGCGCGGGCAAGTCCACGCTGATGAAAATCATCACCTGCTTCATCCCGCCCACTTCGGGCACGGTGAGCGTCGAAGGCCACGACGTGACCGACGACCCGATGGCCGTGAAGCGCATCGTGGGCTACCTGCCGGAGCACAACCCGCTTTACTTGGACATGTACGTCCGCGAGTACCTGGAATTTGTGGCTGGCGTGCACCAACTGAAAGGCGAAGCCGCCCACAAACGCATCGACGAGATGATCGACGAGACAGGCCTCGGCCTTGAGGCGCACAAGAAAATCGGTGCCCTCTCGAAGGGCTACCGCCAACGCGTGGGCTTGGCCCAAGCCATGATGCACGACCCTCAGGTGCTCATCCTCGACGAGCCCACCTCTGGCCTCGACCCCAACCAGCTCATCGACATCCGCAACCTCATCTCCAACCTCGGCAAGGAGAAGACCGTCCTCCTCTCGACCCATATCATGCAGGAGGTGGAAGCCATCTGCGAACGCGCCATCATTATCAATAAAGGCGTAGTGGTGGCCGACGACAAAATCGAGAACCTGAAACAGGAAAACTCGGCCAGCAACGTCATCATCGTGGAGTTTGAGAGCGAGGTGAGCGAAAGCCTCTTGCGCAGCATCCCGATGGTGAGCAAAGTGCAGCGCGTAAAAGAAAACCATTGGATCCTTGAGCCGCAAGGCGACACCGACATCCGCGCCAACCTGATGAAATGGTCGGTGGACCGCGCCCTCATCATCAAGACCTTGCAAAAAGAAGACTTGAGCTTTGAGGAGGCCTTCCAGAAGCTGACGAAATAATTTTGGACGTGGCGATGCCGCGTCCAAAATTATTCGTATCTTTGCACCCGCAAACGTGGAAAGATTTGATTTGATTGCAACCACAAGAAAAAATGCTAAACCAATGCTTTTTCCTTGGGTTCCTGAGCCTGCCAAAGGACCCCTTTCAATTTCAGACTTCCCACACAAATTTCTTATTAACTAACTAATAAACAATTTGTTATGGGTTATTATTTCACTTCAGAATCCGTCTCGGAAGGCCATCCCGACAAGGTGTGCGACCAGATTTCGGATGCCGTGTTGGACGAGATTCTCCGCTATGACGCCACTTCCAAAGTGGCTTGCGAAACATTAGTCACCACCGGTCTCGTCGTGGTGGCGGGCGAAATCCGCACCAACGCCTATATCGAAATTCAGGATGTGGCGCGCCGCGTCATCGACCGCATCGGCTACAACAAGTCGGAGTACCAATTCGACGCGCAATCGTGTGGCGTGTTGTCGGCCATCCATGGCCAGTCGAACGACATCTTCCAAGGCGTTGGGCGCGAAAATCCTGAAAACCAAGGCGCCGGTGACCAAGGCATGATGTTCGGCTTTGCCTGCAAGGAAACCGAGAACTACATGCCTCTGACCATCGACCTCTCGCACCTGCTGTTGCGCGAACTGGCTGTCATCCGCCGCGAAGGCCGACAGATGAAGTACCTCCGCCCCGATGCCAAGTCGCAGGTGACGGTGGAATACGGCGAAGGCTGGAAGCCGCTCCGCATTGATACCATCGTCATCAGCACGCAACACGACGAGTTTGCCGACGACGAGACGATGTTGGCCAAAATCGAGGCCGATGTGCGCAACATTCTCATTCCCAGAGTCAAAAAGCAGCTTCCCACTCGCCTGAAGAAACTCTTCGGCGACGACATGAAGCTTTACGTCAACCCGACGGGCAAGTTCGTCATCGGCGGTCCCCACGGCGACACGGGCCTGACGGGCCGCAAAATCATCGTTGACACCTACGGCGGTCGCGGCGCCCACGGCGGCGGCGCCTTCTCGGGCAAGGACAGCTCGAAGGTGGACCGTTCGGCAGCCTATGCCGCGCGCCACATCGCCAAGAACCTTGTGGCTGCAGGCATTTGCGACCAAGCCTTGGTGCAAATCGCCTACGCCATCGGCAAAGCCGAGCCAGTGGGTTTCTACATCAACACCGACGGCACCTCGCACGTCAAGATGAGCGATGCCGACATTGCCTTGAAAGTCAAGGAAATGGTCGACTTGCGTCCCTATTTCATCGTAAAGCGTTTCGGCCTCACCAACCCCATCTTTGAGGAGACGGCTTCCTACGGCCACTTCGGCCGTCAGCCCGAAACGCGCAAGGTGGAAGTCTATTACGAGGACAACGACACCTTCCGCGAAGGCGGGAAAACCTACAAGAACGTGGAGTTCTTCGCCTGGGAGAAACTCGACTTGGTGGGCGAACTGAAAGCGGCCTTTGGTTGCTAAAAACAAAAAACGCCTGCGAAAGCTTTCTCGCTGGCGTTTTCGTTTTCAGGAAATGCCCTTATAAATCGTCTTCCTCCTCCTCGAATTGCGACATCATGATCAATGACATAATCTCTTCAGGGGTCAGACCCAAATACTCAATGGATTTTTGGGCATCGTCAGCCAAGTTGCTGTCGGGATAGGTGTCGATAAGCCTCTGTAAAGTGGCGTGCGCTCGGGCAGTGTCGTTGAGTTGGTCGTTGTAGACGAACGAGCCCAACAAGAACAAGCTCCTTGGTGCCCATTCCGACTGGGGGAACTTCTCAAGCATGCGTTCGCATAGCTCAGCACTCTTCTCTGCATTCTTCAGCTGCACGTTGATTTCCATAGCATGATAAAGCCAAAGCGGAGCCGATGTGTTGTCGGGGTTTTGCTCGGCAAATTGGCTGTATTTCTCGGCCACTTTCGGTGCCACGGCTTCGTTCATCGTCTTGTCTTCATTAAACAACTCGGCTTCGGCCAACTTCAGGTCTTTTTCGGTCAGTTTCTTCTCGCCGCAGGCCAACATGCCCAATGCAATAAGAGCGACAAGCATCATTCTCAAAGTCTGTTTCATTTCATCCTGTTTTTATCTGTGTTTCTTTTTGTGCGGGAAAATCATGCGGTAATCGACATCGCATCTACCGTCCATAATAGCCTTTAACTTACCTTGCAACAGCGTTTTGCGCAGCGGTGCGATGCGATCCACGTGGACGTGACCTTGCAAATGGTCATACTCATGTTGGATGATGCGCGATCGGATGCCTTCGAAAACCTCCTCATGCTCCAGGAAGTTCTCGTCCAGGTATTTGATTCTGATTTTGTCGGGGCGCATCACTTCCTCATAGATATTGGGCAAACTGAGGCAGCCTTCCTTGAAAGGCACCATTTCGCCAAAAGCCTCCAAAAGCTCGGCGTTGATAAAAGCTTGCTTGAAGTCCTTGGCGTCAGGATAATCGGGATAGAAGGGATTGCCGTCCACGATGAACAGACGGATGGATTTGTTGACCTGCGGAGCGGCTAGACCGACGCCTTCCGAATGCGCCAGGGTCTCCCACATGTCGGCAAGCAGCGTCTGGAACTCGGGATAATCGGGCGTGATGGGCTCCGCTATTTTCTTGAGGGTCGGATGACCGTAGGCTACTATTGGTAATATCATTGTTGAATTGTTGAATTGTTGATTGTTTAATTGTTGGCATTCATCATTCCGCATCTATCATTCCGCACTCTAACGGATTCCAAATACGATTGCAGAATGATGGTGGCGGCGATGGTATCGACCAGTTCCTTGTCCCGGCGCTTGGATTTCTTCAGGCCCGCGTCAATCATGGTTTGATGCGCCATGACGGAGGTGAAACGCTCGTCGTAACGCACGATGTTCATGTTGGGCAGCATCTTTTTCAGGCGGTTCACGATGGGGTCGATGTACTTCGAGCAATCGGAAGGGTTGTTTTTCATGTCCTTTGGCTCGCCGATGACGATGGTTCCCACCTCTTCTTGCTTCAGGTAATTCAGCACAAAATCAACGAGTTGTTGCGATGGAATCGTCGTCAGCCCGTTTGCGATGATTTGCAAAGGGTCGGTGACGGCAATGCCGCAACGTTTTCGTCCCAAGTCGATAGCCATTATCCTTGCCATGTGTTCCAAAATTGAAAAAGAGGCTCAACTGAACCTCTTTCGCTTCTGGGTGGGAGATGGGATTCGAACCCACGACCCTCGGAACCACAATCCGGTACTCTAACCAGCTGAGCTACACCCACCATCTGAATTGCGGCTGCAAAAATACTACATTTTTTCGAAACAGCGATGCTTTTCGGACAAAATTTTTCATTTTTTCTTTTTTTGGCTCAAAATCAGGGACGAAATCCGTATTTTTGACGGCTCAAAAGGAGGTAAACAATGTCAAGAAAACCGAACCCGAATCCCCCAGCCCCCTTAAAAGGAGGATCCCCAAAAGCACTGGCTTGGAAGCGTTTCCGAAGCAACAAGCTCGGAATGGTTTCGTGCTTCTATGTCGTTGTTTGGGCTTTGTTGGCCATGTTTGCCTACGTCGTCATCCCCGACAAGACACCTAACGCCAATCGCCAGTTGCTAGAAATCAGCACGAAAAAGCCAGGGTTTGAGGTCGATATGCTGATGGTTCCGAAAGAAACGACGACGAAAACACCGTATTACAGGTTTCTGCTGCAGGGTCGCCCCGACGATTGCGTCTATCTGCCTTTCGATAGCCTGAATATTAATAAGGAGCAGACCACCGTTTTCCTTTACCAATCGGAGGAGAGTGCGACGGTTAGAACGGAAATTGTTGGAAACGAGGAATTTGTAAGATTCGGCGCTTCGACAGGCTCAGCGGCCTTAGGTTTTACGTCTGACGCAGAAGCCGAACAATACATCCGTTCACATTGCGTGAAGCACCGCAAGTTCCTGCTGGGCACCGACCAGTTTGGCCGCGACTTCTTGAGCCGTTTGGTCTTGGGCAGTCGCATCAGTCTTATGGTGGGCTTCATCGCCGTGCTGCTCAGCCTGATGATTGGCATTGTCATCGGCAGTCTCGGCGGCTTCTTCCGTGGCAAGGTGGACGATGCGGTGGTGTGGTTCGTCAACGTGGTGTGGTCCATCCCTACCCTATTGCTGGTCATCGCCATCACGTTCGCCTTGGGCAAGGGCATCGCGCAGGTCTTCATCGCCGTCGGCTTGACGATGTGGGTTGAGGTGGCCCGTATCGTGCGCGGACAAATCCTTTCCATCCGCGAGACGACTTTCGTTGAGGCAAGCAAAGCATTAGGATTCAATAATTTGCGCATTATTTTCAAGCACATCTTGCCCAACATTCTCAACCCCATCATCGTGGTCTCGGCGGCCAATTTCGCCTCAGCCATCTTGCTGGAGGCGGGCTTGAGTTTCCTCGGCATCGGTGTGCAGCCCCCCATGCCCTCGTGGGGCAGCATGATCAAGGAGAATTACGCCTTCATCATCCTCGACGCGGCTTACCTGGCCATTTTGCCTGGCATCGCCATCATGCTTTTGGTGTTGGCGTTTATGCTTATTGGAAATGCCTTGCGCGAGGCTTTGGACGTGAAGAATTAATTCGGACTGTGGAATGTAGGATGCTGAATGTGGAATTTACGCCACTCATAATTCAGCATTCCGCATTCAACATTAAAAAAATTGTTGTATCTTTGCGCCCTCAAATTCGCGCGGGTGTGGCGGAATTGGTAGACGCGCTAGACTTAGGATCTAGTTTCGAGAGAAGTAAGGGTTCGAGTCCCTTCATCCGCACAAATTAAAGATAATCAATAATATAGAAATGAACATCACACAGAACACGAAAGGAGAGAACCTGATCTCCATCAAAATCAGCGTTGAGAAGGCTGACTATCAAGAGAATGTTGAAAAGACCCTGAAGCAGATGCGCCAGCGCGCCAACGTGCCAGGTTTCCGTCCTGGTATGGTGCCCATGGGTATGATCAAGAAGATGTATGGCGCCAGCGCGAAAATGGAAGCCATGAACACCTTGGTATCAGACAACCTCAACAAATATATCGTCGACAACAAGCTGAACCTGATTGGCTACCCGATGAGCGACCTCGACAACCAAACGCCCAACGACCTTGAGAAGCAAGACGACATGGACTTCTACTTTGAAGCCGCCCTGCGTCCCGAAATCAACGTCGACTACACGAACACGATGGTCGACTTCTACCATATCATCCCTGAAGAGGAGGACATCCAACGCGCCATTGACGACCTCATGGAGCGCAACCCCGACGCCACGCATCCTGAGACCGTCGGCGAAAACGACCGCCTCGAACTGAAGGTGCGCGAAGCCGAAGACGGCAAGGAAGTGGAAGACGGCTTCCAGAAAGACGGCCTTTTCATCCACATGGACCAAATCAAGGACAAGGAAACCCGCGAAATGTTCATCGGCAAGGAAGTCGGTGCCGAGTTCATCATCAACTTCGCCAAGGCCTTCGACAGTGAAGAAGCCGTCGAAAAGATGTTGGGCAAAGAGGCACCTGTCGACAGCGACTATAACATCATCATCGACGACGCCATCCGCGACGAGAAGCCCGAACTGAACGAGGACTTTTTCGAAAAGATCTTCCCGAAGCAGGAAGTGAAAGACCTCGACACCTTCAAGGCCAAGGTGAAAGGTGAGATGGAGAAGCAGTTTGAGGCCGAGACCGACCCCATCCTCTTCAACAAGATGATTGACGAGTTGGTGGCCGCCGTCAAGTTCGACCTGCCCGATGCCTTCATGAAACGTTGGATTGTGGAAAACAGCCAAGGCAAAGTGAGCACTGAGGAAGTCGAAAAGAACTACGAAGCCGACTACGTGAAGGGCATCCGTTGGCAACTCATCGAAGACAGCATCGTCACCGCCAACCCCGAGCTCATCTTCACCGAAGAAGAGCTGAAGAACTTCGTGCTGCGCCAAATCTTCCCTGGCATCGACTACGCCAGCCTCGAAGACGACATGAAGACCAACCTCGACAAGATTGCCGCCAACTACCTGAAAGACGGCAAGCAGAACGAGCAACTGAAGAACCAACTCGCCGACATCAAGATGACGCAGTTCCTGAAAAGCAAGATGAACATCAACTTCGCCGAGACCAACTACAAAGACTTCATGAAGAAGCTCGAAGAAGAAAGACAACCCAAAATTAATAGCAAGTAATTTTGGCCGTAAGCAGTAAGCCATAAGCTATAAGTAGCGAGCTTACTGCTTATGGCTTAAGCTAACAGCCAAACAACTTAACACAACAAAGCCCACAAAAAAATGAACAATGAATTCTTCAAATATGCCACCAAGCACCTGGGGATGAACACCCTTGGGTTGGAGCAATACATCTCGAAAATCAGCAACACGAGCTACATTTCGCCTACCGTCATCGAAGAGCGTCAGCTCAACGTGGCCCAGATGGACGTGTTCAGCCGCCTGATGATGGACCGCATCATCTTCCTCGGCACGGCCATCGACGACTATGTGGCCAATGTCATCCAAGCCCAGTTGCTTTTCCTTGAGTCGACCGACTCGAAGCGCGACATCCAGATCTATCTCAACTCACCTGGTGGCAGCGTCTATGCCGGTTTGGGCATCTACGACACGATGCAGTTCATCGGTCCCGACGTGGCCACCATCTGCACTGGCATGGCCGCTTCGATGGCCGCTGTGCTGATGTGCGCTGGCACCCAAGGCAAACGCTCTGCCCTGCCCCACTCGCGCATCATGATCCACCAGCCCATGGGCGGCGTGGAAGGCCAGGCCACCGAGATTGAAATCACGGCCCGCGAAATCCAAAAGCTGAAGAAAGAACTTTATGAAATCATCGCCAAGCACTCGGGCCAGACCTACGACAAGGTGTGGGCCGACTCCGACCGCGACTATTGGATGACCGCCGCCGAAGCCAAGGAATACGGCATGATTGACGAAGTGCTCATCAAGAAAAACGCATAATCTATGGCGAGAAAATCAGGAGTCTGTGCTTTTTGTGGACGGAAAGCCTCGGAAACGAGACTCCTCCTCCAAGGCATCGATGCTGAAATCTGCGACAGCTGCGCCGAGCAGGCTCATCTCATCGTCAAGGAACAATTTGGCGAGGAGAAAAAGTCTTTTTCCTCTTCGGGAATGAGCCTGAAGAAACCCGCCGAAATCAAGGCTTTCCTCGACCAATATGTCATTGGGCAGGACGAAGCCAAACGCACCTTGGCCGTGGCGGTCTACAACCACTACAAGCGCATCAGCCAGAAAGTGCAGGCCGACGAGGTGGAAATCGAGAAATCGAACATCATCCTCGTGGGTGAGACCGGCACAGGCAAGACCCTGCTGGCGCGCACCATCGCCAAGATGCTCAATGTGCCCTTTGCCATCGCCGACGCCACCGTCTTGACCGAGGCTGGCTATGTGGGTGAAGACGTGGAGAACATCCTCGTCAAACTGCTGCAAGCCGCCGACTACGACGTGCAAGCCACCGAACGCGGCATCGTCTTCATCGACGAAATCGACAAGATTGCACGCAAGAGCGACAATCCCAGCATCACTCGCGACGTCTCAGGCGAAGGCGTGCAGCAAGCCATGCTGAAGCTGCTGGAAGGCTCGGTCGTGAACGTGCCGCCCAAAGGCGGACGCAAGCACCCCGAGCAGCCCATGGTGGCCATCAACACGAAGGACATCCTCTTCATTGCCGGCGGCGCCTTCGACGGCATCGAGCGCCTCATCGCCGCCCGCAAACGCACCAACGTGATCGGCTATGGGAGCAGCACCAAGGAAATGCTCGACAAGGACAACATGCTGCAATACCTCTCGCCCGCCGACCTGAAGAAATTCGGCCTGATTCCCGAAATCGTCGGACGTCTTCCCGTCATCACCCACCTCACTCCCTTGGACGCCGAAGCACTGAAACGCATCCTCACCGAGCCGAAGAACGCCTTGGTGAAGCAGTTCCAAAAACTGTTCGCGATGGACAAAATCAACTTGGTCATCAAGGACGAAGTATTGGATTTTGTGGTGGAGAAAGCCATCGAGTTCAAGGTGGGCGCACGCGGACTGCGCAGCATCATGGAAGCCATCCTCAACGATGCCATGTTCGAGATGCCTTCGCAAATCGAAGCCACGGAACTGGTCATCGACCGCGCCTACGCCGAAGCCAAACTGGAGAAATCGGGATTACAGAAACTGCACGTCGGCGATTAAGAGACAAATCTTTTGACAAAAAGCATCTGGTTTTGCTCGGTGCTTTTTTGTTTTGGCACAATACTTGCATAAGATTCGGCGTTGAACATTAAAATAGGAGACAAAACGATGAAAAGAATAGCCTTAATCACCTTAATCGCCTTGATGAGCATGGCAGGCTTTGCCCAAATGATTGCCAAACCTAACGGCAAGAAAGTCATCGCTGTCAAGAAAGCCGTTGAACCCAAATCGAGCGTCGTCGACTTCTCGGCACCCGCCGAGCCCATCCAAGGCAGTGTGGTCTACGGCCGCATCGAAGAGAATGGCGACACTACGCTCATCGTCTACCTGCCTGAAGTCGACATCGACCTGATGCAACGCTATCTGCAAATCACTGACACCCGCCAAGGCCGTCGTCTGGCCAACAACGTGAAGAAGGTGTATCCCTACGCCAAACTCGCCGGTGCGAAGATGCAGGAATATGATTCACTTCTGGCCAACATTCCCGACAAATCGGAACGCAACCGCCTGATGAAGCAAGCCGAGAAGGAAATCACCGACCAATACACCGAGGAACTGAAAAACCTGACCATCACCCAAGGTCTCATCCTCGTCCGCCTCATCGACCGCGAGACAGGCAGCACCACCTACCAAGTCGTCCAAGAACTGCGCGGCAAGTTCAGGGCTTTTTTCTACCAAGGCTTTGCCCGCCTGTGGGGCTACAACCTGAAAACGGAATACGACCCGCACAACAACCCTGAAGACGACGAGATTGAAACTATCATGACATTGCTGGAACGCGGAGTGATTTAAAACACGGATGAGTTGGATTTACACGGATGAAAGAGGCGCAATGTCTGCGTCTCTTTCTTTTTCATTTTCTGGCAAATTCTCCTTAATGGCTTCCTTCACCAAATCGAAACCTTGATAAAGATACGGCACCGTCTTTTCCACGTAAGGATAAAGGTAAGAGCCTTGCTTCACTTCCTCCTTGACCAATCCCAGAATCTGCAAATTATTGAGCACCAACACAAACGTACTGCAAAGCAACACGCCTTTGGCCATGCCAAACAAGAAGCCACCCAATTTGTTGAAGAACGTCAGATTCATGGCCAGCACTGCTTTGGTGACCAAACGACCGATAAGATTGACCACAATCACCAAAAGGATGAATGTCAACACAAAAGCGACCGTATTCAGGTACTTCGGGTTGACTTCCATCACCTCCTGCAAATGCTCGGCTGTAAAATCGGAGAAATGCATAGCCCCATAGATGCCCACACCGAAAGCCAGCAAGGTGACCACTTCGATGATGAGACCTTTGCGCCAGCCTTTCCAGCCGAAGAGAAAAAGAACGATGGCGATGATGATATCTAGGTAGTTCATGGTTCCTTTTTTATGCGCAGGGATAAATCCCAGCTTGAGTTCTGGTCGCCCCTTCAGGGCTCTAATGTCACTTCGAATAATAAAGTATCATCCGCTCGATGGCGCGCTGACAGACGGGGCAGAAGTCGTGGCCGTTGAAGGTTTTCATCAGGCAGTCCATGTAGGGGCTATAGACGCCTTCGGCTTCGTAGCCGCCACCTTCATATACGCCAATCGTGTTTTCGTATTTCTTCTCGCGCGGTGTGGGAACGGGCGTTTTCTTGTCCATCATGTCCTTCCATTTCGCCTCAAAGTCGACGAGCGTCGTCAGGTTGGGTTCCCAGGGTTCAAGGTCGTTGTTGTACATGTCGCCGTAGGTGTCGTCGTTGTAGTATTCATCGGCCAAGCCAGCGAAACCATGTCCGAACTCGTGGATGATGACGTCGCTCGAAAAGCCGTTGCTGCTCGCGCTGGAGCAATAGAAGTTGTATATGCCGCCACCGCCGTATTTCTCGGTGTTCATCAGGATGTAAATCTGGTCGTAAGGCACTTGTCCGGCCAGGTCGCGGATGTCGCGATTATCAGTGCTCATGCAATAGCGCTCCGAGTCGAAGGTCCAGAAGCTGAAGCGCATGGCCGTGTTTTTGTAAATATGGTCGCCGGGCATGGTGCAGCCACTCTCAGCCGACGGTGCCATCACACCACGGATGTTGAAACTCTCGCGATAGCGGTCATAGGGTGCATAGCTGAACATGCTCTTCACGAAGAAGTCGCAGTCCTTGAGGAACTTGCCCATCTCGGCCTGCGTATAGCCTTCGGGCAGGATGACGATGTCGACGGCCTTGGTGATGTCCTTGTTGCCAATCCAAGCCTCGTAAACGGGCAAGTCGAGCTTCTCATAGTCGCGGATGAAGTAGTCGTCGGGGCTGACGGTGAGACGCATCCCTTCCTTGAGTTGGCCTTCCCAGATCTTGTAACACAAGGCAATGTCGATTTTCACCTTGGGGAAAGGCACGATGACCGATTCCTCAAAAGTCTTGGTGATTTTGAAGGCCTCGTCGGTGGTCTGCCACTCACCGTAAAGGTTTTGGTAGCCTTTGGAGAACAGCAGACGGTCCGTTCCCGCCTCGTAGACCTTGACGATATACGCTCCAAACTCCAGATTGTCAATGAGATTGGTCTTTGAACCGCTCCAATAGGGTTCATGGATGAGTTCCTTGAGCGAGAAGGTGGTCGTGTTGTGGTTGCCCGTCAGGCAGTAGTCAACACGAAGCGACGATTCGGTAAAATACTTGTCGAATTGTGCCCTGGCCATCATCGGCAGGAGGGCGAGAAGCAAAAAGACGGATTTTTTCATAGGTTGCATTAGTATATGGCATCAAATATACCCTTGACATAGTTGAATTCTGGCGAAACATTTTCGTCGAGTTCCTTCACAACTTCAGGGTGGCTCTTTTCGGTGATTTCCTTCATCTTGTTGTTCTCGTCCATCATCTTGTAGATGGAGCGAATCACCTTGCCGTTCTCGTCAAAGTAGAGGCGAACCTCAAATTCAGGCGAACATCCCTCAGGCACATCCACGACCTCATCGAAGCGCGAGAAATAGAACAAAGGCTTTCCATTGTCGTCAAAGAGATACTCTTCCAAATGCTGGCGAGGCGCTATGTTATAAGTACGGCGCACCATGCAAAGGGCATAGCCCACGGGATATGGATCCATCTCATCTTCGATCTCGTTGTAGTAGAACTCCATTTTGTCGGTTTTCTGGCCAATGGCAGCCCAGTTCTGCTTGCGGACAACGGTGGTGTAGCCGACAGCGGGAGTCTCGTCTTCCTCATACTGCTTGTTGATAGCAATGTTCTCAAGGCCAGTGGCATATTTCTCGCGAGCGAGTTGGATGCGTTCTTCGACTTTCTTGTTGTTTTGCGCCAAGGCAGGCATGACCAAGCCCACCACGGTCAACACGATAAGGAAACGCTTTTTCATGGCTAACTAGATTAATTTCTCAATAAACGAAGCACAAAAGTAAGCATTTTTCGATTATTCCCTATCTTTGCAGCACAAAAATTCAAACCATCATGAGAATCAAGACTTCGTTATATGCACTTTTGACCATGACACTTACGGCCTGCGGCAACAGCAACCCGATGGGCCAACAAGAGCAATTGGCTGACACTGTAGTCGTTCAACCTAACTCAAAAGACATAAGGATGACGCACGACAACCTCGTAATCGAGAAAATCACGAAAGTAGGCCTCGGCGACTTCAAAATCGGCGCAAAGATTCCCGAGTCACATCCCGACTATGAGATTACGCAATTCATCAACGTCGACGAGGAAGAGATGGAAGAAGTCGGCTACGAGGTCGGAAAGAACGGCGAGGTGCTGTTCATTTTATACCCCTCCTACCTGCCCGAGTCGGACTGTCCCTCCGATGAAATCGGACAGATCATGGTGATTTCGGACCAGTTCGTGCATAATGGCGTGCGGGTTGGCGACAACATCAACGAGGTCTTGAAGCACCATCCAGAATTGAAAACCACCTACTGGGACGACGGCTATTTCCGCATTGCCGACGACAACGTGGTCTATTTCGTCTACAGCGATGGCTACGACGGTCCGATACCAGAGGTTCCCTTTGATATCCCAGTGCCCGTTGAGAAGCCCACTTTCATGGACGATGCCGCCATCTCATCCATCTGGATTTATCAGTAATACTCGATTTCTCGCGTCTCTTCCGTCTCATTGACATAGCCGCTTATGGCATCGGTATCTTTCACCGTGCGGCGTGTCCAGTTGCCGTGGTCGTCAATATCCGTATAGTAGTACTCCGTCGTTGAGGTGACTTTGCCTGAGCGGTCGAACTCGACACCAGCGCAACTTTTCACTGGCCCACGCAGATCGAAGAAGACCAGGTCGGGCGAGGAGGTCACTGTCGTGGCTTCGGTTTCTGTTTTGTCTTCTTTCGTCTCTTGTTTTTGGCCACCGTTGCCGCAAGCACCGAAGACGAGGAGCATCATGAAGGCCAACAATAATAAACTTTTGTTTTTCTTATTGTTACAAATCCAATAATTTCTCAATAGGGAAAGGATGCACAAAAGTAATACTATTTTCCTTACTTTTGCACAAAAATTGAAATTCATGACTTCACCCCTGCTCTCGGTGCGCAACCTCAAAGTCTCCTTTTCCCGCGAAGGGCAATGGACCGAAGCCGTGCATGGCATCGACCTTGACGTGTTCGCGGGCAAGACTCTGGGTCTCGTGGGCGAGTCGGGCTCGGGCAAGTCGGTGAGTTCGTTGGCCGTGATGCGCCTGCTCAACGAAAAAATCAGCCGTATCGAAGCCGACAGCATCCAAATCGAAGGTGAGGAAATCAAGGATTTCAGCGAAAAACAAATGGCCGACGTGCGAGGCAAGCGCATCGCGATGGTTTTTCAGGAGCCGATGACATCGCTCAACCCGGTCTATAAATGCGGTTTTCAGGTGGCGGAGATGATTTTGCAACATGAGGGCAGGTCGGTCCTTCGACAGGCTCAGGGGCCTTCGCCCGTGAGCAAGAAAGCCGCCAAGAAGCGCGTCATCGAGCTCTTCAAACAGGTGATGCTGCCCCGGCCCGAAGCCATCTACGACAGCTATCCGCACGAGCTCTCGGGTGGGCAGAAACAGCGCGTGATGATTGCCATGTCCATCGCTTGCCATCCGCAGCTGCTCATCGCCGACGAGCCGACGACCGCCTTGGACGTGACCGTGCAACTCGAAATCCTCAAACTGCTGCGTAAGCTGCAAGCCGAAACGGGCATGGGCATGATCTTCATCACCCACGACCTCGGCGTGGTGACCGAAATCGCCGACGACGTGGCCGTCATGCACAACGGCGTGATTTTGGAACGCGGCACCGTCGGGCAAATCCTCAGCCATCCGCAACATCCTTACACGCAAGGGCTTTTGGCATGCCGTCCTCCGATGGATGTGCGACTCAAGCGCCTGCCCATCGTAAAGGAATTCCTTGACGGGCAATGGCAAGGCGGAAAAGAACAAATCCTACACGACCTGCAAATCACAGACAAAGAGCGACAGGATCACCTCAATCAGCTCTACAGCCGCGCACCCCTGCTGAAAGTGGAAGGCTTGCAGACTTGGTATCCCCTCCGGAAAGGCGTGTTCAGCCGTGTTTACGATTATGTGAAAGCCGTCGACGAGGTTAGTCTTGAAGTCTATGAAGGCGAAACCTTGGGGCTTGTAGGCGAGTCGGGCTGCGGCAAGACCACCTTGGGACGGAGCCTTCTGCGTTTGGCCGAACCCACTAGCGGCAAGATTTGGTTCGACGGCATCGAAGTGACCGCCTTGAAAGACCAAGACTTGCGCGACTTCCGCAAGCGTGCGCAAATCGTGTTCCAAGACCCCTATTCGTCCCTCAACCCGCGCCTCACCATTGGCGAGGCGATAGCCGAGCCGATGCGGGTACATGGCATCCATTGTCGTGAACTGCGGGAAGCAGTGAGCGACCTGCTAGTGCAGGTAGGTCTCCAGGCCGAGCATTACGACCGTTATCCGCATGAGTTCAGCGGAGGACAACGACAACGTATCTGCATCGCACGCGCCTTGGCGGTCAACCCTCGCTTGGTGATTTGCGACGAATCCGTTTCGGCTTTGGATGTTTCGGTCCAGGCACAAGTGCTCAACTTGCTCAATCGTTTGAAAAAAGAACGCAACCTCACCTATATCTTCATCTCCCACGACCTCGGTGTGGTGCGCTTCATGAGCGACCGTGTTTTGGTGATGTACAACGGCAAACCCGTCGAGATGAACGATGCCGACGCACTTTTCACACATCCACAAAACGACTATACGAAGAAACTGATTGCGGCCTTGCCTGGGCGATAAGGGAAAAGGCCAACGACATGCGTCGCCAGCCTTTTTCAAGTTTCACTTCCACAAAGCCACTCCTTCCCACACTTCTTGTCCACCAAGCAGACCGCGCCAAACCCAAGAGCATTGCAATACCATTGCCGCGTTGGAACAGCTTTTGCTGGCCTAATCAGCCTTGTTCTCTATTGGTTCCTGATTTTGTTTCCCAGAATGAATCCGAAGATACCTGTCAGCAGGATGCCGATGGTGGTTTGCACCAAATTGAGCATATCGACCAAGGGCGACACGTCGTGCAGCACGTCGGAATCCATTCCAGCCATGTTTTTCAGGCTCACGCCCAAGGCCTCCAAATAATGAAGCAATGAAACCTCCCTGCTGAAAACGAAAGCAAACAGCAAGACGGTGACGATGTAGGTGAGAATCATCTTCAGCATGCTCTCGCCATAGCCAAACAAAAGGTCGGAAAGGGCGTTGGTGAAGATGTGCCACACGTTGCCGACTTTGGTTCCAAACTTGACATTGGGGTCCGAGAACTCGCTCATCATGCGACGGCGCTCCATGCGGCGCCCCTGCACATAGCCCCAGTTGGCGTCGGCGATGTATCCCTTTTGCGACCACACGCCGTTGAGGGTCTTGTAGATGTCTTCGGCGTCGGCCCAACGTGCCTTGACGGAAGCATCCGGACTCCAGTCGGACACCTCGCGGCGGTCGTTGGTGCGCACACCCGTGCCGAAGTCGTGCCAATCGACGAGAAACTTGGTGTAGGCTTGCTTGTCCTGCTGGATGATACGTCCATTGACGAGGTTTTCCCTTCGGATATTGGCTCCGTCGCCGAAATAAGTGTTGAACAGGCTGCAATTGCTGAAAGCAGAATGCTTGAAAAGCACCACGCCTTCGAGGAAACAACGGTAGAAGTCGCATAAATCGACCGAGGCATCCTCGAAAGTGGCCTGGTTGATACGTGCATAGCGGAAGTCGCTCCACGCGATGTTGGCATAGCGGAAACGGCAATTGTTGAGGTTGGCTTTCTTGAAGGAAACGCTTTGCAACGTCGGCTCCGCGGCTTTTCCCGAATGGTCGAAGTCACAACTGTCGAGCGTGGCTTCGTCGAAGCGGCAGTGTCGCAACGTCGCATTCTTGAAATTGACGTTGGTGAGCGTGCATCCGCTGAAGTCGAGGCTTTCCAAGGTTTGTCCACCCAAGTCAATGTCGTTCAGCACTTTGGTGTCAATAAGTACATTGATTTCTGATGTTGTCATGTTGTTGATTTTTTAGAGACCGTCGTAGAGACGCGCCATGGCACGTCTCTACAGACGGTTTGGGGTTTATTTCAGCAGCACTTGCGAACCCATGTTGAAATAGATGTCGGTGGGAATGCCTGAGGCATTGACGCGGTCGAGGTCCTTTTGCAGTTCGGGACGGATGACGCAGTTCTCGCCCATCCAAGCCTTGGTGGCCTCGTAGTTGCCGTTGCCTTGGTGCATGAGGATGTCGCCCGCCAGCTTCTCGACGGCCACCTTCATCTTCTCGAAGTCGATGGCATAGCGGCCCTCTTCGTTGCGAACAAAAGCGCCCTCATTCTGGAAATAGTTGAATGTAAGCATATTGGCTTTACCATGCGCACTGGCGACACCGAAGCGCACCGAACGGAAGATGCCTGCCATGAAAGTGGTGTAATTGTCTTCCATCGTCGTGTTGGTGTATTCGCCCATCTCGGCCAGCTTGGTGACGAGATAGAGGCCCAGCACGTCGGCCTTGGCCTCTTCGAGGGCGTTATATTGGTTGCCAAGGGCTTCGCGGACGGTGCCACGTCCGTCAATGGTATTCTTGATGCCCATGCCGTGAGCGGTCTCGTGGAACATCACGTTGGCGAAGAAGGCGTCAAACTTGATGTGCTCCATTGATTCGGGAGTCATCAGCACTTCCGAAATCGGGACAAGGATTTTTTCGAACTTGGCTTGCATGGCGTTCTTGAGCTGAAGCTTGCGGGTGCCGCGTTGCAGTTGCACGCGCTCGTCGTTGGGCAGGTTGATGGCGATGGTCTTGGAGTTGGCGTTGCAGTCGCCGGCGTAGTAGACCACGTCGTAGGCAGCCAAATCGACATCGCTGCCGGGCACTTCCTTCTTATACTCGGCAGGCACGGGTAGTTGTTTTTGCAGTTCGGGCACAAACGAAGCATAGCGAGCCAGCTTCTTGGTCCACTCCTGGTCCTTGACGAGGATGAAAGCCTCGTGCGAAGCCTTGATGCCATAACGGGCGTCGGTATAGTTCTCGATGGGGCCTATCACCATGTCGATGTTGTTGTTGCGCACGTCCATCCATTGCATGTCGCTCTCGAGGTAGTCGTCAGTGCGGAGGGCTTTGGCACGGAGGCGAAGGTACTCGGCAAACTCCTCGTCGCCAGCGAGTTCGGAGGCATCGTCGAGCAAGGAAGCGGCTTTCTTGATTTGTTGCTCAAAGTAGTCGTGGTACCACACGCACTTCAGCGCGCCGTCGTCGTCACGGACGATCATGGTGTATTGGTTGGTCTTGTTGGGGTCGTCGAAGGCGTTCCATTCCTCCTCGGTCATATCGGCGGGATAGAACTGAGCGCCAGCGGGTTTCGCGCCGATGCCTTCCACGAAGGGCTTGTTGCCGTCGAGGCCGTCCCAAGGGCCGTAGGCGATGGTGGCCAGTTTGCGGATGTCGGCGTTGTCGCCAATCATCTCCATGAGTTGGGCTTTGTCTCCGTAGTTCTCGTTCCAGAAGAGGCCGTCCATGATGTCGGCGGCTTCGAAGAGAAGGCCGAGCATCTCGCGTTCGTTGTCGCTAAGGTGGCTGATGTCGGTGGTGAGGGTGTACTCGGCGTACTTGTCCGACAGGTGGGTTTCTTGTTGCGCAGGCTCTTGGGGCTGCTCAGGTTGCTTGTTGTTGTCGCAGGCTGTGGCACCGATGGCCAGAGCTGCAACGAGGGCTAGATGTTTGATTTTCATTTGGTTTGTTTATTTGATGATAATACTTTCAAAACAATTGTGCAAAAGTAGTGTTTATTTGGACATGGTGGGGAAAAAACGGGGATTAAAATCGCCATACAAATCGTGGTCGCCTTTTTTCTGCGTTTCATCATCGGGGATTAAAATCGCCCGATGAATTAGGGTCGCCCTTTCAGGGCTCCGTTGAGAGCTACAACTGTTTCTATACAAAGTCCAAATAATTTTCCTGATTCACTACAGCATAACGCGCGTCAGGATAAGCCTCGGCAAAGGCCTTGGGTGCCGCCGGCGTTTTCTTCCCCGACTTCATCTCAAAGGCATTCATTCCCTCGTCGCCCAACTCGATCAAGTCGATTTCCTGCTTGTCGTAGGTGCGCCAGAAATAAAAGTCGAGATGCAACCGCTCGTTATGGTTGCGTTTCAGCCTTTCCGTGATGATGTAGTTCTCCCAAAGGGCACCACGGTCGGCATCCGTCCGCAGCGAAAGCGAATCGAAATTGCGGATGACTGCATTGCGTACGCCATTGTCGGCAAAGTACCATTTGTTGGATTTCGAAACCTCTTTGCGCAGGTTCTTCGAATAGCCGCCCAAACGATATAACACGAACACTTTCTGCAACAAGTCCAAATAACGCTCCACCGTATTCTTGCTGATTGCCAATTGTTTGCCAATCTCCTCGTATGACAGCTCGTCGCCCATCTGATAGGCCACCAAACGAAGCAGGTCCCGAATCTTCGCCGAGTTCTTGATGCCATCAACGGCGAGAATATCTTTCAGCAAATACGACTCCACAATATCCGACAGATATTCCTTTTTCTGTGCAAACGATTCAAGCGCGACCACCTCTGGATAGGATCCATACAACTGCCTGATTTCCAAGTTTCTTTTGGTTTCAATCGGCGATTCGGAAGAGGAAATCTCGCGTTGTGAGAAAGGCATCAGCGTGAATTGGGTGCTGCGCCCGACCAAAGGCTCGTCCGCTTGGTTCTTCAAATCAAAAGAAGACGACCCGCTCGCCAAAACGCGGATGCCTGGAACCTCATCCACAATGAGTTTCAGCTTCCGCCCGATGTCGGGGATGTGCTGTGCCTCGTCAATGGCAAGCAAATCCACACCTTGCAAAACATGACGATAGTTGGCCATGCTGATGGGCTCCAGCATGGCCACAGAATCGGCATCCTCGCCATTGAGGACGAGCGAATTGCCCGAAAAGCCATTCACGATTTGCTTGAGGAGGAAAGTTTTGCCCACACGACGCGCACCGAACAGCAACATCACCTTTTGCGGCAACATTCTGTCCTCAATTTGCTTTTGCATGATCCTTTGTATCGTATCCATAGCCACTGAGATTATCGGCAAAAATACGACAATTTTCCTTCCCAACAAACAAAAAATAAAAATTCCGTCAGCCAACTGACGGAATTTGGCTAAATTCCGTCAGTTGGCTGACGGAATTAACGTTTTTATAGTCGAATCTTCAGCAGCCGATGGCCCTCGAAATCACCAGACGAAGGATTTCGGAGGTGCCTTCGCCGATTTGCAGGATGCGCTGGTCGCGGTAGAAGCGCTCCATGTCGAACTCCTTCAGCAGGCCATGACCACCCATCACCTGGACGGCGTTGTCGCAGACCTCAGCAGCCACTTCCGAGCAGTAGAGTTTTGCCATAGCAGCTTCTTTGCCGAAGGGACGGTGCTGGTCCTTGAGCCAGCAGGCGTGATAAAGCAGATTCCTCGCCGCCTCAATCTTGACGGCCATATCCGCCAACTTGAACGCCACGGCCTGGAACTTGCAGACGGGCTTGCCGAACTGCACGCGCTTCTTCGAGTAGGCCAAAGCCATCTCATAGGCACCTTGCGCACAGCCCAAACCCATGGCCGCAATCGACAGGCGACCTGAGTCGAGGGTGGCGAGCATGAGGTGTGAGCCTTCGCCTGGCTTGCCGAGGATGCAGTCGTCCATCAAGCGCACGTCGTTGAAGACGAGTTTGCCCGTGTTGGAGGCGCGCCACATCATCTTGTCGTGCATAGGTGTCTGCGTGAAGCCTTCCTTCTTGTTCTCGACGAGCAGAGCCGTAAACTCCGGCTTGCCGTCCTTCATGCCCGAGACGGCTTGCACGGTGGTGCCCAAAGTGAGTGGCGTCGCGCTGTTGGTAATGAAGATCTTAGAGCCGTTAAGGTGCCATAGCGTACCATCGTACTCAGCAGTGGTCTTGGTGCCGCGCGAGTCGCTGCCCGCGTCCTCTTCGGTCAAGCCGAAGCCCCAAAGACGGTCTTTGCAAAGGCGAGGCAGATAGCGTTGTTTTTGTTCTTCAGTACCATAATCCTTGATGGGACCGATGCCTAACGAGTTGTCGGCAGCAATGGTGGCAGCGGTAGAGCCGTCCACGCGGGCGAGTTCCTCCACTGCGATGATATAACTCAGGTTATCCAGCCCTTGGCCGCCATATTCTTTCGGTACGGTCATGCCCAGCAGGCCCAATTCGCCCATCTTCAGGGTCAGGCCGACATCGAAATGTTGGTCTTCATCGTTTTGGCGGGCAACAGGTTTCACTTCCTGTTCGGCGAAGTCGCGCACACGCTGGCGGAGGGATTCTTGTTCTTTGGTGAGGTCAAAATTCATGATTCCATATTTTTGAGACGCATGGCAATGCGTCTCTACAGGTTATTCTAACTCGATTAACTGCATTTTATTGTCTATCATTTGGCCTTCGGCGACAAGGATTTTCTTCACCTTGGCCTTGCCTGATGCCACAATGTTATTTTCCATTTTCATGGCTTCCACCACAATCATAATCATGCCTTCGCTCACTTCATCGCCTTCTTTAACGTTGATTTTCATCACCTTGCCAGGCATAGGCGACACAAGTCTCGTCTTGTCGTTCACCAATTCCTTGCAGGCGTAGTCCAAAGTGTCGTTCAACTGGTCGGTGCGGAAACAGGTGAAATTCAAGCCGTGAAAATTGACGATGGTCTTCTGTTCGTCGGTAATGGAACAATACACCGTTTCCGTCTTGCCGTTGAGCATGATTTTCAGCTGCTTGTTGTCATATTGGATGAATTCAACGACGAAAGGATTCCCTTCTGTCGCGCCGCAAATCTTCCCCGATTCTGCACTACTTATGCTGACGGGAATCTTCTTTCCTTCCACATCCACAACAAGTTGCATTCTATAACGCCAATAGCCAATCTCCTCCCACACGTTTTCGACATGGTGTTCCAATTGGTTTTTGCAAAAATCGAAGACGAGGTACGAAGCCACTATATCATTGACATTCTGCGCCTTGCGACTCTCGTTCAAAGCCGCAAGCAAAGATTCCTGATGCGAAGAGCAGAACAAAGTGTCCATCTTGTTGTCGATAAAGTCGGGGTTCTTGATGACTTCCCAAAGGTAGGCCTTGTTGGTGGTCAAACCTTGGATGATGAACTCTTTCAAGGCATGGCGGGCCGTCTCGACGGCTGCCTGACGGTCTTTCCCGTGGCAAGTCAGCTTGGCAATCATCGGGTCGTATGCCTCAGAAATGTTGCAACTCCCATCGATGCTGCTATCCACCCTCGAGCCTCGCACCTGAGGTTCGTGGTAAGCTGTCACTTTACCTGGCGTAGGCAAGAAGTTGTTCTCGGGGTTCTCTGCATAGATACGAAGCTCTATGGCATGGCCTTGGGCATGGATGGCATCTTGCGTCCAGCCCATTTCCTTCCCTCTCGCGATGCGGATTTGTTCCTCCACAATGTCGATGCCTGTGCGCATTTCGGTGACGGGATGCTCCACCTGGATGCGGGTGTTCATCTCAAGGAAATAGAAGTTCAAGTTCATGTCGACCAAAAACTCCACCGTGCCTGCGTTCCGATAGCCGATGACCTTGCACAAGTTGACTGCCGTAGCGCACACTTCCTGGCGTTTTTCCTCGGTCAACGTGGGCGATGGCGACTCCTCGATGATTTTCTGGTAACGGCGCTGTATCGTACATTCACGTTCATGAAGATGGATGACATGACCAAAATGGTCGGCGAGTACCTGCACTTCGATGTGACGTGGACTTTCGACATATTGCTCAACGAAGACCGTGCCATCACCGAAATACTTTTCCGCTTCGCGGGTGGCGTGTTCCAATTCCAACTTCAGGTCCTCCTTTTGCCACACGATGTGCATCCCCTTGCCTCCGCCGCCCGCTGCCGCCTTAATTATTATAGGATAAGGCAGGGTGTCGGCCATAGCCAAAATCTCTTCATGGCTTCCCATGATGCCAAAAGTGACGGGGATACCATGCTCGACAGCGACTTTGCGTGCAGCAATTTTGTTGCCCATCAGCCGCATCGTCTGGGCATCGGGGCCAATGAAAACGATATTATTGGCCTCACATGCTTCCACCAACTCGGGACTTTCGGAGAGGAAACCGTAGCCTGGATGTATGGCGTCGGCACTAGCATCCAAGGCTGCATCGATGATTTTCTGGACATTGAGATAGGTATCTTTCAAAGTGCCGCCTCCGAGCGGGCACGCTTCGTCGGCCATACGACGGTGCAAGGCTGCGGCATCGTTATCGGCGAAGACCGCCACCGAGTCGATATGCAGTTTGCGCAAGGTCTTGATAATGCGTACCGCAATCTCGCCACGGTTGGCGACAAGAACCTTATGGATTCGAATACTATTCATAGGCAATAATGATACCGCAAAAATACAAAAAGAAAGACAACCTTTTGCAGATTGTCTTTCCTTTTTTATTGTGACAGAGACGTTGCGCGCAACGCCACCACAAAGGTTCAGAATTAGTACACCAAGAATTTCACGCTGGCGTTGCCGGCACCTTGGCTGAGGCGCAAGATGTAGGAACCCGAACTGAGGGTCTCGGCGGTGATGTTGACCTGATGCTCGCCAGCAACAAGACGACCCATATTTTGATTCATCACCATGCGGCCATTCAAGTCAAACACTTGGTAACTGACGTTGCCATCCTCGTTGAGGTTGAAGCTCAGTGTGGCCAGACCCTGAACCGGGTTGGGATACAGGCTAACGTTTATTTCGTTGACAACGGTAGAATTTTCAGGAACGTTTTCGAATTCCTTCTTGTAGTTCTCGCAGCGGAACACACCTCTGCCGTAGGTAGCAGCATAGATGACGCCCGTGTTGTTGATACCAGGATAAACTGTGGTGAAAGAGCTTTCTTCGGTCTCAGTGACAACGGTCTTGTCCTCTTCAAAGAGGATTTGCTGCTTGAGTTCCATGACCGGAACTTCGCCCAACAAGTGGGAGTCGGCAGTCCATTGGGCATTACCGATGTTCTTCGTTCTGTAGATACCGCGCTCGGTGCCGAGGATGACATCACCAGTGTTCATTTCAATCAAGCTGGAATAGACGGGCATCTTGGGCAGGTTGCCTTGTTTGCTGGTGAAGGTGGGTTCGTCAGCCAAAGCATTGGTGGAATAGAACACATAGGCATCGTTGTCATAGTTACCACAGGTGACGACGACCTTGTTGGCGTCGCGCGGGTCGACGGCAACGCTGGTAACGCATTGTCCGTTGATGGGGAGGGTAATCACGGTAGTAGTGACAGCGAACAGCGAGTCCGTGATGGTGCCATGGGCATCGTCGACGACGGTGGTCAGGCCAGAGATGCGGTAGAACTTGCCGTCCTTGGTACCCACGAACATATGGTCGCCATCAGCGGAGATGGCCATGCCCAGAGGTTCGCCAGCAAAACCGGCATGAGACTTGTCGGCCACTTTGTACCAATAGGTCTCGACAGCGAAATCAAGCGGCGTCAGGGTCATATACAAAGCATCCTTGTAGGCGACGAAGAATCTGGCGCTAATCGGGTCGTGGATGAGGATGGAGTCGTTAGCAGCCAAAGGAGCGCTCAGGGTGTGCTCGAAAGGATAGTTGGTTTGGCTCATGGTCTGCACCTTGGTGCCAGCAGCAATAGTGTGACCAGTTCTGTTATAGAACCAGACATCCACGGGGTTCAAGGCATCGTTGTAGTTTTCAAACAAGACGATGGGGTTACGGAACGAAGAAGTGGCGATTGAGATGCTCGCGTTGGAAGTGAAGTTGCTGGAAATCCAGTCCTCACCTGCGGTTTCAGTACGAGCCAATCCACCAGCCTTATAGGTGACAAAGAGCGTGTTCGGGTTGATGGTGGAGATGGCACTAGGACCTCCGTGAGTAGCATCAGAGAAAGCGCCCATGTTATTGCCATTAGGATTGATCCATTCGCCATAGCCAGGAGTATTGGCATTCGGATTGTTCTCAATCAGAACGATGCCGTGGTCGAGACCCGTAGCCAAGATACGGTTGCCGCCCGAAGGAGCCACATTGAACATACGTGTGGTAGGATAGTTTCTGTTGCAGTCGACGAAAGTGAATCTGCCCGTGCCTTTGTATACGCCGCCATCGGTACCCACATAGCATTCGTCATCGTTCTTGGGGTTGAAGACCATCGTATGCATACCCACATGAATATAGCCACTCGGGTTATAAATCACCGAGTTGCTAGTGATTTGCTCGCAGAGGTAAAAACCAATGCCTGCTTCAGGTCTCGTAATCTTCCAAATGTCATAACCAAGGATGTAGAGGATGCCCTCGTCTTTGGGGTCTACAACAATAGCGTGGTTGTAGAGACCATAGGAAGCAAACAAGTCGTGACCTTGGGAGCTCAAGACGTTCGGGAAAGCAACATTCCAGTTGTCACCTTGGTTCTCAGAAACGTAAATGCCAGTGTGGCGGCCACTGCCATCGATGCCAACCACATAGATAAGGCGCGGGTTGGTAGGAGCGAAAGCGATGTCAAGCAAGCCAGCAGGTTGCGGCAGAAGGGTATCGCCTTGCAAATTGGCCGTGGTGCCGGAATGACAGACGAGATTGGCCGCATCCTTACCAACATAGAGTTGACGATTGACAGCAGCGGCGATAGTGTTGTCGCTGGCCACTTTCACACAAGTGGCGGTGCCTTCAACGGCGACCTTCCAGTTCTGGCCCTTATCGGTAGAATACATCAGAGCTTCGTTGGTGGCTGCAAGCAAGACATCGCCAGCAATGGCGACATCATTGATGTAGAGCCATTCGGTCTCGGTCGGTGCCTTGATGAGAGTAAATTCATCATTTTGCAACTTGTAGAGACCACTACCGATAAAGCTGTTGCTATAGCCTTGTTGGTCAAGGCCGCTGTAGTTGATAGAGCCGTTACCGTCACCAGTGCCCACATAAATGTCACCGTTGGCATCTTGGACCATGCAACTGACCATCAGGTCGAGGGCACCCACTTGATGCCAAGTCGTACCATAGTTGTAGGTCTTGTATACGCCACCGCCCTTGGAACCGATGTACACCACATTCGACTGATTGTCATACAAAACAGCCGTGGTTTGTCCACCCATGTTGTCGGGACCCATATTAATCCAATACAAAGGGTCGTTCGGGGCGTTACGGGTTTGTGTCTTCATGGCCCTAAACATGTCAGCTGGGTCGATGAGACCTGTGTGTTGATTGGCGCGAAGGCTGCCCATGAAGCTCTCCGCATCGTTGTTTTGAGTGCGCGGGACATAATGTCCTCCTTGGTCAGCGATTGCCATCGATTGACCTAAGATCATGATTACCAGAAGTAAACTGAAAGGTAAAAATCTCTTTTTCATATCACAAAATTTTAATTAATTCTCTGTTTTACGCGTGTTTAGTCAATATTTCACTTTAAATACGGTCTGCAAATATAGGACATTCTATCAAAGAAATTACATTTTGAGCAAAAAAAAATCATTTTTTTTCGCAAAAAAGTCATTTTAACCCCAAAATTCGGTCAAAAGGGACACATCTTATCCGCTTCGAGCCAGCCAATGCTACCGTTGGCGATTCGAACCTTATTCCAGCCGTTTGAACCCTCCAAAATATCCACTTTAGAGCCTTCGTGCAAAACGAACAAGTCGACGCTTTGCTCGCTCGGAGAGCTTTTCACGGTCACGGTAGGTTCCATGATGATGGCTTGATTTTGGGTGGAGGCCGACCTCGTAAGCTGGGCGGCAAAAACTACCGACAGGGCCAATACGATGGCAAAAAGGACACCCGTGAAGAAACCGAACTTGCGCCATCCTATCCGTCGAGCGCGCAAAAACATGAACAGCGCCACCAATAGCAGCGCGAAAGCCGCGATGGAACACCAAGCCCACTCGTCGCCCGAGAGCCAGGCCCTTGCATTGCGCCAACCTCGGACATAAAACGGCTGTGGCACAGGCTCGATCTTGTCGACAATGGCTCTGTTGGCAATGGCGAGGTTGGTCTGCACGTCGTCGTTGGAAGGGTCGAGTTTCAGGGCTTTCTCGTAGCAATAAATGGCCTTGGGATAGTTGTGCATTTTGTAATAGGCGTTGCCCAAATTGTAATATACCGGCACCGACTCCAAGTCGGTGGCCAGGATTTTCTCATACATCACCGCAGCAGTGTCGTAATTCCCTGAGTTGTAGGCCACATTGGCTTGCTCAAACCAAGTCTCGCCCATATCCTGCGCAAAGGCACAGCCCATCATGGCGAGGAGATATATGAATAAGGTGTATCTTTTCATTGCTTTGTTCCTTTCCTATTTGATTGTTACAACACTTTTTCTGCTTTCGAGATGACCTCGATGCCTTTTTGGTAGAGGTCGTCCATCTTCTCCTCGGCACTGCCAGGGGCAAAACGGGCAAACTCGCAACTGTTGAGCGTGTCTATGAACTGCTGCGTGAGTTCGTCGGGGACGTTCTTGGCTTTCATGGTCTCGCTCACCGTATCCATCGAGAGTTTGGAGCGTTCGAGACCTAACTTGTCGGCGATATAGCCCCACAGAGCTTGCGACATCTCAATGTAGAACTTGTCCTGATCTTTGGATTTCAGATAGCTGTAGGCGCTCTTCAGCCGTCCACGAGCCACCTTGTCGGCTTTGCGGTTACGGTTGGCAACCGTGTCCTTGGTCAACTGCTCATGTTTCCGTATGACGAAAAGCAGGAGGATAAAGAGGAGCAACAAGACGAGCAGAGCCACATAATAAGCCGCCGAGCCGAAGAACACGGTATGTATGGGTTTCAGCTTGGCATCACCCCGCATAATGTGGCGGATGTCGCTGCCCAGATATTTGATGTCCTCTTGGTTGGAGGCATAGATGCCACTTTCCTGGTCGCCACCTTTGCCCTTCAACACGTTGATGCTGTACGCATCCGATTGTAGGGTCTGGTATTCTCCCTTCGACGGGTTGAAGAACGAGAACTCCGTAGCGGGAACATTGAAGTTGCCCGCCCGTCGCGGAATCACCAGATATTCCGCTTTCTTGCTTCCTGTCAGGCCTTGGGCATTAGCATCCGTGTTGATGGTGATTTTGGGGTCGTAGACCTCAAAATCGGGCGGGAAGTTCAGTTCTGGCATTTGCAGAAGTTCCACATTGCCCGAGCCCGAGACGGTGAGCGTCAGGGTGAAGGCCTCATTGGTGCTCAGTTCAGCCTTGTCAATTTCCGACTTGAAGTTGTAGTTGCCCACAGCACCGGCAAACGAAGCGGTTTTGCCACTCTCGGGAAGACTCTTCACCTCAAGAGCCAAGACCTGCGACGAGAGTTCTTTCTTCACATTGACGATGTTGCGGTTGAAGAAAGGGTCGTTGAAAAAGGCTTCGAAGGGATCCATGCTTTGCTGGCGGTTGCTGCGCTCGGTGCGGACCTGCGCGATGCATTCCATCGTCATCGGGTCGAGGTTCAGTTTGCCCGAACGCTGCGGCACCACAACGATCCTTTGAATCTCAGCCGTGGTGTATTCTATGCCGTTGATGTACTCGCTGCTTTGGTGAAGCGTCCCGTTGTTGTCGGAGAGATCCTTGGTCCAGAAGCCCGCATAGGACGGCATCTTTTCGATGGAAACCGACGACACGGGCACTTTGGTGTAAAGTTTATAGGTCAGAACGACTTGCTCGCCGACGTAAACCGACTTCTTGGAAGGGATGACCCTGAGAAACAAGTCCTTGCCACTGACCTGCGGGTCGTTGGTATTTTGCTGCGATTGCCCTTGATTGGAAGAGCCTCCTCCACCCGACGGCGCGGCATGGCTGCCGTCGTCGGGCAAGACCATGATGTCGAAAGGTTCGCTGTTCACCTTGTCGCCCCTAACGGTCAACGAGGCGGAGCCCACGTGGAATGTGCCTTCCTGATAAGCTTGCAGCGCATAGGTGTAGCTCACTTTGACCGTGTGCGACATCGAGCCGTTGACCATTGAGAAGCTGGAGCTCGTCGAGGTGAACGGGCCGCCCACCACGGTGAAGCCTTCGAACGATGGCGCTTGGAAATTCTTGCCTTCGGCATTGGCTTCAAACACCACTTGGAAGCGCTCGCCCACCACGACCTGTTTCTTGGCCGAGACGCTGAGCTTGGGGGCGTCTTGTGCCCATGCCGTCATAGGCACGGCCAATACGATCCATAACAATAATCTGAATATCCTCTTCATTTACTCAAAATTTTCGCGATGCAAAAATACACAATTTGTCGTTTACATTTTTTCCATGATTGGCAGGGGTTGCACCACCTGCCCATCGTTTTCGTTCATTCTACCACGGCAGGGGTTTACCCCACCTGCTATTTCGCTGTCGCCCCTTCGGGGCTAAACGGACGCACGCTGTGCGTCCCTACCAATCCTTGTCACTCTTCTTTTTGGGTTGGGTGCGGGTCTTTTGCTCGTTCACCTTCTCCATCGTCCTTTTCTCTTGGTTTTCAAGGGCATCCAACATTCGCTGCGCATCTTCTTTCGACATTTGCTGGTCCTGCTGCTGTTGGTTTTGCTGTTGTTGCTGTTGGTCTTGATTCTGCTGCTGGTCTTGTTGTTGCTCCTGATTTTGTTGGTCTTGCTGCTGATCCTGCTGCTGTTGCTGCTGGTCCTGATTGTCGCCTTCCGATTTTTCGAAGATGGCTGACACCTCAACGTCGAAGTCGGGCATGGTGAAGAAGTTGCCCATAGGCTGCACCTTCACCGCCGTGTCGCCCACTTGATGGATAACGTACTCCTTGAACTGGTAGCCAGGCTCGGGCGCATTATCGAGTTTCACGGTCTCGCGGCGTGTGGCCTCCACTTGGTCCAAGAGGATGTGACCGCCTTTCAAAGTGGTGTCGGGCTGCACCTTGTAATAATTCGTGGCCTCCACAAAGTTGGCCTTCAGCGTCACGTCGGAGTCGAGCATTTGGAACACATTGTCATCAGAAACCGGTGCCGATTCGGTGGCATCGCTGTCGCTGACCACACGCAGGTCGCCCAACTGGAAGCCCTTGTCGGGCTTCACGATGATGGCTACGTTGTCGCCTGGCTTCACCAAGCTGTCGGTCACTGAGATGGTGCCATTGGCCACGCTATCAATGCTGACTCTCAAGGCAGTGCGGAAAACAGCCGTCACCGTCACGTCATAACCTGGCATCTGGAAGACCTCCTTGTTGACTTGAATCGTATCGTTGCGGTTGCCCGTGCGATAGACGATGAACTTGTCAAGCACATAGTCATTTTCACCCCTGCCTTCCAATTTGACCTGCTGTCCTTCGATGGCCCTTTGGCGGTCGGCCTGCACCGTTCCGTTCTTGATACCCTTCTCGATTTCAATTTTATGCGACTTCTTGAACTGAGCCGTCACCATCACATCAAACTTGGGCATGATGAAACTGCTGCCGCTCACATCGACCTTCACCTCCATGTTGTCGGCACGTGCCACAACATACTCTGACAAGGCGAAATCCTCATCAGGTTGCGCCTTCAGCGTGATGCGCTGACCGTTGAAAGCCTTGGTCTCGCTGGCCTCTATCCTACCATTTTGCGGCTGCACCAGCCAAATCTCGCTCTTGACGAGATGGGCGCGGCAATACTCGAGGTTGTACAAGGCGTTTTCGTTTTCAGGATTCAGTTTGAGCGACACCTTATATATATTAAAGGCATCGTAGAACTTGTCCTGCGCGAGAAGACAGTTGCCCATATTGAAAGCCGCATTCGACTTCAACTTGGCGTCGGGCGACATCTCCAACACCTTTTGGAACTCGGTGTACGCCGTGTCGTAAGCCTGTTTCGCAAAATACACGTCCGCTAAGTTGAACTGTGCCTTGGCGTTGTTCGGCCTAATTTCCAAGGCTTTCCTATAATTGGCAATAGCCTGTTCGTAGTTCTCGCTCCTGTAGGAACGATTGCCTCTGCGAATGGCTTTTTCGTCACTCTGCGCTGATGCCAGAAGCGAAGATGCCAGAAAAGCTATGATTATTAGATATTTATTGAATCGATTCATCTTTTTTTTCAAAAATATTAAACTTCTTTTCCCACCCTTTCTTGCCAGAAGAGATAAGAATCTCTATCAACAAAAGGATGATGGCAGCCGCCACAAACCATTGGAACTGATCCTCATAGTCGGTGAACACCTTGGCGTCGATTTCCGACTTGTCAAGCTTGTTGATGTCGTCGTAGATCTTCTCCAAACCCACATTGGAATTGCTGGCTCGGACGTAGATGCCGTTGCCTGCGGCAGCAATCTTCTGCAACATCTGCTCGTCGAGGCGAGTGATGATGGTGTTGCCGTTTTTGTCCTTGCGGAAGCCCGTTTGGTGCCCGTATTGGTTGTATTCCGGAATCGGGGCGCCTTCGGCGAGACCCATACCGATGGTATAGATGTGCACGCCTTGTTTGGCCGCTTCTTGTGCCGCCTTCACGGCAGCATCGTTCTCGTGGTCCTCGCCGTCGGAAATGATGACGATGGCGCGACTGTGTGCCTCATCGGGAAACGACTTGAGCGCCAAATTGATGGCTTCGGCGATGGCCGTGCCTTGCGAGGCCACCAAGCTCGTGTTGATGGTCGAGAGGAACATTCGCGCCGCCGAATAGTCGGTAGTGATGGGCAGCTGCACGAAGGCCTTGTCGGCAAAGACGATGACGCCGATGCGGTCGCCACGCATGTCGCTGATAAGCTTGTTGATGGCCTGCTTTGAGCGTTCCAATCGGCTGGGGACGATATCCTCGGCATTCATCGAGTTAGACACGTCGACGGCAAGGTACAGGTCGATGCCTTCGCGTTTCACATCTTCCATCTTGCTGCCGCTCTGCAAGTTAGCCAAAGCCAAAATGCCACAGGCAATCATCAGGAGGAAAATGACAAACTTAAAGTTGGCGCGACGACTGGAATAAGACGGCACCAACTGGTTGCGCATCCCAATCTGGGCAAAACGCTCAAAACGGCGTTTTTGCCCGAGGCGGAACAAGATATAAATGATGACCAATACTGGGATGATGGCTAGCCAATAGAGGTATTCGGGATGTTCAAATCGCAATACGTTTTCCATAGTCTTAGTCCGTTAAAGTCTTGAAGATGGTTTTACGCAAGAGGAATTCGAGCAGCAGCAAGGCCAAGGCCAAGGCCACGAGGGGATAAAATTCCTCGTGGAGGCGGCGGAACTCCGTCACCTCGATCTTGGAGCGCTCCAGCTTGTCGATTTCCTGATAGACTTCGTCCAGCTTCTGGTTGGAAGTGGCGCGGAAATACTTGCCGCCCGTCTGATTGGCGATGGTGGTCAGCAGCTTCTCGTCGATGTCGACTTTCATCTGCTGGATTTGGGTGCCGAACGGTGTCTGCACGGGATAAGGCGCCGTGCCGTAAGAGCCCACGCCGATGGTATAGACGCGAACGCCATACAACTTGGCCATTTCGGCAGCGGTGTAAGGGTCGATGGAGCCGGCGTTGTTCATACCATCCGTCAGCAAAATGACCACTTTCGAGATGGCTTCGCTGTCCTTGAGTCGGCTGATGGCCGTAGCCAAGCCATCACCGATGGCGGTTCCGTCATCGATGAGGCCGTTTTTCATCTCGGCCAGCATGTTGAGCATCACGCCGTGGTCGGTGGTAAGCGGCACTTGGGTGAAAGTCTCACCCGAGAAGATGACCAAACCCATGCGGTCGCCCGGACGATCTTTCACAAAGTCGGAGGCCACGCGCTTGGCGGCCGTGAGGCGGTCGGGCTTGAGGTCGCGGGCCAGCATGGAACCTGAGACGTCCATCGCCATGACGATGTCGATGCCTTCGATGTTAGAAGTGGAATTGGTTGATGAGCTCTGCGGACGCGCCAAGGCCACGATAAGCAAGGCCAAGGCCGCCATCTTCAAAACAAAGAGCAAGTGACGCAGATAAGATTTCCAAGTCTTGGGCAACTTCGTGAAGCCGTTCAAGTCGGAAAAACTTAACGAGGCTTCCTGTTTTTTGTGGCGGAGCACATACCAAAGGACGAGTGCAGGAACCAACAACAAGAGCCACAGCAACTTGGGATTCGCAAATTCAATGTTTTCAAGCATCTTTCACCTCCTCCTTTCCTTCGTTTTCAGCGGTCTTGGAGTTCTTCATCTGCGCTTGTCTGGCCTCCTCTTCAGCCTTCTGTTTTTGGAAGTGCGCGTAACTCTCATTGACGAATTCCGTCATATCGCTCATCGCGGTGTCGCTCTCCAGATTGGATGCGGAGTATTTGGCAAACTTCACCAAATCAGCCACTTCCATCGTGTCCTCCAACTTATTGTAAACCTCAGGCGAGAAACGCAACGGCTTGATTTCCTCCAAAATGTCATCGGTGGTCATCTCGACGGCATTCACGCCGAACTGGCCTTCAATGTACTCGCGCGCAATGTCGGTCAGCGAGGAGAAATACTCCTTCACCTTGCCGCTCTGCCACAACTTCTGTTGTTTCAGGTTCTCGAGGTCACCAACTGCCTTATCGTAAGGCGGGATGACGGGACCACGGATGATGTTGCCATCGGCATCCCGCTTGGGCTTGCGGTGCTTCACGAAATACCAAATGGCGAAGGCGACCAAAGCCAGCAACAACACGGCCAACAACCACGGGAACACCTCTTTCATCGTTACAGGAGCGGCCAATGGCTCCACGATGGGTTTATACGGCTGCAATGTGTCGACGACCATCGTAGTCGCATACAAATCAATGGGTTCTGTGAAGGCTTGCAGGCGCATCGGGTCGTCAAACGACTTGGCATAAGTCAGGCCGACGGCGGGCACCTGGATTTGTCCCGTGTCGAAGGTCATCAAAGTCAGTTGCTGTTTCACGATGACGTTGCTGTCGGCGTCGGCGGTGCGTTCCACGTTGCCACGTCTGAGGATATCGATTTGCTCCGACAGCGTGTCTTGCGCGAAATCGTTCCATTCCACGAACCAGCCGTAGGGCACTTTCAGGCTCAAATCGAGGGTAAAAGGCTTGCCGACTTGCACGTCCGTACTTTCGACCTTGCCTTCAACTTCAACCTCTTGCGACGGATTGGTTGGATTTTGAGACGCAAGATTTTGCGTCTCTACGACCATCGCCACAAACATCACACCTAATAAAAACAATCTTTTCATCTTCTTGCCTCCCTTTTCTTGAAGAGTTGCATCAAAGGTTTCACATAATCCTCGCCCGTGTAAATCAGTGCGTTGTCGATGCCATGTTTGGTGAATTCACGGTTCAACTCAGCCGATTTGTACTGGATCATTTGGCGATAGGCCTCATGCCAAGCGCGGCTTGAGGTGTCCACCCAACGTTCCTTACCCGTTTCCGAGTCGCGGAATTTCACCAAGCCCACCTTGGGGATGTCCATCTCGCGGTGGTCGGTGATACGGAGGGCGACAAGGTCGTGCTTGTTGGCGCAAATCTGCATCTCCTTCTCGAAATCTTTGTCCGTCATGAAGTCGGAAATCATGAAGGCGGTAGTACGGCGCTTGATGGCCGAGGTCAGGAAACGCAGACCCTCTCCGATGTCGGTGCCGCGTTCCGTCGGCTTGAAGTCGACGATCTCGCGGACGATACGGAGGATATGCGTACTGCCTTTCTTGGGCGGGATGAATTTCTCGATTTTGCTACTGAAGAAAATCACGCCCACCTTGTCGTTGTTCTGGATGGCAGAGAATGCCAAAACGGCAGCCAGCTCAGCGGTTAGGTCGCGCTTCGACTGCTCCACCGAACCGAAGTCATTGGAGCCCGACACGTCGATGAGCAGCATCACCGTCATCTCGCGTTCCTCCTCGAAAATTTTGACGAAAGGTCGGTTGAAACGGGCTGTGACATTCCAATCGATATTTCGAATGTCGTCGCCGTACTCGTACTCACGCACTTCGCTGAAGGTCATACCACGCCCCTTGAAGGCGCTGTGGTACTGTCCCGAGAAGATGTGGTTCGAGAGGCCCCGCGTCTTGATTTCGATTTTGCGGACTTTCTTGAATATTTCTGTTGATTCCATTTTTAAACCATCTGTTGTATCATTTTTTCGATAGGCAGGGTTTCCATTTCATTCCATCGCCAGCCTATTATCCGTCGTCCCTACGGGACTTTACGGCACTTCAACAGTGTTCAATATCTCGTTGATGATTTCTTCGGTGGTGATGTTTTCAGCCTCAGCCTCGTAGGTCAGGCCGATACGATGGCGCATCACGTCGGGAGCCACGGCGCGGATGTCCTCGGGGATGACATAGCCACGGTGCTTGATGAAAGCGTAGGCCTTGGCCGCGAGTGCCAAGTTGATGGTAGCACGCGGCGAGCCGCCGTAACTAATCATATTGGCGAACTTTTTCAGTTTGTAATCCGACGGATAGCGCGACGCGAAGACGATGTCGGTGATGTAGTTCTCGATCTTCTCGTCGAGGTAAATCTCACGGCACACCTCGCGGGCGCGGATGATGTCCTCGGGTTTCACCACGGCGTTGATCTTAGCGCCAGTGGTGGCAATCTGCTGACGCAGAATCAGTTTCTCTTCCTCTTTCTTGGGGTAGTTAATGACCACCTTTAGCATGAAACGGTCTACCTGAGCTTCGGGCAGCGGATAGGTGCCTTCCTGCTCGATAGGGTTCTGCGTGGCCATCACGAGGAATGGATCCGGCAGTTGGAAGGTCTCGTCGCCGATGGTCACCTGATGCTCTTGCATGGCTTCGAGCAAGGCGCTCTGCACCTTGGCGGGCGAACGGTTGATTTCGTCGGCCAGCACAAAGTTGGCAAAGATGGGGCCACGACGCACCACGAACTCCTCGTTCTTCTGGCTGTAGATCAGCGTGCCGATGAGGTCGGCGGGCAGCAGGTCGGGAGTGAATTGGATGCGGGCGAAGTCGGCATCGATGGCGCTCGCCATCGACTTGATGGCCAAGGTCTTGGCCAGACCCGGCACGCCTTCGAGCAGGATATGCCCATTGGCCAGGAGGCCAATGAGCAGACGTTCGGTCATCTGTTTCTGTCCGACGATGACCTTGTTCATTTCGAGGTTGATGAGGTCGAGGAATTGACTCTCACGTTGGATTTTTTCGTTCAGTTCACGAATGTCAGTTTCGATCATTTTATGTTTGTTTTTGTTGTTTTGTCATTATTGGTCAAGGACTTACGTCGCTTAGCAGGGACTTACGTCGCCTGCTTATTAGCTGTCGCCCCTTCGGGGCTTTTCGGCACTCCTTTTTCGGGGATTGAAATCGCCCGATGAAATATTGTCGCCCCTTCGGGGCTTTGACGGCCCGTCAAAAAGCGTGCAAAAATAGTGGTTATTTAGGTTGAATAACTCCTATTTAATAAATTTATTGCGGGATTTCGACCTTTATTTTCTAATTTTGCGGCATAAACGACAGACAACAATGATCCAAAAAATCTATAAATTCGGTGGCGCGTCGGTGAAAGATGCCGAGACCGTACGCAATCTAGCTGAGATTGTGGGGCAACACAAAGACGACGACATTCTGCTGGTGGTTTCCGCCATGGGCAAGACAACCAATATGTTGGAGAAGGTTTTGGCCGACTTCCGAACCAACGACGGCAACCTCGGCATGGAGGCTTTGCAAGAGGTCATTGCCTACCACGACGGCATCATCCAAGGGCTTTTCGGCGAGAACGCCGACCCCGATTTCGGCGAGAGCATCGCCACCCTCTTCATCGATCTTTGGGAGAAACTGCAAAAGACCGACCAGCCCTACGACTACCAATACGACCAAACCGTCAGCTACGGCGAGCTGATTTCGACCAGCATCATCCAGGAATACCTCAACAAATGCGACATCCCTACACGCTGGATCGACGCAAGGAAATATGTCATCTCTGACATCGAGCCCACCTTCCGCACCGCCAACCCCGACTGGGACGAGACACGCCTGAAAATCAGTAAGCTGAACGACGAACACATCCGCGGCATCGTGTGCCTCACGCAAGGTTTCATCGGCGGCACGCCCGACGGCAAGCACAGCGTCACCCTCGGCCGCGAAGGCTCCGACTTCACCGCTGCCATCTTCGCCAATTGCCTTGATGCCAAGGAAGTCACCATTTGGAAAGACGTGGACGGCCTGCTCAACGCCGACCCGAAACGCTTCGCCGACACGGTCCAGCTGCCACATATCCCTTACTCCGAAGCCATCGAATTGGCCTTCTACGGCGCCACCATCATCCACCCCAAGACCATCAAGCCGCTGCAAAACAAGGGCATCACGCTGAAGGTGCAGTCGTTCCTCCACCCCAATCACGAGCCCTCCGTCATTGATGGCGGACATAGGAAGAACGACGAGAGCATCCCTTCCTATATCGTAAAAGACAACCAGACGTTGGTCTCCATTTCACCACGCGACTATTCGTTTATGGACGAACGCAACCTCAAGACCATCTTCGCCGCTTGTGCCGACCTCGGCATCCACGCCAACATGATCCAGACCTCTGCCCTGATGCTCTCGTTCTGCTTCGACAGCGACGAGCAGAAGTTGAAACAACTGAGGGCGTTCCTAAAAGCCGATTTCAGCGTCAAGTACAACGAAGGGCTGACGTTGTTTACCATCAGGCATTACCAAGACGGATTGGAGAGCGATTTCATCAAAGGGAAAAGGATACTGGTGAAACAAGGTAGTCGGAGCACGATGCAGTTTGTGTTGGGGGCTTAAAACCGCTTTTTTTCCAAAAATTTAGGCTTTATTGTTTGTTTTTTCGTGTTTTTCCTAAATTTGCGGTCGCTTTTTAACGACTCAAAAATTCATTCTATATGTACAAAATCGAGAAACACCCTATTTTGGACATCCCACAGGAAGACCTCGTGGAGTTCAAATATGAAGGCCAGACCGTGCGTGGTCAGCGAGGCAAGACCATCGCTGCCGCCCTTCATCAAGCCGGTTATCCTGTCCACAGCCACAGCCTCGACGGGCGCAACCGAAGCCTCAACTGCGGCATCGGCAAGTGTGGCGCCTGCGAGATGCTGGTTGACGGCAAGATCCGCCGCATCTGCATCACCCCCGTCGACAGCGTGAAGGAAGTGAAAGCCATCAACAACGAAGCCAACGTGCTTCCAGAACCCAAGGAGCCGCAACCGCGCGAGGTGAAGGTCTATAAGACCCAAGTCGCCATCATCGGCGCGGGTCCGGCGGGCCTTGCCTGCCGCGAGCAACTCAACGCCTTCGGCATCAGCAACATAGTGGTGGACAACAACGCCAACATCGGCGGTCAGTTCAATATGCAGACGCACCAGTTCTTCTTCTTCGAGAAGGAAAAGAAATTCGGCGGTATGCGTGGCTTCGACATCGCCAAGACTTTGGCTGGCGACAACCACGAAGGCATCCTGCTGAACAACACCGTTTGGGACTTGCTTGAAGGCGGTCGCGTGGCCATCAAGAACATCGTCAACGGCGAAATAGGCTACATCGACGCCCAGCACCTTGTGGTCGCCACGGGTGCCGTGCCTTTCATGCCGACCTTCGAAAACGACGACGTGCCAGGCGTTTACACCGCTGCCGTGTTTCAAAAGATGATGAACCAAGAGCACACCTTATTAGGTAAGAAAGTGCTCACCGTGGGTGCCGGCAACATCGGCTACCTGACCTCTTACCAAGGTATGCAGGCTGGTGCCACCATCAAGGCCATCATCGAGGCCATGCCGCGCGAGGGCGGTTTCCCCGTACAGGCCAACCGTGTGCGCCGTCTCGGCATCCCGATTATGACGGGCTATACCTTGGTTCGCGCCATTCCTAACGCCGACTACACGGGCGTCACGGGCGCCGTCATCGCCAAGTGCGAGAACTTCAAGCCCGTTCCCAGAACGGAACAAGTCATCGACGACATCGATATCATCAATATTTGCACTGGCTTGATTCCTGACAATCAATTGCTTGCGAAAGGTCGTGAAGTGTTCGGCCTCAATACCTACGGTGCCGGCGACGCCATTCGCATCGGCGAAGGCACCAGCGCCGTGCTGCGTGGCAAGCAGGTCGCCTACGAGGTGGCCCAAGCCATCGGCGTGCGCTTCAACTATGACGATTATTTGGACATTTCGCGCCAGTATATCGACTCGCAACAGCATCCCGTCCGCTTGCTCGAAAAGCCCAACCTGCCCACGCCCGAGCGCATGCAGCTCAAGGCCTTCGTGCAAGCCGACTGCCTCTACGGCTTCGCCTGCAACCCCTGTTCGTTCAGTTGCCCGCAAGGTGCCATCAGCAAGCCTTCCACCAGCAGCACACCGACCATTGACTACGACAAGTGCATCGGCTGTATGCTGTGCGTCTCCAGCTGCCCAGGTCTGGCCATCTTCGGCTACGACGTGCAGAAATCCACCTGCTTCCTTCCTATCGAATACGAAGTCAAGGAAGGTGCAGAAGTCTATCTCGTTGATAACGATGGCCAAATGATTGGCGAAGGCTTCATCGATAAGATCCTCAAGAAGTCGAACAAGACCAACGTGGCTCGGGTGAAAGCCCGCTCCTCACGTCCTTCTGGAGAGGCAAGCATGGTGTTCGAACTGACAGATGTGAAGGGCTTTATCCTGAAAGACCATTACAACGCCAACAAAGAACTCACTACACCCCTCGCCCCTAATAAAGTTGCCGAAGGCGAGACCTACGTCTGCCACTGCGAAGACATCAAACTCGACCGCGTGTTGCGCGTCATCGGCAACCGCAAGACCATCTCCGTCGATGAGCTGAAGCACATCACCCGCATGGGTATGGGTCCCTGCCGTGGCAAGCGTTGCATCCCGCGCGCCCGTCAGATTTTGCGTTCCTACGGCATCGAGTTGGTGGGCGACGCCACGCCGCGTGCTCCGTTGTCGAACCAAGTCAGCCTCGGCGACCTCTACAATCCACACACCAAAGAGACCTTCATCTTCCCCGAAATGAATGGCGTGAAGAAAGAACAGGTCGAGGTGTTCATCGCGGGTGGCGGTATCGCGGGCAGTGCCTTGTTCCGTTACTTCTCGGAAGCCGGCAAGAAACCCGTGATGATCAACTACAGCCGTGGCGCTTCGTGGCGCTGCATCGGTGGCGGTCGTCCGGCCTTCTCCAACCCCGACATCGCTGACATCGCCGTACACAACCACGAGATTTTCAAGAAGATGCAGGCCGAACACAACATCAACTACCACTTGACGCATTACGTCAACTTGGTACACGATGAAGCCTCCTACAACTCGCTCGATGCCTCACGCGCTTGGAGCGACGCCTATATGATTGAACGCAAGGACTTTAAGAAGGAGATTTCGCCGCTGTGGGACGACAGCAAGGACATCTACAGCCACGCCCTCATCACCCGCGACTGCTGGCAAGCCACGCCTGGCCGCGTCATCGACTACATCCGCTGGATTGGTGTGCAGAACGGTGGACGCTACTTCGAGGACTGCGAGCTGCTGCATGTGCAGAAGGTCAACGGGCACTATGTCACCTTGGTGCGCAACCACGAAGGAGAGTTCATCGAATACACCTGCGACCACTTCGTCAACGCGATGGGTTGGGGTGCTGAAAAGTTCAACGATATGCTAGGCTTAGACACGGGTCTCTATCCAGTGAAGCACCAAGCCTTCATCACGCGCCGCTTGCCCATGATGGGACCCAATGGTGGCCCGTTGGACATGATCATCGACCGTCGTCACTACAAAGGCTTCAGCGCCGTCTACGGACAGCAGTGGGCGCACACCGGCCAGATCATCGGTTGCGCCAGCCCCGACACCGACGCTTACGAGGCCCGTCAGAACATCAAATACAACAGCAAGGAGTTCTTGGAGATTGTCTCCGAGGTCTTCGCCGAGTGGATACCCAACCTGGGTGAAGTCAGTTTCCTCGCTTGCTGGGCCGGTCGCTACACCGAGCCGCGCTACATCGTCGACCCCGAAGTCGGTTTGCTCACGGGTTTGCGTGGCCACGGCTTCATGCTCGGCCAATACCTCGCCAAGATTTATGTTGACAAGTACCTCGGCAAGGAGGTGCCTGGCTACATGAAGGACTTGGCCTTGAGCGGCAAGGGACTGAGCGAGAATGCGTTTAAGTAAGTTGTCAGTTGACAGTTTGCAGTTTACAGTTAGGGCTGACGCGGTTTGCGTCAGCCCTTTTCGTTTTTGAAAAATCCTACAGAAATCAGCCAAATCTTTGAAAAAAGATGAGATTTCGCACGTTTCTGTAGGAAATTTAGCATGGTGAACTCCATAACCGCCTGACCTATCGCATCCAATTACAGCCTTTCACCCTATATGAGTGCGAACAATATGCCCAACATCTTCATTTGGAGATGAATAGGAAACAAATCATGGAATGCTACATGATTATGGGCGGCATCCCCCTACTATTGGTCGAAACTGAAGCGTGGGAAATCGTTGGCGCAAAACATCGACAGGCTGTTTTTTGCCCGCGATGGCGAACTCCGCAACGAGTTCTCCCAATTGTACGCTTCGCTTTTCAACCATCCTGAGCCTTATATCGGCATCATCAACCTGTTGGGGAAAAAGAAAATCGTCATGACCCGCAACGAGCTGGTGGATTTGTGGAAAAAAGGAAGCAACGGAAAACTGACCTCCATACTGAAAGACCTGGAAAGTTGCGGATTCATATGCAAATACCATAGCATCGGCATGAAAAGCAAAAATGCCATCTTCCAACTGATTGACAATTACACCCTTTTCTATTTCAAATTCATCGAGGACAACCTGATTAACGACGAACATTTTTGGACCAAAAGCCACGATACTCCGTTATTTTCCACTTGGACGGGCTTGGCCTTTGAGCGCGTATGCCTTTTGCACGCACGACAAATCAAGGAAAAGTTAGGCATTAGCAGTGTCATCAGCAGCGAATACGCTTGGCGGGTGGAAAAGACCAACAAACATCCTGGCGCGCAAATCGACTTGCTGATTGACCGAAACGACGACGTCATTAACCTTTGCGAAATGAAGTACTCGAAGACGGCCTTTTCCATCGACGATGACTACAACGAGACCCTTCAGCAACAACGCGCTTTGTTCAAGGCCGAAACGAAAACCACAAAAGCAGTCCACATCACGTTGGTTACTTCCGTGGGGCTGATCCACAATGCCAATTCCTTTGAAATTCAGAATGAAGTGACGGTCGACGACTTGTTCAAACCCTGATTTTTCTCTACAGAAACCCAACTACGACAAAGGGCTGGCGCGGTTTGTGTCAGCCCTAGTTTTTTGTTTCAGATTGTAGGGCTGTCGTACCACGGCAGCCGTTGTAGGGAGGCATCGAATGCGTCCGCCGGTTGTATGGGCGGACACACACGGTGTGTCCCTACAGAGTTATTCCGCCACGAATTTCCGCGTCGCACCACCAATGGTGATGAAATACATTCCGATGGGCAGGTTGGAGACATCAATCTGCTGATTTTCAGAGGTGGCATTGCCCGACATTAGGGTTTGGCCCATCAGGTTGGTGATGCGGTAGGTTTCCGTCGGTAGAGACGCAAAATTTTGCGTCTCTACAAACAGGACGCCGCTGATCGGATTAGGATAGACGTTCAAGGTCGCTGAGCCCGTCAAAGGGCCGTCTTCTTCAATGCCGTTATGGTATTCCTGATACACCTCGTCGCAGTCCTTGTCGCCGTTTTTGAAGACCAATTCGCCCTCGCGCCAATAACAACGGATGCCATCCACGCAGTAGCCTCTACCCTTCTGCATCAACCTTTCGGGGAAGAAACTGGTGAGATGGCCGCTACCGCACACGATGGTGCCACTGAAGAGGTCGTCCATGTCGCTCACTTGCATCATCTTGAACACTCGGCCTTCGTATTCATATTGCTCCACTGCGTCAACGTGCATGGTGAGGCTTGCCGGTCCCACCTTGATGACCCAATTGTCGCCTTGCCGGGCACCAAGGTCATAAAGCACGGTGAATTCCTGCAAGGTCTTGTTCCACCAATAAACCACATTGTCCTCCTCATAAATGTATTCGCGCGTCACCTCGCTGTGCTCGCCTTTATCATATAAGGTATTCGTGCGGATGATGACGACCACCTCCTTATGGTTGATGGTGGTGTCGGCGGCGTACTCCAAATGCTGGTAAGTGACGCTGACGTTCTCGTTCTCGATTTCGTAGTACCATTCAAGATTGCCTTCGCCCATAGGCAAATGCACAAACTCGGCCTTAATCACAACATCAAAATCGGGCATCACAAACTTGAGGTCCGTCACGGGAATGTTGATGGTCTCATCATCGGCCTTGTACAACCTAATCTCGTTGAGGATATAATCAGGCTCAATCGAGACGGAGCAAGCGACCTCCTCACCCATCATGGCCGAAGATACCATAGTCATGACTTGGTTGTCGCCATTGTTTCCCACAACGCTGATATTGTATCGGTTACAGTCTTCTTCGACATAGTTGACGTATTCATAAAACCCCTCATAGGCCTCACGTGCGCCGCAAGGCACAATCAAACGGAGAGAATCGTTGCAATTACTAAATGAATTTCCGCCTTCTGTTGGAGGAACGGAGGTCATAAATGTGACCGTCTGCAAAGCCTCGCACTCATTAAAGGCATAGCCTCCAATGGATTGAATGTCACTCCCAATTATCACGTTCTCCAAATGGCTGCATTTGGCGAACACACCACCACTGAGTCGTTGTATCGAGTTGGGCAACATTATAGAGGTCAAGTTCTCGCACGAACCGAATGCCGCTTGAATGTATTCCACCATATCGCCTTCGAACTCCACCGAAGCCAATCCCGACTTGGAGAAAGCCGCATCTTTGATATACCGCACAAATCTCGGTATGACAATGTGCTGCAACGACGAACAGCCGCCGTATCTATAACTAATTACATATCAACACCTTCGTTATTAAACGGTAGAAAAGTGAAGTCGTAGATTCTACGAACGATAAAAAAGTCGAAGATTTAACACTTTTAACTTTACGAAACCACAAAAAAGCATAAAAATGTGCAGTTTTTGAGCAGTTAATATCTATGAACGTTTCTGTTATTATGAGGTAAAACTGCGATAGAATGTCGCAGTTTTACCTTAGAGTTCAGAGATGATGACTATGCCTTTTAATTATGAGATTACGTCTAAATGTTAGATTTGCAAACTCCCAATCAGCCAATCTCTTTGCTATGATATAAGAGAATGAATGAGCCATTGGGCAACAACTTCAACCCGGTACAACTTGCTACCGCATATTTACCAATAAGGGTATAGATGCGGTTATAAATGTTATATATTTATCCAATTCGCTTCTTCTAACTTCCATTTTTCTATTTCTGCCATTCTGTCTTCATCTCCCTCTTTGTTTTTGCCCAAATAACAAGATAGATGCTCTTTGTTTATGTAGTTTAAAAAAAGCAAGAGACTTTTTGCTGTCTGTACCTTTTCTTGCTTTGTGAAATAAGGAGTAATAGTATTTAATGCGTACACTCGTTCCTCCATATGGCTTTCTCCATTTAATGCCAATCTACACATAAAGTTCTCATAGTATTTTCGCTTCTCTTCCGAAATAGCATTAAGCACACCCTCACGACACATCATTTCTTCAAAACTCGTATTATAGCAAAAACTTGAAAAAGCCTCGATTAGCCTTCTCATAGTGTTCCCGATGCTTGATTCCACATACTAGTCTTCGTCATCTATTGGATTCTTTGCATAGTCATATACCGACTCCAATAGCTTTTTATACTCGTTATTACCTTGACGTGGCTTTAGTTGCTTATTTACAAGTTCCAAGAACTTTCTATCAGAAGAATTTCCTTTACCGCCTTTTAGTTCAGAACGAACTTTTGCCAAGTCAAAAGCAGAACGCAGGTCGTGAGTCATGACCAAAATCCTACTATTTGAGTTGCCATTTTTGATATTATTAAACTGATAACGAAGCAGAGACATTACACCCAGCCTATTTCCATAGTCAAAACTTGATATAGGATCGTCTATTATTAGTAGTACTTCTTCCTTGTATCTGTCCTCTTTTTTCTTGTTGCTGAACAGTTTTGCGAAAAAGTAACATAATCCAAGTACGTTTCTCTCGCCAACACTAATTTTCTTAGGTGGTACATCTCTTCCGCGTATCTTCAGTTTGTAGCAACCATCTCCTGCAACTAGTTTTGCCTTCTTGTCGCTATAGAACACGTATTGTAATTGCTCATTGATGTAGTTCAACGCAATGTCAGTCCTTTCAATCTGAGCTTTCAAGTCTTTTATCTCACCTTCAATTTTCTTTTTTTCTTCGTTCAGTCCCAATAGGGTCTTCGTACAATTTTCATAGGCTTTGCTTGCACTATTGTACCCATTCAGCAACGTATTTAAACGCTTCCTTGCAAGTAGTTCATTCTCTTGGAACACTTTTTCCTTAAGTTTCTTTCGTTCATTGACTGAACGATTAAAAGTTGCGACACACGTTTTAAGGGTTTCTATTGCGTTCTTGTAATTTGCCACATGTGCAACATAACTATTCATCTCTGCTACATTAAATGGGACCTCCATCGTTCCATAAATGTCCTTTTTCCTGACATTGATTTTATTCCTTATTGTAGCTACATCTTTATTCAACTGCTCTATTGCAAGTTGAACATCTTTAATTTCCTTTGAATTTAAATTATTAGGGAATACAGGCAAAGTCGTTGCCATATCTGGGAACCACCCTATAGCTGTATCTAACTCTTTGTTATATAATTCGGACTCCTTGTTTAGTAATTGTTTCAATGTGTCACCAATGTTCACATAATCCTGTTCTCCAGCCTCCCTGAGACATAAAGGACAGAAAGGCCACTTTTCTTCTGTCAATTGCCTTGTAGCATCTGTAGAATAGTGACCTGTATGTCCCTGAAGAAAATTCAGAAGTCTTCGTTCTCGGTCACTCAATTCAGGTTTCTCAACCCTTTTCTCCAGCAGTGCATTTGCAGTACTCAAATCCGCAGGCAATTCTAATGGTATTGGTTCCCACACAATTTCCTGAGCTTCATTGGTTTGAGTATATAGACTGAAATCATCATTTAGCCTTTGTCGCAAAACATCTTCTGTTTCTATCGGCTCTTCTTTATCAGCCAAAGTCTTTACAAAATCCTCTGTAACACGGCTTTTCACTGTGTTACCCTTAATATCTCTGTCAGTATCTGCCCAACCGCCATCTTTACGCAGTTCATCTCTGATCTTGTTAAAGAAATACAGTGGCGAAGAAGTATCATTTGCATTTTCGTATTTTTCTTTCAGGGCAGTTTGCTCTACAACCTTACTATCAACGACCGTCCCTTCTGCTTTTTTTGTTGTGATTTGTGTATCCAAATCCACCTGTTCACCCATCATCACAATGGTTTCTAACCCATTGCCTTTTGTTCTTACATTCTCTTGTACAAACTCTTCGTCGAAAATGAATACAGAAGGCTTCTTTTCTTCTGGAATGACAGCATCAGAAGTGACAATATAAGGTACAGCCACTTCCCTCTCTTGTGGCTTAGAGTCCTTACCAACCAATTGTCGTATGGCTTTAGCAATGGAGGTTTTTCCACTACCGTTTCGTCCATATATAATACTCAAACACTGATTTGAGTCAAATAAGTCAAGCCCTGAGGATGGTTCAAAATAGCCACCTTCAATCTGTATCTTTTTAAAATTCTCGAACATAGCAAATCTCTCGTTTTTTATAGTTCGTACAAATCGTCCAGTTGTATTTCAGATTGAACGTCACCCCAATATTCATTCCGAGTTAGCCCATCAGTGGTGACCATAATGGAATGAATGGCTTTCTTTGTGCCAGTTACAACCTGAAACACATTTCGTTTGCGGGCAAGTTCTTCTGAATAATCAGAAGTGATGGTGTATGGATCCTTCGAGTATTTCATTTCGCATATATCAATTATTCCATCGCTACGGTCTATAAGTAGGTCTATCTGAACTCCTGGTCTACCGACGCTTTCATCTGGCAGGCAACGCCATGCATATTCATTTGTCAGTATTCCGCTAATACCAAGCTTCTTCTTAATCTGGTCAACATGCCATAGGCAGGTACGCTCAAATGCCAAGCCGCACCAAGTATTATATTTTGGTGTTCCCAACATTGATCGCCAATAGTTTGAGCCCTGACGTACTCCGTCAATGTATTCATAGTAGAACAGAGTGTAATGGTCAATCAGTTGGAAGATATCCGATTTGGTTCGATACCCCATCATGGTGTAACTACGAATAAAACCACACCACTCCAAATCTTTTAGAATGTCCGAAAATGCTCCATTGTCTTCAAATTTTCCTGCTGTCAACAACTCTTGCCGTGTCATGCCCATCTTTTTCTTGGCCAATAACTCAATAACGCGAACATATGGTTCTGGCTTTTTGGACAAAGAAGCATATAGCATCTCAAACTCATCATGCAGCTCTCCGTTAGGCGAAAAAATCAGTCTATCAATCTCGGCAGTTATGCTCGTTCCTTTTTGCAACAAGCTCCAATAATAAGGCACACCACCAAATATCATATAGGCTTCCAGCATCTGCTTGCGGTTCAACACAAGACCTCTTGAATGAGCTAACTTCTCGCATAATCCCAGAGGGAAAGGACTAAGTGATATACGATGGTTCAAACGATTGTACAGACCGCCCTTATTCTTGATGATTTTCTTAACCATCCATGAGGTGCTACTACCACAAACCACAAAAACAATATCTTTTCGTGCCGATGCCCATCCATTCCAAAACGATTCCAATTCTGAAAGAAATCCAGAGCGTGGAGCATCCATCCACGGCAATTCGTCAAGGAAAATAACCTTTTTGCCTTCAGGCAGATTCGAAATGAATCGTTTTAGTTCACTGAAAGCATCGCCCCAGTTGGTTAGTTCTGGAGTATCTTTCTGCCCATGTTCTTTGAGGGCACGACGGAAACGTACCAACTGTTTTCTTGCAGTCAAGTTTGCAGCACCAGTAAATTGGAAGTCGAATCGGCTCTCAAAGGTTTCTCTGATAAGAAAAGTCTTACCAACACGACGTCTTCCATACACTGCAATAAACTGAGAGTACTCTTCGTTGAGAGTGTTTGTAGTATCTGTTTTTCTTTATCTCGACCTATGAGCATAACATTATTATTTTAAATGACGCCACAAAGATAGTAATATTTCGTGAAAAAACAAGCGGAAAGTGGCAAAATTATACTGTTTCCGCTGATTTATTAACGAAACAATCGGATTTAGGGTATCATTTTATGGACTATTTAGCTTCATTCTACGGAATAATCTCGGGCGGGAACTTGCAAAATAACGCAGTTTCCGCCCGGATTTATTAGTTCGAAGTTAAGCAAATTACTTCGTTACAACGCAGGTTCAAATAGCAAGTGCAAAAATAGGCAAAAGTCATGAGCAGAGAGCAAAGAAGCTGTTTTTAGGGGAGTCGAAGCCGAGTTTTTCTCTAGGCCTTCTGTTGAGTTTAAACTGCACATGCCTGATGTAATCCGCTG
>JAFUAA010000041.1 GCA_017460915.1 Bacteroidales bacterium | reverse complement strand
GCAAAGCTATAATAACGATAGATGCCGCTAATAGCAATGCGCTGATTATTATTATTATGCGATGCCTAGAAATGATTTTCTGGGTCATTGCATTTTGCAGGCTCTCGTAATCGAATTGCCTTTGGATGCGGTAGATGCTTTTTTGTTCACGATTCGCAAGTATTACCGAAGCATTCTTTTCGTATTCCTTTAAGTATTGCAATGACGTGGCATTGTCGCCTTGAAGTTCTGTGAAATGCGACAAAGCCCCCATACGCAGAAGCTTTAGTCTGTACTTTGACGTTTTGGTCAGTCAAATAAGATTCCAACAGATGATAATAGAACGCAGCCGAATCCATTTCGTTTTTGTCCACGTAGAGGTCACCCAAGTTGAGATAATACAATACCCTTCTTGTGTCGCTAATCTCCAGATTGTCAACTGTAGATTTTAGGCAATCTAAAGCCTTGGTATAATCGCCTTTCAATTGATACAATACAGCATAATTATTCAAGGCCTTTAGCCTTAGTTTAGAATAGTGGCCGTTTTCTGCAAATGATAGGCTATTCTGCAGACAAATCTCGGCATTTTCATAGTCGCCAAGCACCAGATGACATACTGCCATTAGATTTTCCGCCAAGGATCTTTCGGCAAAATTCTTGCCGAAACCTAGTTCTGCGCTTTTTAATATGTCTAGAGCATCTTGCTTCATGTATTCATCAAGAAGCATCTTTCCCATTTTGTACTCAGCCCTTGCCATGGTAAGGCTATCGCCTATGATATTTCCATATTGTTCTGCCTCCTTAAACGACTGCATGGCGGCTTCCTTTTCGTCGTAGTGTTGCTGCACGAAGCCGCTGTAGAGCGCGGCATGGGCGGCCTTGGCATACTCTTTTTCCCCGGCGTAATAGTCGGCGGCACGCTCCAGCTCGGGGCTGGTGCTGAGGTTGGGGCGGTCGTCGAAGAAGTCGTCGTCCATCACGGGCGAAATCTCCTGCCCACGGTCGCCGAAGAGGGCCTCGGCTTGCAGCAGGGCCATGTCCATGCGCTCGCTTTCTTTGAAGCTCGCTGGCATGCGCAGCACGCTGTCAATCAGGCGCACGGTGCTGTCGGGCAGGGTGTCGGCCAGCTGCTCGGCACGGCGCACCATGCGGCGCGCCTCATGCGTGGTGCTGTCGCAGCCAGCCAAAGCCAACAGCAGCAAAACCAATATGCCATGGCGAAATTTCATGGGTGCAAAAATAGGAAATAATCCAATTGCGTGCGAAAAACGCCAAAAAAAACGCCGCCAGAAATATGGCGGCGTTGGGCTTGTGTCATTGGGAAGATTATTCCTTCACGAACTTGCCCACGATGGTGGTGGCCTCGTTGCTCACGCTAACGTAATACACGCCGCTGGGCAGGTCGCTCACGTTGAGGCGCATCTCGCTCAGGCCATTGGCAACGTAGTGCTTCACCGTGCGGCCGCTCAGGTCGATGAGCTTCACCTCGGTGCGGCCCGCCAGCTCAGCGTTGAGGCAGAGCGTCGATTGGGCGGGGTTGGGGTAGAGGCTCAATAGGGATGTTGTCGTTTCGTCCACGCCTTCGGTGCCTGGGCGGAAGGTCAAGGTCTCGGAAGGCACGGACTCTTGTCCGGCTTGGTCGACGGTGGTGACGTAGATGCTCACTTCCTCTTCGTCGTCCACCTCGAAAATCCACTGGGTGCCATAGATTTCCACTGGATTGTGCTGATTGTTAACGAAATATAGGTTGAAGTGGTCGAAGTCATTCATCACGGGCATGTCCCACATGATGGGAGTGTAGTGACCCAGGGCACTCACTTCCTCGTCGATGCGGAGGTTGGTGGGAGGCTCGGGCACGGCATTGGTCACGTGGTAGTTCATCACGCCGTAGTAGGTCGGGGCGAAGGTCTCGTTGTTCTCGGCAGGCCATTTGCCGAACATGGTGGCGGTGGCGGCGTCGCGCACGAAGAGATAGAGGCCGCTGCAGCCGTTGTCGGTGTTGATTTTCCAGTCCTCGTCGTCGCCCAAAGGCAGGGCGAACTCGATGGTCTCGTAGCCCTGGCTCATGTCGCAGGCGATGATTTCCTCAGGCAGATTCATCACGTCGCCCACGCCGCCAGTTTCATAGATGGGACGATAGCGCACAGTGTTGGGGTTGCCGTAGTACATCCAGTAGTTGCCTTCGCTATTGTCGTCAGCGGGCGGATAGGAGCCGTCGTTGTTGTCGTCAATGTAGAGGGCCACGCCATCGTTGGCGGTCCATTCGGTGTCGAGGCGGTTCTCGGAGCAGACGTAGAGGTAGTTGTCGTCCATCTTGAAGTGCAGGGTGACGCTGCCCATCTCGGCGGGCAGGAGGTAGTTGCTCACGTCCACGCGGAAGGCGTCGTCCCATTCGCCTTCGCTCATGATGCCGTCGATGGTGGGGGCGGTGCCATCGTACACGTCGATGGCATTGACGATGTAGGCGGTGGTGGCATAGCCGAGGCAGATGTTGGAATAAGGTGTCTCCAAGGTGGCATCGAGTTGTGTCGTCACCGTGTAGTAATATTGTTGCGTCGGGATGACGCTGTGGTCCTCAAAGTAGCCTTCGCCCATGCCGATGGTGGCGATAGGCTCGCTGAACGGGGCGTTCATGGCGTTTTTGCGGTAGATGTTGTAACCTTGTGCACCATCTTGTTCGCTCCAAGTGAGTTCCACATAGTCATAAGCGCCTTGCGAAGCATAGAGGTCCGTGATGGGTGTGCCCACGGCTTCCATGTCGATGTCCAGAGTGGTGGTTTGGCTGCCAACGATATCGAAATCAACGTTTTGCGTTATGTAGCCGGGGATTCTTGCGGTGAGCGAATAATGGCCTTCGGGGATGGCGCGGATCGCGTAGCTGCCGTTTTCGGCGGTCACCTCGAAGTAGTCTTCCAGCTCGTCGATGCTGACGTTGACGCCGCTGTTGTTGTCGTTGCCAATGAGGTTGACGGTGCCGCTCAGCGTGCCCATGTCGTCGGTGAGGCATTGGAGGGCGAACACACGGCTGCCGCTGCCCATCTCGCGACAGTGGACTGCCTTTCCGCCCACGATGCAGTAGGTGCCGTCGTCAGCGATGTCGATGTGCTCCATCGAGCCGGCCGTGTTGAGTTCGGCGACGGGTTGGTTGCTTTGCTTGCGGAAGAGGAAGAGGTCGGGCGCGCTGTGGTCGATCGGGCCCCAAGTGGCGAAGCCGATGAGGCTGCCATCAGCACTCATGGCGGCTTGCGTCACTTCGTCTCCGCAGCCGGTGTAACTCCAAATGGGCGTGTTGGAGTAGTTGTTGAAAAGGTAGCAGCAGCCGTCGTAGCCCGAGGCGACGAAGTCGAGGGTGCCGATGGCGATGAGGCTGCCGTCGTCGCTGATGGCGTTGGCCGCACCCCAGGTAGACGAGGCACCGGGACCAGCCACGCTGGCGGTCCAAACGCTCTCAAAGCGCTGACCGTTCCATTTGTAGAGGTAGGCCATGCCGCTGAAGTCGGCGTAGGCAAGGTAGTCGCCGTTGGCACTCAGGGCGGGGTCTTGGGTGGGCGAGTTGTTGTAGTAGTAGAGGTCGTCTTGCAGGACGTCGCCCGTCATCGGGTCGAGGACCCAGATGGTTTTGTAGCCTTGCGCAAAGGCCACCACAAGGCGTTCGCCGTTTTTCGAGAGGCTCAGTCCCACGGGGTTGACAGTGAGGTCGCCGAGCATCCAGACGGGTTCGCTTCTCGTGACGCCGAAATTATAGCAGGCCACGGCGTAATAGTTGTCCTCGTAGCGTCCGTAGGTGACGTAGACGCGTATGCCTTCGGCATCGAGCTTGATGTGGCTGACGGGATAGTCGAAGGTCTCGCTGAAGATTTCCTCGCCTGTGGCGGCGCTCACCACATACAGCACGTTGTCGTCGGAATAGGCGACGATGTTGCCCAAGGTGCTGACGGCGGCGCGTCCGCCCGTGACAGCGGGTTGCTCCCATTTCACGTTGCCGTTGGCATCGAAGAGGACGACGCGCTTGTCGTTGAGGCCGTAATAAACGAGATAGTCGCCCGTGGCGTCGATGTAGAACACGTCGTCGGGCACGGCGCCGTTTTCGAACTTCTGCCAAAGGATGGCGGGCTCGTCTAAAGTGGCGCGGTCGGTCGGCAGGTTGCCGATGGCGAACTCACGGCTCATGCCTTTCTGAAGGTCGGTTGTGGTCATGACGTTCTGGCGTTGGGCCCAAATGCTGCCCGAGAATGCCAGCGTCAGCAGTGCGGTAAAGAATAAACGTCTGTTCATATTGCTTGTTTTTAGGGGTTGTTTTTTCCACTGCAATATTAGTTATTTTTTCTCGTTTTTATCATGATAACTCAAATTTTTCTATTTTTGCGCAAAATAAATTCTAGAGGAATGAAAAGAGGTTTGATCATTGCCGTTGCATTATTGGTCTTGGCCTTGCCTTCATGCAAGAAGACACGCTACTGTCGTTGCACGACCATCCAAAACGACGAAGTCGTCAACCTGGGCGAGGACTATTATTCCATCGAGGACGGCTCCTCGTGCAACGACCGCTCTAAGGAAATCGTCGGCTGGGGCCAGGTGATTTGCACCGAAGTGTCCGAGTCGGAGGTGACCGGCGAGGAACACCACTGGTGGGACGACTTGTTCGGTAACAATAACAAACCCAAATGATGGGTGCCACCGATGCGTTGGGCAAATCGGTGCTGAAGGTCCTGCTGGGCCTCGTGTTCATCGCTTCGGCGGTGCTGAAGATTGTTGACTTGGACAGTTTCGATATCTACGTCTACAGTTATCATTTCTTTAGCCTCAATCTCTCGTTTCTGGCGGCACGTGCAGCCATCATTGCTGAACTGGTGCTGGGTGTCGGATTGATTTCCCATACCTTGCACAAACTCTATTGGTGGGGCAGCATGGCGATGTTGTTGGGCTACACCTTATTATTGTTGTATGCCCTTCATCTGGGCCGTACCGACAGCTGCCATTGCTTCGGCGACGTGCTGCAACTCGACCCTAAGCAAAGCCTCGCCAAGAATCTGGCTCTGATGCTGTTTTTCCTCCCGATTCGCAAGATGGATGACTGGCGCACGTCGTTTCGTTGGCTTATGTTGTGCCTTGCCGTAATGGCTTCAAGCGTTGCCGTTTTTGTGATTTCTCCGCCCGACAACCTCACCTCTAATGCCGACCCAGAGCAAAACCTGAATGTGGAACTATTCAGCGACATCGTGACTGCTTCGCCTTTGGATACGTTGCATCTGGACAAAGGCCGGCAAATCGTCGGCATTTTCTCGACGGGGTGCGAATATTGCCAGATGGCGGCGCGCAAGCTTTCGCTGATGCAGCAGTTCTACGGCTTTCCTGCCGAAAACGTCACATTCGTCTTCATGGGCAACGAGGAGGGCGTGGCTCGGTTCTACGAAAAGTCGGAGTCGGCGAGGTATCGTGACGTGCTGTATCCCGATGTCGTCGGCTTGCTGAAGTCCGTCAACGGGAATTTCCCCGTCATCGTTTTCATGGAAAACGGCGAGGTGGCGCACGAATACGGCTTCCGCAACATGCGCGAGGATGAAATCAAGGGCTTTTTCGCCCAATCAGATGGTGAAAACCATTAGGTGCGTTCAAAAAAGTTTGGACAATAGGAATGGTTGTCCTATCTTTGCCCCCCTGAAATCCAAAACATTTTCCAAATGAAAAAACTGTCTATCGTTTCTGCAGCAGTGGCCTTGGCCTTGTGCTCGTGCGGCTCGGGCAACAATCAGCCTCAAGACCAGAGCCAAAATAATCCAGAGCAACCAGTCAATCAAGTCGTTGAGGAACCATTGACGCTTGGCTTCGACGACATCGTCTCGGGTGAGGAAGATGACTTTTTTGCGTTGGGCGACCTCAACCACGACGGCATAGAGGATTTGGCTTTCATCGCAAGAAAGGAAGTGTACCGCAATAGAGAAGAGGGAGTCGAACCTGTGTAGGGCGACGGACTGAGAATCTATTTCGGCGACGCCAACGGACGGTATACATTGTTCAGCAAGTATGCCGTCAACACGCATCCCGACGAGTTTTTTGCCAATTGGATGAACCTTCTCATCGGCGATGAAGGTCAGCTACTCATTCATGAACAGTACAACACGGATGGGGATGTCGATCAAAAATACCTCGTGAAGTTTTTGGACGATGAGTTTTATCTTATGTCATATAGCTTGGATATTACCAGTGACGATTACACCGTCTACAATTATGACTTGATGGACAAAAAGCTGGTCGTAGACACGGATTGGCACGAAATAGATACGGATATCGATCATCATAGGACGGATACCTACGAACTGAAGGATGTCTCGCTGAAGAAACTTTCGGATTTCAGCATTGGCGAAGAGGTATGCTCGTTCGACGAGTACGTTGAAGACGATGGCTTGGGTATCTTTGAGTATTCTGGTAACACCAAAGAAGAGCTTTGTGCTGAGGAGCACAATCCGACCTACGAGGAGGGCAATCTCAATAATGACGGCATTCCTGACTTGGTCGTCAATGCCCTCAATTCGACATTCGCAGTTTATTACAAGAGTACTAACGGCAGCTACAATATTGTTTTTCAGGGCAAAAGTTTCGACAAAGACACCGAAACGTATGCCTACATCGAGGAAGGCAACCTGATTGTCAATGCCACTACGGAGTCTGAAAAGTCCTATACATTCCGCGACAATGGCTACGGTTATCTTCGTCTCATAGAGTTTGAGCAGTCTATGGTATGGCCCGATGGCAGAGGCTCTTATTATCAGTTGATTGATTTCGTCAATGGCAAAAAGACCGAGCAAGAGGACGACAAACCCGCCACAACCGTCAGCATCGCCAAACGCACACCGGTCATAGAGGAGATCCATTTCGGCGACATGGATGAGATAGAACGGCTCATCGAAGAATAATGTGAAGGGAACGAGACTTGTAGGGCTGCCATATCATGGCAGCCCTACAAGCATTAATTTAAACAATCATTCAGGTCTCCTGAAACGGTCGCCCGTCTGCTCGATTACGGCCTTTTTCCACGAATCGGGATAGCCGGGCTGCTTCGGCTTGGCAGGATAGCCATAGCCGTTGCGCTTGAACTGGCCGTTTTCCTCTTGCTTGACGTTGCTGTCTAAATATTTCACCAACAGATAGTTGTTCAATTCCTTCCAACGTGCCACGGTGTGGTGTCCGGCTTGGTTGGAGAAGTAGGTGAGCAGATGAATGGCTTGCTGCGGGTCTTGCTCGTAAAGGTCCAGCGCCAACTTGTCGTTGGCCTTCACCTGCTCCTGATAGCCGCTTTCCAACTCGTTTTGCACGGCTTGGATGTCGCCGATGACGCGATTATAAAAGAGGTATTTGAAATGAGCCAAGCGGTTGAAGACCCAGAAGGCGGCGTTGTCGCTGTAGGTCAGCATGTCGCCGTTGCCCACGCGATACTCAATGGGCACTTCTGTAATGGAGCAGTAGAAGGGTGTGTAGACCGTTGAGTTGGTGTCGTCCACGCCAAACCAGATGATGCCGCCGATGGGGTTGGGCAGCCAACTGCGGCTTTGCGCGATGAAGGAGAAACCGGTCTGGACGACCTCAATGCTCCTTTCGTTGAGGTAGGGCTGGCCTTCATATTCCCAATACAGCGGATTGAAGCGGAACGGCGAGCTGAAGGGACCGCCGCCCACGTCAAGGGTTTTGTCCAATTCGGTACCTTGGAAATGGTCGCGTTGGAAAGCCATCATGTCGCTGAGGCTGATTTTGCGGTTGGGCTTGACGTACAGCGGCATACGATGCGTCAAGTCCTTTCCCGTGACGTAATCCCAATACTCGTCCATGCCGTCGCAAACCTTGTTGAACATCGTCCAAACGCGCAAGTCGCACACGCGGGCCGCGCTGAAATCGACGGGGGCGTAGGCGGCTGAAAAATCAAAATCCTTGTCCTTGCCGTTGAAGTAGCCCTTGCGTCGCGCAAAGTCGATGACGTCGTGCTTGTAAATCACCTCAACTTTCTCATTATAAAGTTTTTTCCAATCCTTGTCGGTAATGGTTTTTTTGCCGTCGCGCAAGGGGAAGGTGGTGATGCGAGCAGCGTTGGCGTGACCGCTCACGTAGCCGTCGGGGATGCGGATGGCCACCCACACCGCGCCGCGGTCGGCGTTGATGGTGTCGCCGCTTTTGGTCACCTGAGGCGTGTAGCCTTTGGGCATGATTTCCATGTACCACACCTCGTTGGCATCGCTGATGCTGAAAGACTCACCGTCGCTGCCGTAGCCGTATTCCTCCACCAAGTCGGCCATGATTTTGATGACTTCGCGGGCGGAAGTGCTTCTTTCCAAGGCAATGAACATAAGGCTACCGTAATCCACGATGCCCGTCGGGTCGATGAGTTCCTCACGACCGCCAAAAGTTGTCTCGCCCAAGGCGACTTGGTTCTCGTTGATATAGCCCACCACTTGATAGGTGTGAGCGGGTTGCGGCACGCTGCCGCGCGGCGCGTTGGTGCCACGGTCGTAGCACACGCGCATGCTGCCCGCCGGCCAGTCGGCGGCAGGGGTGAAGTAGAGCTCACCGTAGCGGATGTGCGAGTCGGCGCAATAACTGATGAAGTTGGAGCCATCCACGGTGATACCTTTGGTAATCAGGAAGTTGGTGCAGGCCTGCGCCACGTTGAAGGCGGCGAGCAGGACGATGAAAAGGAACGTTTTGATGGATTTCATGATGATGTTTTCTTTTGGGGGCAAAAGTATGGTTTTTTTGTTTACTTTTGCAAAAAAATAGTTGTAATGCAATCCACCATTCCCTTAGCGGAACGCCTGCGCCCGACCTCGCTCGACGACTATATCGGGCAGAAGCACATCATCGGCGAGCACGCCGTGCTGCGCCGCGCCATCGAGACGGGGCGCGTGCCTTCGATGATTTTCTGGGGACCGCCTGGCGTGGGCAAGACGACGCTCGCTTTCATCATCTCCAAGCAGGTGCGACGGCAGTTCTTCCAGCTGAGTGCCGTCAGCAGCGGCGTGAAGGATGTGCGCGAGGTCATCGACCGCGCACGCATGCTGCCCGAAGCACCTATATTATTTATCGACGAAATCCACCGTTTCAGCAAGTCGCAGCAGGACTCGCTACTGGGTGCGGTCGAAAAAGGTTTGGTCACGCTTATCGGCGCGACGACGGAGAATCCCTCATTCGAGGTCATTTCGCCGTTGCTGTCACGTTGTCAGGTGTATGTTCTCAAGTCGTTGGAGAAGGAAGACTTGGAAATCCTGTTGGCCAAAGCGGTGAAGGCGTTGGAATATGATTTCGGAAAGAAAATCACTGTCAAGGAACCCGAAGCCTTGATGCAAATCAGCGGCGGAGACGGACGTAAGCTGCTGAATGCCGTGGAGTTGGTCGTCACTTCTCTGAACGATTTGGACGAGACAGCCACGGAATTGGTCGTCACCAACGACTTCACCACCCACTGCATCCAAAGCAACCTCGTCAAATACGACAAGCAGGGCGAAATGCACTACGACATCATCTCGGCCTTCATCAAATCGATGCGCGGCAGCGACCCAAACGCGGCTTTGTATTACCTCGCCCGCATGATCGAGGCAGGGGAGGACCCGCTTTTCATCGCCCGAAGGATGCTGATTCTCTCGTCGGAGGACATCGGCAACGCCAATCCCAATGCCTTGTTGTTGGCCAACGCCTGCTTCGACGCGGTCAACAAAATCGGCTGGCCCGAAAGCCGCATCATCTTGGCCCAGACAGTCATCTATTTGGCCTCGTCGCCCAAGAGCAACGCCGCCGTGGCTGCCATCGACGCGGCACAGGCCTTGGTACGCGAAACCGGCGATTTGTCAGTGCCGCTGCACCTTCGCAACGCCCCGACCAAACTGATGATAGACCTCGGCTATCATGATGGCTACAAGTACGCCCACGCCTACGAAGGCAATTTCGTGGAACAGGAATTTCTGCCAACGGAGATTTCTGGCACGGTTTTGTATGAGCCTCAAGACAACCCTCGCGAACGCGAACTGCGCAAGAACCTGCGCGAGAAATGGAAGGAGAAATACGGTTATTAGTTGTAGGGACACACCGCGTGTGTCCGACAGAATAAAATACGATGGAAGAGCAAAACAAAGATAAAACCACGCAAAGCGTCACCTTGTGGAACAAGGTGCTGGCTGGTAGCCTGAAACTGCCGTTCGTGAAGGTCGACAGGCAAGAGTTCCTGACCAAGGAACTGACCAAGTTCTGCACCCCGATGGAGGTGATGACGGCCTTGGATGACACGCCAATTAAGGTGTTGAGCAAGAAGGAAATCGACAAGCTGGCCAACCAATGCATCAGCTATCATCTGACCATGGTGTGCGGCACCTCGGCCTTGATGGGCTTGCCGGGAGGCTGGTGGATGGCAGGCACCATCCCCACCGACCTCACCCAATTTTATGGTCACATCCTCGCCCTGATGCAGAAACTGATTTACCTATACGGATGGCCTTCGCTGACCGATGTCAACAACCAGTTGGACGATGAGTCGCTCAACATCATGACGCTCTTCGTGGGTGCGATGATGGGCAACAAGTTGGCCGTCGAGGCATTGACCAAGGTGGTTGGACAGATATCGAAGAATGCTGGCGTCAGGATTTCGGAGGGCGTGATGGCGCACTATGCCATCAAGATTGCGCAATGGATCGGCATCAACATGACCAAGGAAGGCTTCGCCAAGGGAGTGGGCAAGGTGTTGCCGTTGGTGGGGGCACCCATCTCGGCCACCATCACCTATTATACTTTCAGCCCCATGGCGCGCAGACTGAAGAAGCATCTCGACGAACTGTACGACATGCGCCACGATGGGTATTAGTGCTTGAATTCAAACAGGAAGAAGTCGTGAAGCTGGTGGTCAGGCGTTTGCAGGATGGCCTTGTAGTTCATTTGCTTTTCGCGCATCAGCCAAATGATGTATTCGTCGACGAATTCCTTGATTTCCGATTGTCCCATTTTGATGTAAATGAGGTTGAGTTTGGCTTTGGCTTCGGTTTCGTTCAGACCGTCATGGGTCATGATCATCTCGGTGAGTTTGTCCATTAATCTTTCCATGGGGATGTGTTTTTTATGATTAGGTTGCAAATATAGCAAGAAAAAGGACTTTTGTCAAGTCGATGTCGAAAAAAAACGTGAAAATTGGTCTCAAAGGACAAGATAATAGCGCTTTATCCCCTGTGATTCGAATTATATTGGATTTGTTGTCCAAATCCAAAAAAATCGAAGAAAAAGAGTTCTTCCGTGTATGAAAAAGTGATACTTTTGCAGCGGTTCTTATCATAAAGACCTGTGTCCGAGCAATCGGATACAAGTAAAAGGTTTCATAAATTTTGGTTTTTGGTTCTTGAAAATCCCGGCTTCGGCTGGGATTTTCTTGTTATGGTGGTTGCTGAACAGGTAGGATACAAAAAGAAACTCCCATCCTTGGCTGGACGGGAGCTTCTTGGTTTCTGTGGGTTTTGCCGTCAGAACCGCAGCGTCAGGTTGCCCATGACGGTGAAACCCGACATCGGGATGAAGCCGATTTGGTAGTAGCGGTTGTCGTTCGGGTGACCGTAGTTGTCGCAAATGGCGGAGTAGACCCAGCCGCTGGCGGCGTAGCGCTTGTTGAAGATGTTGTTGAAGTTCACCTTGAAAATGGTTTCCTTGACGACTTTCTTGGGCTTGAACGTGTAGCTGAGGCTCACGTTCGAAGTCGAGAAGGCGGGCAAGGAGCGGTCGAGGTTTTCGGTGTTGTCGAGGTATTGGCGCGAGACGTAGTTGGTGTGCCAAGTGGCCGCAAAACCCTTATGGTGGAAGGTGACGAAGCCGTTCAAGATGGCCGAAGGCGAAAAAGCCAAGGTGGAGTTGTCGTAATGAATGGTCGTGGTGCCGTTGTCCCAGTCTTCAACCACTTCGTCGAAGTCCTTGATCTTGTTTTGGCTCAAGGCGGCATTGCCTTCGATGGTCAGCCAATTGGTGACATTGACGCCAGCCTGAAGCTCAACGCCCATGCGATACGAGTCCTTGATGTTGGTGGTCAGGGCTTCGCCGATGTCGCTCACTTCGCCTGTTTGCACGAATTGGTTGGTGTAGTCCATATAATAGAGATTGGCTCCAAGGTTGAATCTCGAACTGTTGAAGTTGTAACCGGCTTCGTAGTCAAGGAGTTGCTCAGGCACGGGAGCAGGGTAGGAGCCGTTGTCGGTGAAGTTGTTGCGCTCAGGCTCGCGGTGGCTCATGGCCACGGAAGCATAGGCGTGATGGCCTTTGTTTTGCCATGACAGACCCGCCTTGGGGTTGAAAAAGTTGTAAGTCTCATGGATGTCTAAAGGCTGGTTGTAGTAGCCGCTCTCGTCGTCGTAGAACTTGTCGTTGATGCCGTCGGTCTTGTAGTTCACATAACGGTATTGCACGTCGCCAAACACGGCCCATTGCTTCGTGATGTTGAAGGCGGCTTTCATGAAGACATTGCCATCGAGTTTGTGGGCGTCGGAGTCGTAGTATTGGAGTTTTCCGTTAGTAAGGTATTTTTCGGCGACACCTGCGTTGGCGATGTATGTGACGTAGCCAAAATGGTTGCCGTCGAAGTTCTGCAACGAAAGGCCACCGATGACGTCCCAACGCTCGTCTTTGTAGTTGGCGTTCCAAACAAGGCCGTAGGTGTGTTGCGTGAGACCTTTCTGACGGATGAAATCGGTGCGTTTCACGTTGTTGCCTTCGCCGTCAGTGTAGGTCATGCCGAATTTGGAGAGCTTGTTGTTGGGACGGAATTCCTCATAATAGCCGTATCCGTAGGTGTAATGCAGCGTGGCCGAGGTCGTCCAATGTTCGTTGATGTCCCAGGCGGCAGAGAGGATGTTGTGGTCTTGCCAGAAATTGTCGGTGGTGCGGTCCCAGAAAGCACCGTCGTTCAATTGGTAACGGGCAGTGACGTAGTTGCCGTTCTCGTCTTTCAGGAAATTGCCCTCATCGTCGTAAACAAGGTATTCATACAAGGAATTGTACTGGCCCAAGCCCACATTCCACAGGTCGGCGTAGGTCTTGATGCCCGTCGGGATGCCGTAGGTGCCGTCCATGAGGCTCATGTCGTTGTCACCCGCCGTCACGCCGTTCCAGGCCTGACCGGTCATCTCGAAGTTGCCGATGTTCTTGTAGCGCAGCTGGAAGTTGTTGTTGACGTAGGTGATGCCACCGTAGTAGCTACCGCTGCGACCTTTGGTGCCGTGCATGAAGCCGTTAGTGTGGGTCTCGTGGTAGGCCCCGTCGACGATGAGGTGGTTCCACAACAATCCTGTGGAGGCCTTTGCGCCGAAATTAAGCGTGTTGAACGAGCCATAAGAACCAGTGATTTCGGCACTTGGCACGAATGACGGCGTTGCCGAGGACAAAGCCACCGTGCCGCCGAAGGCACCGTCGCCGTTGGTGGAGGTGCCCACGCCGCGCTGGATTTGCACCGAGCCTAAAAGCGAGCCATAACTGTTCATGTTGGCCCAAAACACGCATTGGTCTTCGGGCGAGTTGAGTGCCACGCCGTCCAAGGTGACGTTGATGCGCGAGTCGCCTGCACCACGGATGCGCATGTAGGACGTGCCTGAGCCGATGCCGTTCTCGCTCCATGCGATGACGCCAGGGGACTTGGCGAAGAGGAAAGGAAGCTCCTGACCGGTTTTCGAGAAGTCGTTGAGTTCCACCTTCTTGATGTTGGTGACGGCAAACGGCGCGTTTTTCTGTACGCGCACGCCGCTGACCACCACCTCGTTAAGGGTTTCGAGTTTCATGGTGTCGAGCACCACATCGTTGCTTTGGGCATTCACATTGGCTGCAAAAAACAATGCAGCGATACCAAAAAAGAGTCTTTTCATCTTTTTGAACTTTTAGTTATACAAATGTGAAGGGGAAAGTTTGAAAATATCCAATCCCTACGCCAGCATTATCCGGATCAGGTTAGAGGGTATGATCTCAGCCGTTTTCATCCTGCCGAAGCAGGGAAGGCACCCCTTTGTTTTCAGGCGGCAAAATTACACTTTTTTTCTTTTCAGCAAGAAAAAACTATTCAAACGCTGTTCGGTTGGATTTGCAATGAATATAAGGATTTGTAATCCGATACTTTTTTCGCATTACAAATGCTCATATTCAATGCGATCGGATTGCAAATCCGCTCGAACGGAAAATTTCGTTCCGTTGCTCAAAAACCGACAAAATAACACAAATAACCGAAAATCGCTGCCACCAAAGCGTTGATTATCTTTGCCTTGACGAAACTTCGCTTGCTCTCGGCCAAGAGGGGCAACGAGGCGTGCCCGTCCTGCGAGATGCTGTTGGCCAAGAGTACCGAAAACGGCACCGTACCCGTGGCAAACAAGGTGACGAACAGCAAATGCGGCCCCGACTCGGGGATGATGCCCACCAAAATGGCCAACAGGATCATCCAAGGTATATTGCTGGAAATCAACTGCTCAAGGTCGAAATAGTGCAGCCCGACTTGGATGACCAAAAGTGCACCGAAGGTCCAAAGGAAGACGCTCAGGAAATGCTTTCGGATGATGTGCTCCCAAAGATGCTCCTTGACGACATGCTCGGGCGCGGTGGCGATGAATCCCACCACGAACAGGCTGATGACGGCAAAGATGAGGTTCAGCCAATACTCGTCAAATATATTAAGGTGTGTCGCGGTGGCTTCTTCGTGGTCATGCTCCAACATTCCGAAAGCCAGAGCGACGATGAAAAGAAGGATGCCAAGCAGCAGGGCAATGCGCTCCGCGCTGGCGTGCTTCATGTTGCGCAAGGTGGCTTTTTCCGGATGGTGCGTCCCCTCGTGGTGGTCTTCCTCGTGGATTTGGTAGCCTTCTTCGCAGCCTTCGTGTTTGTGCTTGCCTTTTATGTCATGCCTTCGGGCATCTATAAAAGGCAAACGGAAAGATAGCTTGTCCACCAACCAACCGGCAAGCACCGCCACGACAAACAAAACCGCCATTAGCAGCAAGGCCTGTTTGGGAATCATGGCGAACATCACAAAGGCTTCGTCGCCCGACGAGGCAATCATCATCGCAATTAACGCGCCGAAACTCAACAACTTATGTGAGTACATCGACACGGCAGCAAAACCGCCCATGCAGCCTGGAATGAGACCCAAGCCGGCGCCCAAAACCACCTGCCCGAAACTCCTTTGGCGCAGTCTTGCAAACCATTTTCCATGCGAATTGAGGTTGACAAACTCAAGCAACAGCATCATGATAATCACTAAACCGGTGATTAAAACGCTGTTTCTCAGCACATCCAAGAACAAATGCGGAAAACTGTGCATAGTGGTAGAATTGCGGCGCAAAGATAAAAGAAAAATGGGAGAAAACCTTCTCCCATTCATTTTTGATTACTTTTGTTTGAATCTTTTCAGTTGAAAGTATGCAATAGCGCCTAATGCAGGTAACGCCAAAATGATTATTACCCACCATAGACTCCCTCTCTCTCTTTAAAAATGGTGTATAGCGCCCAAATGTCCAAGAGGATAGTTAGTATTACAAGTATTGTGTATAATGCTTTGATCATGTCAATGCATTCTTATGGTTTAGGAGTTTGCTACTGCAGCACCACCTTTGAGATGATGAATGGCACAAGATACTATTATTGCTGTTACGCAATACTCAGGTGCGTATCCACAAAGTTGATCGCATTCTGGATCGGATACACATGCACTGTATACTATTGCAATGCATTCTAAAACATTATTACCTATAGTTGGGCCATAGCAAATTGGTCCTTCTAAAGCCTGAAATGTATTATTTGAAGAATTATACTCAAAAGAGAAACCAAAATAATTCTCTCCATTGTTCTTCATTTCTACGACATAAGTCTTTACACTGCTTAACTCTTGTGTTTTGGAAATTGTTGTTGCCAATGAATAAACGGCAACATCGCTTCCGTCTTCAAAAGTGATTACATGGAAATCTGACTCGGATTCGCATTTTCTTAGAACATACGAATTTAGACTCAAAGTATCGTATTGAGTAGGAATACTCCCGATAATCTCATAATCATTGTTGTTCCCTCTTAATGATGAAAGATTTCTCATCACCATTTCTTTTTCGTTTTCTGAGACATCATTATAGGAAATCTCACAAACTCTACAGGTTGGATTGTGGATATTGGAAGTATTATCTTCCAATCTCTTTTCTTTATCTTTCTTGCATCCAACAAGCACAACAGCCACAATAACAAAAATTATGGCTGTTAAATACATGAATTTGTTTTTCATATTCATTGGAGGGTGGAATGATTGCCTACTCTCTTATTTCAAACGGTTTTTCGGCAAACTCCGTTCCCCGTCTTTTTGCGGAAGGAGGCCAAAACAGGGGAGACCTTTTTTCCTTCCGAGGTCCTATAGGCGTTTCCGAGGCGAGGTCGGAAAGGGCTTCGGCGGTTGGCAAAGAACCTGTGAGACCTGCTGCCGAAGCCACGGTATTGGCCATTTGGTTTTGCAGAGGTGCCATTCGTCCACGCGCCAAGATAGGTTGTGTGAATGACAGAGGTACATTCTCTCCACATGAGGAAACAGAACCTTTTCATCATACATGCGATTCGTTCTCAGAATAACCATTGTGGGAGAAAGAAAAGCACAAACACACGATGCAAGGCGGTTCGTCCACCTTTTCAGCTTTGTCGCCCAATGTCCAGCTCTGTGTCGCATCGTTTTAATTAGGTGTTCGTGCTGGGTTAAACAATCGTCTTTTTTATGACGGGTCAAAGCATTCGCTTTTCCGATGGCAAAAATATACAAAATAATTGTAGTTTGTCAAGTGTTTTTTTTTGAAATATTTATCGAAAATAGATATAATTAGCTTATAACCAATATGATATCTTTTTATTATTTTCCGATAAATTTGATAATATCGATAGATTTTTTATAATTTTGCAGGCAAATTTGAAAGAAACGATGAAAAAAGAAGACTGTTTTTATCTGGGCCGCGTGGCCAAGACGCACGGCCTGAAAGGGGAGGTGACCATCAAATTGGAGGCCGACGACCCCTCGGCTTACCTTGAAATGAAGCATTTCTTCCTCGAAATCAACAAGGTGCTGACGCCGTTCTTTGTGGAGAAAATCACGCCCAATGGCGACAAGTTTTTCGTCAGCGTGCAGGACGTGAAGACCGTCGAACAGGCGCAAAACCTGGTCGGGAAACCCGTGTATTTGCCTTTGGAGATGTTGCCCAAACTGAGCGGTAAACAGTTCTATTTCCATGAAATCGTGGGGTTTACGGTCATCGACACCGAAAAAGGCGAGCTCGGTCCCGTCACCGAAGTGCTTGAATATCCCACCCAAGCCATCCTGCAAGTCATGAAAGGCAAGAAGGAAATCCTCATCCCGATTCTCGACCAAGTCATACAAAAGGTTGAACGCGACCATAAAATCCTGACGATAACAGCCCCTGAGGGCTTGATAGACATGTACTTGCAATGACCGACGCACGCCCGTTCCACTTCAAGCATTTCAGCCTCTACCATCATCGCTCGACGATGAAGGTAGGCACCGACGCCATTTTGCTGGGTCGCTGGACGGAGGTGAAACCGACGGATGTAGTTTTGGACATCGGCACGGGCTGTGGCCTATTGCCTTTGATGCTTGCGCAAAAAGGTGTGGCCCAAGTGGATGCGGTCGACATCGACCAGGCTTCCATTGAGGAGGCCACCGTCAATTTCGAGGCTTCGCAGTGGCGCGACCAACTGCATGCCTTTTGCATCGACATCAATGATTTCCAACCGAGAAGGAAGTTTGATTTGATTGTCTCCAATCCACCGTTTTTCAACCGTTATTCCAAGTGCGACGAAGAGCGGAAAAGTCGCGCGAGGCACAACGACATGTCGCTTTCCTATGCTTCGCTTTGCGCCGTGGCGCGTCGCCTTTTGAAGCCTGACGGACGTTTTGCTTTGGTGTTGCCCGTCGATGTGTCGAAAGATTTTTTGCAAATGGCTTCAAGAAGTGGTTTTTTCCTTCATAAGCGTTTGACTATCATTCCGATAGAAGGCAAGGAGCCAAATCGTTTCAATTTGGAATTTGGCTTCGGGAAGTGTGATGCTGTTGTTGAGGAATCATTCGTCATTCGCGCCGCTGACAAACGCTTCACTTCGCAATACAATGCATTCCTGAAGGATTATTATTTGGGATTGTAGGTTTCCTCTCGGGGAATCTCATTCTTTTTTCGAGCTTTCCTTATTCGACTTGCTGCGGTGTTCGTTGAAGATGTAAACCACCCTCAGCGTAATGCTGTTGTTGTATTGGGCCCTGATTTGGTTGGCCAGCACGAGGTTGGGGTCTTCGTAGAACATTCGGTAGCGGATGGGACGCAACGAATACTGGTAGCGCAGTTCGGCATGGACGCCTTCCCAAAGGCGGAAACGCGCATCGGCGCAGATGTTGAAGTCGTTGCCGCGATAGGTGTTGGAGTTGGCAATCACCTCCGAAACATGGGTGGTGGCCGGAAAACCTTCCTTATATACGATTTCTGAAAGCTCGTTGATGTCGATGATGTGGCCGATGTCGGGGAGTTTGTCCTCGTTTTGTCTCCAATGCAATTGTCCATCGCCAATGCCGATGCCGACGCCTTCGTAATTCGAAGGCTCGCCGTTGACGAGTTCGTTGAGGCCGACGACGCGCCCGTAGGAAACGCCAATGCCGACCGAGACCGCATCTTTGTCGGTCAGGTAAATCATCAGCGGAATCTCGGCGTAGTTGAGCTTCAGATGATAGGCATAGGGGAAGGTGCTGTTCGAGGTGTGGGCGTTCTTTTTGTAGGCCCCTTTCTGGTTGAAAAGCACTTCGAGGCCCACGTCCATAAAACTGGTGATGGGAATCAAGGCTCCCGCGCCGGCGTGTACACCGAATTTCTTGAAGCCGTAGCATTCGTCGCCGTCCACCTGACAGGCGTTGCCGCCAAAGAACACTTCGCCTTTGATGATTTGGGCGTGGAGCAGGGTGGGGGCGGCGACCAAAAAGGCCAAAACCAAAGCAAATATGCTGACTCTTCTCATCGTGATTTCGTTTTGTTGAAAAACTGAATAATCCTTTTTTTATTGCAAACGCGCTGCAAAATTACAAATAATCCTCAATTCAGACGCGGCCCCGAAACATTGTATCGTTTCCCGTCCTTGATGATGACGATATGGCCGTCTTCGATGATTTTTATGACGTTAGATTCGTCGGTCTGAAGATTTGGTTTTCAATGCCGTATTGCATCCTTTCGACAAAAGCTTGTAGGTAGTCTTGCATTTGGACGGGGACATTCTCGGGGTCGAAGCGGCCTTCATGCGAATAGGCGATGATGGGCGTCTCGCAGTTGTCGGCGGACACGATGACGAAGCCGTCGGAAGTGTTGAAGACGTAAAACGAAGCGGCGTTTTCGTCCGTCTTATAAGTGGAAACCAAATGCAAGTTGTTGGTTCCCATGAATTTTGTGGCAATGGATTCTGCTGTTTGCAGGTCGATGGGTCGGGCGAGTGAGGTCAGGAATGCCCCTAACAAAGTGCTTATAATCAGGGATTTTTTCATGGAAGTAAAGTGTTGTGCAGACGTAAAAATGCAAAAAATCTGATATCGAATGCTTTGGACACGCTTTGCGTCATTGCGAGGAGGTATGACGAAACAATCCAGCTATAAGATTTTTTTCTGGATGGCTTCGCTTCGCTCGCAATGACGCGAAGCGGCAGTCCGAACTATAGTTTCATTGTCAAACTGATGCGATTTCTGTTAATGTCGACCTCCAAAACCTTGACGCGCACCTTTTGGTTGAGGTGCACCACCTCGTTCGGGTCCTTGATGTAATGGTCGACCATCTGGCTGATGTGGACGAGGCCGTCCTGATGTACGCCGATGTCGACGAATGCGCCGAAGGCGGTGATGTTGGTCACGACACCGTTCAAGGTCATTCCCGAGCGCAAGTCCTTGACTTCGCGGATGTTTTTGTCGAACTCGAAGGCCTCGAAGCTCTTGCGCGGGTCGCGGCCAGGCTTATCAAGTTCGGTCAGGATGTCGTTGATGGTCTCCAAGCCGAAATGGTCTTCCACGAAGTCCTTCGGGTTGATTTTAGCGATGAGTTCCTTGTTCCCGATGAGGTCTTTCACCTTGACGTTCAGCTTTTTGGCCATCTTCTCCACAATGTGGTAACTCTCGGGGTGGACGGCGCTTTGGTCCAAAGGGTTGTCGCCGTTATGGATGCGCAGGAAGCCGGCGCATTGCTCGAAGGCCTTGTCGCCGAGGCGCGGCACGCCATAGAGTTGCTGGCGGCTCTTGAAGCCCCCGATTTCGTCGCGGTAGTGGACGATGTTGTAAGCCAAGGTCGGGCCCACGCCGCTCACGTAGGAAAGCAGTTGCTGGCTGGCGGTGTTGAGTTCCACGCCGACAGCGTTCACGCAGCTCTCCACGGTCTGGTCGAGGCTCTCGCCGAGTTTTTTCTGGTCCACGTCGTGCTGGTACTGGCCCACGCCGATGCTCTTCGGGTCGATTTTCACCAACTCGGCCAAGGGGTCCATCAGGCGGCGGCCGATGCTGACCGCACCGCGCACGGTGATGTCGTAGTCGGGGAACTCGTCGCGAGCGATTTTCGAGGCGCTGTAGACCGACGCGCCGCTCTCGCTCACCATCACGGCCATCAGGTCGCGGTCGAACTTGATGCTTCTGATAAAGTCCTCGGTCTCTCGGCCTGCCGTGCCATTGCCGATGGCGATGACCTTGATGCGGTAGGCATCCACGAGGCTCTTGATTTTGCGCATCGCGCCCACCGTGTCCGACTTGGGCGGGTGGGGATAGATGGTCTCATTGTGGAGCAAGGCTCCTGTTTCGCTCAAGACCACCACCTTACAGCCCGTGCGGAAGCCCGGGTCGATGGCGAGGACGCGCTTCTGGCCCAACGGAGCGGCCAAAAGCAGTTGTTTCAGGTTCTCGGCGAAGACCTTGATGGCGGTCTCGTCGGCCTTCTCTTTATAGTAATTGCGGATTTCGGTCTCGATGCTCGGCTCCAGGAGGCGTTTCCACGAGTCGGCGATGGCTTCGCGCACGAGTTCCGACGATTCGTTGTCGTTTTTCAGGAAGATGCTTTCCAACGAGTTGAGCACAAAGTCGTCATCGACTTTGATTTTCACCTTCAGCATCCCTTCGTCCTCGGCGCGGAACAAGGCCAACAGGCGGTGCGAAGGCGCCTGTGAAATCGGCTCGCGGAAGTCGAAGTATTGTTGGTAGGTCTTGCCTTCCTCTTCCTTGCCTTTGACCACGGCTGAGCTGATGTCGCCTTGCATGTGGAAGATTTTGCGGATGCGGTTGCGCCCGTTGATGTTTTCGGAGACCCACTCGGCCATGATGTCCTTGGCGCCTTGCAAGGCTTCTTTCGCATCGTTGACGCCCTTCTCGGCGTTCACGTAACGGCGTGCCAGCCACTCGACGGCATCCACATTTTGCGCCATAATCTGTGCAGCCAAAGGCTCCAAGCCTTTCTCGCGGGCGATGGCGGCGCGGGTGCGGCGTTTGGGCTTGTAGGGCAGGTAGAGGTCTTCCATGTCCTGCAAAGTGGTGGCGTTCAGTATCTTCTGCTCGAGGTCGTCGGTGAGCAGGCCCTGTTCTCGGATGGAACTGATGACGCTTTCCTTACGCTTCTGCAACTCGATGAGTTGTTCGAGGCGTTTCTGCACGGCGGCCACGTTCTCTTCGTTCATCGTGCCCGTCATTTCCTTGCGGTAGCGGGCGATGAAGGGGATGGTGGCACCTTCGTCGAAAAGTCGGATGACGTTGGCCACATGATGTGCTGCCAAATGGAGTTCTTGCGCGATTTGCTGGGCGAAGTCGGTGTTTTGCATTATGTTCAAATTTTGGCGCAAAAATAAGTGTTTTTCCCTTGAAGACAAAGGTGATTTTGTTATTTCAATATTTAAATATTGTTTTTCTTTGATTTTTCAATACTCAGATATTGTTTTTTATCAAATATATCAATAATTGAATATTATTATTATATTAAAAATCAATATTTAAATAGTGATTATCTGATAAATTTTCAATATCTAAATATTCTTTTTCTGCATAATTATCAATATTTGAATATTGTTTTGTAATTTTGCAGCGGCAAAACAAAGGAGGAAATTATGAATGAAAGTCTGGACATACTCTATAGAAACTCACAACGAAGCGTCAAGCAGGTGAGCATGAAGTTCCAAAGGGAACTGCTGCACAGCATCAATTGGAATGCGCGTATCATCGGCATCAAAGGGCCGAAAGGTGTTGGAAAGTCCACATTGCTCAAGCAGCGCATCAAGGAAGCTTTTGGTGCCGATGACAGCAAGGCGTTGTATGTGTCGTTGGACAACATGTGGTTTGCCAACAACACTCTTGCCGACTTGGTGGAATACCATTACACGCACGGCGGCACGCACCTTTTCCTTGACGAGGTACATAAATACGAGCATTGGCAGACCTACATTAAGAACATCTATGACGACTATCCGACGATGAACGTGGTGTTTACGGTCAGTTCGATGCTGAAATTGTCCAAGGGCGAAGGCGACCTTTCGCGCCGCGTGGCCATGCACACGATGAACGGTCTCTCGTTCCGTGAATACCTGATGTTTGAGGACATTCTGCACCATGAGAAGCTATCGTTGGACGACATACTGACCCGTCATGTGCAGATTGCCTCCGACATTGCCGACAAAATGCGCATCTTGCCGCATTTTGAGCGTTATTGTCGCCACGGTTACTATCCGTTTTATAAGGAGGACTTGGACGGCTTCCACGCCAAACTGATGGAAGTGGCGCAGCAGACTATAGAATTAGATATGCCGGCCGTGGAGAAAGTGGAGTACGTCACGGTTCGGAAACTGAAGAAGTTGCTGGGTATCATTGCTTTGCAAGTGCCGTTCACGCCGAAGATGGAAGAATTGTATCGCCAATTGGAGACCAGCCGCGAGCAGGGCCTCAAGTTGTTGGATTTGTTGGAAAGAGGAGCCTTGCTGGGACAACTGAAGACCCGTGCCAAGGCCTTCAAACAGATGTCAGCACCGGAGAAGTTGTTTTGGGACAACTCCAATCTGATGTACGCTTTCAATTCTCATCCCGAGATTGGAACGGTGAGAGAAACCTATTTCTATAATCAGACTTGTCACAACCATGAACTCAACGCGCCGAAGCAAGGCGATTTCCTCGTTGACGTGAAATACACCTTCGAAGTGGGCGGCGCCGACAAGCGTTTCGAGCAAATCAAGGACTCGCCGGACAGCTATTTGGCCATCGACGATGTGGAGCTTGGTAGAGGAAACAAGATTCCGCTTTGGCTGTTTGGGTTTTTGTATTGATTTTTTGTAACTTTGCAGCAAAATAAGTTTTATGACACAGCACAATAAAATTCAACTGTTTGAACAGAGAAAAGTCCGCGCCATTTGGGATGACGAGGTCGAGAAATGGTACTTTTCGGTGGTCGATGCAATTGCGGTTTTGACAGATAGCGTTGATCCAACTGCATATTGGCGTAAGCTGAAACAAAGACTAAAAGAAGAAGGAAATGAAACCGTGACAATTTGTCACGGTTTGAAAATGCTCGCCCCTGATGGTAAAATGAGAAATACGTATATCGCTGATACAGAGCAACTTTTTCGTCTCATCCAATCCATCCCATCGCCTAAAGCAGAACCTTTCAAACAATGGATGGCGCAAGTGACTTAAAAAAAGCAACTCAAAAAAGAAACGAACAATGATTAAAAACATCATCTTTGATTACGGCGGTGTGCTCCTCGACTGGAACCCGCATTACCTGTATGACCCTTATTTCGGCGATGCAGAGAAGGCCGAATGGTTCCTCACGCACATCTGCACCTACGAGTGGAACGCCCAGCACGACGGCGGTAGGCTCGTGGCGGAAGGCACGGCGGAACTGGTTGCCGAACACCCCGTGTGGCGCAAGGAAATCGAAATGTACTATGGCGAGTTCATGAAGATGATGGGCGGGCAGATTCCTGGGATGGAGGAATACATCAAGCAGCTGAAGGACAAAGGTTTCCGCGTCTTCGGGCTGTCCAACTGGTCGGAGGAGACCTTCGCCTTGGTGCGGCCAGTCTATCCCATCCTCAACCTGATGGAGGACATGGTGATTTCGGGCATCGAAAAGGTGATGAAGCCCGACCCGAGGATTTTCCAACTGGCCTTGCAGCGCTTCGGCATCCGCGCCGAGGAGACCGTTTTCATTGACGACAACCCAAACAATGTGGCGGCGACGAATGGCGTTGGGATTGTGGGGATTTTGTTTGAGGGGAGAGAAAAACTAGAACGGGATTTGCTTTGCAAAGAAATCCTATGAAAATCTTTATGAAAAATCGTTCAAAAATCGTATGAATTATGAGAAACCTTGTCGATAAACCAACGATTCTTTCCCTTTTGCTTGTTTCCGTTGTTTTGGCTTCCTTTGGTCAAAAAACGGATAAGGAAGAAGATATGTTAATCGGTAAAGTGAAGTCTTTTGTGGAATGTCATTATCGGTTCAAAACGAGTGATTCCATCAATCATGATGATTTCATGATGCGTTTCTATCAGTGTGGATTCGATTCGGACAAAATGCTTTCTTTTGCTGATAGCCTTAATCCTGTAAGTGGTAAGGAATGTTATAGCAAAGAGTATGATTCATTCGATAATCGTACTAAAATTGGTGATGCTCGTTATCAGTACGAATATGATAATCAAGGAAGAATGTTGAAAGAAATTGTAGTGAATGGCGTTTCGCAGAGTGACACGGTAAGTTTCAATTATGATGGCGAGGGAAGGTTTTTGGAGAAAAGACGTCATAATCGTTCAAGCCGATGGGTGTACGATTCAAAGGGAAACCTTCTGGAACGTAAAGTTGTTGTAGGTGATTCGGTCGTGGAACTTTTCAATGGAAAGTACGATAGGAATGGCGGTTTGCGCAGGTCTGAGTATTTTGGAGGCATGATGGGGCAAAGTAGAATTTATTATGAATTTGATTCGAGAGGAAATGTTACTTTTGAAAGAAACGAGCATAATGGGATTGCAGCGCTTACAAAAACGAGGACAAGATACAAATATGACAAGAATGATAGCGTTGTTAAAAAGACTATGCACGAAACACGTTGGCATGATAATGGAAGCCAGGGGCGGATTTGTATGAGTATTATTTTGCTGTGTATCAGTACGAGTATTACGAGTAGATGGACTGCTTCGAGCCTCGTAGTGACGCAAAGCGAAAAAAAGAAAGTCCCGTGTCTCGTGACCCGCAGTCTCGTGTCAAACAAATCTTGAAATAATAAAATCTTGAAATCAATATGAAAATCCTCTCAGTCGAACAAATCCGCGAAGCGGACAAATTGCTTTTCTATAGCATCGTAGCCATATAAAGCGGAAGATAAAGAACCCTGTCTTTTTCAAAGACATTGGACTTGCAAAAGACGATGGATCTTCCGATTTTTTCAGGGAATGACTTGATGGCTGCATCGAGCGAGGCGTGTCGGGTGAAATTGTCGCCCGATTTGACTTCAACGATGGAGATGGCGTTATCCTCTTCGATAATGAAATCCAATTCCTGCTTGCTTTTTCTGTCAAAATAGTGCAGGGGAATTCCTTTTCCCGACAAGGCACAGGCCACAAAATTTTCGGTCAGGGCGCCTTCGTTGAGGTCAATGTCGCCGTGCATCACATTGAATTGCAGTCCTTTCAGTAGCATTCGACTGAGCACTCCAGTGTCGACCATGTACAATTTATAAAGTTTACGGTTTTCAGTGGCTTCAAAGGGCAGTTCAAATGCGGAAGTGTTGAAGGAATAGTAGGCGATACCTGCATCAATGAGCCATTGGGTTGGGGCTTCGTATTTTCTGCGTGAGGCACCATGTTCAATGTCGGCAAGGATAAAACGCTTGTCTTGTTTGCCCAATTCTGACGGGATGGCGTCGAAAATTCGTTTGACGAGGGTTTGCGCCTTGCCCGCATATTTCGAGATGTCGGCACGATAGGTGGTCAGGATGGAACGCTGCACCTCTGTGGTCAAGCGAAAATCCTCATTGTCGATGTAAGTCTGAACCACTTCGGGCATTCCACCAACCACTAGAAATTCGCGAAAATACTTGAAAAATTGGTTGTGGATGAACTCGGGCAAAGATTGATGGGTTTCATAGGAATGCCGCATGAGTTGGATGGTGTCGTCCCCAATCCCTTTTGCCCATAGGAACTCCTCAAAATCGAGTGGAAACATTGTGTATTCTTGCTCAAAACCGACAGGGTAGGAAGGCACTTCCTTGTAATTGATGCCTAACAACGAGCCTGATTCGACAAAGTCATAGCGATGCTCTTCGACCAAAAACTTGATGGCGGTGCGTGCGTTGGGGCATTCTTGGATTTCGTCGAAAAAGACCAAGGTTTCTCCTTCGACGAAAGGTCCGAAACCCATGGCCGAGAGGTTGGAAACGATGGTACTGGTGTCAAGGTCACCGTCAAAGGCTTGTCGTGCAACAGGCCGTTTCACGAAATTGACTTCCACGAAATGCTGGTAATGTTGACGCGCAAATTCCCTGATGGCAGTTGTTTTTCCGACCTGTCGCGCTCCCGTTACTAGTGCGGCTTTCTTATGCGTTGACTCATACCAGTTTTCAAGGTTTTTTATGGCTTTACGATGTAACATTTTGCAACTTTTTTCCACTTATTTCGATGCAAAATTACAACTTTTTTCCAGTATTTCAACGCCGTTTTTGCAACTTTTTTCCAAAAACAAGGATTCTATATTGTCGTTTTTTAGGAATAAATGCGTATTTTTGCAGATAACTTATAAAAGAACACATTATGTATTGTCCGAAATGTGGAAGTCAAAGAATTGTGACTGGTAAAAGAGGATTTAGTTGGAGAAATGGCATTCTTGGCTCATTGTTCCTTGGTGATAATGGTTTTCTCGCAGGTTTCCTCGGTAGTCGTGATATTGTATGTAAGTGCAGAGACTGCGGTTATGTCTGGAAAGTGGAGGATTAAACCATGAAAGTATTATCAGTCAATCAAATCCGCGAAGCGGACAAATACACGATAGAAAACGAACCCATCGAGTCCATCGACTTGATGGAACGGGCGGTCCGAAAGGTCTTTGAGTGGCTCTATCGCCGCACGCCGCGCGAGAAGACCATCAAGATCTTCTGTGGTATGGGCAACAACGGGGGCGACGGTCTCGCCGTGGCAAGGATGCTCAACGAGCAGGAGATGGTCCCGCAGGTGTTTATGGTGCGCCACAGCGACCGCATGAGCCACGACTGCGAGGTGAACTACTACCGCCTCGTGAACGAGACCAAGGTTCCGATGTTCGACATCTTGGGCGAAGACGACTTCCCGAATGTCGGCCCCGACGATGTGGTGGTCGATGCCATCTTCGGCTCGGGCCTCAACCGTCCGCCGCAAGGCATGACCGCCGACCTGATTGCCTTCCTCAACCAAAGCCGCGCTATTCGCGTGGCCATCGATGTGCCTTCGGGTCTTTTCGCCGACCAGCCTAGCGCCTTGGGCTTCATCTTCAAGGCCGACTACACGCTCTCGTTCCAGTTCCCGAAGCTGGCGTTTCTCTTCCCCGAAAACGACCCGTATGTGGGCCGCTTCGAGATTTTGGACATCGGCTTGCACCCGCGTTATATTGAGGAAGTGGAGACGCGCAACCTGCTCACCGTCAAGGCGATGGTGAAGCCGATTTTGCACACGCGCACAAAATATTCCCACAAAGGCACTTACGGTCACGCCCTGCTCATTGCCGGTTCCGAAGGCAAGACAGGTGCGGCTTTGCTCGGCGCAAAAGCCTGTCTGCGCACTGGCGTGGGCTTGCTGAGTGTCCACTTGCCCAAGATGGCGCAACTGCCTTTGCAGACCGCCATTCCCGAGGCGATGATTGACGGCGACGAGTCGGAGACTTGCTTCACGATGTTCAAGGGCTTGGATGCCTATTCCGCCGTGGGCGTGGGCCCAGGTTTGGGCAAGGCCGACGAGACGCAACGCGCCCTGAAGCGCCTCATTCAAGAGGTGCAGGTGCCCCTCGTGATGGATGCCGATGCCCTGAACATCCTCTCCGAAAACCCGATCTGGCTGGCCTTCCTGCCCGCCAAGACCATCCTGACGCCCCATTCCAAGGAGTTTGAGCGCCTCGTTGGGAAGACCACGACCTCGTTTGAACGCCTCGAAAAACAGCGCGAACTCTCGGTGAAGAACAACATTATCATCGTCTTGAAAGGCGCGCACACCTCCATCACGATGCCCAACGGCACTTGTTTCTTCAACACGACGGGCAATCCTGGCATGGCCACGGCGGGCAGTGGCGATGTGCTGACGGGCATCATCCTCTCGCTCTTGGCGCAACGCTATTCGCCCGAGGAGGCCGCCGTCTTGGGCGTCTATCTCCACGGCTTGGCCGGCGACCTTGCCACCGAGGAGATGGGGCAGGAGGCCTTGATTGCTGGGGATATTGTGGAGCATTTGGGGAAGGCGTATGGGGCACTGCGGGCGAAGTGAATTATTTCGTACTTTTGCCGCATGATTAAAACTACCATCTCCAACCGCGAAATCTGGCGCATTGCGTATCCCATCATGTTGGGGAATTTGGCGCAGACCATCATCACTTTTACGGATACCGCTTTCCTGGGGCACCTCGGCACCATCGAGCTGAGCGCTTCCATGATGGCGGGCTTGTATTATTATGTCTTCACCACTTTGGCGATGGGTTTTGCCGTGGGCATCCAGATTTTCATTGCGCGGCGCTTCGGCGAGGGCGATTTCAAGAAAATCGGCGTGGTGTTCCAGCACGGGGCTTTGTTTGTGCTGGGTTTGGGCATAGTGCTGTTCTCGATTTTGTTCTTCTTCAGCCACAAGCTGCTGCATGTCATCATCGAGTCGGAGAATATCTATGAGGCGGCAGGGGAGTATCTGAGGTTCAGGCAGTTCGGCATTGTTTTCGTGGTGTTCAACTTCCTGTTCCGCTCGTTTTATGTCGGCATCAGCAACACGAAAGTCATCACTTTCTCGACCATCATCATGGCCGTGGTGAACATCTTCTTCGATTGGGCTTTGGTTTTCGGCCATGTCGGTCTGCCCGAGATGGGCATCTGTGGCGCGGCCTTGGCCTCGCTGATGGCTGAAATCACGGCGTTTTGTTTCTTTTGGATTTACACCTATTTCACCGTGCCGCCCGAGGAATATGGCATGTTTCGCTGGCACAAACTTCAGCCTGCGCTGATGGGCGACATCCTCAAGGTTGCTTTCCCGAGTATGATCCAGCGGCTGTTCTCTTTCGGCGCGTGGTTTGTCTTCTTCGTGCTGATTGAGAAGATGGGCGAGATGGCCATCGGCGTATCGTCAGTGGTCAGAAGCACGTATATGATTCTCATCATTCCGGGCTTCGCCTTCGCTTCCACGGCCAACACGCTGACGAGTCGCATCATCGGCGAGGGCAAGAGCGACGAGGTGATGGCAATGCTTTGGAAAGTGGTGAAAAACAGTATTCTGTGTGCCTCTGTTTTGGTGGTAATCACTTTTATCATTCCCGAACTCGTCCTTCACATCTACACTGACGACATTGCCTTGGCGCAAGCGGCGGTGCCATCGGTCTATGTCATTGCTGTGGCTACCCTCATCGGTGCCGTGGCGATGGTCTTTTTCGAGGCCGTCTCGGGCACGGGCAACACCACGGCGGCCATGGCTTTGGAGTTTGGTGTGCTGCTCGTTTACATCGTTTACATCTACCTGATGACCAAGACCGCCACCATCGCCACCGTCTGGACCGCCGAGTGGCTCTACAACTTCGCCATCGGCGTGATTTCGTTCGTCTACATTTGGAAGGCTGACTGGCGGCGAAAGAGGATTTGAGGTTTTTTTTGCGGGGATTGAAATCGCCCGATGAGGTAGGGCCGCCCTTTCAGGGCTTTTTTGTAGCGAGGATTGAAATCCCCGCTTGACATAGGGTCGCCCTTTGACTTCGTCGAATCTTCGATTTCAGGGCTCTGGGGCTCTGGTAAGACGCAAGTTCTGCGAATTATTATCGCAAAGTGTGAAAATACACCGATTTGAAGAAGTTTTTGTAGTTTTGCACAAGCAAAACACGAAAAGCCATGAAAATTCCCACCTTGTTCAAGCAATATATTTGGTTGGTGAACACTATCAGCCGAGCAAAGCGCATTTCGTTGGCGGAAATCAACGAGCGGTGGCAACGCACCGAGATGAGCGAGGGAATGCCGCTGAGCCGCACCACCTTCAACCGCCACAAGGATGCCATCGAGGACATTTTCGGCATCTACATCGACTGCGACCGCCGCGATGGTTATCGCTATTTTATTGGCAACGAGGATGTTCTGCTCGAGAATACGGTCCAGAATTGGATGCTTTCGACCCTCACCGTCAACAACCTTATCAGCGAGAGCCTGAGCATTCAGAGCCGTATCGTGCTCGAAAACATCCCGTCTGAGGGCGAGCACCTTGAAAGCGTGATTTCGGCGATGAAAGAAAATAAGCGGATAGAGATTCGCTATCGGCGTTACCAGTCGCTGGAGGCGAGGACTTTCTTGCTTTCGCCCTATTGTATCAAGTTGTTCCGGCAGCGGTGGTATCTTCTCGGACGCTTCACCGACGGCGGCTTTGCCATGTTTTCCTTCGACCGCATGGAGGATTTGAGGATTACCGATGAACCGTTCAAGATGGACAAGGATTTCGATGCGAATGCTTTCTTCGGCGAGTGCTATGGTGTGGTCATTGGCGACGGCAGCCAGCCGGAACGCGTCGTGCTAAGGGCGTTTGGCATTGAGAAATACTACCTGCGCGACCTTCCGCTGCATCACACGCAAAAGGAGATTCAGACCTCGGAGGAAGGCGATTTTGCCGACTTTGAGTTGTACCTGCGCCCTACTTACGATTTCATGGGGCAACTGCTTTCAAGAGGAACAAGCCTGAAAGTGCTTGAACCCCAATGGCTTGCCGATGAGATTCGGAATTGGCACGCCGATTCCGCGAAAATCTACGAGGAAAAATGAAAAAACTTTGAACTTGTACTGCAATATGGGACAAGGTGCTTCTAATTTTGCAGCGTGAATTGAAGTTAAACCCTTAAAAACACTACAATTATGGACGCAAAAAAGAAGTATTTCATGGATTGCCATCTGGCAGGCAGAATGTATCACGAAGCCGATGAGGTTTGGGACAAGCTGAAAGTGGGCACGGTAGTGCAATTGGTGCGAGAGGACGACAACCGCTACGACCCTAACGCAGTGATGGTTTGCTACAACGACGAAGAACAAGATGAGCAGGTTTGCCTCGGCTACATCCCAAGAGCACAGAACAACACCATTGCCCTACTGATGGATATGGGTTATGCAAACATTTTTGAGTGCCGCATCAACCAAGTCAATGAAAAGGTGCATCCTGAACAGCAAGTGAATCTGACTATCAAAATCAAGAGAAACTGCGGCAGGGTTAGTTGATTGTGCTCCTAAAGAGATTCCCAAGTATCTCATCGACCCGAACGAGATAAAGGGTGGCGTGCCGTATGGCTTCAGGCACATTCGGGCAAAGGCGAGTGATGGAATGGGGGAGCTGGTGAAAAGGTTGGAGGATATGGAAAAACATCAGTACGCATTCACGACCATACTTTATGGGGTCTGTAATTCTAAAACAGAAGCCTACCCTTTCTGGGGCAAAGGTTGGGGATGTCAGAACAGTCATTGATGGACAGCAACGATTGACTACGCTTAATTTGTTCTTCAAAGTGTTGGGGTTAAAAACTGGGGACAATTACTTGTTGAAAGATTTGTTCCGAGTGCATTTCCCTTCGTCAAACGGATTAAAAGAATTGTCTTTGCGCCATAGTCACAATGACATTGAGATGTTCAATCACATTATGAATATGGATTCAATAGAAGACCTCTCTAAGAAAACCGATCGTATTTCAAAAGCCTATACGTATTTTGTGAATAATATCAATCCCGAAAGACTGAATTACTATTCGATATTGAATAATATCCTTTTTATTGGGATAGATGTGGCAGTGGACGAGGATGAACAACAAATTTTCGACACTATCAATTCACTTGGGGTTACTTTAACTACAGCCGAACTTCTCAAGAATTATTTTTTCAATAGGGATTACGATTCATACTGCTCGTATTGGAAAGATGTGTTTGAGAAAGACGAAGCGACCAAAAATTATTGGGACACGGAAATTGTAACTGGTAGATTTCGCAGGTCTTTTATTGACCTTTTCTTTTACGCATATTTTCAAATTAAGATACAAGAACCGCAAATCACAGGAAATGTTTCGACCGAGGACAAGATAGAATTCTCGAGAGTGGAAACACTTTTTGAGTCATACAAGAAATTCATCAAGAACTATTGCGTTGATAAACAAAAAATGCTCCAAGAAATTAAGGAATATGCGATTGTTTTTGCAAACAGTTTCGCTCCTTCAATACTGGATCGAGAATTGACTGATAAAGCAGGCATGGATAGAATTAACGCATTAATATTTGGCCTTGATAATTCTACGCTTATTCCATATGTGTTGTATGTTTTGCATGAGCAAAAAGACGACGACGAAGTTAATAATCTATTTGATTATATTGAAACATTCATTGTGCGTCGTATCATTGTTAGGGCTAATAATAAGAATTATAATCAATTGTTTACTGATAGATGTATTCTTAATAAAATTGTTACTAGAGGACAGTTTCAGGAGTACATCAACAACCAGACTGAAGATGATACAGTGAATAAAATGCCTTCCGGTAAAGAGTTGCAGTATGCTTTTGCCAATCAGGTTTATGTCGATAAGACCGCAGCAAGTATATTGTATTTCATTGAAACCAAGATTAGAGATAGAAATAATTATTCTACCCAATTACTAGGGTTAAGTAAATATAGTTTGGAGCATATGATGCCTAAGAAATGGCGTAATCATTGGGGACAACTTGACACAAAGGAAGAACAGGATAGAAGAGATAAATTGCTTCTTACGATGGGTAATTTGACGATTATTACTCAATCATTAAATGCTGCTATTCGTGATGCAGAATGGCAAGTTAAATGGAAAAGAATACAAGGGAGGTTTGAAAAGATATGGGACAGGAATCCAAATTGCTGAAGAAGCTCTTTCAAAAGATGTTTGGGATGAACAAGCAATTGAATTGCGCGGTCAGTATTTGTATGACTTAGCGGTTCATGTCTTTCCTGTTTAGAGTGATAGCCCTGAAAGGGCGACAGATGTTATCGGGCGATTTCAATCCCCGCTTCATCCCCCGCTCAATCCGTCTCAAAAGCATACCGCTCGTCATACTCAACACCTGCATCATCGAGGAGTCGCTTGTATTCCTCGCGCCATTCCGTGCGGTGGTGGTGCTCGGCTTGGTTGCGGATGTATTGCGCGGTTTGGTCAAGGTGCCTGTAATCAACGGAGAAGGCACCGTAGCCCGCTTGCCAAGCGAAGCCCTCGTAGTAGCGTTCGTCCAAGGTCTTGATCCACTTGCTGCTGTAGGCTTTGATATTCTTGACGAACTCGGTCAGGGCGATGGCCTTGGGCAGGGTGGTCAGGATGTGGATGTGGTTGCCGATACCGCCAACGGCTATCGGGATGCCGTTCATGTTGTTGATGATGCCGCCGATGTAGGCAAAGACTTGGTCGAGGTCCTCGTCGCGTATCTCCATACTATGGCACTTGATGTGGAAGACGAGGTGGATGTCGTTTTTTACGAGTGAGCAGCCCATGGTGTTGAGGTTTTTTCTCTTTGCTTTGAGGCGGAGGATTGAAATCACCCGTTGAAGTCGGGTCGTCCTTTCAGGACTTTGTTGGACTTCAACGCACAAAAATAGGGAAACTAGTTATATTATGAAATAGTTTGGTTGAAAAGTTTGCAGTGCCAACTCGTATTGTCGTTTCCTCAAAGCCCTGAAATCGAAGATTCGACGAAGTCAAAGGGCGATAATATGTCAAGCGGGGATTTCAATCCTCGCTATCAAGAAAATGTAAAATTATATAAACCAACAATCTACCCGACAGCAAACGACAACAAACGACTACTGTCGACAACAAACGTTTAATCAACGGCTCGGTCTTGACAAACGTTGTAATTTTGCAGCATGAAAATAATTCGAAGCAAAACGAGTCGGTATGCCAAAAATTACTATCTTTGTCCCTTTATAAATGAATCGCGTGTAAAGTGTCTCGCGTCCCGCGTCTCGCAGTCCCGCGTCAAAACATTGAATTTTGAGTCTTTAAATCTTAAATCATTAAATACTAACTAATTAAAAACCCACAATCATGACTACGGAAAAAACACAAGAGGAAGCTGCAAAACTGAAGCAGGAGAAACTGAAGGCCCTTGAAGCCACGTTAGGTAACATTGAGAAGAGTTTCGGCAAAGGCTCGATCATGCGCCTTGGCGCCGAGGCGGAGAAGATGGAAAGCATCTCCACGGGCTCCATCGGCCTCGACTATGCCCTTGGCGTGGGCGGTCTCCCAAAAGGAAGAATCATCGAAATCTACGGACCCGAGAGTTCGGGTAAGACGACGCTGGCCCTGCACGTGGTGGCCGAAGCCCAAAAGAAGGGTGGCATTGCCGCCTTCATCGACGCGGAACACGCCTTCGACCGTTTCTATGCCGCCAAACTGGGCGTGGATATCGAAAACCTGCTCATCTCTCAGCCCGACTACGGCGAGCAGGCCCTCGAAATCGCTGAGAACCTGATTCGTTCTGGCGCCATCGATGTCATCGTGGTCGATTCCGTGGCTGCACTGACGCCCAAGAGCGAAATCGAAGGCGAGATGGGCGACAGCAAGATGGGCCTCCAGGCCCGCTTGATGAGCCAAGCCATGCGCAAACTCACCGCCACCATCAACAAGACGGGCTGCATCTGCATCTTCATCAACCAGTTGCGCGAAAAGATCGGTGTGCTGTTCGGCAACCCCGAGACGACCACTGGCGGCAATGCCTTGAAGTTCTACAGCTCCGTGCGCATCGACATCCGCAAGGTCAGCCAAATCAAGGACGGCGAGAACGTGATGGGTAGCCGCGTCAAGGTGAAAGTCGTCAAGAACAAGGTGGCTCCGCCGTTCCGCAAGGCTGAGTTCGACATCCTTTACGGCGAAGGCATCTCGCGCTCCGGCGAAATCGTCGACCTCGGCGTGGAGACGGGCATCATCAAGAAGAGCGGCTCATGGTTCAGCTACGGCGACTCGAAGTTGGCCCAAGGTCGCGACTCGGTGAAGAAACTCATCGAGGACAATCCCGAGCTGGCCGAAGAGCTTTCCGCCAAGATTTTCGAGGCGTTGGAGAATTCGGAAGAATAAGATTCCAGACGCAGTAAGTGTCATTGCGAGCGAAGCAATCTAGGGAACCCCTGTTTTTCTGGACCGCTTCGTTCCTCGCAGTGACGCAAAGCGTGTAACAAAACAATAAAAATGAAGAAAAACCTACTATTTGTCGGCGCCTTGCTCGCCATGCTGGCCTGCAACAACACGCCCCAACCAGAGCCCAAGGATACGCACCAGGAGCCTTCGGCACCAGTGACAGTTAGCGAAGCGATACAACGTATCAGCGATTCCATTGCCTTGGATAGCACCGATGCACTCTTGTATGCCAATCGTGCCAAAGCCTATTTTGCCAATGAACAGATTGGTCAGGCCATGATTGATATCAACAAGTCGCTCCAGATTGACCCTAGAAACGTCAACACATATTTGCTGTTAGCTGACTTGTATTATGCATTGGGTGACCAGGACAACATTGCCTCTACGCTCAACCGTGCGGCGGAAATCAATACGATGGATCCTCGCCCTTTGGTGAAGCTGGCCGAACTCAACCTGTTGCAACAGAACTTCAACCTTGCATTTGGCTATGTCGACAAAGCCTTGGGACTGTCATCCTACAATCCCAGGGCGTATTTCATCAAAGGCATGTGCTACATGGCTGCCAAACAAGACACAGTCAGCGCATTGCGCAATTTCCAACTGGCTTCGGAGCAGGATGCCGGATTCTACGACCCCGTGGAGCAAATCAGCCGCATCTATGCCGCCCAACAGCTGCCCTACACGTTAGACTATCTTCGCAAGGCGCAGCATCAGTTCCCCGATATAGCCACACCGCGTTACGAGTTGGCCTTGTACATGCAAAGCCATGGCTTCCCCGAAGAAGCCGTGCGCCATTACGACACCCTGCTGATGCAGCTCCCCGACAACTACATCTTGCTGTTTAACATTGGCTATGTCAATTATGTTTACCTTGAAAACAACGAGGTAGCCCTTGACTATTTCGATCGCGCCTTGAACGCCAATCCCAACTACATCGACGCTTACTACAACAAAGGTCGTGTGTTGGAACAAATGGGCGACTACAGTCGGGCGGTCGACATCTACAAAGAGGTGCTCAAGATTCAGCCCGACTACCGTTTGGCCATCGATGCCTTGAATCGGATTCAAAGAGAAGAATGAACGATAATCCTCCATAGGTAATTATGCTTCAGATATACTGCGTCAATAACCACACAACCAAAGAATTCAAGGAGGGCATGACCTTGCTGGAAATGCTTCCTGAGTTCGAGTTCGACAGGCCTTATCCCATCGTTTCGGCGAAGGTCAACAATGTGTCGCAGGGACTCAAATTCCGTGTTTACAACAGCCGCGACGTCGAATTTCTGGACGTCCGCGACCACACCGCCTTGCTTGTGTATTTCCGTTCATTGTGTTTCCTGCTTTACAAAGCCGCCCTCGACTTGTTCCCTGGCTGCAAACTCAATATGGAGCATCCCATTTCAAAAGGCTTGTTTTGCCGCATTCGCAAAAATGACGGCGAGCTGTTGACTGCCAACGACATAGCTTCGCTTCGTGTACGAATGAGGGTTATCGTTGCTGACGACATCCAGTTCCACCGTCATGAGGCGCGTATCGACGACGCTATCCGTATGTTCAGTGAATTGGGCTTGGATGACAAGGTGAAACTATTGGAAACCAGTGGGAAAGCTTATACCGATTATTACACTCTTGATAATGCTACCGACTATTTTTACGGTCGTCTGGTGCCCTCGACAGGGTATCTTAAAATCTGGGATATCGAGGCTTATTGCGACGGCATCTTGATGCGTATCCCCGACCGTGACGACCCCAACCGCCTGGCCGAGTTGAAGGACCAACCGAAGACCTTCGAGGTGTTCTCGGAAAGCCTGAAGTGGAACGACATCATGGGACTGAGCACGGTGGGCGACGTCAACCATGCGATTCAGAACGGGATGGCGCGCGAGTTGGTGCAAGTGGCCGAAGCCTTGCAAGAAAAGAAAATCGTGCAGATTGCGGAGGAGATCGACCGAAGGTATCACAGCGAGACCCCAGTCCGATTGGTATTGATTACGGGGCCGAGCAGCAGTGGCAAGACCACGTTTTGCAGCCGCGTGAGCATCCAATTGAAGGCCTGCGGACTGAAGCCGATTTCTTTCTCGACCGACGACTATTTCGTCAATAGAGAGGATACTCCTAAACTACCCGACGGAACCTACGACTTCGACAATTTCGAGACCGTCGATCATGCCGCCCTCGAGCGCGACTTGATTGCCTTGCTGGATGGTGAGGAAATAGAAGTGCCTGAGTATAATTTTGTTACGGGAATGCGCGAGTATAATGGAAAACGTTTGCAGCTTAAGGAAGGCTCGGTTCTGTTGCTCGAAGGCATCCATGCCCTGAACCCCATGTTGACGGAACAAATCCCTGAATCGACCAAGTTCCGTATCTTCATCTCCACGTTGACCAGCACCGCTTTGGACGACCACAACATGATTCCCACCGACGACAACCGCCTCTTGCGACGCATCGTGCGCGATTATAACAAAGGAGCGTTCACGGCACGGCAGACAATCAGCCAATGGCCCAGCGTGTGTGCCGCCGAGGAGAAGTGGATCAACCCTTATCAGGAGAACGCCGACGTGATGTTCAATTCGGCCTATCTCTTGGAGTTTGCCGTGATGCGCAACCATGCAGAGAGCATCCTGGCCACCGTCCCGAACAACTGTCCCGAATACACCGAGGCGCACCGTTTGCGGCGCTTCCTCAATTATTTCACGCCTGTCTCCGACAAGGAGATTCCGGCCACATCCATGCTGCGGCAATTCATTGGCGGCAGCAGTTTTATGTAAAAATAATAAACAACCATTATGGATAATTTCAATGCAAAACAAGTAAAAGACCAAGTCGTGCAATGGATTCGCGACTGGTTTGAAGTGAACGGAAAAGGCTGCAATGCCGTCATCGGCATCTCGGGCGGCAAGGACAGTAGCGTCGTCGCTGGTCTTTGTGTCGAGGCTCTTGGCACGGATCGTGTCATCGGCGTGACTATGCCCAATGGCGTGCAACCCGACATCGACGACAGCATGAAACTCATCAACCACCTTGGCATTCGCCACTGTTGTGTCAATATCGGTGACACCTATAATACGCTTATCGAAGCAGTACGTGAACAGTTGGGCACCTTGGATGCTGAAGTCAGTCGTCAGACCACCATCAACTTGCCACCGCGCTTGAGAATGAGCACGTTGTACGCCATCTCGCAATCGATGAACGGTCGTGTGGCCAACACCTGCAACCTCTCCGAGGATTGGGTGGGTTACTCGACGCGCTATGGCGATGCCGCTGGCGATTTTTCGCCGCTTGGCGGACTCACCGTGCAGGAAGTCAAAGCGATAGGGAAGGAGTTGGGTTTGCCCATCGAGTTGGTGGAGAAGACGCCATCTGATGGTCTTACCAACAAGAGCGACGAGGACAACCTCGGCTTCACATACGCCGTGTTGGACAAGTATATCCGCACGGGTATCTGCGAGGATCCTGAAACCAAAGCCCTTATCGACCGCAAGCATGCAGCCAACCTCTTCAAGTTGTTGCCGATTCCGCATTTTGAAATGAAATAATCGCCATGTTTTCGTGCCCCATCCAAATCCGCATGAGCGACCTCGACCCTTACAACCACGTCAACAACGGGTCGCAATGCCATTACTTCGACATGGGAAGAAGTCGCTACTTCGAGCACGTCTTCCAAACCGAAATCGACTGGCTTACTTTCAAATACGTCCTCGTCCACGTGGACTTGGACTTCCGTCATCCCGTCCATTTCCACGACCCGATTGTCTGCGAAAGCCGCGTCACCGAAATGGGCAACTCCAGCTTCAAGATGGAACAGTGCCTCAAAGATGCCAAGACGGGCGAAATCAAGACGCTGTGCCACGCCGTGGTGGTGTATTTCGACCGCGAGGCCAACAAATCGGAACGCATTCCCGATGCTGAACGAAAGTTGTTGATTGGCGAAATTTTATGACACGCTTTGCGTCACTGCGAGGCACGAAGCAGTCCAGATAATCAACTTGTTCCCTGGATTGCTTTTTCGTTCTTCCTCGCAATGACGGTAACAATACAAACACAAATCACTATGAAAAAGCATACAATAACTCTTCTTTGCTTGATTATCGCTTCAAGTCTCAAGGCCCAAACCGAAGCCGAACTGAGCGCTTGGAACGATGTCAAGGCGTACGAAATCAACAAGTTGTATCCTCGAACGAATGTCGTTCCCGTGGGTGATGAATTCTCCCAACTGCTCAATGGACAATGGAAATTCCGTTGGGTGGAACATCCCGCAGATGCGCCTAAAGGCTTCTGGAAGGCTGATTATGATGCTTCGAGTTGGAAAACGATTCAAGTGCCTGCCAACTGGGAACTCAACGGCTATGGCACGCCGATTTATGTCAATGTGGACAATGAATTTCGTCCTAACCAACCGCCGTTTGCTCCGACGGTGGATAATCCCGTGGGTTGCTACATCCACGAATTCTCGGTTCCCGAGGCGTGGAAGGACAGGCGCTTCTATATCAATTTCGGCGCGGTGAAGTCGGCGTATTATCTATGGGTCAATGGAGAATTTGTGGGTTTCACCGAAGATGCCAAGACCAATTCCGATTTCGACATCACCAGCTTGGTGAAGCCTGGCAAGAACAAGCTGGCAATGAAGGTGTTCCGCTTCTCCAACGGCTCCTATTTCGAGTGCCAGGACTTTTGGCGCATCAGCGGCATCGAGCGCGATGTGGTGCTCTATTCCAAGCCGCAAGTGAATGTTTATGATTACGAGGTTCACGCGGGCTTGGACAAGACCTACAAGAATGGCACATTCGATATTGAAGTCAGCCTCTACAATGGGTTGCCCGTGATGACATACAAGGGTTATCAACTCGCCGTTTCGGTGTATGATGGTGATTCTGAGATACTTGCATTGGGTAAGAAATTGGACGATCAAGAGGGCAAGGTTCGCCTGAAAGCGGAGCAGCCGCTATCGGGAATTCAGCCTTGGTCGGCAGAGAATCCCTATCTTTATCGGTTGGAAATCAAGCTTTTAGATAAGAAAAACAGGGTAGTGGAGCTGCTTGAAAACCATATAGGTTTCCGCACTTCGGAAATCAAGGACGGCAAACTGCTCATCAACGGACAATATGTATTAATAAAAGGAGTGAACCGCCACGAGCACGACCCTTACACGGGTCATGTCATCGACCGCGAGTCGATGGAAGAGGATATAGCACTGATGAAACGGATGAATATCAACACGGTGCGCACAAGCCACTATCCTAACGACCCCTATTGGTACGAACTCTGCGACCGCTACGGACTTTACGTTTGGGACGAGGCCAACTGCGAATCGCATGCGCAAGGCTACGGCGAAAGGAGCCTCGCCAAGGATCCGCAATACCGCGACATGGTTTGGTCGCGCAACCGCAACATGCTGGAGCGCGACAAGAACCATCCTTCGGTGATTATGTGGTCGATGGGCAACGAGTGCGGCAACGGCGTCAATTTTGAATACACTTACGAATGGATGAAACAGCGCGACCCCTCGCGTCCCGTGACCTACGAGCGTGCCGTTTACGACAAGAATACCGATGTCATAGGCTTGATGTACGCCAGCAAGGAATATCTGCAAAAGTTTGTGGATGAGGGACTTGACAAGGAAGGTCGCCCGTTCATCATGGTGGAATACTGCCACGCGATGGGCAACAGTATGGGCGGCCTGAAGGACTATTGGGATGTGATTGAGGCCAACGAGCAATTGCAAGGCGGCTGCATCTGGGATTGGGTGGACCAAAGTTTCCTTGTCCATGATTCGATTAAAGATGTGGATTGGTATGCTGTCGGTGGCGACTTTGGCCATGCCTACGGCGTGGGCGACGACGATGCTTTCTGTGCCAATGGCGTTGTCAGATCTGACAGGATTCCTCATAATCACGCCGACGAGGTGGAGAAGGTCTATCAGCCTATCAAGTTCAAAGCCATTGACTTGAAGGCGGGTGAATTTGAAGTGAAGAACTGGAATGCCTTCACGGATGCTTCGGCCTACGATTGCGAATACACCATCTTTTCTGCCGAAAGGGAGTTGCTGAGGGAAAAGTTCGACCTCAATCTCAAACCCTACGAATCGCAAAGGATGAACATTCAGCGTTTGCGTATTTATGGCCATCCAGGCGAAGAGTTCTTTGTGCGTTTCTCGGTGACGCTGAAAGAAGATGAGTTGGCTATGCCAGCGGGAAAGGAAGTCGCTTACGACGAGTTCAAGTTGGATTGGCCGTCGGCGCCGTTGGAGCCTTTGGTTAGTGAAAAGGCTGTGCAATTCGATGCTACCAACCTCACTGTTTTCAATGACGATTTCTCGGTGGCTTTCGACAAGGCTACTGGCCAAATCGTTTCTTATCTCTTTATGGGAACGGAACTTCTGAAAGGTGCTCTAAAGGATAACTTCTGGCGCGCCCCTACCTTGAACGACGAGGTGGACGGCTGGGCTTTGCCTCGATGGAAAAAGGCTGGTTTGCAGCATTTGACCGCCAAAAATGCAGGACTGCATTTTGAGCGTGTGGATACCAACACGGTATCGGTTAATTCAACCATTGAGTATTATGACGGCATGGACCAATTGCAAATTGTGGTCAATAAGTTGTATCTTGTTGATGGTGAGGGAAATGTGAGTGTCTCCAACCGCGTTGACCCAATGGAGACTGTGACTTCGCTTCCGAAAATTGGGATGCAGTTCCGTGCACCGTTGTCATTAGTGAATTTGAATTATTTTGGAAAGGATACCGAGAACTATCCTGACCGTAATGTAGCAGGCAAGATGGGGTATCAAATTGATAAATGGCCGTCTGTTTTTGATTTCTTTGGCCAGCATGTCGTTCCGCAAGACAATGGCAATCATGGCAATACGCGATGGCTGGCTTTGTCGGACTTTATGAATACTTACGGGCTGTTTGTCACGATGTCGGAGCCTTTCAATTTCAGCATCTATAACTACAGCGACGACAACCTCACCGCTGCCCGCCGTGTCAACCAACTGGATTCTACGGATTTCTTCACTGTGAATGTTGATTATAAGGTGGCTCCCATCGGCACGGCCACTTGCGGCCCGGGTGTGGATGAGAAGTATGTGCTTAAGAATCAAGTGTATGAATACACGGTGTTGCTCCGTGCTTTCGACAGGTCGCAAGACCCGATAGAATTGAGCCGCTTCCAAGTTCCGGATACGGATTCTTTGATGGTTCCGATGCCCGAAATCAAGGCGACGATGGCAGGGAAGGAGGACTTCCGTATGTTCAACCGCCCACTGACCATCTCAATGACTTGCCCCGACCCCGAGGCCGAAATCCATTACACCACGGATGGCAGCGAGCCGAGTGCGAAATCGCCGGTCTACAAGTCGTCGTTTGTCATCCTGAAAACCACGACCGTCAAGGCGAAGGCTTGCAAGAAGGGCACGGTCGCTTCGTTTGTCGCTTTGCACCAGTTCAACCGCTTGAACATCAAGAACACGACCTTCGTCAACCCTCCTGCGGAGCGTTACGGCAAGGAGGCCGACATCGCCCTTATGGACGGCAAGAAAGGCGTGCCAGGCGACTACAACAACGATTGGTTGGGCTTTGAGGGCATCGATATGGAGGCGACCATCGAATTGGCCGTCCCGACCGACATCAGCACCGTAAAAGTAGGCCTTTGCCACGAGCCTAACGACTGGGTAATGTGGCCCAAGTCGATACGGGTCAGCTTCTCGAAAGACGGCAAGGAGTTCGGTGATTGGCAGATGGCCGAGTTGCCCGTTTTCGACAAGCCCGACAGGATGACGGGATTCGGCCGGATTGAGGCTCGTGCCCGCGTCAACGAGAAGCAAGCCAAATACGTCCGCATAAAAGTGGAAAACCAGGGCGTTTTGCCCGAATGGCATCCCTACGCAGGACAAAAGTCCTGGATTATGGTGGATGAGGTGGTGATAGAATAGTTTTGATGCATGATGAGTTTATGAAAAAAACGTATTTTTGTAGGTGTTAACAATAACGGATCCGTAGTGTTATGATTACCAAACAAGCCTTAGGCAACATCCTTTTCGGCATGGCCGACATCCTCCGTGACAAGGTGGAGGACTACAAGTCGTATATCCTTTCTTTGCTTTTTTTCAAACGTTTGTCAGACAATTACCAGTGGGAAATCGAGAACGCGAAAAACAATTTCAAGATAGATTATGTTCGCGGGCCTTCTCCACGGGAATTGGAAGTGATTACGAAGAAAAAGCATGACTTTCTCATCCCTGAGGGACACTTCTGGGAAGATGTCTGGCTGGCTTCCATTGACAAGAAAAACGAGAAGTTGGATGAAGCCGTGAACGCTATTGCCGATCAAAATGTAGATAAAAACGGCAAGTATTTCCTTAAGGGAATCATCAACACCGTGCGCTGGAACGAACCCGCTCCCGATGGCTCCGGTGGCAAAAAACTTGACCCTGAAGTGCTCACCAACCTCATCAACTACTTGAGTGCTGTGGATTTGAGCAACAACAATGTCACGGTGGATGTGTTGGGTGACGCCTACGAATATCTTATCAAACGTTTTGCCGACGAGAACAAAGGCGGCACCATGGCGGGACAGTTCTACACGCCTCAGGAGGTGGTTGACATCATTGTCCGTTACCTGAAACCCCAGAAGGGCGAGACCGTGTATGACCCCACCTGCGGTTCGGGCGGTTTCCTGCTCAATGCCGCCAAATATGCCCGTTCCAGTTATGAGACGCAAAAAAGCATCCGCCTATTCGGACAGGAACTGGTGTAGAATACCTGGGCCATCTGCAACATCAACATGATTCTGCACGGCTTGGATGCCCGCATTGAACAGGGCGACACCATCCGCGACCCGAAATTCAAGGATGAGGAAAACGAACTGGAACTTCGTCGTTTCGACAAGGTGATGGCCAACTTTCCCTTCTCGATGGAGAACTGGGCACAAAACGGTGAACCCAAGAAAGACAAGAAAGGCAACACCGTAAACAAAAAGGACGGCACGCCTCAGATTGAATACAAGAAGGAATTCACCGACCCCTACAACCGCTTGGTGTATGGCGTACCACCCTACAGCAATGGTGATTTCGCTTTTTTGCAGCATATCATTGCTTCGTTGGACGAGAACGGCAAGGCCGGCGTGGTGTGCCCGCAAGGTGTGTTGTTCCGTGGTCAGCCCGAAAAGACCGAGGAGGAAGACGGGCAGAACCGCAAGGCCGATGTGGAATACACCATCCGTCGTGGTTTTCTGCAAGGGATTGATTTCAAGTAGCATATCAATATCATTGATGCCATAGTGGTGTTGCCGGGCAATCTGTTTTACGGCACCACCATCCCCGGAGCCATTATCTTCTTTGACAAGGACAAGCCTGCCGACCGCAAAAACAAGGTGCTGATGGTGTATGCCGCCAAGAAAGGCTGGTACCGCGAGGAGGCCAACATGAGCGTGTTGGAGCCGCAGGATGTCTTGCGCATTTCCACGATGTTGGAAAGTTGGGGCGACATTGAAATAGCCAAGGATTGGATTAAGCAACAGAAAAACCGTCTGCATAACCAGATTGAGGACGAAGTGGATTTCCGGTTCTCTGAGATCGAAAACGATTTGGCGGAAGAAATCGCAAGACTGCAAAGTCGTTTGGACAAAGCCGAAACCGCAGTGAAGGAGAAGGAAACTGCGGGCAAAAAACCGACAGCTGGGGAACGCAAGGCGTGGGAAACTGCTTTAAAGGCTTTGGACAAGGTGCTTGCCGAAAAGACCTCGCGCGAAAACGCCGCCTATGAAAAAGCCGAGAAGCAACGCCAAGCTATCGCCGATGTGGAGACCGAACTGCTGGAGATGTTTGCCGACCCCGAACGGCGCAAGCGTTATTTCTCCATCGTGGATATGGACGAGATTGAGGAAAACGAGTTCAACCTCAACATCCCCCGCTATGTGGACACCTTTGAACCCGAAGAGCAGATCGACATGAAGGAAGCCATCGTCGATTTCCAGAAGGCGGTGCAGTCCGAAGCGGCGCTGGAAAAGGAACTGAATGAGTTACTGAAGAATTTACAATGATGACAGAGACAAACCGTATAGAATTCAAGCGAGAGCTGACCCGCGACCTTGATTTGGAACGCGAAGTGATGGCGTTTCTCAACTACCGTGAGGGCGGCATCATCTACTTCGGCATCGATGACGATGGCAATGCAGTGGGAGTGAAAGACATCGACGGCGATATACTCAAGATCAAAGACCGTATCCGAACGGGTGTCTCGCCTTCGCCGATAGGCTTGTTTGACGTTATGGTGGAACACATTGGGAACACTCCCGTGATCAAGGTTTTCATAGCCAGCGGAAGCGAAAAGCCTTATTACAAAACAAAATACGGGCTGTCCGAAAAAGGTTGTTTTATGCGTGTGGGTACGGCTGCCGAACCGATGACCAATGCCCAAATAGAAGATTTGTATGACGAGAAAAATAATGTCGGAAGTTTGTCGGAAATTCAACTTACTGATAGACAAAAGAAAATATGTCTTATTCTAAAAGAGAATCCAAATGTATCAGCGAAAACAATGTCGGAAGTTTTGTCGGTAGTTCAACGAACTGTCGAAAGAGACCTTGCCGTTCTACAGCAGAAAGGTGTCATTAAGCATTGTGGCAATACTAGTGGCGGGCATTGTGAAGTGATTGGAAATGAACAATTTACAATTGACAATGAACAATGATGAAAGGTTGGAAAACAGATAAATTCAAGAATCAGATTCAATATAAATCTGGTTATACATGGTCAAAGGAGCAGGAGTTGAAAGCCTATGAGCCTTTTTCTGTGAGAGTCTTGACTGTGACTAATATCCAGAAAGAATTGGATTTGACGGAGGAATTGTATTTGCAAGGGGTAAGTGAAAAGGACAGGAAAGAAAAGGCGGTGAGTAAAGATTGGTGTATCGCTGTAAGTTCAAATGGAAATAGAAAAAGGATTGGTAATGCCGTGTTTATTAAAGACGATACCGATTATTTGTTTGCTTCTTTTTTGACCGCGTTTAAACCAAAGGAAGGTTCTGACATATTACCCGAGTATTTTTTCAGATGGTTGTCTTCCCATTCCGTGCAAGAACGAATCACTTCTGTTTCAGAAGGCACAACGGGACTTGGAAATTTGGATATTCGGTATTTGAGAAGTATGGATATCCATTATCCTGATAAGTCCGAGCAAACCGCCATCGCCAATATCCTCTCGAAGGTGGACGAGGCGATAGAGATTCCAAAAAAGATGGGCTTTGCCGACAAGGGCACTTTTGAGATTTATCAGATCCTCAAGAACGAACAACCTGATTTCGACGAGGGTTTGCTTCGATCGTTTGCCGAAGACGAGGCCAGACAAATCCAATCCAAGGTTTACATCGGCTGGCAGGAGGTGACACAGGAATACAACCGATTTAAGGCCGACATGGAATTGCTTTCTGTAAATCCGAAATACGAGTCCCTGAATATCGACATCGATGGTCCTTTGGGCGACATGCTTATGTACTCTATTCTGAAAAACTTCAGTTTAAATTGATATGCTGCCCGAAAACTATACCGTAACCCGCCGCGATGTGAAAAATGCCCGTCTCCGTGTTTGTGAAGACGGTGCGGTGCAGTTGTTTGTCCCACTTTCTTTCACTGACGAACAAATTGAGAGCTTGCTGGAAAAGAAAAAGCAATGGATTGAGTCAAAGCGGACGTTTTTCGCGAAAAAAACGCAAATCAAGCTACGACGAAATGAGATTTTGCTTTTCGGGAACCGGTATGCCTATTTCTATTCGTCTAAGTATCAAAACAAAGTGGTGGTAAACCACGAGAGCAAGACCATTCAGGCAAAACGCGACTTGCTGAATGTCAGTGTGCAGGAAAAATGGCTGAAATCGGTGGCAAAAAAACACATTTCCAATCGCATCGACGCCCTGTCGGAAGCCTTGCTGTTGCCTTATGACAAACTCTATATCAGAAGCCAGAAACGGAAATGGGGCAATTGCTCAAAAGAAAAGAACATTTCCATCAACTGGCGCATCGTCAAGGCTCCAGAATTTGTGATCGACTATGTCATCATCCATGAATTATGCCACACCATCATCATGAAGCACACGGTGCGTTTCCAAACCTTTCTGCGTTCCCATTGTCCTGACTGTGAACAAGCACAGGCTTGGCTGGATAAGTATGGGAATAGTTTGTGAACAAAAACGTCGTTTGGTTTCCAAACGACGTTTTTCATTTTTACCAATCCACAGCCGTTCTTTGTATCGGCATCGTCATGCACCGAGCGCCGCCACCCCCGCGTGAGAGCTCGTTGCCCTCAAAGGCAACAATGCATTTCTTTCCTGTGGCGAGGTTGAACTTGTTGTTGACCACATCGGCAGCTGTCACCACGTTGAAGCCTGCGTTGTTGAGGACTTGCAGTGTGCGTTGGTTGCGGCCATAGCCAAGGAATTGGCCAGGGGCAAGGCAGAAGAAGTTGCAGCCACTGTGCCATTGCTCGCGCGAGGCAAAAGAGCTGTCGCCGTTGCCACAGTAAACAGGCTCCAGATCGATGCCAATCTCCTTCAGGCCGGTGAGCAAATCCGAGGTCTCCTTTCCGATGGCTTTCTGGCCGTCGATGGTGATGTGGAAGGTCTTGAACGCTGGGTTCATGATCACGGGTTTGTAAACCATGCATTTGTCGACATCTAGCATGGTAAACACCATGTCAAGATGGATGAATGACTCGGGATCGAGAGGCAATTCCTGGAAAATCAGGTGCTTGACGCCAGGTTTGGTCTTCAGGTGTTCGACCAGGGCCTCCACGCCATGCATGTTGGTGCGTGAGCCCAAACCGCAAATCACCACGTTGTCGCGGATGATTTGCACATCGCCGCCTTCCACTGTGCCTTCGCCGTGGATGTCATAGTTCAGCACAGGGTTGATGACTTTGGCGTCGAACAGGGGATGGATATTGTAGATGCTGTTCAAGATGAGGCATTCGCGCATGCGCACCTTCGTGGCCATATTGCTGATTAAGATGTTGTCGAACATCGAGAACGAGGCATCGCGCATGAAAAACAGGTTGGGGATGGGCTGCAAGGCGAATTGCTCGTTGTTGATATAGGTGATGTCGTCCAATTGGACGCCTTCGATGAGCTGACGCGAGAGTTCCTCGGCAGGCAGCGACTTAAGGTAAGGGGCGAGGAAGCCTTTGTCCTCGGCTTTGCAGATGCGGTCGATTAATCCCATTTTGACATTCTCTGATTGCAGGATGTCGGTCAGCAGGTCGCCAACTTCATGCACCTTTGCCACTTTTTGCAACACTTTTTTGAAGTATCCGTATTCCTTTTGAGCGACTTGCATGTTCAAAATATCGCTGAAAAGGAAAGTGTGCGCGTTTTCGGGGGTTACTTTTTCAAGTTCCGGGCCCGGAGTGTGAACCAAAACGTGTTGGAGTTTTCCAATCTCTGAGTTGACACTGACATTGATTCCTTCTTGTGAATCCATAAAAGACAATTTTGTGAAACAATAAGAGCCTTAGGTAATCAAGGCTCCAAATATGCGTGCAAAATTAGGAATATTTTGGCGATTGCCAAAGAAAAAAGTGGAAAATTGTTGTTCATTCGTCAAACAAGGCCGCATCTTCGTCAATGTTGTACGACCTGAACTTCAATTTCTCGGGCTGCCCGATGTTGAGATAGAGCCACTCCCATTGGCCCGAGCCCCAATTTCCGACCATGGAGGCCTCGCGGGTTAACGACTTGAGTTCGTGGATGAACTCGCTGCGAGGGATGCTAAAGGCACCGAGATTCATCAGGTGCTCTGTTTCTTGCTGGCAATCAATGAGCTTGAAATCGTGTTGCAGCAAAAATTGGTGTAGACGGAAAAAAGCTACCTTGGAGGCATCAGTCTCGGTGTGGAACATCGACTCGCCGAAAAACACTTGGCCGATGGAAACGCCATACAGCCCTCCGACCAGTTCGCCCTCAAGATACGACTCGAACGAGTGGGCAAGGCCGAGCTCGTGAAGATGTGTGTAGGCTTCCACCATCTCGTCCTGAATCCAAGTGCCGTCTTGGTCTTTACGAGGTGTATCGGCGCAATGCAGCATCACCTCGCGAAAGTTCGTGTCGATTCTTGTCTCAAACTTTCCCGACTTCAAGGTGCGCCTCAACGATTTGCTGACTTTCATCTCGCCAGGCCGGATGATTAGTCTCGGGTCGAGCGACCACCACAGCAAAGGTTCGTCTTCGCTGTACCACGGGAAGATGCCGTTGGCGTAAGCCACAATCAGGCGTTGAGGCGAAAGGTCGCCACCAAAGGCCAACAATCCTTCTTTCGTGGCTCGGTCGGCAGGCGGGAAGAAACAGTCGTCGTCGTTCAGTTGATAAAGCAGTTGCATTTCAAATCAAATGTGGCGCAAAGGTAATACTATTTTCCCTATTTTTGCATTTCCATTGAAAACAATGCCGCGTTATTTCATCCATATGGCCTATAACGGCAGCCGCTATAACGGCTATCAGATTCAGCCTGATGCCCCAAGCGTTCAGGAGACGGTTGAGAAATGCCTCAGCCTGAAACTGGGTCAAACGGTCTCAATCACAGGTTGTGGCCGTACCGACACTGGTGTTCATGCGCGAAACTACTACGCTCATTTCGATTTCGAGAAAGAAATCCAGGATACGCAAAGGCTTGTCCATCAGATGAATGCATTTCTGCCCATGGATATCGCGATATTTCGGATTTGGCAGGTCGCGCCCGAATTTCATGCCCGTTTCGATGCCGTTTCGCGCACGTATCATTATTACATCACGCGGACGAAGAATCCGTTCCACACCGCCGACGCTTACTTCCTTTATGGCGACCTGAACGTGGAGAAAATGCAGGAGACCGCTAATCTTCTCTTTGAATATGAGGATTTTACGAGTTTTTCAAAAGTCCATACCCAAGTGAAGACCAATAACTGCAAAATCATGGAGGCGCGTTGGTTTGAGCAGGATGGCCTGCTGGTGTTTCGCATCAAGGCCGACCGCTTCTTGCGCAATATGGTGCGTGCCATCGTCGGCACGTTGTTGGAAGTGGGGAAGGGGCGCATGAGCCAGGAGGAGTTCCGTGCCGTCATCGAGCGGAAAGACCGTTGCGAAGCTGGGACGTCGGTACCTGCCCATGCGTTGTTTTTGGAAGAAGTGGAGTATAAGCTGGCCCTTCGACAAGCTCAGGGACCTTGATTGATGCAAGAGTTGAAGGTGCCTGAGCCTGTCGAAGGCCCGACCAATTTTAAATTTTGAATCATTAAATCTTTAACCCCAAATGTTCCAGAAAATCATCCATTTCTGTGTCAAGCTTGTTCAGAAATACTTGCCTGAACCTTTCATTTTTGCCGTTATCCTTACTTTGTTGGCCTTCGTCATCGCCATGCCGATTTGCCATCAGTCGCCCATCGAGGTGGTTGAGCATTGGGGCAACGGCGTTTGGTCGTTGCTGGCGTTTGCCATGCAGATGGCCTTGGTGCTGGTGAGCGGTTCGGCTTTGGCGGCAGCGCCATCCATCAAAAGAGGCATCAGTGCTTTGGCGGCCAAACCCAAAACACCTGCTGGTGCCATCGCTTTGGTGACGGGCATTTCGGCGTTGGCTTGTTGGCTCAACTGGGGCTTCGGCCTTATCGTGGGCGTCATCTTTGCCAAGGAAATAGCGAAGAAGCTGAAAGGCGTCGACTATCGTTTGCTCATCGCCTCTGCCTATAGCGGCTTCGTGGTGTGGCACGCAGGCCTCTCGGGCTCCATCCCGCTGACGATGGCCACGCCTGGAAGCAATCTCGAAACCGTGACGCAAGGTGCACTGACGCAGCCCGTGCCCATTGGGCAGACGATTTTGGCTCCGCAAAACCTTATCATGGTGGCGGCGGTCATCGTGTCCATCGTGGTGGTCAATGCAGTGATGCATCCAAAAGGAAATCAAGTGGTTGCGATTGAACCCTCGCTGCTGTTTGAAGAGGAACCCACGCCGCTTCCGAAAGCCACCACGCCTGCCGAGAAGTTGGAAAACAGCCATGTCCTTTCGTGGATTATTGCCTTGTTGGGGCTTTCCTATTTGGTCATCAAGTTGTTCTTCAAGGGTGGCACGTTCGATTTGGGCTCAGTCATTATGCTGTTCCTGTTTTTGGGCATCATCTTGCACGGCACGCCCTTGGCTTACGTCAAGGCGTTTGGCAAGTCGGTGGGCGGTGCGGCTGGCATCTTGCTGCAATTTCCGTTCTATGCGGGCATCATGGGCATCATTACGGGCGTAGGAGAATCGGGCATCTGTTTGGGCGAGGTGGTAAGTAATGCCTGCGTAGCCATCTCAACGCCAAAGACTTATCCTTTGTTTACTTTCTTCTGTGCCGCCATTCTCAACATGTTTGTGCCGTCGGGTGGTGGTCATTGGGCCATCCAGGCCCCGATTATGTTCACGGCGGGTGCCGCCTTGGGCGTGGCTCCAGGCTTGACGGGTATGGCCATTTCTTGGGGCGATGCTTGGACCAACCTGATTCAGCCTTTCTGGGCTTTGCCTGCATTGGCCATAGCCAAACTGAACGCAAAAGACATCATGGGCTTCTGCATCATTGATTTGTTTGTCACGGGATTGATAATCTGCTGCGGTTTGTTGTTTTGGGCTTAGGCTCAGAAAGTGTCCATGCCGTCCCAAATCACGAGGTCGTGGCGCACATAGCCCACGGCATTTTTCACTTTGATTTTGTACCAGCCCCTGGTCTTGCCTAAGCAAGGATAGGTCTCGGGCATTTCGCCTTTCTCGGTGGAAATCTGTGTGATTACGATGGATTCCATGTTGGGCTCTTTTCTGACATTGACGTGTGTCCTTTGGGTGTAGACGATGCCTTGGCCGTTCTTTGCGCTGTAAGTCACAATCTTATGCCCGATTTTCGGGACTTCCATGTCGTCTTGCACCGCAACGGTGTATGAGGTTTGATTGGTGCGAACATAACGCCCTTCCACGTTCCCGCGGCTGTCGATGACCATCTTCATGTGGTCTACCGAAGCGGCTTTGATGTTGGGGGCGCCGTCATCCTCATCGTCAAGGGTGTCGGTTTCCATGTCTGCAGGGAGTGAGGCGAAATCGTCCGTTTGCTTGATCTCGGTTGGGGTCGAGGATGATTTGTCAGCAGCTTTGTTGCCACAGGAATAGCCCACGAAGAGCAATGCTATTGAAAGGGTTGCTGCATACCAAAATCTTTTCATAATTCGGTTGTTTAGAATGGCGTTTTTGTCCGACAAATGTACGAAGAAAAAATGATCCGCAAGGAAAAATCGGGAATTTTGTTCCATAAAACAGAAAAAGCAAGGCTGTCACCTTGCTTTGAAGTAGCGGGAATGAGAATTGAACTATCGTCAAATCTCGTAACGGCTTCTTTATTACTGCGTTGTGCAGGCATTTTTTAAGGGTTAGTATTTGTTGTTTGACTCGTTTTTGACTTGTTATTGGCACGATTCTGGCGCGGCTTTCTCATTCCCTTTCAAGAAGATAGAATAGGTTTCGCATCCGCTATGGGCGCGACATGCGCGGGTGCGATAGGATGGATGGCGCGGTTCTGGAACTTGATGGCCGTCTCAAAGTCAAGGGCTACAAAATCAATGTTATTCATAGTATTTCCCTCCTTTGATAATTACCCAACTTTTTGAATAGGATCTTTGCCCTCATATTGGGCGAGACGCTTTTCGAGTGATTTAATATCATGTTCCAGCCTTTCATTGTATTTTTCAAGGGTGATGATATATTTGTCTTTATCGGCCTCGCCAGAATCTCCAATCCTTTTTCCGCCCAGCATTTCACCAGCACCAGTTAAGAGCCATTCAATATTTAATTGAGAATAATTCAATTTTATGGCGTTTAATTTCTCAAAACCTATGCTTTTTGAGATATTATTGATGTAACCTTGGCTAGCATTGATTGTTTTTTCGAATGCTTTTTGTGTACTTCCAATTGAGTTGATAAATTGCAGAAGTCGTTCTTTTACAATATTTTCCATCGTTTATTTTGTTTGTATTGTTTCTAAATTACAAGTTGAATTGAAAAAATCTCAACTTTTGATGTTGTGTATTGAGAAATTCTCTATTTTTGCAAATGAAAATACAAACGAAAATACAAATTAAAATAATTACAGCAATGAAAAAGATGAAATTAAGGGAATTTTGGGACGATTGCAGCACTGGTCGTAAGAACAGGATTCTCCTCGAGGTTTCGGAGAAATGCCAAAACTCCATCGAAACCGTAAGGTCTTGGATGCTGGAAACACGCAACCCGAAAGGTCTCAATCGTGAAGCCCTTTTTTCCTACATCAAAGACAACTTTGAGGTAGAAATCGTCGAGGAATCCTAACCAATCATTCACTAACTCAAAATCAACAACAACATGGCAACAACAACAAAACTCACATGCGACAACTGCGATGATAGCGGCTTCTTCATCGGAAGAAGCGGCCTTCTGTCGACCTATTGCCGCAAGACTGGCAATCCAATTCCGGACTACATTGCACTACCAACCTGCAACAAGCATAGCAAATTTGCCTTGCTTGAGAAAGGAGGTGTGCGATGAGAAACAACGAAGTTATGATTGGCGATTGGGTCATGTTCCAAGACCCGGACACCAACGAAACTGAGATGCACCAAATGGAGCAAGCCGATTTTGCAGCTTCTGACAATTTCTTCGACAGATTTAACCCCATTCCAATCACCGCAGAAATCATCGAAGCCAACAATTTCCGCGGATACGGTAACGTGAGAAGGATTTATATCAACCTCTATGACTTCGACAACCACTCCACAATCGAATATCGCTTAGACCAAAACTGGTTCGATTTGAAAAGAATGGTTAATCGCCAATACGCCTACCAGCTAAAATGCGAAGTCCACTATGTGCATGAGATGCAGCACCTGCTCCGTGTGGCAGGTCTCAACGAAATGGCTGACAACTTCGTCATCACGAAAGGAGGTGCCCAATGAGTTGCGATTGCATCAAAAGAGTGGAAGGCTTGCTTACCGAGAAGATGATGGAAAAGTTTCCCAACGGTGAAGTGATTGAGCCTGTAGAGTTCCAAAACAAGACGCTTGTTTTTAATGATAATGGAACAACATCCCTAATTCTTAAAAACCCTACCGTTGGGCGTGTTAGAATTGGTAAATCCATTCGGAAATTCGATGTGAATATGCTCCCCGGATTTTGTCCTTATTGCGGCAAGCCTTTGAAAGAGGAAGGAGGTGCGCAATGAAACTCACCGACTTTATGATCCATGACTTGGTGCTTTACCGATGCAAGCCGTGGAAGGTCATAGACCTTTGCTCATGCTCGGCGTTCATCCCCATGACACTTGGAGAGGATGCCTTTGAGAAATGCTCCGACAACGGGACACGACACATCGGCAAAAATGAACTGGCACTGGTGGAACCAATGCCTATTGCACCGGAAACATATCGCGCCATCGGATTCAGTTGCCATACCGACCTTGACGGCGTGGAAACATGGCTTCACGAAGACCCAGAGTGCCTTTGTGAACTTCAAGCCTACAAGGAGGGCAACCGCTGGCGGTTCCGCATCCAGCGCGGTCCCGAAGCCGTGGTGTCAATCAAGGCCCAGTATGTCCACGAACTCCAACACGCCATGCGCCTGATGGGGCTGAATGACATGGCCGACAACTTCAAAGTCAAGGAAGGAGGCGACCAATGAAAGGCGTTTGCAAAGTGTGTGGCTGCACATGGAAAAACCCATGCTTAAGCTATAAATATGGCTTCTGCTGGTGGCCAACGCCCGATGAGGATATTTGTTCCCATTGCAAGAACCCCGAAATCAAGGATGATAAAAACGTAATCCATTGCGTCAAGGGATTGGAGTTCCCCGTCCTGAGCGTGCATCAGCCTTACGCGCTGATGCTGGTCAAAGGCGTGAAGAAAATCGAATACCGCAACTGGAAGCTGCCGCAGCAATATGTCGGCCAAAGGATCTTCATCCACGCAGGGAAAAACCTTCACTATAACTGGGACAAGCACTATTCAGATGAAGAGCCTTTCTACCAATGTAGGGATGAAGCCATGGCCAAGGATCTTTCTCAAATGATTCTCGGCTCGGTTGTGTTTGGCGAAAGCCAAGGCCCATTCGACGGAATCAAGTACGGAGCTCCATACAAGATGTATGAATGGCCGGTGAACGACCCCATTAGGCTTGACAATCCCTTGAAGTTTATTCCTGGCAAGCAACGCATTTGGAAAATTCAATTCTGAAAGGAGAAACAAACAATGAGAAAATACAAATTCAAATACAGACTATCCACCAAGAGCAACCTCGCCACCATCGCAAAGGCTGTCCGTGCTTTGGGCTACGACATGACAATCGAAAAAGGGGGCTTTAAATTCGGATGGTGGAAAGAAGTACCTGAAGCCTTGCTGGGAAAACTTTACTACGAGCGTTTTGTGCTGGACGAAAACGTTCCCGAATGGCTAAATGGCGAACTTGAAAGAACTAATGAAATTCGAAGAAACTATGGCTATTATGGCTGTAAAATATGCCGACTCCCTCATTGCCGAATTGGATAGAGAAGAAAAGCCGTGACCGACGAGGAACGCGCCATATTCTACGAACAACAACAGCAATACCGCTGGAAATGCGAAGCCTTCAAGGAGGAAGTTCGCAAATTCTTTGAACACTATAAACCACGACACAATGATCAACACCGACAAACTATATGAAGCCACCAACGGCGGCGCCGACCTCTTCAAGTTCTACTTCCCCGACTTCGACCCGGGCAAATCGTCCAACCTAGTGAAGGTGCGCGACGACGATGACCATCCCTCGGCCAGCATCTTTCAAAAAGGCGGGAAATGGTTCATCAAGGACCACGGTGGAGGCGACAACAAGGCCCGTTCGATGATTG
>JAFUAA010000067.1 GCA_017460915.1 Bacteroidales bacterium | reverse complement strand
TATTTACCTTTGTGCATATTGCCGTCGTTTGTTTTGACGGCAAAGATAAATTCAAATCGGCGCGCTCGAAAAACCCTTGTAACTTTCTAACTTACAGTAATTTCAAAGAACTATTATGATTTTTTAGTGGACAGCAATGTCTTTTTCTTCATAATTCTCTTTGCCCGGTTCTATCCCATCGGGCGCGTCGGTTTTAGGGTTAAAGATTCGGCTGCAAAAATAGAAACACTTCTCATATGGTGTTCATTTTCAGCGTCAACCATATTGAGCGAAGTGTTATCCTTTTTCGTTGCCGGAAGTGTCAACCAAGTGTTGACAAAATCCATTTGTGGAATTTTGGCAGGAATTTGTTTTAGATTTGTTCAAGATTTGTTTCGTTTTGAAAATCAGTAATCTATCCGACAGCAAACGACAACAAACGACTACTGTCGACAACAAACGTTTAATCAACGGCTTTGTTTTGGCGAGTGTTGTTTCTTTGCAGGGTGAAATTCAAAAATCTAAAACTATGGAAATACCAGAATACATCGAAGGCATCCCAACGGAGAAACATGCCAGCGCAAAAAGAAGAGAGATTATCAAAAACGAGTACATTCGATTGATTGAAGGATTACAAAAGAAAAACAGAAAGAAGGCCGTGTACAATGAGTTTCTTCAAACAAATGTTTACATCATCATGCGTGAAAGCGAGAAAAAGGCAAGTAATAGCGCGGCTTTCAACTGGCAATCAACATACGCTGTAAAACATCTGGAAACCGTCATCAAAAAAGCGATTCCTATGGAAGGCAGACCCATTTATTCTCTTCCGAAATTGTCTGGGAACAAAAAGAGTTCAAATATGTAAATATGGCAACATTATACTATTCTTTTCACTCGCCGGATTATGATTACATGAATTTTACAATAAAAGTGGTGATGGGCATAAAAAACGAAGGAAGACATATCCAGTACAGTGTCAATAAGATTGAATTAATATGAAAAAGCACTCTGTAATAAAGTCGTTATCGCTATTGGCAATCGCTTGTACAGAATGCTTTTGTTGCCCAACGGAGTTACTAAGGGGCTTGCTATCCGGCATTTCCCGTCCGTCGGTTTTCTGCCCGCAAAATTACAACTTTTCTCCAAAACACAACAACTTCAACAAGAAAATCATCACAAAATCAGAAACAATAACCCATAAAACCCCAATATCATGCTAGTAAAGACTTTCGGATGCGCCCTTTTCGGCATCGACGCCATCACAGTCACCATCGAGGTGAACATCGACAGAGGTATCAATTTCTATCTGGTCGGCTTGCCCGACAATGCGGTCAAGGAAAGCCAACAACGCATCGAGGCAGCCATCACCAACCTCGGCTATTATTATCCCCACAAGCGAATCGTCATCAACATGGCACCCGCCGACATCCGCAAGGAGGGCTCGGCCTACGACCTGCCCATCGCCATCGGCATCTTGGCTGCCGCTGAGCAAGTCAACAATGATTTGCTGGATCAGTTCATCATCATGGGCGAACTTTCGCTCGACGGAGCGCTGAAACCCATCAAGGGCACTTTACCTATTGCCATCAAGGCGAAACAAGAGGGATTTAGGGGACTCATCGCCCCCAAAGCCAACGCACGCGAGGCCGCGGTGGTGGAAGGCTTGGAGGTGTATGGCGTGGATAACATCCACGAAGTCGTCTCCATCTTGAACGGCGACAATGAAATCCAGCCTGTGGTCGTCGACGAGGCCGACTCGTGGCAAGAGGTCGCCTACGAGTTCGACTTCAGCGACGTGAAAGGTCAGGAGAACATCAAACGCGCCTTGGAAATCGCGGCGGCGGGCGGCCACAATGTCATCCTTATCGGTCCTCCAGGCAGCGGCAAGACCATGCTCGCCAAGCGTATGCCCACCATTTTGCCACCATTGACCATGTCGGAGGCCTTGGAGACGACGAAAATCCATTCCGTGGCGGGACTGGTCGGGCGCAACGCCTCCCTGGTGCGCACGCGACCTTTCCGCAGCCCGCACCACACCATCAGCGACGCAGGCTTGGTGGGTGGCGGCACTTATCCGCAGCCTGGCGAGATTTCGCTGGCACACAACGGTGTGCTTTTCCTCGACGAGTTGCCCGAGTTCAAGCGCACCGTCCTCGAAGTGATGCGTCAGCCGATGGAGGACCGAATCGTGACCATCTCACGTGCCAAGATGACCGTCGATTTCCCCGCCAACTTCATGATGGTGGCAGCGATGAACCCTTGTCCGTGCGGCTATTACAATCATCCCGACAAGGATTGTTCCTGTAAACCTGGCATGGTGCAGCAGTACCTCAACCGCATCAGTGGGCCATTGATGGATCGCATAGACTTGCATGTTGAGGTTGTCCCTGTCGCCTATAAGGATTTGTCGTCAAAGAGCAGCGGCGAGCCAAGTTCAGCAGTGCGCGAGCGGGTCATCAAAGCACGGAAGATACAGGAAGAGCGCTACGCCGATTTTCCGACCATCCATGCCAACGCGCAGATGAACACCCAACTCATCCAGAAATATTGCGACTTGGACGATGCCTGCCGTGCCCTGCTCAAAAACGCCATGAACCGCCTCGGTCTCTCGGCCCGCGCCTACGACCGCATCCTCAAAGTCTCCCGCACCATCGCCGACCTCGACGGCAGCGAAAACATCCGTCCCGACCACCTCGCTGAGGCTATTAATTATAGGAGCTTGGATAGGGATAATTGGGGGAGTTGACTATGGAAAGCCATCGACGACCATATAATAAGGCTTCAAGTAAAAGGATTCCGTTTGAAGAATTAGTCAAAATGATTGGCAAGAACTGCGACTATAAATTCGCCATCATCGACTATGAGGTGGATGATGAATTGAAGTCGATTGCCCAAGAAGCAGGAATTGACCTTTCTGGCTATAAGCATGTTATTGAAACAACGGGGACTTCTCATTCAGAGAATAGGCATGGCGATAGCAGTAATGATAGGACTCCAATCTCCATTGAGGATTATCTGCTGATTCCATTTATCATAAAGTGTCGTGATAAGGTGGAAATATCCAACAAGAATTCAAGAAGCCATAAAAATAAGACCTTTATTTATCGGAAAGCGATTGGAGAACAATACATCTATGTGGAAAAATCCGGATTGGCAGGAACAAAAGTCTTGCATTCCAAACATTATACAAAAGGCCAATAAAAAAGCCTCCTTGAGAGAGGGTTTATTCTGTTATCGCGGGAGGTGTCGTAACTAAAGTTCCGTCCTTTACGTCTTGATAATCCATTCGTTTTTCTATCCGTTGCCGCGACCAACTGCCTGCAAAAATACACAAATTTTCAAAACCGCAAGTCTTTTGATGAAAAACTGCTGATTATTCTTTCCTGTCGCGGCCAAACAATGCCCCAATCCATTGTCGGTTAAGTCTCGAAATGTTCTGCCGCTTGATGAGTTTGGGGCATTCGGCTTCGCAGGCGTAGGTGTTGGTACAGCTGCCAAAGCCCAACTCGTCCATCTTGCACACCATCTTCTTCACGCGGTCGGCGGCTTCGATTTGGCCCTGCGGCAACAAAGCCAAATGGCTGACCTTGGCCCCGACGAACAACATCGCGCTGGTGTTTTTGCAGGCGGCCACGCACGCGCCACAACCGATGCATGCCGCAGCATCCATGGCCATGTCGGCTTTATGCTTCGGAATGGGGATGGTGTTGGCATCGGGGACGCCGCCCGTGGTAGTGCTGATGTAGCCTCCCGCCTGGATGATCTTGTCGAAAGCGGAACGGTCCACCACCAAGTCGCGGATGACGGGGAAGGCTTTGGCGCGCCAAGGCTCAATCCAGATGTCGTCGCCGTCGCGGAACTTGCGCATGTGGAGTTGGCAAGTGGTGATGCCGTCGTCGTTGCCGTGAGGGCGGCCGTTGATGTATAGTCCGCACATGCCGCAGATGCCCTCGCGGCAGTCGTTGTCGAAGCAAACAGGATGGGCGATATGGTCGTTGATGAGTCGCTCATTGAGGATGTCGAGCATCTCAAGGAAGGAACATTCCGCCGAGATGTCCTCAATGGGATAGGTCTCGAAATGGCCCTTGGCGCGGGCGTTTTCTTGTCGCCAGATATGGAGTTTGAAGTTCATAATTTGCAGTTATTCAGTTGTTCGGTTTGCGGGGATTGAAATCCCCGATGAATATGGTCGCCCTTTCAGGGCTTTGCTTGCCACGTTTCGCGTCATTGCGAGGAACGAAGCAATCCAGATAGTCAGTTATTTGTAATTCCGTTTTGCGATTTGAATATGTTCATAAACCAGCGGTTCCTTCTCCATCGTCTCGGCTTGTCCGTGACCGTGGTATTCCCATGCGGCGACGTACATGAAGTGCTCGTCGTCGCGCAGTGTCTCACCGTCGTCGGTCTGGTGCTCGGTGCGGAAATGTCCGCCACATGACTCCTCACGATGCATCGCGTCGTCGATAATCAGTTGTGCCAACTCGAAATAATCCTCCAGACGATAGGCCTTCTCCAGTTCTGGGTTGAACTCGTTGGCGGTTCCTGGGATGAAAATCTCCTTCCAGAACTCGTTTTCGAGGTCGGCGACCAACTGTTTTGCCTTGGTCAGGCTTTCGGTGTTGCGGGCCATGCCGCAGTATTCCCACATGATTTTTCCCAATCGTTTGTGGAAATAATCGGCGGTTTTTGTATGTGAAGGTCCCTGAGCCTGTCGAAGGGCCGTGTTATTAAACAACTTTTCAATTCTCTGCCGTACCGCCTCTTCCGCAGCGTCAAATTCGGACGTGGCAGACGAGATTTTGCCTACATAGATCTGGTCGGCGAGGTAGTTTTGCATCGTGTAGGGCAGGACGAAATAACCGTCAGCCAATCCTTGCATCAAGGCGGAGGCCCCGAGGCGGTTGGCGCCGTGGTCGCTGAAGTTGGCCTCGCCAGCGGCAAACAAGCCTGGAATGGTGGTTTGCAGTTCGTAGTCCACCCACAGTCCGCCCATCGTGTAGTGGATGGCGGGATAGATCATCATCGGGGTTTCGTAAGGGTTCTCATCTGTTATCTTTTGATACATCTGGAAGAGGTTGCCGTATTTCTGTTCCACGACATCCTCTCCCAATCTTCTGATCGCATCGGCGAAGTCGAGATAGACGGCATAACCCGTGCCCACGCCATAGCCCGCATCGCAGCGCTCCTTGGCGGCGCGGCTGGCCACATCGCGGGGGACGAGGTTGCCGAAGGCGGGATAACGGCGCTCCAGATAATAGTCGTGGTTTTCCTCGGGGATGTCGTTGGCTCTCAGTTTTCCGGCGCGAATGGCTTCGGCGTCTTCTTTCTTTTTGGGCACCCAGATGCGGCCGTCGTTGCGAAGACTCTCGCTCATCAAGGTCAGCTTGGATTGATAGTCGCCGTGGACAGGGATGCAAGTCGGGTGGATCTGCACATAGCAAGGATTGGCGAAGGCGGCGCCTTTGCGGTGGCACACCCACGCCGCGCTGCCGTTGCTGTTCATCGCGTTGGTGGAAAGGTAATAAACATTGCCGTAGCCGCCTGTGGCCAATACCACGGCGTGTGCGGCATAACGCTCCAGGTCGCCGGTGACGAGGTCGCGGACGATGATGCCACGCGCGCGGTTTTCCACCACGACCAAGTCCATCATCTCGCAGCGCGTGTGCAGCTTCACCGTGCCTCGGGCAATCTCGCGGCTTAAAGCACCGTAGGCGCCGAGCAGCAGTTGTTGTCCCGTTTGGCCCTTGGCATAAAAGGTGCGGCTGACCTGTGCCCCGCCAAACGAGCGGTTGTCGAGCAGTCCGCCATAGTCGCGTGCGAAAGGCACGCCTTGCGCCACGCATTGGTCGATGATGGCACCGCTGACCTCCGCCAAGCGATACACATTGGCCTCGCGGGCGCGATAGTCACCACCCTTGATGGTGTCGCGGAAGAGGCGTTCCACGCTGTCGCCGTCGTTTTGGTAGTTCTTGGCCGCGTTGATGCCGCCTTGTGCGGCGATGCTGTGGGCGCGACGTGGCGAGTCTTGGATGCAGAAGATGTCCACATTGAAGCCCAAGGCACCTAACGAAGCGGCGGCCGAGGCACCAGCCAAGCCCGTGCCCACCACGATGATGTCGAGTTTGCGCTTGTTGGACGGGTTGACCAACTTCTGCGAAGCCTTGTAATTCGTCCACTTTTCGGCGAGTGGACCAGAGGGTGTTTTGGGGTCTAAGTTCATGTCAATCAATGTTTACAATCCAAAACAAATGCCCAGAACCACGACGGTGAACATCAGGCATACCACCCAAGTGAAAATCTGTCCGAGGATTTCGATGGTCTTGCCGTATTTGTAGTTGTACAGCCCGAAGGTCTGGAAGATGGCGGGGAAGCCGTGGCGCAGATGGAACCAAACCACCGTGAAAAACACGAGGTAGGAAATGACGATGTGCAAAATCTTGAACTTCTCGCGGGCTTGGTGGTAGAAGTCGGGCTCCATTTTGAGGCCAGCGGCTTCGAGAACGGCCTTGTCGTCTTTATCGAAGTTGGTGAGCCAGTTGCCTTTGGCAGAGTATTCGCCATGTTGCTCAGCATAGCTGATGGCATCGGGTTGGGCCGTTTTCAGAGCTACGACCTCTTCCGTTTTGGCCATGTATTTGCCTTTCACCCAGCCGATTTTCACGAAATAGAAGTCCGTGAAATGCATGATGAGGCAAGCCAAAATGAGGATGCCCGTCCACATTTGGATTTTCGAGCCTTTGTGGGTCTTGGTCCGCGAGGGCTTTTTGTAGCCCACGGGGCGCGCCATCCTGTTCGTGATGGCCAACCAAAGTGCCAAAACCGCATGGAGCAGCAAGGCCCCAAACAGCCCCACTTCAAGCACCTTGACGATGACGTAGGTGCCCATGAAGTGGCAAAAAGCATTGTACCATTCGCCGCCGTCATGCCTCAGAATGAGCAAGTTGGCGCTGGCGTGGAACAGCAGGAAGAAACTCAGGAAGGCGCCTAACGCCCCCACGAGGATTTTCTTTGAGATGGAGTGGATTTTTGGGAGATTCATACCAAGGAGAATTTGTGCGCAAAAATAATGTAAAATATGGATTCTCCAACCTGATATTGAAATGATTCTGTATTTTTGCTTCGCCAAACGACGACAATCGTCAGGCGCAATAAACCTTATTCCATCCATGAAGAAGAATGTTGTTGAAATATCGAGGACGCAGGTGGTTATGACTTTCGTGGCCACTTGTATTGAAACCACCGCCCGAATGTTGGGCACTTCATATAAAGAGGTGTACCAACGAATGAAGCGCGTAGGGCTGATAGAGCGGTT
>JAFUAA010000040.1 GCA_017460915.1 Bacteroidales bacterium | reverse complement strand
CCTCTTCCCATTCCGAACAGAGAAGTTAAGCCCTGCCGCGACGATGATACTGCGGGAGACCGTGGGAAAGTAGTTCGTCGCCCAACCTTGACCGGAAGCCCGACAGTGCCAGCACTGACGGGCTTCGCGGTTTTTTGTGGGTCCACTCCTACCCTTTCTTCATCGATTCCTGACAAACTTCTTCACAGATTGACAACTTTTTACTATTTTTACACCAAAATTCGGAAACATGCCGAAGAAAATATTATTATTTTTTACTCTGTTGATATACAGTTTGATAGGTCTTTCACAAAGTCCTTCACAGGATGGTGTTGCACAAAAAAAACAACAGCTCTCCCCCGCCCCACCCATCGATTCAACCGTCGTCACCTATACATCTTACCATTTTGACAGCATTTTCCTCAACACATCCAAAGTGATTGACACTTCCACTTTCCATGCTGCCAACCACGAAACGCTGGAGAGCGACAAGAACATCTACAGCACATTGAGTAACACGGGATTAGCCCACAAATCCATGCGGTTCAACTATCCGCATCAGGTGGGATTTGATATGAGTTTCCCCGCTTTTACGGCTTTTATGCAAAACGAAAACAACATGTCGAGTTACCAATCTGTCCTACCTTACTCCGAAATCCGCTATCTGATGACAGCAACCGACAAAGAACAACATCTTAACGTCAAGTTTGGAAGGCAGTTTGCCCCTCGCCTTTTCGTCGCCTTTGCCTTCAACACCGACTACTCGCCAGAAATATTCAAAAACAATAAAAGCGTCAACAACTATTTTTGGGTTAACACACACTATTTCACTAAAAACCAGCGTTATGCAGTAGTTGCTTACTGGTATCGCAACAAACTAGAAATGCAAGAAAACGGAGGCATCACCGACGACGAATCCTATAGCTCACACACCGAAACAGACAACTCCGTCATCAACACAAACCTGACTTCCGCCACCAATTTTGTCGTCTCAAGTGGCATCGGATTTGAACATTATTTCAATCTGCTACCACAAAAAAAGACCACAAACCGAACCGAACCCCCAAAAACAGAAATCGACAGTCTTGCCTCACAACCCTTAGCCAATGACAGCATTTTGATTGAACGGTTGCCTGTAGATAGTATAGTAACCGACACCCCAAACGTCATGCAAGAAACCCAATTCAGAAAATTTACCTTGGGTCGTATCTGCCATAGTTTCAGCTATTTGAACAATAAACTCTATTACAATGAGTCTTCTCCATCCGTGGCGTTTTATCAGTCCTACGACACGCTGCTCAACACCTCGAAATCAACAGACACGACTTTGATCCGAGCCTTCAAGAACACCTTACGATGGAATAGTTTAGGCTACCAAAAATATAACGATGGCATTCCCTTTTACCTCTATGCTGGAATCAGTCATGGGTATTACCGCATTAAGAATTTCGACTATTTGGAAGGCGAAACAGCCATTGACCGCAGTTTCAACCAACTGAGCGTGAACGGAGGCATCATCATCAACCTCTTTAAGTCGACACGCATCACGGGACAAGGCGAAATCATCACCATGGGCTATCAAATCGGGGACTTCGACATCAAGGGGCAATGGAAACAATTCGTCGGCACTGTGAGCAAAAACTGGGGGCAAGCTACCTTCGACGTCGAGGTGAAGCGGCAGAGCGCCAATTGGTTCGAGGAAAGCTACTACTCCAACCATTTCCGTTGGGAGAACGACTTCAAGGCCGCTACTTACCTGAATTTCAACCTGAAATACAAGTTCAAGGACTACTGCATCGGAGTGAAACAGACCTGCATTTCGCAGTACATCTATTTCGGGCCGGACGCACGTCCAGTCCAATTCGACGGCTTGTTCAGCATCCGCGAAGCCTATCTCAGTTTCTACCAAAAGCTTTGGCGATTCGAGACGGAAGGCTTCGCCTGCATGCAAAAAGCCAGCAACGAAGACGTGATGCACCTACCGCTGTTCTTGGGTCGGTTGAAAGTAGCCTATTCGCAGCCCATTTTCCGTAAGGCGGCCACCATCCAGCCGAGCCTCACAGTGCAGTATTTCAGCAAACACCACGCCGATGCCTACATGCCAGCCACGCGCACGTTTTACCTTCAGAATGAAGTGGAAATCGGCAATTTTCCTTTCATCGACTTAACCGTTGCCCTCAAGGTGAAGAAAGCTACCCTCTTTGTTGCCTACAGCAACATGTTCCTTTTGACAGGCAACTACAACTCATTCATCGCGCCCCACTACCCCATGCGCGACAGTCGCATCTTCATCGGAATCAATTGGAGGTTGTTCAATTAGAAGATTTCACGTAGTTTTGCAAATTCAATCGCGCCCGCCATGATTCAAACAGACCTCATCCCCACCACCAACACGCTTTCGGGCATCAACGATACCATAGCCCAGTTGTCGGATAGCTTGAGTAATCCGAATTTGGTCAACACGATGGTGGAGCAGGTGTCGAATGGAAGTTCGTCGAGGCAAATCGGTTTGACCATAGCTATCATCGGCCTGCTGATTTTCACGGCGCACCTTTTCAGCGAAATCTTCAGCCGCAAGCGCATCCCCGACGTGCTGTTCCTCATCATCATCGGCTTGCTTATCGGCCCCGTCTTCCATTGGATTTCGCCGGATAGCTTAGGCAATGCGGGGAGTTTGTTTTCTGGCATCACGCTGGTGACTATCCTTTTTGAAAGTGGTACACAACTGAGATTCAGCGCATTGAAAGATTCTTTCAAAGGAGCCTTGAAGCTCACCGCCCTGAATTTCGTGCTCTCAGCCATCGCCATTTGGTTGGTGGATTGGTTGGTCTTGGAACTTGACCCCATCGTGAGCATGATTTTAGGTTGTATGCTAGGCGGTACGGCTTCGGCAGTGGTCATCCCCATTGTTCGTCAAATGCGAATGTCGGAGAAACCTGCCATCATGCTTATCTTGGAAGCGGCCATCGGCAACGTGTTCAGCATCGTGCTAGCCTTGGCCTTGATGCAAGCCATACAATCACGACACGTGGAATTCGGGGCCATTTTGGGCGACATCTTTTCCTCGTTCATCCTTGCTACGGTAATGGGATTGATTGGAGCCATCTTTTGGGCATTGATTCTGGACCAAGTGCGCAACATCAAGTATTCCATCCTGACCACACCGGCCTTCGTTTTCATCATTTACGGTCTCAACGAATGGATGGGCTTCAGTGGCGCCATCGCCGCTTTGGCTTTCGGTATCGGAATGGCCAACATCAACAGCATCTACAACGCTTGGCTGAAGAAATTCATCAAGAAAGTGCCCGTCAACTTGAATGAAACCGAGCGCTCACTGTTCTCGGAGTTGGTGCTGCTGCTGAAGACCTTCTTCTTCATTTATGTCGGCATTTCCATCCAATTAACGCAGTGGCAACCCATTGTTATCGGACTGGGAATCACGATGATGCTATTCATCATCAGGATTCCGGCTGTGCGCTTTGCCATTTCAAAAAAGGAAGGTATTCCCGAGAAGGAATTGGCATTCATGTCGGCGCTCAACCCCAAAGGACTGACGGCGGCAGTTTTGGCCACCCAAGCCTTGATTTTCATCCCCAATTTGGAAGTCGCCATGTTCGTGAGAAACATTGTCTTTTCGGTCATTCTTTTCAGCATCGTGGTCAACTCCTTCCTCATTCCGCTGATTGACAGAGAAAAAGGCGTTTATCGTTTTTACTTGCAGATGCTCAGTTTCAACCAAAAGATGAAAAATGTGGTGGCCAAAACCACAAAAGAAAGCAAAAAACGGAGGACAAGTCATAGCACAACCCAAGACATCGTCGACGAAGTGTTTCATTCAGAGGTAATTACGGAAATCATCGAACAACAAGAAAAACCTGGTGCCGTACACTACAAAGCTGAATCCGGCAACATGGACGTGGCCGATTAAGTTGTTTGTAATGTGTATAAATTAGGCATTGTAAACACATAAAAATCAAATTATTGCACAAATGCAGTCCCAAAAAGGTGTAAATTCTACACAATTATTCGTTGCTGTTTTCAGAATAAGTTGTACTTTTGCGTAAAATTTACGCAATATGGAAGAACAAAAATACTGCTACAAGTATCCGCATCCCGCCGTCACGACAGACTGTGTGGTGTTCGGCTTCGACGGCCATGAGCTGAAAATCCTTCTCATTGAGCGCGGTCGCGAGCCTTACAAAGGCTATTGGGCCTTCCCCGGCGGCTTCCTCAACATGGATGAGAACGCCACGCAAGGCGCCTTGCGCGAGTTAGCCGAGGAAACGGGCCTGAAGCTGGAGCACATTAAGGAGTTTGGCACCTTCAGCGATGTAGGTCGTGACCCACGCGAAAGGGTGATTTCCATCGCCTTCTACGCCTTAGCCAAGAAATCCGACTTGCAAGGCGGCGACGATGCGGCCAAGGCCCAATGGTTTCCGCTCAACGAAGTGCCGCGTCTCGCTTTCGATCACGACTACATGCTCCGCAAAGCCATGCAAAAGCTCAAGGAAGACATTCATTTTGAGCCTATTGGCTTCGATTTGTTGGGCGACAGCTTCACCATGCCCGAATTGCAAAGGCTTTACGAGTCCATCCTCGGTGTGCAATTTGACCGTCGCAACTTCTACAAGAAAATGCTGCAAACCGGTATTCTTGAAGAAATCGACGAGGACCCATCCACCGCCTTTTTCGGCAGTCACCGTGAAATGCGTAGCATGAGCATCGATGCGCTGTTCGGCACACCTAAACCCAGTCCATCCTATTCCACTTCGCGCCAAAGTGACGACGACAGCCGCCGACGCAAAAGAACGCGATTCAGCTTCAACAAGAAACGCTACGACGAGTTCAAGGAAGACCATAATTTCAGGTTAGAGTTTTAGTTAGTTGACAGCTTGTAGTTGACAGTTTAGACTCGAATTTTGAATCTCAAATCTTTAAATACCTAACAATTAAACACTTAAACATTATGAAAACACAAATCTTCAACTTAATCATTTTGGACAAGAGCGGCTCGATGGGCAGCATCGCCAACGCCGCCATTGCCGGATTCAACGAAACCGTAGGCGGTATCCGCTCGGCACAGGAACGCTTCGGCGACACGCAAGAGCATTTCGTCTCGCTAATGATTTTCTGCGATTGCGAAAAACGCTTGGTCTACGACAAGGTGCCCGTCGCCGAAGTCAAGGAACTGACTTCAAAGGAATACCGTCCCTGCTGCTGCACACCGTTGTACGACGCCATGGGCATCTCAATCAATGCACTTTACAATGCCATCAAGGACAAGGAAGACGCCACCGCCGTGGTAACCATCATCACCGACGGACTGGAAAACGCCTCGAAAGAGTATTCGGGCAAGGCCATCAAAGCCCTCGTGGAACGCATGAAGGACGAGGAAGGCTGGAACTTCGCCTACATCGGCACCAACCAGGACGTGCAAGCCACCTCTGCCTCGCTCAGCATCGATAACAACATGGCATTCCGCGACGACGAGGCAGGCATGGCCGACGCTTGGAACACCGAACGCAAGGCGCGTACAATGATGTATAGCCGCATCGCTACCGAGAGTGCCGAAACTTCAGGGATGACAAGCACTGCCCGAAAACTGTTCCGCTCGAAATCGAATCGCGAAAACAAGAACTACCGCGACATGTCGGAATTCGCCAACCGCGTCACACCTGAAAAGATCAACAACCTGCACGGCAAGGAAATCTTCGTTTTTGGCAGCAACCTGCAAGGCTTGCACGGTGGAGGTGCTGCACATATTGCCTTCCAACGTTTCGGTGCAGTCATGGGACAAGGCGTTGGTTTACAAGGAAGAAGCTATGCTATCCCTACCATGCAGGGCGATGCCAACACCATCTTGCCCTACGTTGAAGAGTTCATCACCTTCGCGAAACAACATCACGAAATGACCTTCCTCGTCACCAAGATCGGTTGCGGCATCGCAGGCTTCACGCCGAGGGAAATCGCGCCGCTGTTTGCGGGAGCCGTTGACGTGGAAAACATCCATCTGCCGCAGGATTTCTGGAATGAATTGGTATAATAACAATTGACAATATTAAGATTATGAGTCAGGCTGAGACAAGCCTTGCCCTTGTCTCAGCCTTTTTTGTCACCACAATTGAAATGACTATCTTTGCGCCAAAATCAACACGATGAAAGTGAAAATCCTCTTTGTTTGCCACGGCAACATCTGCCGCAGCCCAATGGCCGAGTTTGTGATGAAACACCTCGTTGCCAAGGCAGGGCTTACTGACCAATTCGAAATCGCCTCAGCCGCCACCTCCACCGAGGAAATCGGCAACGCCGTCTATCCGCCTGCAAAGCGCAAACTGGCCGAACATGGCATCGGCTGCGAGGGCAAGACCGCCCGCCAGATAACTTGGGACGACTATCAACATTACGACCGCATCATCATCATGGACCACAATAACCTTCGCAACCTGAAAAGGATGTTTGGCGATGACAAAGACCACAAAATCAACCTTTTGATGGACTTCGCCCATCGCCCAGGCGATGTGGCCGACCCGTGGTACACAGGCGACTTCGAAGCCACTTGGCGGGATGTGTTGGAAGGCTGCCAAGGCCTGTTGCGAACCTACGGGACCTCGGAAAACACCTCCGCAAACATCGCCCGATAAGCCTCCACCTTCTTGTCGAAAGCGAGCGGATAGGCACGCGAGGACGAGGGCAGACGATAGAGATACAACCCCTTTTCGAGTTCGGTTTTGCTGCCTAGTTTGGGAATGGTTTCCAGACCAAAATAGCGGCACACCTCCCCTGTCGCCTTCTCACCCGTGGTGGCAATGGCGTGACATTGAGGGATTTTGCGAAGTAAAGCCCTGATGTCGGTAGGCTCCACAATCTCCAAGAAAGCATCCGAGGCGTTGTCCTTCAGCCGACGGACGCTTTGCGCCGTGTCGTACAAGGCAATGCCTTTCTCGCTGAGGAAGGCGACGATTTCATCCTTGAGGAAGCACTTCCTTTCGCGGTCCACGAAATGCTCACGGTCGCCAAACCACACCGCTCCTTCAATGCGCCAATGGTCGTTTTGGAAGTTGGGGTAATAGAAATCCATGCACCAGCGCTTTCGCGGTGGCGGGAAACTGCCGAGAAACAGCACCTTGGCACAGGCTGGCAGAAAAGGCTGCAGAGGATGTTGCTCTATCGTCATCGGGATTGATTTTGAGGCTTCAAAGGTAGGGAAATTTTGGCGAATCCTTCAAAAAAAGACGGATTTATCGGAAAACGCAAATCCAAACAACCAACATTTCACCGAACAGAATCACTACAATTCACCGAACAAAATCGCTATAATTCACCGAACGAAATCGCCACAATTCACCGAACAGAATCGCTACATTTCACCGAATTTTAGAGAAGAATTTTATATCAAAATGTTGAATATAACAAAATTATATGTATTTTTGCAGCGTGAGTAAAATGAGCAAAAATGGGAGCTTATAAATTCAGAATTGCAGACCAGATTTTGGCGGAAAAACTGGAAGGAAAAGGAGCCGTTTTGGTGCAAGGCCCAAAATGGTGCGGCAAGACCACGACCTCCATACAACAGGCGGGTAGCATCCTCTATATGGCCGACCCCGACAAGATGGAACAGAACATCCGCTTGGCGAACTATGCCCCTTCAAACCTATTGCAAGGCGCAACGCCCCGCCTCATCGACGAGTGGCAGTTGGTGCCTAAACTCTGGGACGCCGTGCGCTTTGCCGTGGACCAGCGAGGCGAGATGGGGCAATTTATCCTCACTGGCTCCGCCGTCCCAGCCAACACTGCCGAGATTTTCCACACTGGCACCGGCCGCTTCTCTTGGCTCACCATGCGCACCATGTCGTTGTTCGAGTCGGGCGACTCGACAGGCGCCATCAGTTTGGAAGCGTTGTTCGACCAGCCAAAGCAGATATTTGCGCCCAATCCATTAGACATCAACGCATTGGCCTTTCTTACTTGCCGTGGAGGTTGGCCGCAGGCATGCCTAATGAGCAAGACGAAAACCGCGCTCAACCAAGCCTTCGACTATTACGATGCCATCGTCACCGCCGACATTTCGCGCGTGGACAATGTGGAAAGAAATCCCGAGCGTGTGAAACGGCTGATGCGTTCATACGCCCGCAACCAAGGCTCGCAATCTCCAGCCACCCTGCTGAAAGCCGATATGGCCACCAACGATTCCGACACCCTCGATGAAGACACAGTCGTTTCCTATATTAATGCATTGAAAAAAATTTTCGTCGTCGAAGACATGACGGCATGGAACCCAAATTTGCGATCGAAAGCGGCCATACGCACCGCCGAAACCCGTTATTTCACCGATCCGTCCATCGCAACGGCAGCACTCGGCCTTGGTCCCAAAGACCTCATCAACGACCTGAACACCTTCGGATTCATGTTTGAGACAATGTGCGTCAGAGACCTGCGCGTGTATGCCGAGGCATTAGGCGGTTCGGTGTATCACTACCGCGACAGCAACAAATTGGAATGCGATGCGGTGGTGCATTTGCGCAACGGGAGTTACGGCTTGGTAGAAATCAAGTTGGGCGGCGACCAACTCGTGGAAGAAGGCGCATCCAACCTAAAGAAACTCAGCTCCATCCTCGACACCACAAGGATGAAATCGCCCTCGTTCATGATGGTATTGACAGGCACGGACGGATTCGCCTATCAGCGCGACGACGGCATTTATGTCGTCCCCGTCGGCTGCTTGAAAAACTGACCACTTTGCCCTCGCAAAACATTTTTTCCCAAAAACATACACGGTTCACAAAAAAGTCGTATCTTTGCAGCCCGTTTAGAGAAACAAATTTATCGTAAAAAGAAGAGAATTATGTATTTAACTGCAGAAAAGAAATCAGAGATTTTCAGCCAATACGGCAAGAACGCTGCCGATACTGGTTCAGCAGAAGGCCAAATCGCTTTGTTCACCTACAGAATCAAGCATTTGACTGAACAAACTAAAGTGCACCACAAGGATGTGGCGGCCAAACGCGCGTTGGTTGGCTTAGTAGGTAAGAGAAGAAAACTTCTCGATTATTTGAAGAGAACCGACATCGAAAGATACCGTAACATCATTAAGGAACTGGGCATCAGAAAGTAAGGCTTTCCGGATGCTCAACCGAAAGCAGAAAAAGGCAATGTCGCATTGCCTTTTTTTGCTATTTGTCAAATTACCCATTCATTACGTTAAACGCTAAGAGAAAACAGTAAAAAATTCAAAATCATGGGTCCTCAAGGATTTTCACAAACCATTCACATGCCTAACGGCCAGGAGATTACGCTCAACACCGGTCGTTATGCCAAGCAGGCCGACGGCTCGGTGATGCTGCGTTGCGGCGACACCGTGTTGCTTGCCACCGTCTGCTCAGCCACCGAAGTGGCTCCCGAAACCGATTTCTTCCCGCTGTCAGTGGATTACAGGGAAAAGTATTATTCCACGGGTAAGTTCCCCGGCGGCTTCTTCAAGCGTGAGGCCAAGCCTTCCGACTATGAAGTACTCATCTCGCGCCTCATCGACCGCGCGTTGCGTCCCCTCTTCCCCGACGACTACCACGCCGAGACCATCGTCCAGGTCAACCTCCTGTCGAACGACAAGGAACAGACCCCTGATGCCCTCGCCGCTCTGGCCGCCTCGGCAGCCATCTGCGTGAGCGACATTCCCTTCCACGGCCCGATTTCGGAAGTGCGCGTGGCCCTCATCGGCGATGAATATGTCATCAACCCGACCTTCGAACAAATGGAGAGCGCCCGCCTCGAACTGATGGTGGCCGCCTCGATGAAAGACATTTGCATGGTGGAAGGCGAATGCAAGGAAGTGAGCGAGCAAGAGATGCTCGGCGCACTGAAAGCCGCCCACGAAGCCATCAAGATACAATGCCAAGCCCAGCTCGACCTGATGGCTCAGGTGAACAAGGCCAAGCGCGAATATTGCCACGAAGTGAACGACGACAACCTCCGCACCGAAATCGAAGCCAACTGCTACCAGCCGTGCTACGACTTCGCCCTCACTGGCTGCGCCGACAAGCACCTGCGCGAAGAGACTTTCAGCGGCATCCTCGACAAATACCTTGAAAAATATACCGAAGAAGAACTTGAGACCATCAAGCCTCTGGCCAAGCGTTACTTCCACGACGTGGAACGCTCGGCCGTACGCAACGCCGTGCTTAACGAACGCATCCGCCTTGATGGCCGCAAGACCAACGAGGTGCGTCCCATCTGGACCGAAGTCGACATTCTGCCCAAGGCCCACGGCTCGGCTGTGTTCACTCGCGGTGAGACGCAGGCTTTGGTCACCGTCACCCTCGGCACCAAACTCGACGAGCAAACCCTTGACGGCGCCGTGGTGGAAGGCACCAAGAACTTCACTCTGCACTACAACTTCCCTGGCTTTGCCACTGGCGAGGCCAAGGCACAACGAAGCACCAGCCGCCGCGAAATCGGTCACGGCAACCTGGCCGAGCGCGCCCTCAAGACGATGGTGCCGCACGACGAGACGATGCCTTACACCATCCGTATCGTGAGCGACATCCTCGAATCCAACGGTTCATCCTCGATGGCCTCCGTGTGTGGCGGCTGCCTCGCCCTGATGGACGCCGGCGTGCCGATGCGCAAGCCCGTCGCTGGCGTGGCCATGGGCATGATTTCTGACAGCGAGACTGGCAAATACGCCATCCTGACCGACATCCTTGGCGATGAGGACCACCTCGGCGACATGGACTTCAAGGTCACGGGTACGCGCGACGGCATTACTGCCTGCCAGATGGACATCAAGGTGGACGGCCTGAGCTACGAAGTGCTGGCCGAAGCCTTGGAGCAAGCCCGTCAGGGCCGCCTCCACATCCTCGACGAGATGGCCAAGACCATCACCGAGCCGCGCAGCGACTACAAGGAGTTCGTGCCACGCATCGAGACCATGTACATCCCGAAGGACATGATCGGTGCCGTCATTGGCCCTGGTGGCAAAGTCATCCAAGAGATGCAGAAAGAGACCAATACTGTCATTGTCATCACCGAAGACGAGGAGAAGGGCATCGTGGAAATTGCCTCCCAAAACAAGGAAGACATCGAAGCCTGCAAGGCCAAGATCAAGGCCATCGTTCAAGTGCCCGAAGTTGGCGAGGTATATCATGGCAAGATTGTTTCCATTATGGCTTTCGGTGCCTTCGTGGAAATCATTCCCAACAAGGACGGCCTGCTCCACATCTCGGAAATCGACTGGAAGCGTTACGAGACCATGGAAGAGACCGGCCTGAAAGAAGGCGACGAAATCGATGTGAAACTCATCGAAATCGACCAGAAGACCGGCAAGCTCCGTCTGTCGCACCGCGCCCTTTTGCCTAAGCCAGAAGGCTATGAGGAGAAGAAAGGCGGCAACGGCGGAAACCGTGGCAATGGCGGTGGAAACCGTGGCGGAAGCAGCCATGGCAGCGGCAACCGCAACGGTGGTGGCAACCATGGCAGCAACGGTGGTCCTCGTAGACATTAATTAGCATAAGGAGTTCTGGCGGATTTCCGAATCCGCCAGCCTTTACATAGGGGATTGCAAATCCGAACAAACGCCAAGAGTTTGAACAACGTCCAACCTCTCTACCAATGTTTAATAAGTTCTGTAACAAATGCAAGCAGCCTCAAAACAGCTTTGAAAGTAGCTTATCCAAATAAAGCGAGTTTAATTGACCAACTATTCAATAGTTATGGAATATAATTCAAAACCATAAATTGTGAAACGATGATTAAGCGAGTTATCTGTTTATTGGCAATGGTTACAAGCACTTTTCTTATGCATTCTTGTTTTTTCAAACATTTCGACCCAATATACACTTTCAATTACAACATTGAAAACAAGATTGCTGATTCTGTGCAAATTGTAGCTTATAATGCATGGAACGGACAATATGAAATCCATCTTGATTCCTCTATTGCATACTACTCCAATGGTTCTTTGAAAAGATTCACGCTTCTATCTGGGCAAAAGGTTTTATCTTCATGGGAAGGTTATTCCCAAGTTTATAACCCTATGTTGGTTGAATCGGTTGATGAACTTCTGCAAGGTGTTTGCGACAGCATTGTCTTTACTAGATACTCCGATTCCTCCCAAGTCACTTTTAGGAATCGACTCTCTAACGAAAGCCAAGAGAATGGGCTTTTCAATTTAAAAGCGTGGACTATGGAAAAACAAACCAAATGGGAGTCGATTTACACTTTCCAAATCACGAATGAGTTATTCGGAGGCAACGAAAACCACTTTGACGGATTTAATGACAGTAACAATAACCAATAAACGAAAACTATCTTTATTAACAACTAAATGAACGGTAAATGAGGCAGTTAAAAATTACGAAGCAGGTGACGAACAGGGAGACAGCATCCTTAGACAAGTACCTGCAAGAGATTGGTAAGGTTGAGCTGATTTCGGCTGAAGAAGAAGTCGAGTTGGCCCAACGTATCAAGCAAGGCGACAAGATCGCGTTGGAAAAACTCACCAAGGCCAACTTGCGCTTTGTGGTCTCCGTAGCAAAACAGTATCAGAACCAAGGCCTTAGTCTTCCCGACTTAATCAACGAGGGCAACTTGGGACTGATAAAAGCCGCCCAACGTTTCGACGAAACCAGAGGTTTCAAGTTCATCTCCTACGCCGTGTGGTGGATTCGTCAGTCCATCCTACAGGCTTTGGCCGAACAATCGCGTATTGTCCGACTCCCCCTGAACAAAATCGGTTCCATCAACAAAATCAACAAGACTTACGCTAAGTTAGAGCAAGAGTTTGAGCGCGAACCCAATGCAGAGGAGATTGCCGAGGTCCTGGAAATCACGGAGCAGGAAGTGAAGGACTCGATGAAAAACGCCGGTCGCCACATCTCGATGGACGCGCCGCTCGTGCAGGATGAAGACAACACCATGTACGACGTGCTGAAAAGCGAGGAAGCCCCGACGCCCGAGACCGAGCTTCTGTACGAATCGTTGCGAAAAGAAATTGACCGTGCCATCTCCACCCTCACGCAAAGGGAGCAGGATGTCGTCCGCCTGTATTTCGGCCTGAACGGCAGCCACCCGATGACGCTTGAGGAGATTGGCGAGAAATTCGACCTGACGCGCGAGCGCGTGCGCCAGATCAAGGAAAAGGCCATACGCCGGTTGAAACACACCAGTCGAAGCAAGATCCTGAAGAGTTATCTCGGTTAAAATCAAGAAAGCCTCTCAAAATCATTTTGAGGGGCTTTTTGTTAGGGTTTTGGAAACCAATCTTACATAACTATCATAAATATTTGTTTCCGATTTGTGCCAGATTTGTTTCCCAAAAAAATCACAATCTATTTCGTTCCTCCTCACTCACTCACCGACCTCGAATTAAGTCTCACTTTCGATTGGCCGAACTTGTAGGTGACATTCAGCATAATGTTTCTGCCATCGCTGTCAAAAAAGACCAACGAAGTGCCTCGTAGAATACTCTGCTGCCAATAGAGCATGGTGTTAAAAATGTCATTGGCACTCAATCTCACGGTCAAGTTGTTGTCCAAGAAACTCTTTTCCAAACTACCCGAAAGTTGCCACATCTCCTTTTGCGTGATGCATTCCGAAGGGTAAGGACTCATGTAATAGAAATTCAGATTGAACTTCACATCGTAAGGCAAGGTCAGCATGTTGCCGACGGAAAGCATGGCGAAGTTCCTGTTGTTCTGTTTCAGGACGCCGTCTTCCTCATTTTCGTATTAGTTCCTGCCAAAATAGACGGAACTATAGAGATACCACCACTTTGTGACGTTACCGTTCCAAGCGATGGAGCCAAAAAAGTTCTGTGTGTGGTCACCGTTTCTGTAACGAAACTCTCCAACATCAAGGTTGTCAGCACTTTGATAGAGTTCCCTGTAAATCGGGTCGATGAGGTAATTGTAGCCGAAACGCACTGAGAGCGAGAAAGGGAAACTGGCGAAAACCTGCGCCGAATGGATGTAGGTGTTAATCAGATTGGGGTTGCCTTGGGTGATGAGCAATGAATCAATGTACATGCTGGGATTCAAGGCATCCCAACGAAGGACGGACAATGCGCTTTGAGTAGGACGCGCCTATCGCATAGCCTGGGGCGGGCTTGTATTGCACCGTGGCATTCGGGAAAAGTCCGGGTTTCGTGTAGTCCACTTGGGGAACGTCGTTCAAATAGTTGTGACGATCCACATACTCAAATCGCAGTCCGACAGTGGCCGACCACTTGTCGGAGAAATTGTGTGCTACGCTGGCGTAGGCGGCGGCGTTCGACTCGTCGGAATGGCAGTGCTGCAAGAGGTTGTTGGTTCCAGTCAGGTCAACATGGTTGTCCGTCTGAATCAAGGAGTATTTCGCTCCCGCCGAAAACGTGGTCTTGCCGTTTCTGAAAGGCAATGTGTAGTCTGCCTTGCCCACATAAATGTCCGTGTTGCCGTAGCCTTTGTGAGATTCTGGCCGAGGCTGTCAATGTTGTAATTGAAAAACAGCGTATTGTTGCTCCGCAGGCTCTTGCCGTCGGTGTTGGTCTCGGTCTTGAAATCCGTGTGATTTTCACCTACGAAATGGGTACTTTGCTCGCGCAGGCTTGTGCTATTGTTCAAGTTGTCGATGCTCTGCAAACCGAGGGTGATTTTCGGGGTCAAAGCATATTCCAGCATCAATTTTGCGTTGTGGCCTTGGTTTTCCGAGAGGTTGTAGGCACGATGCTCCATCATTGAGTAACCCATCACATCCTCGTTGTTGATGGTATGTGTATTCCTCCCATTGAAGCCGTAATAGAGGTTGGACGAAAACTTGTCTTTCGAGAAGGTGACATCGGCAAAGGCACGCTCGCTCCAACGCCGCGCCTTGGTCACCGTGCCACCTAAACGTACTGAGAAGTCGTCGTTGCGCCGCAGCGTGACGATTTTCACGATGGCGGTGGCATCGGCCTCATATTGCGAGGATGGATTGTGGATGATTTCGATGGACTTGATGTTTTGCGGGTTCAGGTTATAGACCTCGTCCATCGAATACACGCGCCAGTTGTTGATGTAAACGATGGGCGACCCTTGCCCAATGACGGAGAGGTTGTTCTGCCCATCCACCAAGAGGCCGGGCGTTTTGCGCAACAAATCGATGCCATCGGCACTCGACGAGAGCAAGGTGCTTTCCACCCCGACCACCGTCCTATCGGGCAGGCTGGTGATTTCGGGCCGCTTGGCCGCGATGGTCACCTCTTGAAGTTGCGAGGAAACGACGTTCATTTTCAGTGTTCCCAACTGACCTTTGGGATGACTAACGAACTTCGGCTCATAACCCACAAAACTGATTTTAAGCAGGTCGCAAGCCAAGTCGAAGGCGAAGCGGCCATCATTGTCGGTAGTCACGCCACCGAGGAAAGTACTGTCGGGCAGTTGCATCGCCACGACGGTAGCATAAGGGATAGGCGCATCGGTTTCGTCCACCACACGACCACTGATGTTTTGCGCCTTCGCGCCCAGCACTGCCAAACAAACGAGCAGTGCTGTCAAGAATGATTTCTTCGCCATAATACTGTAATTTTAGTGGTTGATAATTAAACTTGCATTTTGGCAGAGCAATCTCCATGCCAAATTTACAAATTATTAAAAGCCAATGTATTACAAAATTTACCCATTCAAAAAAAGTGTAAAAGTTCTTTATAGGTGTAAAGAAAGTTTACACTTTTTTCAAGTCTTCTGCTAAAATGATGCGTATTTTCAATAAAGTCAGATGGACAATACTATGACATTAAAAGTCGCCGTCAACAACATTAGAGATAATTTTGTCAACTACCTGATCAAAATAGGGTTGACGCAAAAAACAATTGTGTCGTGAAACCACATCAGTGACATTGAATGAATTGACAATGTGCGTGACAAAATAAGATGCTTTCGGCAATGGCGACGAAAGCCATTCAGATTGGATTGGGATAGTCAATTCTGGAATGATATTCTTTGAGGAAACGAGCACAGCATAGAAAAGCCATTGTTCAATCGTTTGCAGGTCGTCGCATGAAATGACCAGCGCTGGATGGGGCAACACTTTTCCATCGGGAAGCACAAAAGGCACCTCCACGATTTCGCGTTGATAGACATTGTTTTCAGCCATTGCTCCAAACCTTTAGGAAGTTGACCGCTGTGAGACTTGAGATATGTGCCATAGTCCTCGGCTGCCAAGTCTGGAAAGTCTCTTTCTTCTAGCAACGGATAGCCTTTTAATCGTTCAGCCAATTCATCATCAGAAAGTTTGCTATGAAGGGGACGAGACTGTTTCTGACAATTTACCTGCGCCAAAAGCCACATTTCGACCTGTTGCTGAAGCCATGTCTGAAATGACTCGTTAATCTGCAAGACATTTTCCGCCTGCATGACTAAACCCTCGTCTAATGAAATCGGATAAGTGCACATAATTATTTCGTTTTTGTGAATGCAAAAATACACAAATTCGGGAATATGGGAACGACAAAGAAAAACATTGCCTCAAATTCCATCTTTTTTTCATACCTTTGCATCAACAATAATGTCCACGGCTGCCACGGTGCTTCGACAGGCTCTGCAACCATGACAGCCCTATAACTGATCAACTGATAACTGCAAACTATGAAATTGATTGCCCCTTCCCTACTCTCCGCCGATTTCCTGCACTTGGAAAACGACATCGAGATGGTCAACCGAAGCGAGGCCGACTGGTTCCACTGCGATGTAATGGACGGTCGCTTCGTGCCCAACATCTCCTTCGGAATCCCTGTCATTCAGGCGATTAAGAAGAAAGTACAGAAACCCTTGGATGTCCACCTGATGATTGTGGAGCCCGACAAGTATTTCGAGGCCTTCGCCCAAGCTGGTGCCGACATCATCACCTTCCACTTCGAGGCTTGCGCCCACATCCACCGTGCCGTGCAGAAAATCAAGACCCTCGGGCTGAAGGCTGGCGTGGTGCTCAATCCGCACACGCCCGTCGCGGTGTTGGAGGACATCCTCGGCGACTTGGACTTGGTGCTGCTTATGTCGGTCAACCCGGGTTTTGGCGGACAGAAATTCATCGAGCGCACATACGAAAAAATACGCAAACTGCGTTTGATGATGGATGAACAAAACGCTTCTGCCCTCATCGAAGTGGACGGCGGCGTGAACACGCAGAACGCCAAAGCCTTGTTCGAGGCCGGCGCCGATGTGCTGGTGGCGGGCAACGCGGTGTTCAAATCTGAGAATCCAATGGAAACAATACATCAACTAAAACAATAACATTATGAGCAACGACATCACAAAACTCCAGCCGAAAGGCATTTGGAACGAGTTCGCTGGCATCCTCGGCGTGCCGCGTCCGTCGAAAAAGGAAGCCAAAATGGTGGCTTACCTTGAAAAATGGGCCAAAGACCATAAAATCAGCTATGTCAAGGAAGAGTGCGGCAACATCATCATGAGCGTGCCCGCAACCAAGGGCATGGAAGACCGCCAAACCGTCATCCTGCAAGCCCACATGGACATGGTGTGCGAGAAGAACGGCGACAAAGTGCACGACTTCGAGAACGACCCTATCGAGCCCGTCATCAAGGGCGAGTGGCTGCACGCTAACGGCACCACCCTCGGCGCCGACGACGGCATCGGCGTGGCTGCGGCCTTGTCCGTCATCGCCGACCCGAAAGTGGAACACGGTCCACTTGAATGCATCTTCACCGTTGACGAAGAGACAGGCCTGACCGGCGCCATGAAACTCGACCCGAAGGACTTCACGGGCCGCATCCTCCTCAACCTCGACAGCGAGGACGAAGGCGAAATCTTCATCGGCTGCGCAGGCGGTATGGACACCATCGTGAAGGTGTGGTACGAACTGGAGCCCGCCCCTGAGGAATCAACGGCTTACCGCATCACTGTCAGCGGCCTGAAAGGCGGTCACAGCGGCGACGACATCAACAAGAACCTGGCCAACGCCAACAAGCTGCTGACCCGCATCCTGTGGCAAGCCACCACTTGGTTCGACATTGCCCTATACGATTTCCAAGGCGGCAACCTGCGCAACGCCATCGCCCGTGAAGCTACAGCTGTGGTCTACATCCCCAATGAGAGCGTGGGCGACTTCCTCCACTACGTGAACGACATGGAAAAGCACTTCAAGCAGGAATACCAAGTGACCGAGCCTACGCTGAAAGTCACGGCTGAAGAGGCTGAAATCCAGCCCGATGTAGTGATTGACGAAATGTCGCAATACAACCTGCTCAACGGCCTTTATGCCTGCCCTCACGGCGTCATCGCCATGTCGCAGACCATCCCGAACTTCGTGGAGACCTCGACCAACCTCGCCTCATGCAAGAAGAAGGAAGGCTATTTCTTCATCCAGACCTCGCAGCGTAGCAGCATCGAGTCGTCGAAACAGGACATCGCCAACATGGTGGAAGCCGTATGGAGCCTCGCCGATGCCGATGTGGAGCACACCGACGGCTATCCGGGCTGGTCGCCTAACCCCAACAGCGCCATCTTGGACGTGGCTGTGAAATGCTACAAGGAACGCTTCAAGAAAGACCCGAAAGTCAGAGCCATCCACGCTGGCTTGGAATGTGGCCTCATCGGCGACAAGATTCCGGGCATGGACATGATCAGCTTCGGTCCCACCCTGCGCGGCGTGCACTCGCCCGACGAGCGTTGCGAAATCGCTACCGTCCAGATGTTCTGGGATTTCATGTGCGACATCCTGAAGAATGCACCGAAGGCCGAAGCACCAAAGGCAAAAACAGTACCAGCTAAGAAGGCTCCAGCCAAGAAAGCTGCCAAAAAGTAACTGCAAGTAGTCTAACCTAAGCCGAACGATGCCCGCCAAAATCATTTGACGGACATCGTTTTTTGCGTTTTTCGAATAAAGAAGATTACAATGCACCAGCCTGTCTCTTGGCCCAAAACTCCTTGAAATCAGTGTAGTTTTTCTCCAGAAGTGCAGGCGTATCCAAGCCATATGGACAATTGTCTCGGCATGCATTGCAATGTTTGCATTTCTCGACCAGATTCATCTTCTCGGCCCATTCCTCAGTAAGATAGACCTCCAAAGGAGCACGACGCAACAACAGGCTCATGCGAGCGCAGTCGTTGATTTGAATGCCGACCGTGCAAGGCATACAGTACCCGCAGCCTCGGCAAAACTCACCCGAAAGTTCGGCACGATCCTTCTCTATTTTGCGCCATGACGATGACGAAAGCTCGGGCTCATGGTCTTGATACGAAATAAATTCGTCCAATTCGCTCTCGCGCTGGATGCCCCAAATAGGCAAGGCGTGGTCGAACTGGTTGAGGAAGGCATAGGCCAAGGCCGAGTCGTTGATGAGGCCGCCTGCCATCGCCTTCATGCAGATGAAGCCCATGTTGTGCTTATAGCAAGACTCCACAATCTTTTGGTCCTCCTCTGACGAGAGGTAGGAAAATGGATACTGAAGCGTATCGTAGCAATCGCGTTCAATGGCTTCCAAAGCCACCGCTTGACGATGGTTGCTGATGCCGATGAACCGAATCTTTCCCTGGCGTTTGGCCACCTTCATGGCGTCATAAAGCCCTTGCTTGTCGCCAGGACGCGGGCAATAGTCGGGATTGTGGAACTGATACAAATCGAGATAGTCGGTCCGCAAATTCCGCAACGTGGTGTGCAGATCTTTCCAAAAGTCCTCAACTGTGGTGGCTCCTGTCTTCGAGGCGATGACGACCTTGTTGCGGCGGTCGTTGAAAGCCGCGCCAATCTTCTCCTCGCTGTCGGTGTAAAAACGCGCCGTGTCGTAAAAATTGATACCGTTGTCATAGGCCTTGTGCAAGAGGTAAACCGCTTCCTTCTCCGTGATTCTCTGGATGGGAAGGGCACCAAATCCGTTCTTGTTCACCTTCAGATTGGTCTTGCCTAATGTAATGATCTTCATGGCTGCAAAATTTAGCGCAACAAAATTATAAAAAGATTTGATACAAAGCAAGTTTTCGTGCAAAAAATGCCATTCAAGCGACAAAAAAGACTATTTTTGCAAAAAAATACAGCCATGAGAATCCTCATCGTCAACGGCCCCAACCTCAACCTTTTGGGCAAACGTGAGCCTGAGATTTACGGCTCAGTTTCGTTTGAGATTTACTTAACACAGCTCAAGGAGCGTTTCGTGGGTCACGAATTGGACTATTACCAATCGAACCATGAAGGCTGCCTCATCGACAAGCTGCAGGATGCTGATGGAAACTATGACGGCGTAGTCATGAACCCCGGAGGCTATGCCCACACCTCCATTGCCTTGGCCGACTGCATTCGCGCCATCGGCGTTCCCGTCGTGGAAGTGCACATCTCGGACATCACCAAACGCGAACCCTACCGTCGGCATTCGTATACGGCCGAGGCATGCAAAAAATGGATCTACGGCATGGGGTTGGAAGGCTATGCCAAAGCCATCGAGTGGCTTACGAAGTGAAATTACGGGAATCCGTTCCAACGGATTTGCCATACACCGCACAAGCCTTTGTTTCGCATTGCAAATGCTGATGCTCATGGCTTCCGAATTGCAAATTCGGGAGAACGGGTATTCCTAACTTCAATTATTGTTTACTTTTACCAAGGTTGCTCCAAATAATTCCACCTTCCGATGAAAAACAAACGAGGTGG
>JAFUAA010000039.1 GCA_017460915.1 Bacteroidales bacterium | reverse complement strand
TTGCAGGATAAGGCACTACCTTGCGAGGTTCAAGCGGAGAGGGCTTTGCTATTCGAAGTCCGAGAGCATGATTGTGAACTCCCTGAACCTGCTGTTCCTAAAACTCAACAACCAATTATCTATGGTAATTTAACAACACCAAAAAAGTATTATACATAATATCGCTATTGTTGTTACACATTTTCACTTTAAACCTTATTTTTATGTTTCCCATTATCCCATGTCAAACCCAACCTGTTTTGGTGCGCCCTTCTTGTTTTTCCAGAAAACTCCTTCAATGCGATTGCTCACTGGTAGTTTGTTGAATGCACTTGCCAACTTCTGCGCAACCTCTTCGTATGTGTCGCCTTCAACCTTGAAAAGGAACTTGTCAGGGTTTAGGATGCCGTTTTTGTATGACATGGCATACATGCCAACAAAGCTCGGCTCCTCATCTTTGATAATGATGGGAACATAGGCCGCTTCATCATTTTCGTTGTTGCTATCCTTTTTGTTGTAGAACAGGTAAGAAGGAATGTCGTTTAGCGATTTGATTTCATTGTCCATGGTATTCAGATTTAATCACTTGCGTTAGATTCATATTTCTTGCGATATTCGCAAGTCGCATGGGTCTTGACCAGTCACGAGTTTCAGTAGAATATCCCTTTTGTCTGGCGAAACCTCAAAAGTCACGGATATTCTTTCGGGCGCGTTGACTAGTTCGGAATCAACATATCTTTTTGGATATGTATAGAAATAGGTTACATCTTCGCCGATGAGTTCAGCGAACTTGATTAAATCATCTGCGTAGATTTTCCTTTCTCCACTTTCCATTTTGCTGATGACAGAAGGGTCAAGGTGTAGAACCTCGGCAAATTGTTCTTGGGTCATGCCTTTTGCGAGACGAATTTTCTTGATGTTTTCTTTAATTTCCATAGTGCAAATTTAATTTATTGATATTCAGATTGTTTTGCGATTTCAGCAAAATTATTTGCGATTTCAGCAGAATTTTCTTGCGAATATCGCAAGTAATTTTCTACTTTTGCAGACGAAAACACAATTAAAAATACAAACAATGCAAAAAAAGAGCTTAAAGGAGTTTTGGAATGAAGCGGACACGGCAACCCGAAACAAAATCCTACTCGAAATGTCCGAAATGTGCAAGAACTCTATCGAAACCGTAAGGTCATGGATGCTGCAAACGCGCAACCCCAAAGGATTGTATCGTGACGTCCTTTTCACGTACCTCAAAGACAACTTCCAAGTCGAAATCACCAAGGAAGGAGGCGAAAGATGAGTCACAAAGCGCTTGACAAAACTATAGCAAGTTTCCAAGCCCTGACTAGATGGCATGACATTGAAATGATGAAAGACAATGACGGAAAATTGGTTGCTATGCCCTGGGGCTTTGACCCGTTGAGACGCTATATAGCCGAACTCGACAACATACTCCTAACTGGCGAGATAGGTGACATCCGTGCTTTGCAAGCATTGAGGAAAGAACTCAATATAACCCGAAATGAATTCCTAAAACTCAAAGGAGAAATCACCGAATAACATAACCCTCAAAATCAAATCATTATGGATAAAGAGAAAATCGCAGAAATCAGTGGTTGGCTCCGTGAAGCCAAACTCAACGATTGCAACGAGTTCATAGTCATTGCAATCAACAAGAAACGCAGAATGGTAGGAAGCGCAGAAGCCTCCTTCGAGAACATGCTTGAAATGATTGTCTCGTTTGCCGAGCAAAACCAACCCTTCAAGGAAGTGTTGCTCGCAACCGTCAGCTATTTCATCCAAAAGGACGCGAAAAGCAAAGAGGAGGGAGGCCGGCAATGAAAGGCGTGTGCAGTGTTTGTGGTGACGGACGAACTGCAAAACAACGACTGGACGGTCATGGGTTACGAGCTCGGACCGCCAATGCACCACGACCAAAAACACCTTATCATCAACAATGCGTTCCAAGGCGATGAATCATTGTTCCCCATGCTGAATAAGGATAACAATGTTGACCTTATCCAAGCCATCCCTCTGACGGGCTACACCATCAACACCCTTGGTTTTCGCAAGGATAAGTCAGGGGAAAAGACACCCGAAAGTCCTGCCACGCTTCCCTACGAACTGCGTACCGATGGCACCGATGCCATGGACACATTAATACTTGGGTGCATACGGAAACCCTATGATGATGGCAAGTATATCTATGCTTGACGATTGCGTCGTTTCCCCAAAAAATGCATTTTTTTGAAAAAAATCATTTTTTTCTTGCGTAGTAATACACAAATGTGTATCTTTGCAGAGTCAAAACAAACAAAACGCAATGAAAGTAAATGAACTTGGAAGAAAACTGAAAGCCGCCGGGTGCTGGTTCGTGAAGCACGGAAAGAGGCACGACATCTGGTTCAGCCCGATTACGAACAAGCACTTCCCCATACCGAGGCACGGCGCAAAAGAGGTTCCCAACGGGACACTATCGACAATCGAAAACGAATCGGGAGTGAAACTCTAACACTCCCGATTCAATAAACAACCTCAAAAACAAGAAACAATGGAAAAGATGAAATTGACAGCATTTATCGAGGTGGGCAGCGATGGACTGTTTGCCGTATGTACCGACACCAATCCAATCGGAATGGTTTCTGGATATGGTGACAATGTGAAGGAAGCGATGGAGGACTTCTACGAGTGTTACGATGAAATGAAGGAATTTTGGGCACAAGACGGCAAGGAAGTGCCCGAATTGGAGTTCACTTTCCGCTACGACACGGTGAGTTTCCTGCAATACTACAGCAAGATCATCAGCCTTGCCGGACTGCAACGGCTGACGGGGATTGACCGCCACCAACTGAGCCACTATGTGACAGGCCAAAGCCGCCCGTCGGCAAAGACGGTGGCCCGCATCCAAGAGGGTGTGACTAACCTTGGGCGTGAACTAAGCAGCGTCTGTTTGTTTTGACGAGCATTAAGACTATGCTTCGAAGCCCGTGCCTTCACCGGTGCGGGCTTTTCCTTTTTTCATAGCCAACGAAAAAAATCCACTTTTTTCTTGCACAATCGAAAAAAGCCGTATCTTTGCGGCGTTCAAGTTATACTACTGGGCGGAAAGTCCGTCCGATTGCGCTGCAAGTCGGGCATTTTTTATGCCTGCAGGTGTGGTCTCAGATATGGCGGTGCGCCAACCCCGTGATGCGGTCGTAATGGCCGTGTCGGTCCAGTAGTAAGACTTGAACAGCGGGAAGTGGCGCACCGCTTTTTTTGCGCCGCAATGTTCAAATTACTACATATTATGCAACACAACAGAAAGGCGGCGGGAGAGACCGCAACAAACACCAACGGCTACCCGAAGCGGGCACGCCTTTTCAGCCCCGACGGGCACGCCCGGAAGGACATCATCACCAGGGCGGACGACGAGTATGTGGAACGCTTCGTGCGCAATCACGCGCGGCGCATCGGCTGGCGGTGCAGCATCAGGACCATCAAGGCGGAAGGAGGTGCGCTATGATGACGAAACTCGAAATCACCACCTTCATGGCGGAGTGGGTGGCCAACCTCGAGACGCAGCGCGAAGCCCTGCAAGTCCTCATCGACCAAGGCAAGCAGTTCATCACCGAATTGCAGGAAGGAGGTGTGCAATGAATAGTCTGAAGATAAGCGACATTCCGACCCTTGCAAATTGGATCGAAGAGAGCCCGTTGCCGAATGACAGCACCATTGATGCATTCATCAGCGATTTGAGCGAGGGCGTTTGCGAACTTGTCTGGGTGTCGGCCACCCATCCTCATTTATGCGACAATAGTCCGAGAGAAGACAAAATCATTGTTTCGGCCACCCAAAAGATGGCACTCATCTTGGGCGACTTGATAAAAATCCGTGACGAGGTGGAAGCACATCGGACGGTATAGAGGCTGGTAACCATCTAAATCAAGGCGCGGGGCAATTGCCCCGCGCCTTTTTGTTGCCCACGGAGTCCCCAACCCACGGCATATTTCGCAAAAGGGCGCACCCAATCGGCCAAAACTCCATAGGGCGGCGCGGGGTCTTCCGACAGAAAAAAAACTCGCTTCGCTCGTTTTTTGAAATTCAACAGACTGAAACACAAATTTTTGAATATTTCAAAAATTGACAACCTTTCGGCAAAAATTTTTCGCCGCCTGCAAGTCCCCCGTGACGCCGCAGGCGGCGATATTTCTGTCACTCCGATTTGGAAGACCGAAACTATTTTTGCCTCAAATCTTTCAAAAATGGATAAGATACGCCAAGGAGTCTTGTTTGAAGTGGCTCCACAACTTGAGGAGTTCAGCATCACATGGGCATCGAAGGATGGACACTGGGTGCATGAAGATAGAGCGGTGTGTACCTCAATGCACTCGGAGGGCGACACCATGAACATCAAAAACCTGACAACGGGACAGGTTTCAACGGTCATCCTCGACACCATCAAGGAGTTTGCCGGAAAGGAGGTTGTGCTATGAGCGAGGACAACATCGTTTGGATTGGTGAGCAGACCGCCCTGCTGACGAAAGCACAAGCTCTCCTCGTGACCGAAACGCCCACGCTTTTCGACGAAAAGAACCTCAATATCATCGAGGACAATAACTATCGGGTTGCCCCGTGGGGCTTGCACAACCTGCTTCCGCAAACGGTGATGGAAATGATTGAGCGCGTGGAAATCATCGGGACGAACTCGGACTTCAACGCCCGCGTGTGCTATGGCAACGGCCCGAAGTTGGCCCGACTGAAGCGCGACGAAGACGGCAAAATCCGCGACTGGGCAGAAGTGACGGAAGGCAAGGAGTATGATTGGTTCCTTGAGAACAATGTGCCTCAACTGACGCTCGAAATGCTCACGGACTTGAGCTATTTCGCCAATTCCTTCCCCTTGTTCATCTTCGACAAGGACTTCAAGGGCATCAAGAGGATGCTGCACCGCGATGCCATGTTTTCGAGATGGGGCTTGGATAAGAACGACCAAATCAAATGGATGCTCTATTCCGCGAAGTGGGATAAGTCGCCCGGCAGCATCCCCGCAAAAGAGGACATTGAGAAATCGTATGTCATCGATGAATACGCCGCCGTGCGTGACATCCAAACGCAGTTGAAGGCCAAGGCTTACAAGCGCGTTTGCATGGCGCTGTATCTGCCCTGCCCTGGCAGACCTTACTATTCCTATCCCAACTGGTATTCGGTGTTTCGCTCCGGATGGTACGACCAAATCAAAGGCATTCCCGAGTTGAAGTCGGCCATCATGGAACACAACCTTGGCATCCGTCACATCATCTATGTGGCCGACAAATACTTCCAGTACCGCGAGGTGCAGGAAGGCATCGCACAGGATGACATCGCCGCTCGCAAGGTGTTCAAGAAAAAGGTGGTGAAGGAGCTGAACGACTGGGCTTGCGGCGCCGAGAACCAAGGCAAGGCCATGACCGTGCTGAAAGAAATGACGGGAAACGGCAACACCGAGGAGAAATACATCACGGTGGAGACCATCCAGGACACCATCAAGGAAGGCGAGTTCCTGACGGACTACGAAACCGTGGCCAACATCATCTCCTACGCGATGGGCGTTCATCCTAGCCTTATCGGAGCCGTGCCGGGAAAGAACTCCAACAGCCTCAGCGGCTCCAACATCCGTGAAATCTACCTGATGAAGCAGGCACAGATGCGCCCCTTCATCGACTTGGTGTTGCGGCCTTTCTCCATCGTCAAGCAAATCAACGGATGGGACAAAGACATTGCCGTGGTGCTGCCTGAGTATATCTTCACCACGCTCGACCAAAACAAGAGCGGCAAACAAGAATCGACTAACACTTACGCGCAATGATACTCAACGGAATAGAAGAAATACAGAAGCTGCTACCGTCGGTCAACCTGAGGCTTGACAGTACTCGGCTCGACGACTTCATGAACCGCGCCCAGCAATGGGTGTCGGATGAAATCATCGGCAGCGACTTGGAAGATTTGCTTGAAATCGAGGTCTCAGGGAACGACCCTCACGAAGCATTGCGCTTGCGGGTGAAGCGGGTGATTGCCACGAAAGCCTACCTGCTTTTCGGCGACGAAATGAACCTGCAACTGAGCGAAGCGGGCATGGTGGTGCAGCAGAACCAGGACATGGCCGCCGCTTCGTCGCAACGCCGCGACAACCTAATGCGAAGCCTGCTGGAAAGGCTTGATGGCGACAGCGATGCCTTGGTGGGTTTCTTGATGAAGAGAAGTGGAAGTGGCGCCCCTTATGATGATTGGCGCGGAACCGAGCAATTCGCCTATCTCACGGTGGCTTTTCTTCCAACGCTTAAGATGCTTCGCCAGCATCTACCATTCAAGTCCAACTATACGGGGCATTGGGGTGACTTCCACTCATGCCTGATGAACATAAGCGTAGGGATGATGGACGTTGCCGGAAGCTATGTTTCAACAGCTGAGATAGTGCGACTCCGTGGCCTATATCGCGAAGGCAACCTCAGCGAAGTGCAACGGCAAGCCGTTTTCAGGCTTCAGAGTGTGGCGGCTGCCTGCCTCATGGAAGACCAGTTGCAAGCAACCAAGTCGGCCATTGGTGCACGAACCATCATGCTCGATAATATCTCTGACTTCCCCTGCTTTGCCGAATCGGATTGTAGAACCCTGCCTGGTGTGGATTTCAACGCAGGCCATATCATTGACACGCTATGAGAATCGATTTGACCATACCGAGAAATTGGAATGAGGTGGCAAAAGAGCAACTTGCCATCATCGCCTCGCTGATGAACGAACAGCTTACCCGTGAGGAGATGCTTTTCGTGCTGTTTTGCCGTATGACGGGACTGCGGTATGAAGGGAAAGGCGTTTTCTTGACCGCCGATAAAAAACGCATCCGGCTTGAGACCTGGCAACTATCCGATTTTTGCGGACGGTTGGCCTTTGTGCTCGACACACTGCCGTGCGACATAGTGAATCCGACCCGTGTGAACTCCTATCTTGATGACATCACTTTCGGCGACTACTTCCATGCCGACTCGCTGGTTTACGGCTATCGGCTGGAGGGCAACCCCGATATGGTGCGCAGAGCCCTTGGCGACCTTGGCGATCATCGTCGGGGCGTGTCGAAGCAATTCGCCAACGAGGTGATGTTGTGGTGGGCGGGCGTGCAACAATGGCTGAAAAGCCAATATCCGTTGGTGCTGGAGGATAGCGGCTCAAGCGCCGAGCCTTACGACCCACTGAAGGCTCGGCAGAACATCATGCTCATGCTTAACAACGACAACCCTCGGGACAACGAGCACATCGAGCAAAGCAAGATGCACGATGTGTTTGCAGCCCTGCAAAGCAAAATCGAGCACGCCAAACAGCGTGAAGAACAAATGAAACGCCATGGCCAACAATGAGATTCCATATAAGTGCCGCATGTGTGGCCATGAGTTTGACGCACACCTGCATTGGACTGTGTGTCCATGCTGCGGCTACGACCATGAGAAAATGTCATCTCATCGCCGAGAACAACTAAAACAAAACATAAAACAATGAGCGCATTATTCATCATCTTATCCATCATCCGCATCGCACAACAGCTGTTGGTGCTGGCCTATTCGTTCGGCTACCATTGGTGCCTGACGGCATTCGTCGTGGTCACGGCATTGCTGTTTGTGGCCGACTTGGTGATTTTCATCACCATCCACACCACCACCAAAGAACTTGAAAGGAGGGAGCCATGAGACCCATCAATGAAATCATTGTCCATTGTTCGGCCACCGAAGCTGGAAAGAACTTCAAGGCTGCCGACATTAAACGGTGGCATGTGCAAGGCAACGGTTGGAAGGACATCGGCTATCACTTTGTCATCAATCTTGACGGCACTATCGAAGTGGGTCGCCCGATGGCGACAAAAGGAGCACACACCACCAACCACAACGAGAACACCATCGGCATCTGCTATGTTGGTGGCCTCAAGTACGGCAAGCCGGCCGATACACGCACCGAGGCGCAAAAAAAGAGCCTCTCCACGCTGATTCAGATACTGAAGTCGTGTTTCCCCGCCATCGTCAAAGTGAGCGGCCATCGCGACTATGCCAACAAGGCCTGCCCGTGTTTCGATGCTGGTGCTGAATATCAAAAGTTTGTAAAATGAAGCATTTTCTGTTCATAATGATATTGGTTTTGGTATGCCTTCTCAGCGGCTGCCGTGCGAACTTGGAGTCCAAGACCTCGCAGTCTCGCCAATATGCCGATGAGATAGGAGTGGTGCTGCGAAGAGTCGATAGCCTGAGCAGCACCATCTCCGAACGGCACAATGTCAAGATTGAGTTTTATCCGCCACAAGATTATACACCACATGGCCTTGGGAAGCCTGAGACGGGAAGTCCGCTCTCGACCGCTCCATCAACCACCTTCCTTCCAATAGATTCCAATCGCACAAGTCCTGCAAGGAATGACATTGGAAGGATGGGAGCGGTGAAGAGCATCGACATCGAAGCCGAGCGCACGCAGTCGGAACAATCGTTGTCGCAAGCCGACAGCACAGCGGTCTGTAAAACCGAATCGGAGTCGGCACAAAAGACAGAAAAATCCTCGGAAGCCAGGCAGGACAATGGCACCGTCATCGGCGTGGCCATTGTCTTTGCCGTGGGCTTGATCGTATATCTATTATTAAAGGAGTTCCTGAAGCCATGAAGATGCATTGGATCCAAATAGACAAGGAAGTGGTGACACTTTACAGCGACGAGGTGGACGGCAAGGTCCATCCCCCGCAAGATGGCCGTGCTGCCTGTTGGCGTATTCGAGCAACTATATAATAAGGAGAACCATGAAAAGATACATTGACCCCGAAAACGAGCGTTACCGCTTCTATGTGCGCGAAACGCTGAATGGCTACAGCCTGCAGGTGCTGGTGGTGGACCAGGACGAGAACATCCCGCTTACGCCGCAAGTGGCCGCACGGCTCCAAATCTCGCTGCCCAAGTCTTACCGCCTGCAAAGTTGCACCCGCGAAGCCGCCGAGCAGCAGCTTGACGAGCTGGCCACCCTCAATGGATGGGCACCCGTCGATACGCAAGATTGAGTTGTGTTTCATACTTTATATTGTTTTTCCTCCGTGATTCGCCTGAATTGCGGAGGTTTTTTGTGCCTCAATGAAAAAAATGCACTTTTTTTGAAAAAAATCGATTTTTTTGTTGTGATGATAGTATTTTTACTATCTTTGCAGCGTCAAACGATAGGAAATATGAAAAGATACAAGGTAATCGAAGTGATCAGGATGCTCTTGGCCGACGGCTGGAAGTTGGTCTATTGGAAGGGCGACCACCGCCAGTTCAAGCACCCCACCAAACCGGGGAAAGTGACCGTGAGAGGCAAGGAAAGCGAGACCCTCGACCAGTTCAACCTCAACAGCATCTGGAAACAGGCAGGGTGGAAGTGACTACCCTGCCTACAAAGCAAGAAACAACCCAACTCAAAACAACAACAATATGGACAGGAAAGAAACAATAAAGGTGTTCGTGGAATGGGCCGACAAGAACTTCAGCGCGAGCCTCGGCGACAATGTGCCGGGCGCGGTGGTGATTGCGGCCAAGGACATCCGCGAACTGAAGAATGAAGTGGCCGACACGCTGCGCTTCCACGTGGAAGGCATGCTGGCCGACGGCGACGAGGTGCCGCAATGGCTCGCCGACGGCGACTACGAACTTGAATACCACTACATTTCGGCAGCCGCCCTCATCCACGCCTGTGAGCCTTACGCCACCATCGCGGCTTTGAGCCGTGCCACGGGCATCAACCAGCGGCAACTTTCGCACTACGCCAACGGCCTGCGCCACCCACGCCCTGAGCAACGCCAGCGTATCGTTGACGGAATGCACCAGATCGGTCGTGAACTGTTATCGGTCGTATGACTATCGTTTGACAACGCGGAATGCGACTCGAAGCCCGCGCCCTCGTGGTGCGGGCTTTTATCTTTTTCGTGACCTCATGAAAATGCTCTTATGTTACCTTTTTCAGCAAAAATGTAACTTGACGAAACGAAATCCCTATCTTTGCGGAACTAACTCAAAATCAAAGCAGTATGACTTTTTTAATAATAGTTGTTTTGCTTTTCATTGGATTTGCACTCATTGGATTTCATAATGCAGAGAAAGAAAAGCAAAAGGAAGCCGAGCGACAGGCCAGGCGTGAGGAAATAAGGAAAAAGTTGGACGAAGAGCGGCAAGCCATCCAAAAGGAACTGGAAGAAACAAGGTTGAGGGACATGGAGAATATGGTGCTTTACGAAAACAGCACGTTAGGCCGTTACACTTTCAACGTGAAAGGCCTAACCCATCGCAGCCAGACAAACCAGGAAGGAGCCAAGCTGTTGAGAACGTGCTGCCCCTTACGCCTCCAGCACGACGAAGGGAACGAATACGACACCTTCGCCATGCGTGTGTATTCCGTAACGGGCGATTTCTTCCTTGGCTATGTGGAAAGAAGCAAATCGATGGCGTTGTGGTCGGTGAAAGACAATATCAAGGCCTGCATGATCAGCAGCTATTTCAATGGAGACATAGCCCCTTATATCACGGCCACTGCCTATTTCCAAAAGGAAAAGGATGGTGTTTTGCAGCCTTACACTTTAGGAGCGAAAAAAGTGGATATGCCTTTAGAAATCAATTCCGACAACACCGTGCAAACTTACCGCAGTTACATCAGCAAGGCACTCAAAAAGGAGGACTGGAATGAAAGGACCTTCAACGAGGTGCAGGCTCGTGCCGACTTCCTGCTGTCGAACGGCATCAAGATGTCGGAAAGGGTCAAGGAAGAGTTGCGGGCAAGAGGTGTGAGGCTAAAAGAAACAGGGGAATTTTAGGGAATAATTGGGAAATTCCCCAAAAAAACGGAAATTATTTGCCGAATTATGGAAAAAGTGCGGAAAAAACCGCACTTTTTTCTTGTGTATTCGAAATAAGCCGTATCTTTGCAACGCTTAACAGAAGGTTTTGACCATCACGCAGGGGCGGCGGAAACAGCCCAACGAAACTTCGCGGGGCTTTTTTGATGCCCTGCCACCGACATAGAAAGACCTTTGCGGTCGCCCTTTCGTAGATAAGCCCCCTCGTGGTGGACCATCTGTTAAGCAGCGAAAGTGGCGACCGCTTTCTTGTTATCCAAATCTTTAAATGCTTAACAGATATGCAAAACACACAGAAGACAGCCGGAGAGACGGCACAGAGAACACTGGTAATCTTTCGTGATTGCCATTCAAAGCACAACATCGTAGTAACCGCCAAAAGCGACCGAGAGGAAGAAAGAATCAGGCTTCGCACCATAAGCGATGGCTACCTCGTGGCGGTGCGCAAGCCGCGTGAACTTATGCAGAACTTAGGTAATACTTATGCAAATACATGTATAAGTTCGACTCACACCTGGCGTAAGTCATCGGCCATTATCGACCGTCCGCGTACTCGCTTAGGAGGTGCTTTCAACCTTGCACTCACCTCATTGGCCAAGGAAGGAGGTGCGGCAATGTGGTAGGAGTGTTGGATTTCGGCCTTCGCCAAGCGGAATGTATATGCGGAAAAGAAAAAGAGAACCATCCGCAAGTGGCTGATTCTCAATCTTTGTGGGACGTACTGGACTCGAACCAGTGACTACCGAGACCAATACCGAGACTTCCAACCTTCTGAAATCCAGCCTGTTATTATTCCTATTTTTGTCGTTTTTCCATGGTTTTGCGCCGTTTTTGCGCCGATTTTTCAAGGGCACAATGATAGCGCATATATTTGTTAATCAGTTTGTTGTGTTGTGTTTTCTATGTTGTGAGCATCATAAGGAACTCGGCCTCTGACAGCACCTTTCATATCACAGGCTCAATTCCTGTCATGAAGTCCAGTAGAGCCTGTAACCTCTTTTCGTACTCGTTGTACAAAGATTTGCTAATGCCTTTCTCATTAGCGACGGGATTGGTTTGGTCATCATACATAAAGCACTCATTCGACCTTGCGCAATCGGGCCTGTCAGCAGCTATTTTTGAGAATAGTTTCTCTTTGTCAAACCGTTTTGGCAAATATCCCCCGAAGACCTGCCCGTAGTTGCGATTGTAAACCTCAATGGTGTTATTCGTAATGGCAACTTTATATGGAAAGCATTGCCTGAAAAAATGATTGTCCATTTTTCTATTGTTTTATAGGTCATTCAGCCATTTTGAGCCTTTAATGTCTTTTGCCGAAACCATGAGTTTAAGACCTTTGTAAGGGCAGTTCCATTGACGGTTTCTAATGAGTTTTCTCTTTGCCAGTTCATTGTAGGCGGTCAGAAACTTGTCGATAACCTCTTCCGCCTTATTTGATGTGACGAGAAAAAGGTAATTGTTTGTAGATATGCCGTACTTCGTCCTTCTTCCATACATAGCTATATAAGAATCTGAAAAGGTAATTTCGTGATCGGTGCGTACCACATAGGGGACATAGTAATAATCTCCCCAATCAATAGTGTGGGGTAGACCGTTGATACCAGCAACGGTGTCTTCGGCATTTCGGTTGACTATTGCGTTAAGTAAAGCCTCGTTGATTTCTTTTTCTAATTCCGATTTGTTCATAGATGGGTTATTTTAGTTTGTTTTTCTCAATGATTTTCAGAAGCCTATCAATCTGCTTGTCCTTTTCCTTCAACTGGTCTTTCAAAGCCTTGATAGCCTCGTTGGAATTTTGTGTGTTTCCTCCGCTGATATGTGAGGCATAATTGCCATTTCCAAAAGATTGACTTTCCTCTTCCCAACCATAAAACTCATTGGGGGAAATGCCGATGAACTCACAAAGAAGAGGAACCTTGGAGAAGCTCATGGTTCCATCGTTATATGCAACTTTCCAACTGTTTTCTGCATAGCCTGCAATTTTTGCGGCATCTTTTATCTTCTTTTTGTTCTTTTGGATGATAGACTTTAATTCGTTGTAATCCATATAGATAAGAATTTTATTGAAAAATTTTCCAAATATTTATCTTTGTTTCCAAAGATTTATCTTACTTTTGCAAACGAAAACACAGACGAAAATACAAATAAAAATCTTAAAGTGATGAAAAAAGTGGAACTTAGAGAGTTTTGGGAGTCACAACAGGTGGCAACCAGAAACAAAATCCTACTCGAAGTGGCCGACAGATGCCACAACTCCATCCAGACCGTCAGGGCCTGGATGTTGGAGTACCGCAAGCCGAAAGGCCTTTACCGTGATGCCTTGGCTAACTATCTCAAAGACAACTTCCAAGTGGAAATCACAGAATAACCTAACCCTCAAAATCAAATCATTATGGATAAAGAGAAAATTTCTGAACTGAAAGGATGGCTCCGTGAAGCCAAACTCAACGATTGTAACGAGTACATCGTCATTGCAATCAACAAGAAACACAGAATGGTAGGGAGCGCAGAAGCGTCCTTCGAGAACATGCTTGAAATGATTGTCTCGTTTGCCGAGCAAAACCAACCCTTCAAGGAAGTGTTGCTCGCAACCGTCAGCTATTTCATCCAAAAGGACGCGAAAAGCAAAGAGGAAGGAGGCCGGCAATGAGTTTTATTGGAGAATCAAGGAAGGGCAACGATAGACAGTGGGAATTAGTCTTGGCCTTAGAAGAATCAGATTGCAAGGCGCTTTTGAAAACAATACAAAGAATCGCCATCCACGACAGAAAGAATTACGAAAAGTGGAAAGACATTCACGATGGCGGGGAAATGACAACTCGGCAGGAAACTGTTTTTATAAAAGCAGAGGAACGGATGGAGATTACTGAAGCTTTGTTTGACAATATCAAAGTTTTTCTCAAACGGATAGCACAAATCGAAGAACATAATAATCAGATTCTGAAAGGAGCCACCCCATGATTCACTGCATAGAGTGTGAAGCCCTCGACGACTACCCCTGCGAACAATACGGGACCTGTCCCAACGACGACGACTTCGTAGAAAAATTATTCGAACATTTCAAAAGCGAAAAAAATGAAACTCAACCTTAAATTAGTATATACATCGTATAGCGCCGTCATCGATGGCGATACCTATGAATACGGCTGGTACAAGAGTGGCCGCGCTTTCATAGCCAAAAACGGCGAATTGTTGAACTTCTACCAGGCCTGCAAATTGAAGCCAAAGAGTTGCTTTGATTTGTCAGACCGTTTCTTCTACGGACTTACAAGCTACAAGTTCACCCTAGACGGCATCGTCCGCTTCCTCATCGACAAACACAACAAGTAAGCCATGACCAAACAGCAGAAATACCGCATTGTGGCCAACACTGAGAACTACTTCTACGTGCTGGAGATTGAGACCGGAGCATGGCCCTACGAAGGAGGCTACGGAAAAGCCGGCCTCGAAGGCTGCGAGGAATGGCTGGCAAAACAAAAGGAAAACTGAGATGGAAAACACGCTCTTCGACATTGAGGAATACACCGACCCCGAGGTGCGCCGCATCATGCAGGGCAACACCTGTAGGCATTACGCCAACCGACGGCGCGTCAAGCAGGGCTGCACCATCATAATGGTGTGCGAGGCCCGCCGAAGCGGACGCTCCAAAAGTGGCCAACTCCGCGTGCATTGCGACCAGCCCGCCTGCATATTATTCACGCATAAAGACAACTCAAAAAAATAAGCAAAATGAACAACACTTTCAACGAAATCAAGAAAAGCATTCCTGATTTGGAATATGCAAAACTGAATTACTCCTACATCATGAGCCGTGGAGAGGCACAAGAAAAAGTAGAGGCCACAGAAAAACTACTAGGAGGATTGGCCGTCTATTACGAATTGACTGGCAAACGCCTGAGAATATACTATTCTCCAGCATTGGGTAAGGAGTGGGGCGGAAATATTGTTGGCAAGAAAGTCCGTCTCGCTGGCACAAACATGGTTGGTGAGGTAACGAGCGAAAAGCCTTATTTCATCAGCGGCTCAAGATGTGTCCGCTGTCAGTTTGGCGAAGATAACGACGCTTATGACATTACTAACCTTGAATCAGTTTAACCCGAAAGGAGGTGAGAAATGAATGGCATTGTCTATACCAAAGAAGAAGTTGAACATTTTAAAAAGTTCACGGTCGGAGACTGTTTGGGTTGCTTGTTTCTTCACCTCAATATGGTTGATTATTGTAAAACCATATCGGCATACTGCACTCGTCCTGATGGACGGGCTACGACATATTTGACTTCAGAATGTGGAATACTACCGCCAAAGAATCATGATTAAATTATTATACATCGACCTCTTTTGCGGTGCCGGTGGCACCACCACAGGCGTGGAAGCTGCCCGCATTGGCGGCGAGAAATGCGCCAAGGTGATTGCCTGCGTCAACCACGATGCCAACGCCATTGCCAGCCATGCCGCCAACCACCCCGATGCGCTTCATTTCACCGAGGACATCCGTACGCTCGACATTGCACCCTTGGCCGCCCACCTGGCCAAGTGCCGCAAGCTCTATCCGGGCGCGAAGGTGGTGCTTTGGGCAAGCCTCGAATGCACCAATTTCAGCAAGGCCAAGGGTGGCTTGCCGCGTGATGCCGACAGTCGCACCCTGGCCGAACACCTTTTCCGCTACATCGAAGGCCTCAATCCCGATTATATCCAAATCGAGAATGTGGAAGAGTTCATGAGCTGGGGCGACATGGACGAACACGGCCACCCCATCAGCCGCGACCGTGGCCGCAGCTTCATGGCCTGGGTGAACCATGTGCGCGACTACGGCTATTACTTCGATTACCGCATCCTCAATGCCGCAGACTTCGGAGCCTACACCAGCCGCAAGCGGTTTTTCGCCATCTTCGGAAAGTACGGATTGCCCATCGTGTTCCCCGTGGCCACCTACGCCCGCAACGGCAACGAGGGCTTGGAGTCGTTTGGCGAGGTGCTGTACAAGAAATGGAAGCCGGTCCGCGAGGTGCTCGACCTCGAAGATGAGGGAACGAGCATCTTCACACGGCAGAAGCCACTTTGCGAAAAGACCTTGGAACGCATCTATGCTGGGCTGGTCAAGTTTGTGGCTGGCGGCAAAGAGGCCTTCATCGTGAAGTACAACTCCGTCAACCAAAAAACCAAGAAATATGTGGCTCCTGGCATCGACGAACCATGTCCGACCGTGGCGGCACAAAACCGCCTCGGCTTGGCAAAGGTGCAGTTCCTATCGAAACATTTCAGCGGCGACCCCGAAAGCAAGAACATCGGCATCGAGCAACCTGCCGGAAGCGTGACCTGCAAAGACCATCACAGCTTCGTCACGGCATACTTCGGCAACGGGTACAACCGTTCCATTGACGAACCTGCACCCACCGTCACCACCGACGATCGTTTTGCCTTGGTCACGACCAAGTTCTACCAAAACGAGTATGGCGCAGGCGGCCAACTCTCCAGCCTTGACCAACCCAATCCCACCGTGATGCCAACGCCAAAGCAGAAGTTGGTGTCGGTCAAGCAATACCTGATGAACCCCCAGTTCGATAGTTCCGGTGGCAGCATCGACCAACCTTGCTTCACACTGATCGCAAGGATGGACAAAATGCCGCCCTATCTCGTCACCACCAAGGAGGGTGTCGGCATCGCCATCTTCGATGACGACTCGCCGATGACCGTCAAGATCAAGGAGTTCATGACCTTATACAACATCATCGACATCCGTATGCGGATGCTGAAGGTGGACGAACTGAAGCGTATCATGGGCTTCCCTTCGGACTATGTCCTCATCGGGACCCAATCAGAACAAAAGAAATTCATCGGCAACGCCGTGGAGGTCACCATGGCCAAGGCGTTGGTCGAGACACTGGCTAAATGTATTAGAGCATGATTTCAGATGGCAAACCCATATTAGACGCATGTTGCGGGAGCCGGATGTTCTGGTTCGACAAAGACAATCCATTCGTGGAGTTCATGGACATCCGCGACGAGGAATGTACTTTGTTCGATGGCCAGTTGTGCATCGTCCACCCGAACACCATCGGCGACTTCACCAATATGCCGTTCCCCGACAGCAGTTTCAAGATGGTGGTTTTCGACCCGCCACACCTCGTTTGGGCTGGCAAGGCCGCCAACCTCTACAAGCGTTTCGGGATCCTCAACAAAGATTGGAAGACGGAACTGTCAATGGGGTTCAGCGAATGTTTCCGAGTGCTGGAACCCTACGGCGTTCTCATCTTCAAGTGGGCCGAAACCCAACTGAAGTTGAAAACAGTCCTTGCCTTGACTAACGAAAAGCCGCTCTTTGGCCACCGGCGCGGCAAAACCTTTTATGTGGCCTTCATGAAATTGCCAAAACAATAACGCCATGGGAAAGCTAACACCACCAACGATTGTAAGAGCTTACGCCAACGCAGCGACACTACCCCTCAATCAACTGATAGAGGCCCAAAGAGCGTTGGCCAACGCTTTCAAAGGGATAACAGGAGAAATCAAACCAAACGCGCCTGAAAAGAGGCCGCGCACGTGCTCCCAATGCGGTGCCCCGCTCCATGGCCATACATGCGCATATTGCGGAACTGAATATTAACGTCTTAACTCTTAACTGAAATGAAAATCACCTACCCCGAATGCCAAATCGAAATCAGTACCGATGAAGTCATCGATCTGCTGGACTACTTCGAAGACCGACAACCGAAAGTCGAATGTCGCGAAGACTTCAACCATTTGAACATAAAACGCCCCGAACTCCACATACCCGAAATTAGCGAGGAAGCCAAGAAAGAGATAGAGGAAACCATACAGAAGTACATGCGAGAGCGTGGATCGCAGTTGCTTAAAGAGACCGACCCTAACCGCAAAGGCGAAGGCATCGTTCCTCTTATACAAAAAGAGCCGATTCCCGAATTCGAGTCCGGCGGCATCGTCCCCGAAAACCCCGATGATGGCTGTCTTGTCGAGGGCGAAACCGTGAAAGAGGGTGCCAGTCTGCCCAAGCCGGTAAAGGACGCACTCGAAGAAAAGCAACCCCAAAGGCCGCGCAAGCCTAAGCAAGTCGACGTACTGGCCGAGGACGGTTGGCTTACCTTCGACAGTCAAGGCAAAGCCGCAAAGTTCCTGGGCGTTGCGCCATCTTGGCTCTCCAAGTCGCTCGAACTGGGAAAGACCTGTAACGGCCACCATGTGCGCTACACGCCCAACCCCGAACTGGACGCCTGTCTCGCCGAAGTCGAAGAGAGCAACAAAAAGCCATACGAACCCAGTCGAAAACCTTAAAAGCTAAACGCAATGAACATCACTCAAAAACAAGAACTCCGCTGCCAATACGCGGGATTGGCCATGCATGCCATCATCGCGAACTGTACGCTTATGGATAGCGTCATACGAATTTCTGACCAAGAACTAATGAAATTCGAAGAAACTATGGCTATTACCGCTGTAAAATTTGCCGACTCCCTCATTGCGGAGTTGGATAGAGAAGAAAAGCCGTGACCGACGAGGAACGCGCCATATTCTACGAACAACAACAGCAATACCGCTGGAAATGCGAAGCCTTCAAGGAGGAAGTTCGCAAATTCTTTGAACACTATAAACCACGACACGATGATCAACACCGAAAAACTATATGAAGCCACCAACGGCGGCGCCGACCTCTTCAAGTTCTACTTCCCCGACTTCGACCCGGGCAAATCGTCCAACCTAGTGAAGGTGCGCGACGACGATGACCATCCCTCGGCCAGCATCTTCCAAAAAGGCGGGAAATGGTTCATCAAGGACCACGGTGGAGGCGACAACAAGGCCCGTTCGATGATTGACTTCGTGATGGAGCGTGAGAATCTAGAATTCAAGGACGCCGTGGTCTACATCGACCGTGCGTGCCAGCTGCACCTTGGCGACACCCCCAAGGAACGCTCCTTCTCCGGAGCGAAAATGACCAAGGTGGCGCCGATGAATGAGCGCGTCATCATCCGCAGGCCTTCCGGCAAGTTCACCAAAAAGGAACTTTCCGTCCTCGGAGCCACCGACCGCAACGGCGAGCCGTGCATCACCCAAGAGACCTGCGAACAGTTCAACCTAATTCCGCTCGACGGCTATATCAACCCGACCAAGGATGGAGACGTGTCGTGGAAAGTGGAAGGCACTGAAGACTACCCCATCATGTTCTACGACTATGGAGAATGGGGCAAGATATACCAACCCTTCGGCGAAGTACGCTTCATGTACTACGGCAAGAAACCCGAACACTGGCTGTTTGGCTGCAACCTCTTCCAGGAAGCATGGCAGAAGGCACTGAAAGGCAGCTATCCCCATGTGCCGGAGTTCAGCGGCGGCAAGAAAGCCAAAGCAGGGGAGGATGGCTACGTCGACGAACAGGAAGAGGACGAACGCTGGGAAGCCCTGACGATATGCAGCGGCCCGTCAGATGCGCTCAACGTGTATCGCGCAGGTCACATCGTTTGCTGGCCCAATAGCGAAAGCGAACCGCTGACTTCCGATATCATCAAGAAGCTGTTGCGTCTGACGCGCAACCTTTACGTGCTCTACGATGCCGACGCTACGGGCTTGCGCAACGCCTACGAACTTGCGCTCCGCAACCTCGAAATCCAAATCATCAGCCTGCCCGCCGACTTGGGCGAATGGCGCACCAACAAGCGCGACAAGGACGGCAAGCCCAAGATGTGCAAGGACATCAAAGACTTCTGCATGTATTACAAGAAAGGCCATATCGACCCGTACAAGGAATTCAAACACCGACTGGTCAAACTGGCCAAGCCGCTTCGGTTCTGGATCGAGTCGACAGACAAGAACGGAAAGAAATCATACGAAATCAGCAACGCACACCTCTACAAGTTCCTATCGGCCTGCGGATTCCACAAGATGGTGACCAACTCGGCCGGTAGTTGGGTGTTTGTCTATGTGAAAGGGAAGGTGGTGGAGGTAATCAAGGAGGACGATATGGTGGCCCTCGTCAAGGAGTTTCTGATTGCATTCATCATGGAGCATACCGAATATTACAGCGTAATCCTCGAAAACTCCATACACCGCTCAAAACAGATCAACCTGGAATCGCTGAAGAACCTGGACAACATAGAAGTAAACCTTGACGCATTCTCGGCGAAGGCGGAGTATTTCTTTTTCCGCAACTGCATAGTGAGAATTACCGCCGACGGCATCGAGACCATCAAGCAGGACGACTGCCCTTACTATGTGCTGAAACACAAGGTGATCCAACACGACTTGAAGCTGGCCAAGCCGATGTATGAGGCCGACTATAGCGAGACCGGCCGCTGGGCCGTCGGTATGCGCGATTCGTTCACCCCCGCTTCCCCCGATTATCAGGTATGGGAGGCGAACATTGACAAACTGTCAAAGGCCAATGAAATGTATAGATGCGAGGTGGCGACCGACTTCGACTTCGTGCGCTACGTGTGGAACACCAGCAACAAGTATTGGCGCGAGGAAGCCGAAGCCAGGGCCAACGGCGGTGAGCTGGAACCGTCGGAACGCCTTTCCATCGAGACCAACTTCCTCAACAAGGTGACCACGCTCGGCTACATGCTCACCAAATACAAGAGCAAGGGCGACGCACGTGCCGTGTATTGCCTCGAAACCAACATCATGGAAGAGGACGAAGGCCAGCACAACGGCGGCACAGGCAAGTCGCTCTACATGCGCTGCACCAACAAGGTGCGAAAGGAGGTCTATATTGACGGACAGGACATGAAGAATAAAAGTTGGGACTTCCTGTTTCAGCGTGTCGATTTCGACTCCGACCTGGTGAACATCGACGACCTCGCCAGCAGCATCGACTTGAACGCTTTCCTCAACAACATCACCGGCGACATGATCGTCAACCAGAAAAACAAGGCCGAGTTCATCATCCCCTACAGCCATTCGCCAAAGATGTGCTTCACCTCCAACCACGCCATCAAGCGTTTCGGCGGATCGCTGAAGCGGCGCATCCAGTTCGTCTCGTTCAGCGACTACTACCATTCTGCCAACGACGAGGCCGGCATAGCCAAACGATCGCCACTCACCGAGTTTGGCCGCAACCTGATTGACGACTACGACGAAAAGGACATGAACACCTTCTATAACTTCATGCTCCAAAACGTGCACACCTACATGCGCTTCGGCCTCATCGAGCCCGACATGCCCGACATTGCCATGCGCCAGATGAAAGCCAACATCGGCCTCGATTTCATCAACTGGGCCGACCAATGGTTTGAGCAGGACCTGAACGGCGAAACCCGCTTCAACAAGAACATCAACAAGGACGAAGCCTATCAGGCATGGAAGGCCACACTGAACTCGAAGGAACTGGGTTGGGTGACCCCCAACAAGTTCAAGAAGAAACTCCAAGGCTGGTGCAAGGTGCGCGGCCATGTCTACATTCCCGAGGAGATGCGCACCAACATGACCAAGACCGAACGCGACCGCAACGAAATCCGCTTCAAGGACGAAACGGGCCGCTACGTCTATGGCTTTTACATCGAACAGAACCCGCAAACCAAGGAGGAGACACCGGTATGGGAAGACCCCTTCTGACCAAGGTCCCCTCTTTTTTTTCGCTCTTTGAAAAGTTTCACCGTCAAAGCCGCTCTTCTTATCTCTTGACATTTTGACATTTTGACATAGAGAAAAATAAGTCAATGGAAATCAATACAATAAGTTATGTCAAAAATTTGTCAAGTCAGAAATCGCCGAAAATTTTTGACATGGAAGTGGTAAAAATTGACACGCTTGAAAATCAAGTAGTTACAAAATTCGTGTCAAAATGCCAAAAACGCGGTTTTCAGTTTTTGACACGGCTAACACATTGAAAACCAATTGTGTCAAAATTCATGTCAAAAAATCAAAAAAATCCGCGTATTGCAGGGCTGAACGGCGGAACGAAGGAAAATCGAACAGAAACAACTAAACAAACAAGACCATGAAAGGCTTATATGTGACCGCCCGAATCGGGCAACGCTACAAACGCTATGTGGAATGCTCCTACCAGTCGGACACCATACCGCTGGAACGTGGCTCCAACCTGCTCAACATCATCATGCCCTACCTTGAGCTGACCACCGGTGACCCCGAGCCTGTGGACGACGAGACCATCAAGATAGAGCTGCCCTTGGGCAACAAAAAAGTGTACAATAGTGCCGGGCAAACTGTGTATGTTTGCAACACGCTTTGGAGGAACCGCCTCAGCGAGGAAGGCCAGTACCGAGTGAAACGCTTCTTCAAGAACGAGTTCAAGAGCAAGCTGCGAACCTATGTGGACGCTTACATCGAGAAGGGCAAGGAGCGCGACAGGAACGGGAAGGACAGGCGGGTGAAAGAGGGCATCACGGCCTTCTTCATCCAGTACCACATCGACTTCACCAAGAAGGACCTCGCCACCATGGCCCGCGACTGGTACCGCCACCGCGACAAGGTGGACGAAAACAAGCGCTCGCCGTTGGTTTGCTGATATTTGCGCAATTCTCGTGTCACAGTTTTTCCAATCCGAAAAGAAAAAAATTGGCAATTCTCGTGTCG
>JAFUAA010000038.1 GCA_017460915.1 Bacteroidales bacterium | reverse complement strand
AGACACTACCGTCCTGAAAACCTTGTTCGGCTTATCTAACTTCAACAATGTCAAAGAACAAATTGATAATAGTGAACTGTTATTATTTTAAGTTAAACATTCAAATTAAAACCGTCCAATTTTTTAGTGGACACTAATGAGGTCTATTAAAGAAGTTAAAAAAACATATTTGCCATTTTCGTTTTTATAGGACAACAAATGCATCAAAATTCGGCTGTGGGCGTTTTCGTTGATGTGTAATTGGTCAATCAGATTTAGATGAAAAGGTAGTTTTTGTAGTTCGTTTTCTTTGGCTTTTGAAAACTCAGATGAAAAACGAAGTGGTTCGGATAATTCTTGCTCATTCATGTTGCTTGATTTTTCTTAATTGTTGATGTATTGAGAATTAATTCATCCTATTCCACTGATGATACCCACCCAAAGGGCAGTTGTACACGCTTGGCGATTTTGAGACATACAATAGAATCCCACACTTCTTGCATTGGTAGTTTTTCATGGGAGGACAATCTGGACTTTGTACTTGTAGGCACAATACCAAGGTGATATTTGCGGCAAATGTAAGCACTTTTCTCCGTTTTTAGCAATTATTTGAAAAAAGGAGACCGACTTTTTGCGCCGGTCTCCATCGGTTCATTTTTTCGGCACAAAGGCGTAGGTGTTGCCACTAATGAGTCTCGCCTCGCCACCTAACAGTCTTGCAGCATTCATCAGATCGCTATACGAATTGTAAGTCTGCACATTGCCATTCGGGAAATTGAGTTGGTACATAATGATTTGTTTTAAAGTTCGCTTCCACTATCGGGTTTCAGCTTTTCCGTCGTGTTCAACTACAAAAAGGGAGAACACGAAATCCCTTTCGTTTGGTGCCGCAAAAGAAAACAAAAGCCTGTGCCAAATCAAAGCACAGGCTAAAAAGGATCGTGTATTTTTTCAAAAATTCATGCAATCGGATCCTCGCAAAAGTCCTTCCGTTTACAGGTTCTGCAGTGGCGACCAATCCAAACATTGTCGAATTGGTTCATGGCCTGCTCAACCAGTTCTGGGTTGTCGGTGAGGATGCCGGCCTCGAAGTTGCGGGTGTCTTTTCCAAAAATAGTAAAGATTCATTTCATCAAAAACGTGTAGAAGCCCCAGTATTTGGAGAAGGCAATGTCTTGGGCAAGCTTTTGTTGCTTGGCATCTTCCCCAATGAGTTCCGAAAGGAACTTCCAAAACGACTTGCGGTGATGGTGATGTTTGAGGTGTGCCACTTCGTGAAGGATGACATCATCCATCAGCTCTTGGGGAAATATGACGATATTGGGGAAAGCGTGATGTAATTGGTGTGGGTGCATTGACCCAGGACACCTTTGCGCAGCGGCTTCACCTTAACGCCTTGTGCGAATAATTGGTGCATGTTTTCAAGCTCGTGCATTCTTCGAGGCAACACGAAGGATGCACGTTGGATAACCTGGTCTTTAATGTCTTCCCTAAGCCATTTCTGCAACTTCAAGTTGCTAAAATCGACTTCTTCAGAATACAGGATGTCGGTTTTTGAATGGTCTTTGCTGACGAGGACAATCACACAGGTGTTTCTGGAGCGGTACGACTTCCTGAAGTCGTTGTCAGGCCTGTGGTCTTGCATCAAATCCTGATGTTTGTTGGCGAAAAGCTGGAGCTTGCGCGTCGCATATTTGAGGTAGAACAGACTTTCTGTCTGCTTCTCCGACATGATGGCCGTTTCGATGGGAAGCAGTGCTGCAAGTCGTTGCCCAGCTCGATTTGTTCAATCTCAGCGGCGGGCTTTGGTGGGGATGGCAGGATGGGCAGGTAGCGTCTGGCGGTATCGTCCAGCTCATCCTTGCGCTCGGGTTGCTCGCGCCCGATGATACGAACGATGTCAACCAATTGAGGGTAGGAATAGAAGATACTCTCAATCTTCCTACGTTCCTTGAAGTCGTCGTTACCGTGGTACCACAGATGCGTTTCCCATTTCTGTCTGTTCTGCTCGATGAGGTCATACCTGGTCTTCAAGTATTTTTCCTCACAGGCTTTGTCCCAGTCTTTGGCCAAGGATTTAAGAAACGGCTCCGTGTCTTGGCCTTTCATCTGGTCAACATAGCCGTCAATGTTGACTTCCGAGGTGGTGTAGTTCGATTTTATGTACTGATAGGTTTCTTTCCAACCAGTTCTGATTTGGCCCATGGAGCCGCCCATAACGACCTTGATCATTCGCTTTTCACGAAGGTAGGCTTGCTCGATGGGCTGAAACTGTTTCAACATGGCTTCGATGAATTTCATCATCTCGTCTTTCAGGATTTCAGCCCAAAGCGGGTCTTGGCCTACCAACTGTGGATTGTTGGTTAAAGCCTGTCCCATGAAGCTGCCAAGTGGGTCGCCTGGCGGAATGGTGTCAGGCATTCTGCCTTGATCCAAATAGAAGTCAAAGGCTTCGTCGTATTCTTGGAGTTTCTTTTCGATGTCCATGGCGAGAATCAGAGCAGTTGTTGAGCGTTTTGGGCTTTGGCCTTGACCTCCTCAATGCGTTTCTCGCAGAGGGAGAATTGCTTTTTCGTGATTTTCAAGTCATCATCAGACAGGAAAATGTTGGAGGCATTTGCAAACAACTCTTTCAGCTTTTGCATTTGGGGTTGAATAGTGGTGGCCAAGGTGTTCAATGCTATGGTGGCAGCGTTCTCGTAGCTGTCGAACAGACTGGCGCCACCACCACGAATCTTCTCAAAGCCGTATGGGATTCCATCGATGATGATGCCGCCAGTACATTTCTTCAGAATGACCTTTTTCACGTTGGTGTTTGCCCTGGTCTTATAGGCGAATGGTGCACCCGTGTATAAAGCCCGGACAATCCACGCATTTTTATCCTTGTCGGGATAGATGATGCCATTGGTGCTGTTGCCAGTTTCATATTCAGCGACATATTCATAGTCGGCCACATAAAACAGGCATCTCCTTTTGGGATAGTTCAAGATGGTATAATAGAAGTAGCTTGACACGGAGAAGCTGCCGTTTGAGGCTTGACCAGTCCCTGACTTGCCTTTCTCTTTCAGAGCCTTTTCGATGTCTTTTTCCACCTTGTCAAGCTGTTTGTCGATGTGCGATGTAAGGCTGGTGCAAACCATGTCGATGGCCACGGGGATGGTTTCGGACTTGTTCCAGAGGCAGTGGATTAACAGTGAGATGTCGGTCAAGTCAACGGCTTTTCGGCCATTGAGAAAAGCCGATGCTTGAAGCAGATGGAAACACTTTTTCCAACGGCGGTCGGAGATGTAATAATCCATGACGTTCACGCCTGCTTCTTTGGCCTCCTCTTTCAGCCTTTTGCGGATGTGTGACACAGCAGCACAGATTTCGTCAGGAATCTGGACTGCTTCGATTTCGTGTTGCCATTCATCATACTGAGCATCGGTAATCTGAAGATTGTCGGGGATGGCGACCTCGGTAGTGACCTTTTGCCGAATCATCTTGAAAAACTCGGTTTCGCTCTGGATGCAGTTTGACACCATACGAACGAGGAACCTGTCCCATAAAACTTCGAGGCCTTAGTCCTCGGCGGGCAGCTCATTGCTGGCCGCTATCAGAGCCTTCATGGGCAAGTACAGTGTTTTGTCGCCATTTTGGAAGATGCGCTCGTTGATGGCAGTGAGCAAAGCGTTTTGGATGGATGGACTGGCTTTCCAGATCTCATCAAGGAAAACGATGTGCGCCGTCGGCAAAAAGCCTTCCACGACCCTTTCATAGCGGTCTTCATTTTTGAGGAGCGAAATGGAAACGGGGCCGAAGATTTCGTCCGGGGTGCTAAACCTCGACATGAGGTATTCAAAGGACTTGCCGTCCTTGAATGCCTGTTTCAATCTTCGAGCCACAAGGCTTTTCGCCGTTCCGGGAGGCCCAAGAAGAAAAATGCTTTCTCCAGCCACAGTACTCAACAGAGCCACTGCAAGGATACGCCGCTTCTCGAAAACGCCTTCTGACAATTGCTTCAGCAAGGCTGATATTTGTGCTTTTGCGTCCATAATACATCAAATTGATGGCGCAAAGAAAAAGAAAACCTGTGCCGAATTGAGGCACAGGCTAACCATAAATAAGTTATCCAATAGTTTTCCTAATAAGTTCAGCACCATGTTCTACTCGGTCTCTTGCATCAGCACCTTCATGAATGGGTATCGGATACTTCTTTGAGGTGATCCAATTGGCATTTGCTTCGTCTTTCTTGTAGAAGGCGAATTTGTCATTCTTGCAATCAAAGGCCAAGTCATCCGACAGCACAAGTTTGCCTCCATAGCCGTCCAAAGAATACTTTTCGGCGAGTGTTTCATTAATGGCTAACAAGAATACGTTCCAGTGGAAACCGCTCAATCTTTCAGAGGTATTCATCTTGTATATTTGGTAATAGCCCGTCGTTTCTGAAGTGCATCTTGCATCATCATTGTTCCACGAAGTGAACATCCCGTACGTGTCGGAAAGCATGATGGGATACTTCACGAAGTAAAATCGCCAGTCTTTCGGTGTCTCTGGGTTTTCAAGATAATCTTCAACTTTCCTTTCTAACGCGTTGTCGCTGAAATCGTTGATGTTATAGAGAAGCCCATTCACAATTTCTTTTGTCCTCTCAAATCCTTTCCGATGGTTGGATGGATGGAACAAGTCGGTCAAAGACGAGTCGTTGCGCCCCATAATCTGCCATCTCCAATTGTCGAGCTTTTGCGAATAGTCGCCCACGGTGAGCAACAATCGCGAAACCAGTTTCCTGTCAGGGTTGTTGAATAGAATTCTAAACTTGCCGAAGTTTTCTGGGTTGTCGAGGCCAACGATGGCGATGCATCCATAAAGCAGGCGATGGTCTTCGAGGTGGAACAATTCTTCTTTGTATTGTGGGTGTTCCGAGAGCCAGCTTTGTTTTGCACGTTCCTCTTCTTTTTGCCTTTGGTTGTATGCTCCTGCTTGTGGAACATCACCCTTGAGTATTATTTCCTTGGTTTCAAGCAGCAACAATTGCATGTTGTTGCGTTGCGCGTCAGCGCGTATCTCATCACGTGAGTTCCATATCAGGTTCCGCACTATCCTTATCCTGTGCTTAAAATCTTCAAACGAAACTTGTGTTTTGTTCTGCAAATAAACGACTACGGCATAAAGCAGTAATGTCATGTTCAAAGGGAATTTACGGTTTCTTCCGATGTATTCGCCGTAGTCTTCGCAACATTGCTTGAAAATGTTGAGGTTGTCTTGGAAGATTTTTGTCTTTCCCGCCTGGTATTGGTGTGCCGAGAATACATCTCCGAAAAAAACTTCAATATCGAAGCCGCACCAACAGTCGAACGCATTTTTGAGATAGTTCAAGTTGGTGATGGCATTTGGATTCTCCTTGCCGTAAAGAATTGTCGCCAGTTTGAACTCATCCTTCTCCAATGGTTTCCCTTGTTGATAGCAGAGAATGTCGCTAATGAAGAAGAAATAGCGCATGAATTCATCGTCGATGATGTTGTTGTCGCCACGGTAAGGGAAAAGCATGTCGCTCCAATCTATGTCGAATTTGCGGTTGAACTCTTTGGACAGGTCTGCTGAACTTTGGCTTATGATGCCTTCAAACTCGGCCTTGAAATGCTCGAATGGCGTTAGAGGTTTCCCGCGTGAGTTCATCTTCACATACAAGTCATCGGTCAACCCCATTTCGTCGACGGGCATGAAATAGAACGTGACGAGTTTGTCATCAACAAGTGCTTGCCATATTTTCTTCTCGTTGCCAAATTTCTCATGGATGGCATCTATCATCACAAGCATCCCTTTAATCGTTGGGTCGTTCAGCCAGTGATACTGGAACCACGGCTGGTTTTTTATGTTTTCTGACAGCATTTCATTGAAATCGGGGCAGAACTCGGTCAGTTTCTCGCAGAAGTCGCGTGAACTCGGACGGGTGTAATAAGTGAAGTTCTTTAGGAAGGCAGATTTCTCTTTCTTGATACCCTCTTTCCTGCTTGCATACCAATGGAGGAGGAACAGCGTAGTCAGTCGCTGTTGTCCGTCGAGGGGAGTCAATTTGCTTTTTCCTTCTTCGTCCTTCTCAATCTCGCCATAAACAAAGTCAAGTGTGATGTGGCGATGGCTTCTGACGGCATCGAGTATAGAATCGAGGAAGCGTTCCCTGATGCGCTTGGCCTCGTTGCTGTTGCGGCCTTGGGCATAATCCCTTTGGATGATTGGGATTTCAATCTTGTCGATAGTGTATGTTTCGCCTTTGGCATTTGTGTTTTCGCCAAATAAGTCTTGGAATGTGTGTTCGTTAATGTTCATGGCAGATCTCCTTTCCTATGATTTCCAAATAAGGTTTCAAACAGGTTTGAATGGCTTTCAGGTATGCGTTGCGGTCGTCTTCGCCCCAAAAATGCAGTTGGTTTTTCTCTGACGGCGTGTAGTATTTCAGGAATACGCGTCGGGTGCAGATGGGTATGTAGTCGCCGTGTTTGTCCATTTCTATAATTTTGTCGCGTTTCATGTCGAAGGTGGCGTTATTAAGTGCCGAGTTGTCGAACTTGCCCAGCAAGGCCATGTTTTCTAATGTGTCAACGTATGAAAGATTTGTTTCCAACTCGAATGCTGCTATTACTTTGTCAAAGTAATAGTTAAAATGTTCACCCGATAGGTTTTCGCGGTCGCGGTTCTCAATTTCAGAGATGAGTTCCTTGTTCTTCTCGAAATTGATGTTCTTGAGCGATACGAGATGCAAGTCGAGCCATTCGTTCCATAGCTTTCTGTCTTTCAAGCCTTCCGATTGTTGTGCGTGGATGTGTTCAAGCGACCAACCTTCGTTATGTTTCTTCTTTTTGTGCTTGTCGAATGGAAAACGCATCGACTTGTCGCCGTTTTGTCTCACACTCTCAACATTGAAAAGAAGCAGTAGTTTCTCGATGTCGCCATAGTCGTTGCTGTAGGTCATTTCCCTGTAGTCTTTCTTGGCATCAATGCTGTTTGCTATTTGTTGGTCGAGCGAATTGCGGAATTCGGATTTGGTGTTCTTCAAAGAGTCTTCCATCAAATCGGCCAACGGCTTTTGGTTTACCGCAATCAAATAGCCTATCTTGTGGTATAGTTCAGAATCCCTATGCCATTCCTTGATTCGTTGATAGCTCTCAATCACTAATTTCCAGAGGTTTATTTTTTGGTCTTTGTATTCAGGAGTCTTGGTTTTGTCCATAAACCAAAAGAAAGTGTATAGTCGTTGGTCGCCGTCTCGTTTGTCGGCCATCAGGTCGAAAAGCAATTCGATCCTTGTAGGATATTGTTCGGCATTCTTGTTGGTGGCGAAGTACCAAAAGCTATCGTTGTGCAACTCGTTTTCAATACTGTCCCATTGTGTGGAAATCTCGAGTTGGTATCGCTTGTCAATGCCATTGTTGCGGCTCAGGAAGATTGCCTTGACGAGTTCGGCATTCGTTAACGGAATTTTCCCAATGTTGAGTCGGGTGAATAGCGAAACGGCATCCTCGTCGCTGTCAATCTCATACCAAATGACTTTAACCCTGTTGTTTAGTTTGTCGGCCATTCGGCTGGCTGAATCGTCAGGGTCGTTAGTGCTTTCAAACCATCCTTTAATGCTTTTTGCCGCTTCTGAGATGAAGTATTCATCTATGTTGTTGGCTGCGTCGGGGATGTGTTCAAAATTAAGGTTTGAAAGGAACTGCTTGCTGTTCTCCCTGATTTCGTAGTCGATGGTGTATTTTACCGTTAGCCTGGGACGGTAGGTCTTGATGTAGCTCAAAGTCAAGAATAATGTTGTAAGCCTTTGTTGTCCGTCAATCAACTCGTATTTGTCGTTTCCGAGTTTCTTTACGACGATAGGTTGAAGGCAATAATTGGCACAGTCAGGTATTCCGTTGATGTCGTTGAGGAGCATCTTCACTTCCTCTTTCCATCTGTAGCCACGTTGGTAGGCCGGAATGGTGAAATCGCCCTTGATTTCGCCAACAAGTTTGGTGTCCAAGCTGATGTTGCTCATATTATTATCGGTTTAGTTTGTCTTGTTTATTTGCTTCCTCTAACGGGTTTCCGCAATTCCGCCGTGTCCATTTACAAAAAGGGAGAACACGAAATCCCTTTGTCATTTCCTCGGTTCGGCTCTGGTATGCCTTGAAGCGAAATAAGCAAAGCGGTCTGTGTCCTCCTAAGAGGCTACAAACCTGCCAATGACTTATTCGTGCTTCAAGGGTTGAATTTACCAGATTTAACCGAGTCGAATGGTCAGCAAGTATGCTATATGTCAACTCGCAGATGCATAATGCCGTTGCGAATTTGCTGCAAAGATAATCATTTCTATGAAACAAACTAATTATTGGCATATTTTCAGACCGCTTTTTCCCGCTGCAAAGAAAAAGAATGCCTGTGCCAAATCGCAGCACAACCTAAAAGATTTGCATCAGATTAATAAAAAAGCGTATTTTTGCGCCATTCAACTGACACAAAACAAATTCATTATGAAAACAACAAAATCCTTTTTCCTCATTATCATCGCCTTGCTGTCATGCCGCGTGGCCATGGCGCAAGATTATTTCCTCGACCAAGTCTATTCCGATGACGGCGTTGACCAGATTCAATTCTATTACAACGCCGACAACTTGTTGGAGTCTTACCGTTCCATTTCATACAGCACCGGCGATCGCGACGACTTCATCGACTCGCTCCAATACGACGAGCGCGGCAATGTAATCCGCATCGATTGCTACCAATACTACAACGACGCGTGGATCTACCCGAGCTACATCACCTACACTTATGACAATGACAACCACCGCCTCACGCGCACCAACTACAACGATTGGGGCAGCGGATTCGAGTTGCAAGGCGTTTACACCTATTTCTATGACGGCGACCTGCTCACCAACTACGAGATGACGCTCGTCGGGACGCTCATCATGCGCGGCACCTATAGCTACGACGCCAACGACCGCTGCACGCAGTGCCTCGAAGAGTACAACGACGTTTGGGGCGGCGGCGGATGGTCCAACTCATCCCTGGTCACCTACACATACGACGAAGCCGGCAACTGCACCAACACGACCAACTTCTATTGGGACAACGGATGGATGCCCGACTCAGAAATTGTCAGGACCTACGATGCCAGCGGTAACTGCTTGATTCGCGAGCGGCATTCCAACGGCGCCGTCGTCGACCGCGTGAGCTATTCCTATGACGAGACTTACGGCATCGACCATGTGCTCATGCCCTATCATCCCGAGCCGCTCTACACCTGGGACTCCTTTGCCAACCGCCCCTTGGGCTATACTTGGGAGACCATGAACGATAACAACCAACTCATCTACGTCTGCGATTACCTTTTTAAATATGGCTCCTTCGAAGGTGTCCCTCAAAACGAGATTCCTGCTGTGGATTTGATGACTGTCTATCCCAACCCTGCCACCGACGAAATGACCCTCAGCCTCGAAGGCCTGCGCCGATTCGAAATCATCGACATGAACGGCCAGTCCGTCATGCAAGGCCAGGCACAAGGGAAGCACCTCACTATTGATGTATCTGGTTTTGCTTCAGGATGTTATGTAGTGAAAGCCCACAACGGACAGAGCTGGAGTTTCAGCAAAGTCATGATAAAATAAGGTGTAGTTCACCTCCACTCCACCAACCCACTCCGTAGGTCATAGAACGCTGCAACGACCGTGGCGTTTTCATGCTTTACAATCGGATTTTCGGCAATCATCTGCGCCATACGTTGGGCATGGCGGCGGGCGTTGTCGTTGATGCAACAAGAAGTGTCAAGTGAAGGACGAATGCGTTCAGCGATACTCTTGATGTGACCGGGCAAATCCTCGCCTTGGCAGGTCGCAGTGACTGCGCCGCAACTGGAATGTCCCATCACGACCACCAAAGGCGTGCCCAAATGCTCCACAGCGTACTCGATGGAACCCAACACATCCTCATTCACTACATTGCCCGCATTGCGGATGACGAAAAGGTCGCCGAGACCTTGGTCGAAAACGATTTCAGGCGCCACGCGGCTGTCGGAGCAACAAAGCACCACCGCAAAAGGCTGTTGCCCTTGGCTTAATCGCTCTCTATCATTAGCATAATCCATTTTCCTCGCCATTTTTCCAGCCACAAATCGCGCATTACCTTCCTTCAAGGCCTCCAAAGGCCATTCGGCAATCCATTTTTCCAGCATCTCGATGCGTCGGGCAAATTTTTCCTTCTGGCCTTCGACGAAGTCCTCGCTATATTTCCGGTCGCAGAAGCCATTGCCCCGTGCCACATAGTCGTCATCTTCGAGCGAGCTGAAGACTTCCTCATAGTTTGTCAAATATTGCCGGTTTTCGGCCAACAGTCGTCGCAATTCCGCAAGGTCAGCCTCAAAACCGCTTCCTGAATCAAAACTGTATCTCTTTTTCATGCCACAAAATTACGCATTACCAAAGGAACGACGACCATCCTGCGAAAAAAAATCTCTTTCCGCTGATTGCCAGTCCGATAAAAAGTTGTACCTTTGCAGCCGAAACCTCGGGTAGGTTTTAGTTAATTCATTCATAATCAACTTAAAACATTAAATTATGCCTGCAAAGATTAGATTGCAAAGACATGGCAAGAAAGGTCAGCCCTTCTATCACATCGTAGTTGCCGACTCTCGCGCACCACGTGATGGCAAGTTCATTGAGAAATTAGGCACCTACAACCCGCTCACCAACCCCGCTCAAATCAACATCAAGTTTGACAGAGCCCTGTATTGGTACAGCGTTGGCGCTCAGCCCACCGACACGGCCCGCTCGCTGCTCAGCAAAACCGGCGTCATGATGAAGTATCACTTGATGCGCGGCGTCCAGAAAGGTGCCATGACTGAGGAACAAGCCGAAGTCAAGTTCCAGAATTGGATGAAGGAGAAGGAAGCCCGCCTCGCCAACGTCGCAAAGACTCTTGAAGAGAAGGCCCGTGGCGAAAAGAAGACCCGTTTGGAAGCCGAAAAGCAAGTGAACGAGGCCCGCGCCGCCGAACTCGCCAAGAAGAGACTCGCTGAAATGGAAGCCAAGAAGGCCGCTGAAGCCGAGGCCGCTGCCGAGGAAGCCCCCGTTGAGGAGGCTCCCGTCGCCGAAGGCCACTGAAGCTCCCGCCGAAGCCTAATCGGAATATTTCACGAAACCGAGAAAAACCGCCCAACTTTGAGCGGTTTTTTTTATTTTTGCCGCATCATCAAGACGAAGACTCATGAACAAACATCCCTTTTTTTCCGAAAAGTCGAAGCTCTACGAAATGATAGCTGACAACCCCAAGTTGCTCTCGCTGTTGCCCCGCTTCGGCATCCGACTAGGCTTCGGCGACCACAGCGTGGCCGACGTGTGCCAGTCCAACGGTATCAGCACGCGACTGTTTCTGCTGATTTGCGAAATCTATGCCGACAACACCGCACTCGCCCATCCAAGCGACTTGGAGAATGCCGACATGGACGGCCTACTCCCCTACCTGCTGGCATCGCACAGATACTACCTCGACGAACGCTTTCCGCATATCGAGGAACATCTTTGCCACATCATCGCTGCCGCTGGCACGAAATACGGCAACATGCTCCGCCACTTCTACAACGAATACAAGCAGGAAGTGGAAAAGCACTTCAAGTATGAAGAAGACGTGGTCTTCCCTTACATCGAAGCCCTGCGCCACGGACAAGCCTCGCCGGATTTCAGCATCAACCAGTTTCGCGACAACCACAGTAACATCGAGGACACCTTGGAGGACATGATGAACATCCTCATCAAATACCTGCCTGGCGACATCCTGCCACAAGAACGCATCGAAATCTCCACCGACATCATCGAGCTCTCCGCCGACCTCATCAGTCACTCATGCATTGAGGACCAGATACTTATACCCTTCGTCGAAACCCTTGAAAACCGCAAGCCATGAGTAACCGTGTCATCATTTGTGAGGCCTCGGAAATCATCACCAACGGCTTGTACGAAATCATCCAAAGCATCAACGGCTTCGATGTGGTGGCCCGTCTCGACACGCCCGAGCACCTCAGCGAAAAAATCCTCTCCACCGATGCCAACATCGTCATCATCAATCCGAATTTGCTCGGTTTCACCGACCGAAACCTGCCTTCGACTTTGGTCAAAGACTATCCGCACCTTGTCGTCATCGCCCTGGTTACCAACTACATGGAAAGCTCATCGCTGAAAGGTTACGACGGCATCATCGAAATCAACGACCCGAAGCTGAAAGTCATCAACAAACTGAACCAGCTCACCCAAGACAACGACAAGCAAGAGAAAGCCGACGACGTTGAGCTCTCGAAACGCGAAATCGACGTGCTGGTGGCCGTGGCCAAAGGCATGATGAACAAGGAGATAGCCGACCAGATGAGCATCTCAATCCACACCGTCATCTCACACCGCAAGAACATCACGCGCAAGACCGGCATCAAATCCGTCTCGGGCCTCACCGTTTATGCCTTGCTCAACAATCTGATTGACGAGAATGAAGTCTATAAATAGGGAGGAGGTTGGAGGTAGGAGCTTATGAAGTTTGAGGTAGGAGCTTAGGAGGTTTGAGGTAGGAGTTTATGAAGTTTGAGGTAGGAGCTTAGGAGGTTTGAGGTAGGAGTTTATGAAGTTTGAGGTAGGAGCTTATGAAGTTGGAGGTAGGAGCTTAGGAGGTTTGAGGTAGGAGCTTATGAAGTTTGAGGTAGGAGCTTAGGAGGTTTGAGGTAGGAGCTT
>JAFUAA010000066.1 GCA_017460915.1 Bacteroidales bacterium | reverse complement strand
TCACGCATTCCACATCATCGGTCAGGTCATTGTTGTTCACGCCGACCACGATGGTGGCGTCGATGGCGTCCTTCGAGGGGGCCGAGAGGATGACCTTCTTGGCACCGTTCTTCAGGTGGTCGCCGTAGCCGCCCTTGCTGCTTTCCTTCGAGCGGAACACGCCAGTGGATTCCACCACCACATCAGGCGTCTTGCTCCACTTGATGCTCAGCGGTGAGCGTTCGGCCGTGACGGGGACGCGCACGCCGTTGACAATCAGCGCGGTTTCGTCATATTCCACCGTGCCGGGGAACTTGCCCTGCGTGGAGTCGTATTTCAACAGGTGGGCCAAAACCTTGGTGCTGGTCAGGTCGTTGACGCCCACGATTTCGAGATTCGGGCGTTCGCAAATGATGCGGAACACGTTGCGGCCAATGCGGCCGAAACCATTGATACATACTTTAATCTTTTCCATTTCAAATGTGTTTTGATGATTGTTCATTTTTGTTCGAGGCGCAAAGATACGATTTCTTGCCTAAACAACCTATCTTGTCTGAAAAATTCGTAATTTTGCCGAAAACTTATAGTTATGTTTCGCGAGACCTCATCATATCAATTGCAAGACATCAATCCAAGAATCTTTTGGGATATGGAACTAGGCTCGTTGGATTATGAGCGAAATGCGCCACTCATTATTCAGCGGGTACTCGAATACGGTGATTTAAGCGATTGGTATGCCATCAAGAAGCATTACGGGCTTGACCGAATTGTTGCCATCAGTGAAGGTTTTAGGTCGTTGGACCCCGTTGCCGTTGCATGGTTGTGTTGCCTTTCAAATGCAAAAAAGGAGGATTTCAGATGTTATCGTATCGCACAATCGTTCCCCACACTTTGGAACTCTTGAGGCAACTGTGCCAAGAACCTTATCTGAAAGACTGCCGACTGGTCGGAGGTACGGCATTAGCCCTTCAATATGGTCATAGGGCTTCTGTTGACCTTGATTTCTTTGGTTCTTTCGGTAATGAAGGGGACCAACTTTTCGCGGTTCTACAACCTTATGCGGAAGTTAGAAAACTCAAAGACACTCCAAACATTAAGATTTTCTTTATGGACGATGTAAAAGTCGATTTCGTGAATTATTCCATTTATTCATGGATTGACGATGCCGTAGAGGAAAATGGTTTGCGATTGGCCTCTCCAAAAGACATTGCTGCTATGAAAATCAATGCGATAGAAGGTAGAGGCTCGAAAAAGGACTTCATCGATGTTTATTTCCTTTTGCAACATTATTCATTCAAAGAGATTCTGGATTTCTATTCCCAAAAATACCCCAATTATTCCATTTACCGAGCCTTGATGAGCCTGACTTATTTTGCGGATGCCGACCCCAAAGAGATGCCAACCATGTTTGAGAATGTCTCTTGGGAAGAAATCAAGGCTTATGTCAAGCAACAGGTGGCAGCATTTGAGCGTTCCGCCCATTAAATTACTAATCACTATGTCAGAACCTTTCAAATCAGGAGCCCTTGAGGCCAATCTGAAGCAAACTAGATATAAGAATATCTTCATTCCCGAAGAACACCAACAGTTTATTGCCTTGTCGGCCAAATACTTCGGCATCAACAAGCGGGCGAAGGAATGCATCAAAGAATACCATCATCCTTTGTCGAACCATACTTTCGTGACTGAGGAACTGCGCAAGATGCTCCTTGACGATTTCTGGTTCTATACACGCGATGACATTCCCACCGATGCCCTGCACATCCCGCTGGAGATGATGCGCAGCCTGATGAAACCCGAAGTGACGCCCAAACTGCGCCTCAACATCATCATCACCTTGATGGAATTCGCCAACAAAGTGATAGCGGAGTCGCCGAAGCATGGAGGATTGATTCCGTTGGTTTTCAATATTTTGAATGATACATTTGAGGGCGTGGGGGGCCCTGAGCCTGCGGTTGCTGAGCGCAGTCGAAGCATCGAAGGGCCGACCAATAACAAAGGCGTCTTCATCTTGGCGACCAAACACGCAGGGCGTTATCTCGGCAAGGTGGCTGGCAACGAGCGTTTCAACGCTTCGACCTGCCAGCTGTTGCGCAAGATGTTGCAGGAAAACTACCGTTATTGGCAAGAAACTTCTCAAGTGGAAGACTGGATTGACAGTAAAAAGCAGCTGCTGACCGAGGAAGAAATCAAGACGGTGACGGACGAAATCGGGAAGCCGTATTTCGAGCATCTGAACGCCGATTTGGCCGCTGCCACGACTTGGGATGCTTTGACGTATATGCCACATTTCGGGCAAGTTGCGAAGCGTTTTATCGAGTCGGAGAAGGCTTTCCCGCATTTCATCACGAAGTTCCACTATGTGTTTTTCTTGTTGCATCTACCTGGAATGGAGAACCAACGCGAGCGCCTCATCTGGAACATGGACCGTATGATGCGCAACGCTATCGATGAAATGCCGCAAGAAGATTTGATTCCGTTCATCGACACGATTTTTGACCTCGCCGAGGAACTGCGTCAGGATTACATGTCGGCAGTGCTCGATTTCCAACTTACATTGGGCCTGAAAATCATCGACGTCGACCAGACCGAGATGAAGGAAATCGTCAATTATTTCGAGAAGAAACTCATTGCCTTCGGCTTTGTCACGCCAGGCAATGTGTTTGTGGGTGAGGACTGGCAACTTTCGGTGGATGAGAACCATATCAAGAATATCCGTGTGTGGCTCGAACTCATAGAACACGCCACTGCACCAATGGAAAAACTGCTTTCCGCCTTGATTGTCAATTTGAAACTTGGCGGCATTTTCCTCAGCGACACCGACCTTTTCCAGCGCGAAATCACGAAGATTCTGAACTCCAACATTACACCTTATTATAAAAAAGTGAAGCAACTGACGCGCATTTTCCCCGTCTATTTCAACGAAATCGGCGCGGAGGGCGAAATCCGCAACGTGACGACCAACATGGACGAAATTTCCGGAAGGCAGGACCAACTCGTGCATTTTCTCCGTAAGCAGGTGCACACCGAGAGCAACAATACGCTCATCGGCCTGACTTTCGATGTGTTCAAATTCTGGAGCGATGGCAACCTCGACTTGTTGAAGCCCATTTTGCCCAATAATGTTTTCGAAAGCATCGACAAGGAGAGCGCCTGGTTCGTTCATGTCCACAACCTTGTGCAGATGATGTGCGAGATTTCGTGTCTCAATCCGGAGGACGTGCTGATGCTTTCGCGCGATGATTATGAAAACCTCATCGGATCAGCCGCCCGTCGCATCGAGTTGGGCGACGACCTTTACCAGCGCGAACGCGCCCGCCTGATGGATATTCGTGACCTATATGCCTATCTCAGAGAGAAATACAGCTTCGAGTCGGTCAATATCTTCAGCTCTTTGCGCAGCTTCCCATTCATTCCCGATGAGGAAATTGACGAGTTTGAGAAGGTATACAAAGCCAAGGATTTCGGCCAATCGCTGACGATGATTTATGCTTTCATGGACAAACTGAAGAACGTCATTTTCAATCCCGAACAGAGCGAAGGCTGGGAGAATATCTATCATAAGCGCCATATTGCCATCGGCATCCCGTCGATGTACGGCACCTATCGCGAGAACAAGTTCGAGGCTATGGGCTTGACGTTCCGCCTGGAGCGCGTCGCTACCCAACTGATGGAAAAAGTGGTGCAAAGCATCAACCTTGAATACATATCGGAACGTACACTGAATCAGATTTATAGGATTCTCGAATACTTCCGCAACGGCCTTGAACTCGATGGCATCACCAACCAGAGTTTCAACTCGAAGCTCGACATGTTGCGCTACAGTTTGACATCGCGAAGCTTCTCCTTCGGTCAGTATATCAACATCTTCCAGTTCATTGCTGAGGACGTGCGCCGCATCATCATCAAGTATTTCCTCAAGTCGTATGAATACCCGCTGAAAATCGTCATTCCGCAACTCTTCGACCCCGAAGGAAAACTCAGCGAGCGCGAAACGGTCGCTTTGATTAGCAAGAAATCGGAGGAGTTCCATCGCGACCTGCTCTCCGATGCTTTCCTGATGCAGCCTTTGGACAACTTCATTGGACGCATCATGACCTCGTTGCGTTCGATGGAAACGACCCTGAACGAGAAACTTATCAGCGACATCATGACCTACAACTCCGAAATGCTGATCAGTCCGTTTTGGGAAAAGACGCCCAAGATGGACAATCAGGTGTTCATCGGAAACAAGGCTAACAACTTGAAAAACTTGTATTTGCATGGCATGCCCGTGCCACCAGGTTTCGTCATTACCACGGAGACGTTCCGCCGAAACGAGACCATCAACACGATTCCAGAGTTGCGTACTGAGATTCACGCAATGCTTCGTAAGCATATTGAGGAATTGGAACGTATCAGTGGCCTAAAGTTCGGCAATCCCGAGGCACCTTTGTTGGTCTCGGTGCGTTCGGGTACGGCCATTTCCATGCCAGGCGCCATGGACACTTTCCTCAACGTTGGTCTCAACGATGAGCAGGTGGAAGCTATTGCCACGGATCCTGACAAAGCTTGGGCCATTTGGGATTCATACCGCCGTTTCGTGCAAAGTTGGGGTATGGCCAAGGGCATCGAACGCGATGTGTTCGACGACGAAATCAACGCTTTCAAGCAGAAAAACAGCGTGAAGGTGAAGGCCGATTTCAGTATCGGGCAGATGCGTGAGGTGGCTCATTCCTATAAACGCATTCTTGCTGACCATGATGTGGCCTTTGAACAAGACCCATTCAAGCAACTGATCCAGTGCGTCAACATGGTCATCGAGTCGTGGAACTCCGAGCGTGCTTTGGCCTATCGCCGTCATCTGGGCATTTCCGAGAATTGGGGTACGGCTGTCATCGTCCAGCAGATGATTTTCGGTAACCGTAGCGAAACCTCGGGAACTGGCGTAGTCTTTACGCAGAATCCGCATCGTGAACGTCCAGGTGTGCATCTCTACGGCGATTTCACCATGCGTAGCCAAGGCGAGGACATTGTGGGTGGGTTGGTCAAACCTTTGCCCATTGGCGAGACGCAGCGTAAGGCTGCGGGATTGGATGGACCGTCGATGCAAACTTTGTTGCCCGACATCTACAAGAAGATTTATTCCATTGCGGTAGAACTTACTGAAAATCTGGGATATAGCCCTCAGGAAATGGAGTTTACCTTCGAGTCCGACCGCCCTGAAGATTTCCATATCCTTCAAATCCGCGACCAGGATCTCAAGACCGAAGAGGAGAAGACGGCTTTCGTGTTGCCCCCCGAAAAGATGATGCAGTTGGGGCACGGTTTGGGCATTGGGGGTGGAGCCATGAATGGATTGGCAGCGTTCAATGCAGGACAGATCAAGCTTTTGCGAGAGCAGCATCCTGAAAGCCACATCATATTGGTTCGCCCCGATACGGTTCCCGACGACATCGGCATGATTTTCGATTGTGATGGTCTTCTGACGGCTCGCGGTGGTGCCACTTCGCATGCTGCGGTCACGGCGGTGCGCCTCGGCAAAGTTTGTGTGGTGAGCTGCGAAGGTCTTGATGTTGATGTAAACGATGAGTTCGGTCAGCTCAACGGTCATCCGCTGACGATGGGCGACGAAATTGCCATTGACGGCAATCTTGGCTTGGTTTATTTTGGTCACTATCCGACGGAGAAGATGAAAGTAGGGAAGGGATATAATTATTAGTTTTGGAGGAAAAAGGCAGCGAGTCATTATCAATTCGAGTCATAAGCAGACCGAAAAAATCGAGAATTCCTATTTATTATATATAATAAGGTGTGCCATTTTGGTGTTTTTTGTGAGGTGATGAAATTTTTTCTTGTTGTCATACAGTGTTTTGCGTTATTTTTTCGAAAATAGTTGTAAAAAGTCATTGCGGTTAAGGAAAAAGGTAGTACTTTTGCACCCGCAAACGGAGAGGGGAGGACGAGAGAGTTGAGGTTT
>JAFUAA010000037.1 GCA_017460915.1 Bacteroidales bacterium | reverse complement strand
CACCGTTGCCGGTGTATTCGGGCTTCCCCGGCTTCAGGTTCCTGAAGTTTGGGCCAAGACGGCCATGATAGCCGCAGGCGGCCTGGCGGGCGGCGTTTCGTCCTCCATTGCCGGCGGCGAGTTCATCGACGGCCTGTGCAACGGGCTGATATGCGCGGGGCTGAACCATGCGCTGCATTGGGTGGCGGAAGGGGGAGTTGTGGCTCATATGCTTAAAAACTATGAAACAGCATGATTTCAATTGGATCATCAATAGACCTGAACAAAGAACGGTGACACAGTCAATGGTGAATAAGCCAGATATTGTCAAGAGCACTATAATCAATTATGCGTCTAATGACACATATTTGCCCCATCGGATAACCGAAATACCTGACGAGGCAAATTCCCAAGATCCTCTAACACTGCAAACAGACTATGAATACTATGCAAACGGTAACTTGAAAAAAGAAACGCTGAGCGCACCTTTCGGCAATCATGGAGAACATTCCAGGATCACAACTTATGAATATGGCCCTGATACACAACAACGTTTGGTTACAAAGGAAACCTTGAAAGGCGGAACGCTTGAATATGAAACTATTTATAGCTATGATTTGAATGACAAACTTGAATCTCAGACTGAATGCAACGGCTTGATAACGCGATATGATGAAGATGCGCTCGGCATAACTCATAAAACAATCTATCCAGACAACACAATAGCATGTCAAGCCTTGCGATGGGCTAATGAATGCGAATATGCTCCTGAAAAGGCTTCGTATTATCGATGGGAAAGAAAGACAGGCCTGCCAAAACACCTTAGCTTTTATCACAAGAACGGCCTTGAATTGAGACGGGTTTCCTTCGGCTTAAGAGGTGAACCTATTTTTGTCGATAAAACCTACGACGACAGGGACAGGCTTCTTTCCGTAACAGATTCATATAAAGATAGAGAAACTCCGCAGTATACTTTATTTGAATATGACAATATAAACAGAATTACTGCACGAATCACGCCCGATGGCACAAGAACGGGATACGATTATGATGGCCTTTCTACTGCCACAACGATTGTGCCTCTGGAAGGTGTTGCCCAAAGTTCAACTATCACGAAAAATGCCGCTGGCTGGGTAAGCAACAGCACTGACGCCAGCAATGTCACGATAAACTATGGATACTATTCCGATGGCACACTCGCTTCTTCACAAATAGGCGGCAATGCGGCATCGAAAATCGAAATCCATTACGATCATTGGGGAAACAGAAGCCAATTGGTGGATCCTGATTATGGCATCACTACATCTGTTTATAACGCCTATGGTGAATTGGTAAACGAGGAATCGCCAAAACACAATATCACCAATTATTCATACGACCGCATAGGCCGTCTGATTGCCAAAGAAGACTGTGGCGAGAACATAACCACATATTATGATTATGATGAATCGACTGGCTTAAAGGGCACATTGAAGAGAATCAGACATGGCAGCCAAGTCATTAATTATACCTATGATGACTTCCTTAGAATCGTGAAAACCCGAGAGACATTGGCTGGAATTGACTACGACACAGATTTGGGTTATGATCAGGCTTCGAGGGTTTGTAGCGTACAATATCCTTCAGGTTTTTCCGCATCGCTTGAGTATACCCCTTCAGGTTATGCAAATAAAGTCACAGATGCCATGGGAAACCCATTATGTCAACTTGATGAAATGAATGCCAGAGGGCAATTGATGCAAGTTACATTAGGCAATGGCATCGTCAGTCGGTATGCTTACACGAATGACATGCACTATTTGGACAGTATCGTATCTTCAAATAATTTACAGAATTTGTCATACGATTACGATAAATTTGGTAATTTAGCCGCTCGAAAAGACAATAAGCGAAACTTGACAGAATCGTTCACATACGATGATATGAACCGGCTGAAAACGATTAGTATGGGCGGACTAACGGCGAGCATGACCTACGATGGACTCGGTCGTATGACAAGCAAGCAGGCCATTGTCGGAAACAACAGTTCTCCACAAGTCAAACAAGTTTTTACGGCACCGGTTTTCGATGCCACAAAAATCCATGCCGTTTCTGAGGCTACCACCATGTCAGGCGTATTTCCAGAAGAAGACCAAGACATCGAATACACTTCTTTCGACAAGGTAAGTTACATTCAGGAGGGCGACAACCATCTCTCGTATTCGTATGGTTTCAACGAACAACGAATTGGCATGAATGAAGAAGTGGACGGAATGATTCGAACAAAAATCTATACTGGCAATTGCGAGTTCGTTACTGCAAACGGACAACAGAAAACCCTGACTTATCTAACTAGTCCCTATGGTGTTTTCGCTGTTGTGGAAAAGCAAGGGGAAGATGAAAGTCTGCATTTTGTGTTGAAAGATCACTTGGGCAGTTGGACTGTCATTACCGATGAAACAGGTGAAGTCGAACAGGAAGTATCGTTTGATGCCTGGGGCAATTTACGTAATCCTGAGACCTGGGCCAATTATTCAGAAGACGAAACTTGCGAAGAGCCCATGTTCGACCGAGGCTATACGGGGCATGAACATCTGGCAGCTTTCGGACTCATCAACATGAACGGAAGGATGTATGATCCCATGATGTCGTCTTTCCTCTCGGTTGACCGCTATTTGCGGGGCATGGATAATTCGCAAAGCTTCAATAGATATGCTTACTGCTTATATAATCCGCTTCGTTACGTGGACCCGAGTGGGTGGCTTCCTGAAATTGGCAACAGGCGGCCCGATTATCCGCCTGGTGTTGGCAATTACCAGCCTGGCATATATAACTCAGTAGATTCGGAATCTGCTTATGTTGTATGTTTGAATGAAGTAATCGTTCCTGGAACGAGTGGCGGAGTATCCCAATCATGTTCAAACACCAATTATACAGAAGGCACCAACTGGGACGACGGCCAGTATTACAGCTATTTCGGTGCGTTCACCGATGCAGATCCTAATCTACAGGAATCAACAAACAGCTATGGCGGTGGCGGAGGTGGCGCGATAGGCATGGGATCTAACAACCTGTCGGGAAACAGCAAATTGACACCGAGCGTGGTGAACTATGTCGCCACTGGTGCAGGAACAACTATAGGCTATCAAAAAACCTATGGGAAAAACCCAAAAGCAGAGCCCAAAAAGCCATCAACCAGAAAAAGGCTTACGATACCCAAAAAGCCCTAAAAGCAAAAGGCATTACCAAATCCGTGAAAGAAATCAAAGCTGGAAAAATTGCAAGTTTGAAGATAGGTGGTAAAGTTTTGGGAGTTACCAGTGTTGCTATATCTGGAATTGACATATATACATCAGGAGAAATCAATGTCTCAAACGGATATAATGCAGTTGTTGCAGGTTTATGTATGATTCCAGGTGCTAGTTGGATTATTGGCGGTGTGTCGCTCACTTTGGATCTTGCTTTTTATGGTATTACTGGTGAATCCTTTGGAGACAATCTGGGCCATTGGTTTGGCGATCCTTCTTGGAAATTTCCTGAATAAAAATATTATAGCATCACATCACTATGTTTAAATACAACTTTTACCGAGCCTATTTCTCATATAAGAAACACGAGCCGAACACGAATCATGGTTTTAGTGCATCAATGGCACTATCCATGCTTCAATTCTGTATGGTCTTGTGCGTCATGCTTGTTCTCAGAGGTTTTTTAACTTATATCTCTTGCCGAAAAGCAATGTGCTCAGCAGGATTATAGCATTAGGATTCATGGCATTGTTGGTATTCTTCAACTACAAGCATTATACACCAAAAATCGAGGAAATGGAGGAGAATTTCGCTAAGTGTCCAGCCAACAAATGGCTCAAGGATTGGTTGTTTTTCCTCCTTTTGATTTTAACTTTCCTCTCTTGTATTTTCTTTTTTCCATTCCTTTTCATCAATTTGTTGAAGTTGATATTGGCGTGAGGTTGAAATATCCTGCTGCAACATCTAAATAAAATATATACCTTTGTCGCCTAAACAAGCATCTAACGCCATGAAAGCCACGGCAAACAAAGGGGATTGCAAATCCCCAAGTTCAATGCCAGCGGATGGCAAATCCGCTGGAACAGGGTTATTTTATAATAGATGTTGCAACTGATGGTTTTGGCATTAGTTACGAAGTTAAACCATAAAATATTAATACTATGCGTTTCCTAGAATATCTTTTTTTTAAGTATTACAACTGGCAAGTAAAAGTGGGAAATGGCGACATGCCAGTTTTTATGGCTGTTCTTTTTATCACTTTATGCTCGTTCTTCTACTTTCTCGATCTTGTAATGTCTTTGCATTACTTTTTCTTTGTAAGTAGTACAACTACTTTGTCTAAGTGGTATTTTATTGCATTTGTCCTTGTTTTTTTAATTATAGAATTCTTTTTGTTTATTTATAAAGGCAGAAGTAAGAAGATAATAGAAAAACACAAGGAAGAATGGACAGGGAAGAAACATTTATGGGCAATATTATTCCCAATAATAGCCTTTGTTTGGTTTAACGTCAACTGGATTATAAAAATGCTGATGAACCAAGGAAGGTTGTAAGAAAGAATATTATAGTGATTCAATCTCCGTACTTCCCAATCCGCCATTCATCAGCCACGAACATCAGCATTAGTACTGCTAAACCAGCCGTTATAGGGCTGTCGTATCTGTTACAAAACCCCCATCATCCCTTTGCCTTCGTCAAGGCCGCCGCACCGAGGATGGCAGCGTCGTTGTCGGGCAATTCGGAAACCCTTACTTCCACGCTGCCGTCGTAGACGAAGCACAAGTGCTTTTGGAACGACTCGCGCGCGGGCTTCAATAGCACTTCGCCTGCCTTCACGGGACCGCCCATCAGGAAGATGGCCTCGGGGCCACTGAAAGCCACGGCATTGGCCATGGCGATGCCCAGCCAATAGCCCGTCTTCTCGAAGACTTTCAAGGCCAACGGGTCGCCGTCCTTGGCCGCATCGCCCACCATCTTGCTCGTCAAGTCGTCGGGGTGGATGTCGGCCAGCGGACCGTCGTAGCCTGGCGTGGCTTCCAACATTTCGAACGCCGTGCGGCGGATGCCCGTGGCCGAGGTGTAGGTCTCCAGGCAGCCTTTGCGCCCGCAGCCGCAGGGACGGCCTTCGGGAATCAGGATGGCGTGGCCCAGTTCGCCGGCGCCGCCCGTCTTGCCGTGCACCAACTTGCCATCCACCACGATGCCGCTGCCCACGCCTGTGCCGAGGGTGAACATCACGAAGTGTTTCATGCCTTTGGCACCGCCGTAGACGAGTTCGCCGTATGCCGCAGCGTTGGCGTCGTTGGAAACCACCACAGGCACGTCAATGTGCGCACTGAACAGTTCTGCGAGGTCGATGATGCCCTTGAAGTTGAGGTTAGTGGCGTTCTCGATACAACCCGTGTAGAAATTGCCTGCCGGTGCCGCAATGCCGATGCCGTCGATGCAGGCAACGCCGTTTTCGGTCATCAAGGTCTTGATTTGATTGCAAATATCTGACACATAAATGGATGCGTCGAAGTATTTGTTGGTGGGAAGGTTCTTCTTGGCCAGGCAACGGCCGTCGTCGCGCACCAGCCCAATGTCGGTGTTGGTGCCGCCAATGTCGATTCCTATGGAATAAGTGTTCATATTCGTTCGTTTTTGAAGGGGCTAAATTACGGTTTTTCGGGTTTGGATGGAAAAAAATCCTACATTTGTCGCAAAATTATCCACCCATGAAGAAAATCCTCATCCTCCTTTCGGCCTTGCTCGTCGTGGCAGGCTGCAACAAAAAAGAGGTCGACCTGACCACCACCTTCGAGAAGTCGAACTATCTGGAAACCGATGATTACGAAGGCACTATCGCCTACGCGAAAGGTCTGGCCCAGCAGTTCGACCAAGTGCATTACCAAAGCATTGGCAAAACCGTTTTGGGTCGCGACGTGCCGCTGCTCATCGTCGACGAAAACGGCTACACGAGCCCGAAGAAGATCCGCAAGAGCGGGAAAAACATCATCCTCGTGCAGTCGTGCATCCATCCTGGCGAACCCAACGGCAAGGACGCTATGTTTCTGCTGATTCGTAACATGCTGAACGACAACATCAACAGCGACTTGTTGAGCGATTTCTCCTTTCTCTTTATCCCCGTGCTGAGTCCCGATGGGTTGGCCAATTTCTCGCCCTACAACCGCATCAACCAAAACGGCCCGAAGCAGATGGGATGGCGCGTGAATGCCCAAGGCCTCAACCTCAACCGCGACTACACCAAGCTCGACACGCCCGAGCTGCGCGCTTTCGTGGCCTTGTTCAACGCATGGCAACCCGATTTCTTCTTCGACACACACGCCACCGATGGCGCTGACTATCAATATGTCACCACCTATTCGATGGAGGATTTCGGCAACTATGACGAAGGACTTTCTCAGTGGTTGGACGACGTTTGGGAGCCTCAAATCCGCCACACGATGCAGGATTTGGGCATACCCATCACGCGCTACATCGAGTTCCAGCCTTGGGGCGACCCGACGGCATCGCTCTGCGACCGCAGCTTTGCGCCCATTTTTTCGCAGGCCTACGCCATTGCGAGAAACTGCCCTGGCGTATTGTTGGAGACCCACATGCTGAAGCCCTACAAAGACCGGGTTTTCTCCACATATCAGATGATTGTCGAGACCCTGAAAATCATCCGTGGCGACAAGGAAAACTTCAAGGCGCGTTTGGCTCAAGCCAAAAAGAACGACCTGACACTCAAAGCGTTGCCTATCAATATGCAGTCGGAGATGAACGACACGATTTGGGAAGACTTCTTGGGCTACCATTTCGACACGGTGTGGAGTGAAGTCACGGGAAGTTGGTACTATGCCTACGACACCACCCGTCCCGAAAGACGCAAGACCCGTCGCATCCTCTCAACCCGCCCCGAGAAGACCCTCGCGGTGCCCAAGGAATACATCATCCCCGTGCAGTATGCCGAGGTCATCGACTTGGTCAAGGCGCACGGCTTTGAGGTCAACGAATTGAAGAGCGAAAAGACCTTGAAGGTGAACACCTATCGCTTTAGTAATGTGAAGTTTATGCCTGTGCCTTCCGAAGGTCACAGCCGTGTGGCGCATTGCGATGTGGAGGAAATCACGAAAGACGTCACCTTCCCGAAAGGCTCGGTCGTGGTGAAGACCAGGCAAAACGGCGTCCGCCTGCTGATGAACCTCTTGGAGCCCGAGATGGAAGGCTCGCTCTTCGAGTGGGGCTTTTTCAACGACGGTTTGCAGCGCGTGGAGTATTTCGAGGTCTATAAGATGGAGCCCATGGCCCAGTCCATGCTCGCCGCCGACCCCTTCCTCGAAGGTCAGTTCAAGGAATGGAAGGCCACGTTCCCGAAAGACCAGCAGCCTTCGCAGTACGAAATCCTCAACTGGTTCTATGAGCACTCGCCCTATTGCGACAAGAACTATTTGGTGTATCCGGTCGGGATGACGAGGTAAATGTGGCGAAATTGCTACCTTTGCAGGCAAATTCACACACGATGAAAACCAAACGAACCTTCCTCGCCATCTCCATTCCGTGCAGCACGGAGTTTCCGACTCTGGTGGAGCGGCTGAAGAAAAACCTTCAGCATGAGCATTATATCAACTACGTGAAAACCAACCAGATCCATCTGACGTTGAAGTTCTTGGGCGATACGCCCGAAGACGACATCCTGGCCATCATCGAGACCTGCCAGAAGGTGGCCAAACGACACCAGCCTTTCACGATGGACTTCGACAAAACGGGTCTCTTCGGCAGCAACCGCGTGCCTCGAGTGCTTTGGCTCGGCATGAACGACCAGCCCCAAGCCTTGTTCGACCTCGAAGCCGACCTCTTGGATGCCTTCGACGACTTGGGCTACCTGCGCGACCGTCAGAACTTTGTGCCGCATCTCACCGTGTGCCGCATCAAGCAATTGGTTGACAAGCAGTTCTTTATGAAGATTTATGACTCCATCGAGCAGAAGACCTATCTCCATGCCGACGTGAAGGAATTAATCTATTTTCAGAGTTTCCTCCAACCTACGGGACCGTTCTATAAAGTGTTAAAGCGCATCCCTTTGGGATGATTGGCACTAAATTTGCGCTGAAACGACGAAGGCAACGGAAAAAAGCACTACTTTTGCAATTTATTTGCAACATTTGAGTTATAGAAAAAAAACCGTAATAAAATGAAAAGCAAAATCACAACCATCATGATGGTACTTCTGGCCGCTTTCATCACGCTGGGAGGCACCACCAGTTGCAAGAGCAAGAAGCGTCTTGCCAAGGAAGCCGCTGAGGCTGAGTACAAATCAAGAGTGGAGCAAGCCGTCAAGGACTTGAACGCCATCCTCGACGACGAGACCCTGTGGAGCCTCGAAGAGAAGGAAGCCCGAGTGCGTACCATCAAGGACTGGAACCTGCAGAACGCCGAAGTCGACGACCTGCTCTTCCAAGTGGAAAAGAAACTGGCTCGCGAACGCGCCCAAAAGGAAGAAGAAGAGCGACGCGCCGCCGAAGAACGCGAAAAGGCCAATGCCGCCGATGTCGTGCTCGGACGCAACTTTACGAGCATCGCCAACGCTGCCAGCGCCAGTCAGGCCAACCGCGTCATCAACGAGACCTTGGGCATGTTTGAGTCGGCCAACACCCCCGTGCTCATCATCATCAAGCAAAACCAGGGCTTCAACGACTACGACCGACCAACCACCATCGAGAAGTACCTCAACTACGTGAAGGATCAAAAGAAGGCGACCGAAAAGGTGCACTCCATCAAATACAACGGCAACGGAAAGATTAACGAAATTGAACTGATAAAGAAATGAAAAAGATCATCGCAACATTAGTGATTGCCTTGTGCGTTGCGGGTAGCGCCATGGCACAGGACGACCTGACTCCCGAACGCAAGCAGGCCATCGACAGCCTCGCCTTGGAAAAGGTGAGAGACCTCAGCAAATACATCAAAATCGTCGGATCGAAGGAAACGCCTTTCAGCGAGGCCAACCGCGTCATCGACCGCGCCGAAGAGCTCTTCATGAGCGATGCCGAAATCGGCGTCTCTTCGTTGGGTTCCAACCAAATCACCTACTATCGCGTCCGCAAGTACTTCGAGCACCTGATGCGCTTGAACTACGACCGTGTCGAGATCGAGTGGTACAACATCGAATACGTCAGCGACTTGCAACGTCAGCCCGATGGCACCTATGTGGGCGTCATCACCATCTTCCAGACCTTCCGCGGCTACGATGCCGAAGGCAACCTGACCTACAAGGACACCACCAAGAAGGACATTACCGTGTACGTGAAACGCAAAGAGACCCAAATCGGTGGCCGCACCATTGGCTTCTGGGATGTGTTGCTCGGCGACATGCGCGTGAAGGAAACCACGAATAGATGAAAATAGCTAGAAATATTGTCATTCTGGCACTTACTTTTGCTTTCGTCTGGCCCGCTATGGGTCAGACGATTGGCGATTTTAAGATGGACGAGACCGAGCTCTATGCCATGACCAAGCAGATGGGTCAGTTCATGCGACGGTTCAACTACGAGGAAGACCAGTTCGGCAACAGGCTTTATCCCAAAGACAAAGACTATCGCAGCAACGAGATGCGCCGCAAGTCGCTACCCATCCTCTTCGACCAGGAGAAATATGGCAACCAGACTGAGTTGCAACGATATTTTATTGAAGACGTCACCAAAGATGATTCCACTTACATGACTTTCCTCGGAGGGCGTTGGTATTCGGAGGTCTCCACCACCTTCAGATACAATGGGAGAGATGTCAGCGTGATGCTTTTCTTGGCCGTCGAGAAGGAAGGCTTGGGCTCGAAATGGGTCCTTACCAATGTTTATTTCTCGGAATTCAACAAGCTGTTCCCCACTGGCGAAATGGCTGAAAAGGAAAAGCATTTCCTGCATCCCATGAGCCACGAGCTCGACTTCATGAACATCTACAAGGTCTTCCAAGACCCCGATGTCATAGAATATTATGCCTCAAGGGATTATCATCCCGATTACCTGACCCTTTTCTTCTACGAAATCAAGAAAGGGAAACTCATTTTCCAGCATGTCGACGGGGTCAAGTTCCACGTCTTCCAAATCAAGGATTGGTACTTCGAAGTGTCGTGGTTCAACCGCTCGGGCACCAATTCGGGTTGGCTCATGTCCGACGTCATTTACATGCCTGAAAAGGAAAAGACCAACCTTATCAAATTCTATCAACCTTATCAACCATGAGAAAGATAGCCTTACTTTCCATATTGTTGCTTGGCTTCGCCTTTGGCAGTCATGCCCAAAAGCTTTCGAAAGACGAAATCGCCAAGTATGAGAACGAAATCAAGTCGATGCTCGTTTATCTAGAAGAGACGATGAACTTCATCGGCGACAGCACCTCGTCCGCCTTGGAAAAGGAAATCGTGTTCACCGAAAGCTGGAGCAAACTCTTCATCGACGACAAGGTGCAAATCGAGGATGACCTCGACGTCAACCGCAAGACCCCCATCAACAAGGACGTGCAGGCCTATCTCAAGGACATTGACTTCTTCTTCAAGTGGGCCAATTTCAAGCTCGACCTGCAAAGCATCGCCAACAGCACGCGTGACGATGGCAGCATCTTTTTCAAAGCCACGCTGACGAGGCATCTGACGGGCGTGAGCGTCACCGACGAGGCCGTCGACAACGTTAGGAACCGTTTCGTCGAAATCAACCTCGACCGGCAAAACAACAGCCTCAAGATTGCCAGTATCTATACCACCAAAATCAATGAGAAAGAGGCGTTGCGCAATTGGTGGAACGGTCTTTCACAGAACTGGAAAAGCCGTCTCGGCACCGACATCAAGCTCTACGACAGCATCCCGATGGAGACCGTCGGCATGATCACCTCCGCCGACTTCATGGCCTCTTATCCCACAACAGACCCCACCACAGGCGAAACCGTAATGAAGGACAAATTCTTCAAGAACGACATGACCGAACTTGACGCTAAGCTGAAACTCGTCACACAGAAGCAACGTGTCGACATTTCGGGCATCCGCGAAATCATTTCCTTGGATCCGCTTAGCGAGCTCTCCGACCTCACCTGGCTCGACGTTTCGGAGACTTCTGTCGAAGACCTTGCACCTGTGCGTAACCTCAACAAACTGAAAACTCTGCATGCCAACAACACCTTGATTTCCGACCTCTCGGCACTGAAATACAACATCACGTTGCAGGAACTCGAAGTGGCCAACACCACCATTGATGACATCTCGGTGCTTGCCTCGTTGAGGGAGTTGGAGAAACTCAACCTCGCCAATACCCAAGTCAATCGGCTCAATCAGTTGAAGAGTTGTCCCAACCTCAACTCGCTGAATCTGAGCGGCACACGCATCGCCAACATCGGTGTGTTGCAGGACTTGTCCCAACTGAAGTCGCTCGACATCAGCAATACCGCCATCCGCGACCTCGGTCCCATCAGCAACCTGAAAGACCTGCAAAGCCTCAATATTTCGAACGCGGCCATCACCCATCTTCAAGCCCTAAGCGCGATGGAAAACCTGCGCGAGCTGTATTGCAGCAATACCGCCATCAGCGACCTCACGCCATTGAAAGGCAACCGTCGTCTGAGCAAGATTTATTGCGACCGTTCGAGCGTCCACGATGCCGAGGCCAGTGCCTTCACCAAAGAGAACCCGTTCACCTTGGTCATCTACGACACCGAAGCCCTCAAAAACTGGTGGAATGGTCTGCCGATGTATTGGAAAGCCTTGTTCTCCAAGCAGATACAACTTGATTCAGAACCTACCACCGAGCAACTGCACAAAATCATCAACTTGCAGGAACTCGACCTCTCGGGCAACACCTTCATCCAAAACCTGCTGCCCGTCAGCCGCCTGACCAACCTTCGCTCGCTGAACATCTCGAACACCGAAATCAACTACCTCCAACCCATCCAAGGCTTGTCCAATCTGGAATCGCTCAACATCGAACATACCTACATCAACGACATCAGCGCTTTGCAAGACATGAGCAGCCTCAAGTCCCTCAACATCATGAATACCCCTGTCGCCGACCTTTCGCCATTGGCCAACGACGGCAAGATTGAAGTGGTGTTGGCCGACAGCACCACCATTGGTAAAGCCCAAGTCGTGACCTTGAAGGAACAACAAAGGCAAGTGACGGTGGTCTACCAAACCGAAGCTTTAAGGACCTGGTGGAACGGACTCGATGCCATTTGGCAAGCCATCTTCCGCAACGCCGTCACCACGCAGGTCGAAATGCCAAATGCACTTGAGCTGCAACAGATTACGGATATCAGGATCTTGGAGATCGGGACGGAGTTTCCTATCCTTACTCTCGAACCATTGACCAACCTGATGTGGCTTGAACGCTTGACCATCAACAACCAGGCCGTCCACGACCTGAAACCTTTGGCCAATAAGGAATACCTCGTCGAGCTCAATGCGCAAAACAACCCCATCGGCAGCCTCTCGCCCATCGAGAGTAGCACGATGCTTGAACTGCTCAACATCGAGAACACGCAAATCAGCGACCTTGGGCCGCTTTCGAAGATGAACAACCTCGTCACAATCAATGCCAGCGGCACGCTGGTGAAGTCGCTGAAACCGCTTTCGGGCTTGCAGAAATTGGAGAACCTCTTCGTGAACAACACCAACGTGCGCAGCATTTCACCCGTGGAGAATATCGCCACTTTGAAGCAGCTGAAGGTCTACAACACCAAGGTGAAAGCCCGCGATGTCGAAAAACTTCAGCAGAAACGCCTTGATTTGAACATCATTTATTATTGATGTAGGAAAGTGTAGCAATAATAAAAAGCGTTTTCGTTTGCGGAAACGCTTTTATTTTGTACTTTTGCAAAATCTTGAAATCTCCCTTATGGAGACGCGAGCATCGCGTCTCTGGTTTTTGAAATTTTAAATCTTAAATACAGAATCATGGAAATCAGAAAATTAGAACAAATGTTTGAGGTTTTGCGCAGCAAACCCAAGAAACGCCTAGTGGCCGCTTACGCCAACGACGACCACACCATATGCGCCGTCAACGCAGCCGTGAAGGAAGGTCTGATTGAGGCCACCCTCATCGGCGATGAAAAAGTGATTGCCGAAGTGTGCAAGGCCGAAGGCATCGATATGGCCAACTTCAAGGTCATCAACGAGCCCGTCGACGTGAAAGCCGCCACCATGGCTTGCGACCTTATCAACGCCGGCGAAGCCGACATCCTGATGAAGGGCCTGTTGCCCACCGACAAATACATGCGCGCCATCCTCAACAAGGAACGCGGCCTCTGCCCGCCCAACGTGACGCTGGCCCACGTCGCCGTCATCGAGAACCCCAACTACCATAAGTTGCTCGTGGTCTCCGACTGCGCCATCATCCCACTGCCCGACCTGAAGCAGAAGCAGACTTTGCTGAAATACGTCACCACCGTTTCCAAAGCCTTGGGCACCAGCTGCCCGAAGGTCGCCATGGTGACCGCCACCGAGCAGATGAGTGCTGGCATTCCCGCTTGCGTTGATGCCGCCATCATCGCCAAGATGGCCGAACGTGGCCAAATCAAGGGTTGCATGGTGGAGGGTCCCATCAGCCTCGACCTTGCCTTGGATGCCGAGACCGCTTCTATCAAGGGCATGAAAAGTCCTGTGGCCGGCGATGCCGACTGCCTCGTGTTCCCCAACCTTGAGGCTTCCAACGTGTTCTACAAGTGCTGCTCGAAGTTCGACAAGAGCGAAATCGGTGCCATGCTGATGGGTGCCAAGGTGCCTTGCGTGCTTAGTTCGCGCGGCGACACCTCAAAGACGAAACTGTATTCCATTGCTTTGGCCGCAATGTTAGCGTAAGATAATGGTTGGTAGAGACGCGATTAATCGCGTCTCTACAAGATTAACAATATAAAATCAACATCATGAATACCAAAATATTGACAATCAACCCGGGTTCCACCTCGACGAAAATCGCTGTCTTTGACGGTGAGGAACAAATCTTCAAGAAAAACCTGAAACACAGCGCCGAAGAAGTCGCGAAGTATGACCGCATCGCCGACCAGAAGCCTTTCCGCACCGAAGCCATCATGCGCGAGCTGAAAGAGGCTGGCATCAACGTCAACGAAATGGCTTGCGTCGTGGGTCGTGGCGGATTGCTGCGTCCGCTCGTTTCAGGCGTCTATGAAGTGAACGAGCAGATGATACAAGATCTCGTTGACGGCTACAATGGCGAGCACGCCTCCAACCTCGGTGGCCTGATTGCCAACGACATCGCCAAGGAAATCGGCGTGAAGGCCTATATCGCCGACCCCGTCGTGGTCGATGAAATGGACGAAGTGGCGCGTTATTCGGGTCATCCGCTCTTCCCGCGCATTTCCATCTTCCATGCCTTGAACCAGAAGATCATCGCCCGTCAGCTGGCCAAGGATTTGGGCAGAAAGTATGAGGACATGAACATCATCGCCATCCACCTTGGTGGCGGCATCTCGGTGAGTGCCCATAAGAAAGGTCGCGTGGTCGACACCAACAACGCCCTGAACGGCGACGGGCCTTTCACCCCCGAACGCGCTGGCGCATTGCCGGCGGGTTTCCTCGTTGATGCTTGCTTCAGCGGCAAGTATACCAAGAAGGAAATCGGCCAGATGCTGAAGGGCAAAGGCGGCTTCGTCGCTTATCTCGGCACTAACGACGCCCTTGAGGTGGAAAACGCCGTGAAGGCGGGCAACAAGGAATGGGAGAAGGTCTACCAAGCCATGGCCTATCAAGTGGCCAAGGAAGTGGGTGGCCTTGCCGCATCGGCTTTCAGCATGGACGTTGACGCCATCTTCCTCACGGGCGGTATGGCCTACGACAAGGGCTTCTGCGCCTTGGTGAGGAACCACGTCGAAAAGATTGCCCCTGTCTACGTCTATCCTGGCGAGGACGAAATGAAGGCCTTGGCCATCAACGGCTTGCGCGTCTTGACTGGCGAAGAAACGCCTAAGGTCTATCACGCCTAAGGTGTTCAAAGGATACAAAGAGACCGCCGTTTCCATCGGAAACGGCGGTCTCTTTATGAGTTAACGTTTGCATTATTGCAGTGTATCCAAGATTGCATTCAGCTTGGCTTCAGCGGCCTGAGCCCTTTGTTGCAACTCGACGGGAACGTTGTCGAAATCGGCGTAGTTGGCCAATTCTGTTTCAGCGTTTTCGAGTTGGTCAGCCAAAGTCTCCTCAGATTGTCCAGAAGCAATTACATCGCAAATGTAGTCAATGGCCGCTTCGTATTTGGCCACGACGGGCTCCATAAACTCGTAGGCTTTCTTGGATTCGACTTGGTTGTAGGCAGTGGCTCTCTCCGAAATGTACTTCTCGATTTCGGCTCCTTCACTTTCGGAAATGCCTTTGATGTTGCCGTCTTCATCCATGTAGTCGGCTAATACATTTTGCAAGAAGGACTGCTTGTCGTTCTCGAATTGATAGAAATGGTCCATGAAATCGTCGCCATTCGTGATGTTTTGGAGTTCTTGTTCGGCTTTGGTGAAGAACTCATCGGTGGCCTTCATGATTTTTTCTTTCGGTGAATCACCGCCGCAGGAGGTCATGACGAAGGCAATCATCACCGCTGCGAATGCTAATGTCAGTTTTTTCATACCTTGTAGATTTAAATATGGGTGAACAGTTTGTTTAGGTTTCAACCTGCAAAGATAGCGTTATTTGCATTGCCATGCCCAAAAAGTCAAAAAAATGTTCAATTTCCCGCACAAGCAGCCGTTGCGGCGCTGATAGTGATTCCAGGAATGGTCATCAATTTTTGCGCGCACGATTCCAATGTGGCGCCTGTGGTCAGCACGTCGTCGATAAGGAGGACGTGCTTTCCTTTTAGCTCATTTGGGAACCGCACTTCGAAGATGTCCTTCACGTTCTTGAAACGCTCTTCGGCCGATTTGTGAGTTTGTGTTTCGGTGTAAACGCCCCTGACTAGGAATCGGTCGCCAATCGGGATGTCCGTCACCTTATTGATGCCTTGGGCAATCATCAGGCTTTGGTTGTAGCCACGCTGTTTCTCCCTTTTGGGATGCAGGGGCACGGGAATCAGGTAGTCGATGTCTTGGAACAGCGGCGCTTCCTTGATGCTCTCGCCGATTTGTTGCCCGAGGAAGATGCCCGCCTCCTTGTTGCCTTTGTATTTCAGCTGGTGGATGAGGTGCTGCACCTTGCCCGACTTGGCGAAGAAGAAACAGGAGGTGACGGCATGGAAAGGCACCCGACCATAAAATGTTTGTGCCACAGGGTTGTCGGCATGGAGTTCATAGCTGGTGCGGGGCAGGGTGAAGCGGCAGGTGGTGCATACGGTGTCCTCGTCTTTGAGCAGCGACTCGCCACATGCGGCACACACGCGTGGATAAAATAGGTTGAGGATGCTATGGAGCCAGTCGCGGATTTTCATGGTTGTTTATTGCCCCAAACGGATGTATTTCTTGCGTGGCACCAAAGCCCTGTTGCTTTTGTCCTCGGTCATTTCCTCGTAGCTGTAGTCGATGGGATAGTCGAGAGAGTCGGGGAGGAGCTCGTCGGTGCGGCCTTGCTGGCGTAGCACTTCGTTATACATGCGGCGGTTGCGGCGCAAGGTGGCTTGCCTCCGTGCCGACTTGTTGTATTTGTCGTAAAGGTATTGCAGCGGGCTGGCTGTGATGGTGACCTTGCCGTTGCCTGCTGGGGTGCGGCTTAACCAGAGTTCGCTGAGGTCGTCGTTGATGCGAGTGATTTCGTTGGGCACCTCGATGCTCGGCATGGTGATGAGCATTTCCTTGAAAGTCTCGTAGTTGGTGAAAGGCAGGATGGTTACCTCGCGCAAGGTGATGGTCTCGGGATAGAGCTTGATGACGAGTGTGTCGGCGATAGGAGTGTTGTCGTCGATGGCAATCAGGCGGCGTTGGTAGCCGATGCAGCTCACCCAAAGCGTGTCGGTGGCCTTGGCGGGGATGTGGAACTTGCCTTGGATGTTGGTGATGGTGCCGCAATGCGCCATTTTACTGATAACGTGCGTATTGCGAATGGGATGGAGGCTGTCGGCGGTGACGATGTAGCCATACAGATGTATATTGTTGTCGGGCTTTCCCGCTTCGTCTTGTGCGACGGCGGCAAGGCAACACGACAGCAGGGTCAATATGAATAGCAGTTGTTTCACTTCATGCGGTTTTTGGGTGGCTAAGATACGACAAATAATGAACGAGGAAGTTGTTTTTTTATTTTCGTTGGGAAATAATTCTGTTATACGGTTCGAAATCCCCGATACTATATTTTTTACTTTTTTTCATGGACTTTAGTAGATTGAAATAACAAATTGATAATTTTGCAGGTTGATAAACAGAATTGATATGAATGTACAAAGGTTCTTGTTTCAGGTTTATCTTGCACTAATGCCATTTATAGCACTAGCCCAAACTACAACTGTGAGTTTTGGTTATGACCGTAATGGTAATAGAACGGCACGACAACTGGTGATCGAAGAGTTGTTGGTAATGAAATCCCAAGAAATAGAAGAAGTGCCAACTCAGGTTGATGACAATTCGCTTGATACTATGGACATCAAGCTCTTTCCCAATCCTGCTTATGGGAAGTTTTATCTTGAGGTGTCATCTTTTGCCCAAGAAAAGGCTTGATTTTATTGACGAAGCCAATGCTGCACTTTCCCCTCCTTCAAATGGCGTTTTGGGAGGCGTTACTGGATTAGGGACTGGTGTTGTTGGTGCCATTGGAGGGACTATTGACATTGGCGGTTTAGGAGGTGCTACATATACCATCCCACTCGAGGTTCCCCAAGGCATTGCAGGCATGCAACCTGGCATTTCTATTGTTTACAACAGCCAAAGCAGCAACGGCCTATTGGGATGGGGATGGACATTAGGTGGTTTGTCGGCCATATCAAGAGTGAACAAGACCTTATTCTATGACGGAGTGTTGGATGTAGCCAATTTTTGCGATGACCGTTTTTCAATGGACGGTCAAAGGCTTGTCTTGGTGAACAATAACGGCTACGACACCAATGGAGCCGAATACCGCACCGAGGTAGACGGGATGAGTAAAATCGTTTCCTACACGGAAAACGGCATCGTAAACGGACCTGCAAAATTCAAGGTATGGACGACCGATGGTCATATTATGGAATATGGTTTCACGGAAAAATCGAGAATAATCAAACCAGTAACTGAGGATTCAACTGAATATCAAGTGGGTCTATGGCTCCTAAACAAAGTGGAAGACCGAGACGGCAACTACATCGAATACCAATATGACGTTTGGCAAGCGAACTATTATATCTCCAATATCAAATATACAGGAAACGATAGAATCGGCATGACGCCCTGTTACTCAATTATCTTTGACTACAACTCTGGAAGACGGGATGACGAAGAAGCGACGTTCTATGGGAATTACACCTTGCGCCAAAGCAAACTGTTGGAATCCGTTATTGTTAAATGGATGGGCAACGAGATTTCAAGGTATGATTTTGGTTATTATGGGATAAACAACAGCCAAGGATATCCATACAACCGACTCCAAAGCATCACATATGTTAAAGGGGGTGTCGCATACAACCCTACAATTATCCAATGGGGGACAAATGACTATGGGACGACTCCTGCACAACTGAAAACAGGCATCAAAACCAGCCCGGACAACACGGCTTTCTTCGACCATGTTAAAGTGACCGGAGATTTTAATGGGGACGGGCTGACAGATGTCATAACTGTTCATCAACAAGCCGGAAACAAATATGCCAATGTTTACCTCAACGAAGGGCTAGTCACCGAAAATGGTACGGAAAAATATTCCTTTGTACATAACCAGACTATAGAGCTCGACTCACATACGGTTTCAATCCAAGTGGCTGATTTTAATGGTGACGGACGCGATGATATGGTACTTGTTTCAAGGCGTGATTATGTTGTCATTAGCACCTTCAGAATATTCCCCTTCCTAACCAAATGGTTAGGAAATGGATGGGGCTTGGACTATGCCGAGAAAGGATGGGATGACGGAAACGGCTTCACCATCGGCAGAGGCCATGGATCGAACCTATTGATCGGAGATTTCTTGGGGCGTGGAAAGACGGAAATGATGATACAGATTCCTGACGGGAACCTTTCAGCTCCCCACCTGTTGTACATCACCTACTCGGGCAATAATCGGTTTGACCTAACGGACGAGCCCAGTTCCGTTATTCCAGGAGACGCTTTCTTGGCTGCCGACTTCAATGGCGACGGAATCACCGAGATATGGTGTAACAATTCAGAATTTGACAAAAACCCTGACGGACAGCTGACAGAAGAAAGGGCAATTGCCTCTATCTACAAAATGACCTCGCAAAGCACAGCCACGCAATTCAGCACCAACCATGTCTATACAAGTCGACACACGCTGATTCCAGGCGACTTCAACGGCGATGGACATGTAGACATTTTGAGCTATGAGAAAGTTTCGTCAATTCCCAAACGATATGTTTGGAAAATCAACTATTTCAAGGCGACGGAATTGTATTATCCTGAATTCGACATTACCGATGCCCTACCTATCAACGATCCAGGTGACCGTAGCTTCGATTTGTTCGGGTCGCCAAGCAGCCATGATGAATATATAGAGGTGGCAGACATGAATGGCGACGGCAAGTCGGACGTAGTTATCGAAAATGAAGGATACCTATTATATATAACCCGTTGGCGGAATTAAAAAAGTGTCAAAAGGCGATGGGATAAATGGATAAAAAGATGTACATATTATTGGTTTTCAGTAATTTTGTGGTTGAAATCAAAAGTAAACCACAAGAAAGCCCCATGTACAACTTTTG
>JAFUAA010000065.1 GCA_017460915.1 Bacteroidales bacterium | reverse complement strand
CACCGAGCGGCTGAAGGGTGCGATGAAATACCTTGGCGACCCGCACGACGACCTTCAGCCGCAAGACCCTGACTTCGTGCTGATGCTGCGTTGGTACGACTGCTTCAAGGATTGGCTTCAGCAGCGTTATCCGCTCGTGTTTCAGAAGGCGGAACCCGGCGAGGAGACCGCCTACAATCCCGTGGAGGCACGGCAGAACATCATGTTGATGCTCAATGACAACCGCCCGCAGGACAATGAGGCCATCGAACAAAGCAACATGCACGACGTGTTGGCCGCGTTGCAGCACAAAATCGAATACGCAAAACAGATTGAAGAACAAATGAGCAAATACAAGCACTAATGAAAAGGACTTACATCAAAAAAGTGATTGGCGAGGTCTTCAAGGCGATGGACCAGAACGGTTATAAGAATTGTGATATTATGGAATTGTCGGTGAAGACCTGCATCGACAGGAATGCCGAAATGTTCGTCAGGGTGGATGCCGTCATCAACATGGAAGGCGAGGACGGAAAGAGTTACAAGATAAGGAAGGACTTCGACCTATGAGCAACCATTGTATTGACGTGACCTGCCCTGTGTGCGGCTTCGACCGCGAAAAACTGTCACTCCATCGTCAGCGGGAATTGCTACCTTTGCAGCATGAATAGCAGAGACCCGTTCTTTGAAAAGGATGTTTCATAATGTTTAGATTTCGAGTTAGTAGCCGCCAAAGGCCATCCATGTTGTTGTTGGAGGGTACAGGCGGCAAAGACACGCTCCAAGGCTTGCGGGTGCCGCCGTATGCCCTCGCCGCTACGGATTGCACCTTCCGGAAACGCAAGCATACTTTGGAGCGGACAAATGGTTTGCCTATTAGCTCAGACAGTAGAGCGCAACACACTTAATGTTGAGGTCATGGGTGCGGTTCCCATATAGGCAACACTGCGGGGTAGAGCAGCGGCCAGCTCGCTGGGCCCATAACCCGGAGGTCGGCGGTTCGAATCCGTCCCCCGCTACAAGGAGAGCGTTTAGATGTTCCGGCAAACTCCTGATAAAACAGGCAACATCAAGTGAGTGAGAGCCTCACAAACGGTGCAATAGCCTTGGCGGCACCCGTGCGCGCACTGTCAGTGTTCCGGACCTGACAGAACGGGTAAGGTTCGACTCCTTTTTGCACCACGCCCTGGACTCGCCAAAACTACAACAAACAAGAAAGCTCACCGCCCGCCAAGGCCTCCGTGGAAATTGCCGAGGTACAGCGGGCTCCTTTAGAACCCTCAAACACACAATACTATGGTACTGATATTCTTTCTTCTCGCACTGATCAAAGTCGCCAAGCTGCTGCTGGTGGGCGCTTTTGCCGCAGGTCACCAGTGGTGCCTGACGGCCTTCTTCGTCGTGACGGCATTGGCCGCGTTGATTGACTTAGTGATGGGCGTGACCGTACTCATCACCAACCGCGAAATCGACAGGAGGGAGCCATGAACGCGACGCAGGTCAAGGCCATGAAAAAGGCATTCATCGCCCGTGTGCTCTTCGCCATCGCCGAAATCGACGACATGGGCGGGTTCTTCCCGTCGGTGCTGATTGCCCAAGCCGCCATCGAGAGCAACTGGGGCCGCAGCACCTTGTCGGCACGCTACAACAACTTCTTCGGCATCAAGGCAGGGAAGTCGTGGAAGGGCAAAACCGTCAATATGAAGACGGGTGAAGTGTTTGATGGCAAGAACGTGACCATCACGAGCAACTTCCGCGTGTACGACAGCCTTGCGGACAGCATCCGCGACCGCAACCGGCTTTTGCGCACGGCGCGTTACAAGGCCGTGGAACCTGCCACGACGCCACAGGCGCAAGCCGAGGCCATCCGTGCTGCAGGCTATTGCACGGCGACCAACTATGTGAGTTCAATTATGGCGACCATCGCCGCCAACAACCTGACACAATACGACGAATGAGAAGGACTTTCTTTTTCATATTTACCTTTTTTGAGTTGGTTTCCGTCGTTGGATGCCGTGCCTCGCGCGAGGTGCAGACCACGCAGCAACGGCACCAGTCCAGCAACATCGATGTGGAGACCCACAGGCTCGACAGCCTTTGGAGCCTCCTCGTCGAGCGGTACCACGTCCATATCGAATACTATGCGCCCAACGAGGTTCGGCAACCTGAAACCGACACCACGAAAAGCCTGCAATCGCCTGCCAAGGCAAACTGGCCGGTAGCCGCTCCACGTTCCACCAAGCCCGACGATGGCGTCGGTCTCGACCCCTTATGGGGAGGAATCGTCGGCTTGGGAGCGGTGAAGAGCATCGACATCGACGCCGAGCGCACACAGTCGGAACAATCGTTGTCGCAAGCCGACAGCACGGCGGTCTGTAAAACCGAATCGGAGTCGGCACAAAAGACCGAAAAGGCCTCGCAAGCCAGGCAGGACAATGGCACGTGGGCAATCCTGGACATTGTCGCTGCCGTGGCTATCATCGTCGCCCTGGCTATCGTATTACGCAAATTCACAAAGCCATGAAGATGCATTGGATCCAAATAGACAAGGAAGTGGTGACACTTTACAGCGACGAGGTGGACGGCAAGGTCATCCCTCGCAAGCTGACGGTATTGCCTGCGGGTGTGTTCAAGAAACTATATAATAAGGAGAAGCATGAAGAAATACATTGACCCCGAAAACGAGCGTTACCGCTTCTATGTGCGCGAAACGCTGAATGTCTACAGCCTGCAGGTGCTGGTGGTGGACCTGGACGAGAACATCCCGATTACGCCGCAAGTGGCCGCACGGCTCCAAATCTCGCTGCCCAAGTCTTATCGCCTGCAAAGTTGCACCCGCGAAGCCGCCGAGCAGCAGCTTGACGAGCTGGCCGCCCTCAATGGATGGGCGCCCGTCGATACGCAAGATT
>JAFUAA010000036.1 GCA_017460915.1 Bacteroidales bacterium | reverse complement strand
CGTTTCACTCTGCGTAAGGGGACCATCAATTTGGCCGACATGCAGAATATTGGTGGCTTTGAGGCTGGACTGCGCTATGACGTGAACCGCTTGCGCGAGATATGTGACAGTCTTGAAGCGTTTGCAAAAGACTACCGCAATGGATTCGAGCAAGACAAAAAACTGGAAGAGTTGGTTACAATTCTTCAAGGTAAGCAAAAAGCAGAGAATAAGAAAGTTGTCATCTTTACGGCATACGCAGACACAGCGAAATTTCTGTTTGACGAGCTCACCCGTCGTGGCTTCTCGCATATTGCCTCCGTGTCAGGTCAAGACATTCATACAACAGGCAGACAGCAGACCAGCAACTTCAACGAAGTGCTTCAATGTTTTGCTCCTTACAGCAAACTCTATAAGGAACGCGACTGGAACGATCTCTATGAGGATGCACATCTGAGCCGGCCTGCGTATTATGATGACGAACGGCGGCGATGGGATGTGCCCTACGACCTGTGGTTGCAACTCATTGAGACACACCGTCTACACTATGCCGCTTTGCTTCACGACCCCATTGACATCTTGATTGCCACCGACTGTCTGTCGGAGGGTCAAAACCTACAGGATGCCGATATGCAAGTCAATTACGACATACACTGGAATCCCGTCCGTCTGATTCAGCGTTTCGGACGTATCGACCGTATTGGCTCGCCATGTCACCTTATTCGTTGTGTCAACTTTTGGCCAGCCAAGTCTTTCGAGGATTATCTGCATTTGGAAACGCGTATCATGAACCGTATGGTAGCCATGAACCTTGTCGGCTCTGAAACGCAACAGTTGAACGATGCCTATATCAAAATGGAGGCCGACAATCCCTTGCAGGATAAGAATGCTGACCGATTGTTAGAAGAATTGCAGAATAACAGCATCAGCGACATTGAATCGCCACGCACTCTCTCGCTGAAGGACTTCTCCTTTGAGGTCTATCGCCAAGACCTAATAGACTATTTTGAGAAGAATAAAGAGGTCTTCCGTCGGATGCCTAATGGCATCTTCTCTGGGTTTAAACATACGGATACGCTGTTTGAACAGATTCCAGAAAGCCTTGTGGCTGTCATCGGATATCCACATCGTGAGCAGGGCAGTAATAAGCCCTACAGGGAGATCTACCTGATGTGCCAGCCTGTGGACAACCAGCGACCAGCGACCTACACAGAGTTGAACCGTGCCGAGGTGCTTGGCTTTCTTCGACAAAATAAAACAGAAGAACGGTTTGTCCCCGAATGGATAGAAACTCACCAGTCTGACCGCATTAGCCGCCTCTCGAATATCATTGAGCAATGGATGGAAACAAAGGTTCCACAACAGGCTACTGCTGCCATTCTGCAAATCGCTCAGTCAAGAAATGGTGTGCTAAAGCAAGCAGCACAAGACAAGAATGCACAATTACTGGAAGAGAAGTTCAAGAAAGAGAATTTCGACCTAATCGTTTGGGAGTATGTAAGCAAATAGAACAATAGTGGATATGGCTATACCTATTAATATAGAAGACCTGCTTAACAAGCGCAAGGTCGAATCTAACAGGATTGAATTCAAGACAGGATGGAACCCTCAGAGTATCTATCACAGCATCTGTGCCTTTGCCAACGACATTGACAATCTTGGCGGGGGATACATTCTTGTGGGAGTTGAGGAAGAGAACGGAATAGCGAAGCGTCCCGTTAAAGGCCTTCCTATCGAGCAATTGGATAAAATCCAAAAGGAAATGGTGGGATACAATAATCTCATCGAACCTTTTTATGCACCTCGCATTTCTGTCGAAGAAATTGACGGAAAGAATATCCTTGCCATTTGGGTGCCCAGTGGCACTGAGCGCCCATATACTGCTCCCGAAAATGTCATGGCTAAATTGAAGAAGCCTGTGTTCTATGTGCGATATGGTACCAGTTCTATTGAGGCGAAAGGTGATTTATTAGACCAACTAAGAGAAATGTCGGAAAAAGTTCCGTTCGACGACAGAGGTAATGAAAACGTTCGTTTGGAGGACATATCTTTAGTCCAATTACGTGACTATCTGGTAAAGGTCGACAGCCGCTTAGGGCAAGATATTGGCCGTATTCCGATGAAAGACATTCTCGCTAACATGAACTTGTTAACAGGACCAACAGAAAAAAGACTCATCAAGAATGTTGCAACAATGATGTTTTGCGAAAAGCCAGATACTTTCTTCCCTTATACTCAAGTTGATATTGTCTTATTTCCAAATGGCCGAGAACAAGACCCCGACAATATTATTGAGGCGCCTACTATAAAAGGGCCGGTTCCATACATGATTAGCGCAACGCTTGACTATTTAAGAACCAATGTAATTAAAGAGCGTATTGAAAAACTGCCCAATAAGCAGGAACCCCGGAAATACTTTAATTATCCTTATGCCGCCTTGGAAGAGGCTGTAACAAATGCGTTATACCATAGAGATTATAAACTATACGAGCCTGTTGAGATTACGATAGAACCTGGAAGAATCAGTATATTAAGCTATTCCGGACCGGACCGTTCCATTAGTGACGAAGCTATTAAACAAGCTAAATCATTACGTTCACGCAGATACAAGAACAGAAGGTTGGGAGATTTCTTAAAGGAACTTGGTTTGACAGAAGGACGGGCCACAGGCATACCAACCATTCAGGCAGCTTTGAAGAAAAATGGTTCTTCACCTGCCACCATCGAAACGGATGAAGGTCGTACGTATTTCCTGATTGACATACCATGTCATCCCGACTTTGAAGGTGAAAGGATTGATCTGGATAGTCAAAAAGATATTTTTGAAGGATTGGATGATGCAATAAGAGACATTTATTTTGTCATTCGAGACAATCCAAGTATTACCATGCAGCAAATTGCGGATTTGTTAGAAATTAAAAAGAGGAGAGTTGAATATCTGATTGACAAACTGAAAGTTGATAATTACATCGAACGCAAAGGAACAAAGAAGGGCTTCTGGTTAATTCTTAAATAGCATTCGGTAAAGATTGTCCCAATAATTGTCCCAATAATTGTCCCAATAATTGTCCCAATAATTGTCCCTAAAAGAGAAAAGAAAATGAAAGCAACACTGAAAACCTTTACCACCGATTCGCTGTTCAATGCATGTGCAGCCCTGCTCGAACACCTGCACATCCAGTTTAACAATGATGTGACACGCACACCTGTGTCTTTCGAAAGCCTTTATCCCATGCCGCTGACAAAGGCATTACAGGCTGTCTTGCCGAAAGTGGAAAGAACCTATTTCATTGGCACGGTGGATGAGGCTTCGCTGTCAGGCCATGCAGAGGACAAGGATATTGACGATATAACCAGCCAAGCCGCCGAAGGGCGATATGCAGGAATGATGATATTCGCGGTAGATGTCTATAATGGTGAGTCGCTGACACGTACCGAGATGGCAACACTCACCCGTGGTTTCAATCGCATTGCCGCTGCTCAGCCTGTCATTCTGTTCATCAAGCAAGGTAAGCAGTTGGCACTGGCCACCTGTGAACGCAGCGACTATACCCAGCAGTGGCGTGACGGTGAGAAATTAGGCAAGGTGAGTATTCTGCGTGGCATCAACTGTGAGCATCCACACCGTGGGCATATTGACATTCTGGAGTCTATCGGTGACAAGCCTTATCCCACCTTCGAGGAACTTTACAAGCATTGGATGCAGGTCTTTTCTTCCGAACTGCTTACCAAGAAGTTCTACTCCGAACTTAGCGACTGGTATGCGTGGGCGGTGCAAGTGGCTCGCTTCCCTAACGACCTCAACACCAATGAGGACGATGACAAGTTCAACCATGAGAGTTGCATCCGTCTTATCACTCGCCTCATCTTTGTGTGGTTCCTCAAACAGAAACACCTCATTCCAGAGGAATTCTTTGATGAGCGATATATCCGTGAACATTTTATTGACGAGTTCAATCCACATGAGCGGAAGACGTTGCTTTATGATGCAGAGCAGAGTAAGTATTACCGTCTCATTCTGCAAAACCTCTTCTTTGCTATGCTGAACTGCCCCATTGTGGCAGATGGTGAAGATGCGCCCAATAATCGGCGTTTCCGCGACAGCAAGCGTTATGGCTTCTACAATACGGAGAATGACATCAACAACTTGATGCGCTATAAGGATGACTTCAAGGAAGGTGGTGCCGACGAATTCATGGCCCTTGCTAACAACAGTGTACCCTTCCTTAATGGTGGTCTATTCGATTGTCTTGACGACAAGCCTAACAAGATGTACTACGATGGTTTTTCGGAGTACAAGCGTTCGCTCGAACAACTTTACTTGCCCGATTGGCTTTTCTTTGGCGACGAGATGGGGGCGCAGCGTTGACCTCTCGCAGTGGTATGGCGATGCCAAGAAGAAAAAGGTGTCTGCTCGCGGCATCATCGACATTCTGAAACGCTACAACTTTACCATTGAGGAAAATACGCCACTCGACCAAGAAGTGTCGCTTGACCCTGAACTGCTGGGAAAGGCTTTCGAGAACCTATTGGCCTCTTACAATCCCGAGACCAAGACCTCTGCACGCAAACAGACAGGTTCATTCTATACACCCCGCGAGATAGTACAGTATATGGTGGACGAAAGTCTGGTGGCACACCTCAAGCGCACTTGTGGCGACGAGATGGAAACGGAATACCGCCGACTGCTCAGTTATGCCACCGACGAGACCACGCTTACCGAGGAACAACGTCAACAGGTGATGCATGCCCTTTATAACTGCCGTGTGCTCGACCCTGCCTGTGGGTCTGGGGCTTTCCCGATGGGTGTGCTTCAGCAGATGGTACATATACTTCGCCAACTTGACCCCACCAACGAGATGTGGAAAGAGTTTATGGTTGACCTTGCCATCGAGCAGTCGCGTGTAGCCTTCTCTGCCGATGCCGAGGAAGAGCGCAAGGCTCGACTGGCTGACATTGAGGAGGCTTTCAACCGAAACATCAATGATCCGGACTATGCCCGCAAACTCTATCTCATAGAGCATTGCATCTACGGTGTGGACATCCAGCCCATTGCCGTACAGATTTCTAAACTACGTTTCTTCATCTCGCTGGTTGTCGACCAGAAGCCCACGACGGATGCCACCCAGAACTTTGGCATTCGCCCTCTGCCCAACCTCGAATCGAAGTTTGTGGCAGCCAACACACTCATCCCTATAGAGTATGATGCCACACTGGTGGACAGCAACCCAGAAGTCCGACAGAATAAAGACCGGCTGAAAGAACTCAACCACAAGTGCTTTTTGGTAAAGCGGAAAGTTGAGAAAGACCGTTTAAAACGTAGTATCAAAGAAACCCGTGTTGCCCTTGCACAAGCCATTGAAGACACTGGCTTTGTCGGTCACAGCGAAGCCGAACTCCTTGCAGGCTGGGACATGTTCGACCAGAATGCCTCATCTTCCTACTTCGATGCCGAATGGATGTTTGGAGTGAAAGGTGGATTTGATGTCGTGATAGGAAATCCACCGTATGTTCTCATTGGTAAGGACGTATTCAAAATCCTTTATGAGAAATTCTATAAATACCAAGAAGGAAAAATTGATTTATATAGGCTCTTTATAGAAAAAGGACTGTATTTGTGTTCCGAAAAAGGCTGTCTGTCATTTATAACCCCTAATACTTTCCTCTCAATTAAAAATTGTGCTAAGTTACGGCGTTTTATAATTGATAAGAATAGCATAGAATTTATTGACAATTATGATGAAAGCGTATTTGAGGCATCTGTAAACAGTATCGTATTTCTTTTGTTGAAGGATTCTGTTACAGATGCAATAGCAGTACATCTACATTCTGCCCAAGGAACAAGTTCCGTGCAATTAGACACCACCAGAATTAAATCGACATCGCTTTACGAAATACCAATAAATGCGGACAACGCAGCTTTCTTTATAAAGGAGAAAATGCAAAAAGATTCTTCTTTGCTGAACGATGTTGACGGAATAGAAATGTGCTTAGGGGCACAACCATATCATAATTCTATTCACACAGCAGAAGAAATGAAGTCCAAATTCTTGCATAGTGATTATCGAGTAAATGATAATTATGTTAGAGACTATGGTGGTAAGCATTTTTCAAAATATGTCATCAATAAGTTGCCAAGTAAATGGATAGATTATGGAGCGGAGTTTTACACTAAACCCGCCAGGAGGTTTTTTGATGGGCCAAGAATTGTTATTCGGGAAATACCCTCCAATACATTAATATGCGCTTATATAGAAACATTTGCCCTATTCAACAAGTCAGTTTTCAATATAAGAAGTTATTCTTCTAGAACAAATTTGAAGTATATACTTGCAATTCTCAACTCAAAAGCAGTCGGGTATTATATTGCTTCTTTCGGCGACAAATCTAATCAGACACTGTTTCCGAGAGTAAGCATGAAAATGCTAAAACAAATCCCCATCCCTTCTGTTATTCAAGAAAAGCAAAATACTATCATTGACTTAGTGAACAACATTCTGAAAGCAAAAGAGGCAGACCCTGCAGCCGACACGAAAGACTTGGAGGACAAAATCGACCTCCTTGTCTATCACCTCTATGGCCTGACCTACGATGAAGTTCTCATCATAGACCCAGAGACTCCAATAACACGAGAAGAATATAACAAATAACAGAATAAACTAAAGTACAATTAATATGGGAGTTTTTGACAAACTAATAACCAAGACTAATATTAATGGAGGCAACTCCTATCATGCAACAACAAAAGGCTTTTGTATTGGCATACCAGAAGCAGAAGCTGAGGCAACAACAGCATCTATTAAATTAGATACCTTCTTTGTTGACTATTTAGATGTTCTAAAACAATTGAACAATGAAAAGTTTATAGTTCTTGGACGTAAAGGAACTGGTAAATCTGCAATAGGGGAACATGTTCTTTCTTTAGCTAAAAATGAAGCTAATATGTTTTGTGATTTCATTAAGAAAGAGGATATAGATATTGAAAAGATTGTGCAGATAGGAAAAGAAGAAGGAGTTATTATTGAAAGAGGCTTGTTGTATAAGTGGATTGTCCTTACTAAATTTGTGGCCCTATTTGCAGAGAATCAGAGTTTAGCATGCGTAAAAGGCATGAATTATCTTTCTGATTTTATAAAAAAGAGCCGTGGATTTATTAATATAAAGAATTACGAGGTTAAAGAGATAATTCACCAGTACGGTTTATCTGTAAGTATTGAATATTTCAAGAGATATCTCAGTGCTTCTGGAAATACAAACAAACAATATAAGTACGAAAAAGCAGAATTTTACAAACTAATCCCTGATTTGGAGAAAGTCGTTACAGATATTCTGAAAGCAGATAAAGACAACCAGTACATCTTAATGTTTGACGATTTAGACATTGGTCTAAACTTGAATAATCAAGAAAGTATTGATACATTAACTGAACTAATAAGAACTATAAAATATTATAATAATGATATATTTGCAAGGAATGCTATTGAATCCAAAATAATTGTTTTTCTGCGTACTGATATTCAAAAGCATCTTATTTATTCTGCAGATATGCCAAAGATTTTTTCTAGTTATGCAACAGAATTACGATGGTATGAAGATATCTATAAGTATAATGAGCCAAAACTTCTTCTTAGGCAATTTATAAACAGAAGAATATCTGTAAATTTTCAGAAAAAAGGTTTAGTGATTAACGATAATAATGACCCATGGACATCTTTCATTGACGAAAAAAGTTTCTATGGTGAAAAAACTGGTTTTAAACATATTATAGACCATACTTTTTTTAGGCCTCGTGATTTGATACTATTCTTTAAAGATATTGGCAGTCTTGACCTAAGTTTACCTATAACTTCCAATGATGTCAATAACATATTAATGGATAGGTATGCTCGTGAAATGATTACAGACATAAAAGGGGAACTATCTGTTAATTATGATGCTAATGAAATTGAAAGCATTTTTGACGCATTAAGAGATAGTTATGGTACTTATAGAAGGCCATTTAAGCATAGCACGATTGTGTCAGAACTACGCAGTAATGGCCTTAACAATACTGCAAAAATCATTTCAGATTTATTTGATTATTCGCTCATTGGCAATTATGACGAAAATGGAAACGTTGGTTTTAAATATAGAGAAACATCAGGCCAAATAGTTGAATTAAATACTGAAGGTTCTTATATATTGCATTATGTGTTGCAAACTTACTTTAAAAAGAATTAACAGAGGCTAAATATGTATAAAATAAAAGCAGGAATATAGATATGCAAGACATTAGCGCCTTCTGAGTTAGTGGGTAACTATAATAGAGTTAGTGGGTAACTCAATTATAGTTAATGGGTAACTCAAAAAGTGCAAGTCGCACATTGCCAAATAAAAATATAGCAACATAAAATTCATAACGAAATGGAACTGACAACATTTAACATTGGGGCATATATCCTAATTCCAATTCTTGCAGCCGTTCTTGGCGGCTGGGTTGGTGCATACTTTGGTAATAAGTATCAAAAGGCTCAAGAAAACAAAAAGATGGAGGCAGTACGGAATATCGCTATTAAAGCATTAGACATTATTAAACACTACAACAATCAATCCTATATTAAGGCAGAAAACCAATTTAACACAGATTTGACTATCGCACAAAAAAGAACGATTATAGTTTTGCTGCACAAATTGGGAGTACCTATCATTGTTCCTGCAAATGAGACTTTCGACATTCATAGAATCCATTTTGACGAGAAGGTCGTTGACGAGAAAGAAATAGATGGGATAATACTCCAGATAAGTCAGAAACATTGCGACAACTTGTTCTTTATTGACGCAGAAACTTATTTCAACTCAAATCGTCAATATGCTGCTGTCAGAGCGGTTGGGAAGAAATATGTAAGAGAGGTCCTGGCAAAAAGCCAGTATAATAGTGAAACCAAACAAGTCTCATATCCTAAAACTTGGGTGTCAGATTTTGGTTTAGGAGAATATCTTTCTTTGCGTATACTACATGAGCAAGCCTGTTCTGATGTGTTATATGACCAAACGGGTAAAGCCGTTCCAGAAAGAATTGACCAAATGCTTCATGAGATAGACATGGGGCTATGGGATAATTGTCTTTTTGGCAACTATGAAATGTACAAGAGTGCGAAAGTTCAGATAGACATGTCTAATGCCATCCAGTCTATGGCAATAGGACAACAGCAAGCAGCAAAACAAATAGAAAGCAATTAATAAAATGAGAATGGAATAAGAAATGGGACGAAAAGCAACAAAACAGCAATTGGACACTATCTATAAGAGCATGGGAGAGAATATTTCATCAATGTACCCTTCCTTATTAAGTGTTTTAGAATTATACAGAGTCTTGGGTTCTATAGATGAGCAATCTGAAGGGAAGAGATTCTGGATGGATTTATTGCGTGTAGATTACTTTGTCCTTTTCTGCCATCTTGACATCGTTACTGCCATTAGAGCAGAACAAAGAGCAGAAACCGTGTGGGAAAAACGGATTCACTTGAAATATCTTAATGTTATTCAGACAGAGATTTTCAAGGCGATGTTCGGCTTTGGTAAAGCCAAGCATTGTTTGTGGAAAAAGTTTTGTAATAATGGAATAAACATTGATGAGAAAGATAGAACAGAAATAGATGCATTAGTAGCCGATTACAGTGGTACTTTTTTGCATACAGATTCTAAAGATAGACGGGATTTCGCTATACATTATGATTTTGACCCGATAAAAGTCTATGATTTTCTATGCAGATTATCTGAAGAAGAGGAGATGAAGCAAGTTTCCAAGTTCCTGGAAATTTGTCACAGGCTTTTAGAACTGGTCTATAAGATTTCGTCAGAAATGCATTTGCCATTGGGGATGCCACAAATTCAAGATTACTCTTTATGGGAGAGATTGAACTTTTTTCCAGATAAGGATAACCAGCTGTTGCTAAAGACAAAATCGAGTTTAAATTCTTATTGCAAGACTCTGGACAGTATTGCCAATAGTTATAGGTTACCAGAAATCGTGGGCAAAAAGTTCGGAGCCGAAAATATTATATCCCATGTGCAGCCAATAAGAGAATCCATACATCCAGGAATGCTCCTTTTGTTCATTTATATTGACATCTGCTGTGCTGTTATCGCATATTTCAGTTCAGAGCATTATATAGAGAAACAATTAAACCTCCGCCATTTGAATGTAATTGTATATGAGGGGATGAAAAAAATGTATGGGTTTAAGAATAGCAATACAAAAGGAAACAATAATAATGAAAAAGCACAAAGTGCATTCTGGAAAGATTTCTTGTATCCTATAATAATAGGAGAGGGAAACGATGATTGGAGAAATAGAGCATTGGTAATAGAAAAACAATTAGAAACACTTGCATATGATTCCTCTATCAACGATGAGGATTTAAGAAATATGTCTGTACATATACGTGAGAAGAATGATTCAGACTATATCCCACGCTTTACAGACAAATTGATAAAGATGAACCCTCTCGTTGAAATGAACAAGGCTCTAAAATTCTTGAAGATCTTGCCAGATGTTATGAGATTAGACCAAGAAGTAGCAAATATCAGATATACAGATATTAAAAGAGTACAAGACCAGCGAAACCGCGAAATGATTAATAAATTGGAGAATATACGTAATATAGTTCTTCAATCTTGCAGAGACGAAGAGGTCAAGGAGAGCTTGAATCAGTCTACGGAAAAATTAATATCACTATTAAAAATGTAGCAGATTCTTCAAGGATGGTATGCAGTCTGCTTGTGCCTTTCTTAATACAGAAGGCGGTTGGTTGATATTTGGCATCGCACCTACATCATTGAAGATAGTTGGGCAAATGGTGACCGACAACACACAACGGGAGTTGGCACAAGCATTATCAGGTATGGAACCTGCTATAGATGTTAGAGCACAATACATAGAAGTTCCAGATAGTGGCGGCAAGCAGGTAATTGCCCTGCATTTTGACAGTTGGGAAGAGGGGCAGATTCCTTACACTTATCAAGGTCGTCCATATATTCGCATGGAGAGTATAACACGGTTAATGCCTCGTGAGATTTATGATGAGCGTTTGCGTAGTAGTAATCCTAATAAGTTCGCTTGGGAGGCGCAAGTAGCCGATAGTATTACAATTGCCGACCTAAGTGAGGAGCGTATCCGTAACGCTGTGCGTGGTGGTATAACAGGAGGTCGCATTAATGCATCTGCCGAGAATGATGGTCTGGAATCTTTATTGGATAAATTCAAGTTATTGAGAGAAGGCAAGATTACCAATGCAGCAGTTGTATTGTTCGGCAAAAACCTCTACGATTATCCTCAGTTGATGCTGCGAATGGCATACTTCCGTGGTAAGGATAAACTTGTGTTTGTTGATAACAAGCAAGCTGAGGGAAACTTCTATAATCTGCTTGATGCTGGCATAGCGTTTTGTTTCCGTCATCTTAGCCTGAGCGGTGAGGTGAAAGGTTTGTTGCGTGAGGAACATTTGGAAATTCCGATAGAAGCTCTTCGTGAGGCTCTGACCAATGCCCTTTGCCATCGTCGATATGATGATCCACGGGCTACAGTGTCGTTGGCAATCTTTGATGACCGGCTGGAGATAACCAATCCTGGCCGTTTGCCTGTACCACTGACTCCTGAGACCATCAAGGAGCCTCATGGCTCTTACCCTTATAATTTGAGAATAGCTCAAGTGCTATATCTTTCGACTAATCTTGAAAGATGGGGTACAGGTGTGAGCCGTATGGTAGAACTATGCCGTGAGCAAGGTGTGCCAGAGCCCGAATATATGACTGATGGTCATGAGGTGAAGATTGTTTTCAAAAAGAAATACCAATACAATTCTGACGAGATCAAAAATGTAAATAATGACAGTAATGGCGGTAATTCTGGCGGTAGTGGCGGTAGTTTGGCGGTAGTGCAACTGTCAGAGATACAAATAAAGATATGTGAGTTGATAAAAAATGACTCACGCATTACTGTTGCACAAATGGCGGTAGCTTTGGCGGTAGCTAAACGCACATTGGAACGCAATCTCGCTGACTTGCAAAAAAAAGGTATCCTCAGCCGTACTGGTAATACAAGTGCAGGTAGATGGATGTTATTGAAAGAAGGCAAGTGAAGAGACTGTGACCTTAGGTTAGAGTAATAAATATGTGCTATTCCGAGCATAGGGTATGTAACCAGTATGTAACTGGAGGCATGTTTTTATAGAAGAGTGGTTTTTGAAAGGGCCGATAAATAAAGGGATTTTCAGTTGTAAATATTATGTAACCCGCATGTAACTGAGAGAGGGGGAATGATATTGATTACGGCACTTATGTTTGGTAGGAAGGCGAGCAACAGATGTTATGAGACGCAAATAGTCCAAAGAAAGTTTGGGCATTTGCGCATTCTTTTGTACCTTTGCATCCAGTAAGAGCGTTCTTTGGATTTGTGTAAAACGTGTGGGAATATGTAAGTCCTCTCGTTTCTAAAGTGTTACCTGTTTCTTCTTTTGCAATGGTAACTAATTGAGATTCAAAGCCAAATAGGAATCATTCGATTTGGAAACCGTTCTTTTGGCATGGCGTAAAAGACAACCGCCGACGCGTACATAAGTCTTCCTGCCTGCCGCTGGCTACTGCAACGGGACTTCGGTCAACAATGTGGGCGGCAACGGCAACTACTGGTCGGCTTCGTACAACAATAGCAACAACGCGTGGAACGTGAACTTCAACGATGGCAACCTCAACACTGACAACGCCAACAACCGTTACAACGGTCAATCCGTCCGCCTCGTTTGCCCTGCCGAGAACTATCCCTTTTTTTGTTGAATCCAACAACACATGACACGAGACCAACTTCTGTCCGACCTTTATACAGCCTATTATGATGCCCGCCGCCACAAGCGCCACAAGCCTTACCAGCTTCGCTTTGAGGCCAATATCGAAGAAAACCTCGATTCGCTTTGCGAGGCTTTGTGGCTACGCACCTACAAGCCCCTGCCTTCCGAATGCTTCATCATCACCGACCCCAAGCGGCGCGAAGTGTTTGCCGCCCATTTTCGCGACCGTATAGTGCATCACCTCTATTTCAACTATACCCACGAAATGTTTGAGCGCACTTTCATCCAAGATAGTTATAGTTGCATCAAAGGACGGGGGACACATTACGGCATTAACCGTCTGCGGCAACATGTCCTGAAAGAGAGCCGGAACTATACGCAACCTTGTTTCGTGCTGAAAATGGACATCCGAGGCTATTTCATGAGCATTGACAGAGAACGACTGCTTGCCATTTGCCTTGAGTCGTTGGAAAAGATGCGCGGCCATCGCATGAGCAAATGTTTGCCTACATGCTGGAGCGACTATGTTGACTTTAACTTTGCGCATTATCTGACCCGTGAGATTGTTCTCCTTGACCCGACAAAAGGCTGCCACATCGTCGGCGACAGAAGCGACTGGAACAATTTGCCACACGACAAAAGCCTTTTCCATAGCCCGAAAGGTTGTGGCTTACCCATTGGAAACCTGACTTCGCAATTGTTTAGTAATGTGTATCTTAACGAATTCGACCAATTCATGAAGCGCGAGTTGCATTGCAGGCATTATGGACGCTATGTGGATGACTTCTTCGTGGTTAGTTGCAACAAGAATTGGCTTGAATCGTTGGTGTCGCAGATTACAGACTTCCTTTCAAGCCGCCTTGGTCTTTCGATTAACGAGGGAAAGACCATAATTCGCCCTGTGGAGAAAGGCATAGAGTATCTTGGAGCGTTCTTGCTTCCTTTTCTATTTACTTGAGCCGAGCCACTTTGGAACGTATGGACCAGAAATTGGGGGAGTTGGAGACAGGGTCGAGTTCGGATCGTATCGGCAATGCAATCAGGTCATATTGTGGCGTGTTGTCCCATTGGGAGAATTTCAATGTTAGGCAAACCATGTTGCTTAAGAGGCATGATTTTACACGATTCGGCATCTTTGACTATGATTTGACGCATTTTTTTGATTGATCGCACGCATCGGTTCACATAATCGTTTTTCACTGTTTTCCAAAATGTTTGTATTTTTGCAACCAAAATCATTCCAAAATGAAAATCAATCTGAACAATATTGAGCAATACCGCGAGGGGAATCGTCTTGAAGTCAAATTGGCTCAAAAAGGGCTGCCAATGAGCCTTTGGGAAACCTATTCGGCGTTTGCCAACACTGACGGTGGATTGGTTTTGAGCTCTGGCGAGTGGAGTGGCAACCTGTTTGACTTCTTTTTCAAGGTTTTCCCAAGATTAACAGATGGTCTTCCGCGTCCTTTTGTGATGAGGAATTCTTCTCGTATCGATGAAACGCCTTTGCATGATGCCTTACACGAACTATTGTTAAATGCCTTGGTTCATGCCGACCATTATGGTAGACAAGGCATTGTGGTCGTCAAAACAAAGGATTTTTATTCGTTTTCCAATCCAGGTGACATTCGGATTGGGCTCAACGTTGCGCTTAGCGGTGGCGTTTCCGATTCACGTAATGCAGTCATTATGAAGATGTTCGCTTTGATTGACAAAGTGGAAAGGACAGGAATGGGTATCCCTCAGGCTATTGATAGTTGGCAAGAATTATTGGATGTGACTCCGCATTATCAAGTGACTTACAATCCCGAAAGGACTACGGTTAGACTGGAAGTGGAAGTCGTGAATGACCCAATAAATGTCCAAATGAATGACCCTGATGTCCAAAAGATTGCGCAAAATGTCCAAAAAAACAATGCTCAAAATGGCACAAAGAATGGCATAAAGAATGGCATAAAGAACTTGACAAATCGACAGAAAACCATTGTGGATATGTTGAAGAAAGACGGTTCTATTACGATGGAAGTATTGTCAAAACAGTTAAGGGTGTCGATGAGAACGATAAATCGTGAAATGTCTTTGTTGCAAGAGATGAAAAGAATTGAACGCATTGGATCGAAAACAAATGGAAAATGGAGTGTGTTATGAATAAAATGTCGGGCCCAAAATTCATAGCAGACCGAATTTTTTCGCTTTCGAAGGAAAATCTTTCCTCGACGGTGATGCGACTGGCCGTTACTAGCGTGGCTTTAGCCATCATCGTGATGCTCATCGCCTGGGCCGTCGTGGTGGGCTTCAAGAACCAAATCCGCGACAAAGTCATCGGCTTCGTGGCACCCATTCATGTGCAGTCGTTTGACAAGAACGAGTCGGTGGAGGAGACACCTTTTCGGTTGGATTCGCTGTTAATCAGCAGGTTGGGTTCCATTGAGGGCATCAGCCATTACCAAATGGTGGCCAACAAGGCGGGCATGATAAAAACCGACGACGAAATCCATGGCGTGGTTTTGAAGGGCGTGGACGAAAACTATGACTGGACTTATTTCCGCAATTGCTTGGTTGCTGGCGAAACACCCACTTTCAAGCCTGACGAACGCTCAACCGATGTAATGGTCTCAAAGGTGATTGCCGACAAGATGCTCCTCGGGGTGGGCGACGACGTGCGCGTGTGGTTCATCGACAAGGATATGCAGGCGCGAGGCCGAAAATTCACGGTATCAGGCATTTTCGAGACGGGATTGCACGAGTTTGACGAGCGTTTCGTCTTCGCCGACCTCAACCAAATCCGCAAACTGAACGGATGGACGGACGACGAAGCCGGACTAGTGGAAATCGCCTTGGAAAACGGTGCCGACGCGGAACTGGTGAACGAAAAACTATATTACGCCTTGCCGTCCAATTTGGCCTCCTACACGGCGCGCGAAAGCAACCCACAGATTTTCGATTGGTTGGCTTTACTCGATACCAACGTCTGGCTCATCATGGCCTTGATGTTGTTGGTGGCGGGCATTACGGTTGTCAGTATGTTGCTGATTATCATTATCGAACGCACTTCAACCATCGGCATGCTGAAAGCGATGGGCGCCAACAACAAATTCATTCGCGAGGTGTTTTTGCGCCGCTCGCTGCACATTCTGCTCATCGGGATGCTGATTGGCAACGTCATCGGCTTGGGCTTCTGTTTCTTGCAACAATACACGGGTCTCATCAAACTCGATGCTGCCACGTATTACCTATCGTCGGTGCCTATCGAACTGCATCTCAGCACGGTTGTTTTCATCAATCTGGGGACGTTCTTGCTTTGGGTCTTGATGTTGCTCATCCCAACCTCGGTCATCAATCGCATCAGTCCGACCAAGTCAATACGGTTTGAGTGATTTTTTTCGGAAAAAACAAGGTGGGTAATAGGAAAATCCCTATTTTAGCGGCCAAATCAACAGTAATATGATGAAGGACTTTACCATTATGCCGCTGAAAGGCTACGGCGAAATACCTTTCGGAATGACGCTTGACGACACAGTCAAGTTGCTGAATATGCCCGACTTTTACGAAGAGCTGAACGACATGGAAGAGACGGGCAATCGTTCCATCTATTACGAATACGATGATATTCAGACGAATATCTATTTCGAGGGCATTACCAAGTCGGTGGTGGCTTGCTTCGAGACGGAGAACGAAGCAGCTACGTTGTTTGGAACGAAAGTCTTCGACCTCAAGAAAGAGGAGCTTGTCAAGGTGATGAAAGCCAAAGGCTTCAACGATCTTACGGAAGAGGAAGAAGACGGCGAGCTACGGGTTTCCTTCGAGGATGCCATGATCGACTTCTTCTTTGAGGGCGACGCGATGACAGCTGTGAGTTGGGGCGTTCTGGTCGACGAACAGGGAGACATTATTTGATGAAAACGAATAAGTTACAGCAGAAATACGAGGCTTTTGTCGCCTATTTCGAGGAACACATGCCTATTGCCGAGTCTGAGTTGCACTACAAGAACCCGTATCAGCTCTTGGTAGCGGTGATCCTCTCGGCGCAATGCACTGACAAGCGTGTCAACATGACGACGCCAGCCTTGTTTGGGCGTTTTCCAGAGCCTCAGGATATGGCGGCTTCGTCGGTGGAAGAGATCTACACCTATATCAAAAGCATCTCTTATCCCAACAACAAGGCCAAGAACCTCTTGGGCATGGCGCAAACCTTGGTGCGTGACTTCAACGGCATAGTCCCTGACAATATGGAAGATATGCAGAAACTACCTGGCGTGGGCCGCAAGACCGCCAATGTGATGATGGCCGTGGCTTTCAAGCAACCGGCCATGCCTGTTGATACCCATGTCTTTAGGGTGTCGAATCGCATTGGCTTGACCCAAAACTCCAAAAACGTACTGGAAACCGAGAAGACCCTGGTGGCGCATCTGCCCCAAGCAGTGCTTTCGAAAGCGCACCATTGGCTCATCTTGCACGGACGCTATGTCTGCCTTGCGAGAAAACCGAAATGTGAGGGATGCGGTATCACCGTAATATGCGATTATTATTGTAACAAACAGAAAAACAAATAGTTATTATGGATGAATTTTCGGAACAACCAAAAAAGAAAAACAGAACTGGAAGAAGAATCTTGGCCATTTTGGCCACCATCGTCGTGTTGGCGGCAGCGGGTTTCATTTTCTTCAAATTCTATTTCGTGTTCGGTAGCGGCGTAAAAGCGGGCGAGTTGAACCGCATCGTCTACAAAGGTTATGTCTTCAAGACCCATGAGGGGCTCATTATTCAGGCTGGCTACAATAACCAAGGCAGCAATACGGGTGTGCAATCAAACAAGTTCGAGTTTTCGGTCACTGATGAAGAGGTGGCGAGACAACTGGAGACTTGCGCCGGGAAATTCGTGCAGGTACACTACAAGGAGTACCTCGGCACCTTGCCATGGCGCGGTATGACGAAGTTTGTGGTGGACAGCGTGCTTACCGTCAGCGAATTGAATGTGCCAGTTGATACGCAGCCCGCTACGATTCCTTCAGAACTGTTCTGATGACGAAAGGCATTCCCCCTTTCCTCCCGTGTCGTTCCGAGGCTTTAGCCGAACGAATCTATTGGAGGGAAGGCTTGAGATGAAAAACATTCAAGATTAATTACTTCTGGAGACCTCCAATTTACCGATTTCCACCTCGTTGTTTTCCGAGACGATTTCAATCCAAGTGTTGTCTTCGCTAAACCACTTGTATTGCGAACCGATGCGGAAGATGAAGGTCTTTTCTTCTTCGGTAGCGGCAATGGGAAGCACGAAACCGCCGTTCTTACCGCCGGCACCGCCGAAGGAGACAATCATCGGGAAGGTCTTTTCTGGATGCGGGTTGCGCACCTTGATGATGATGTAGTTGGAGCGGCGCACTGCCACGTCAATCTTGTTGAAATCAAAGCGTTGGGCTTGTCCAGCGGCAAGCAGAATCGGCTCGCTGTTCAGCTCGTACAACTTGTTCTGTTCAATGATTTCGCCGATGCGGGCAATCATCTCTGTGGGGTAGGTCTCCAAGCCCAGCTCTTCGGCCTTGGTGTAGGCTTCGATGGCCTTGTCGAAGGTGTTGCTTTTGAAGTTGGCGTCGCCATCTTTGATGAATGCGTTGTACTGTGTCCTCAATGCAGCGATGCGGTCGCTTTCGGCCTTCTCGGCAGCGGCAAGTTGTGCAGTTGCAGTCGGGTCTTCAGGCTTGTAAATCAAAGCCGATTGGTAATGTGTGATGGCGTCGGCAAACTTCTCGGCACTCATGGCAGTGTTGCCCGCACCCATGGCATGGTTGTAGTGCTCCTCGATTTCGGCTTGTTCGGCAGCAAGCCTTGCGGCTTCTGCCTCGGCGGCCAATCGGGCGGCCTCTTCCTCAGCGGCGATACGGGCGGCTTCCTCGGCGGCCAGTCGCGCGGCTTCTTGCTCGGCAGCGAGACGTTCAGCCTCTTCTTCAGCAGCAATACGCGCGGCTTCTTGCTCGGCAGCTAATCTGGCGGCTTCCTGTTCCGCCGCGAGGCGTGCTGCCTCTGCCTCGGCGGCCAACTGTGCGGCCTCTGCTTCGGCGGCTAAGCGCGCCGCTTCCTGTTCGGCTGCGATGCGCGCGGCTTCCTCTGCATCTTGTTCGGCGATGAGCGGGTTGAGGCGGGCAATCATGTCGGTGGCGTAAGCGTCGCCGGCCACGATGGCCAACGCGCTCTGGTATTGCGACTTGGCCTCTTTGTAGGATTTGGCTTCATAGAGCCTGTCGGCCTCGGCAATGATGCCGTTGTAACGATCGGCCACGCCCTTGGCATTTTGCCATTCGTTGCGTTTGGCGTTGGCTTCCATGTCGTTGGGGAAGAGTTCCAAAGCCTGGTCGATTTTCTGCAAAGCGGCCTCGTAGTTTTTGCGCAGGCCCAACTGTCGGGCTTCTTCCATCAAGTTGTCAAAGCGAGTCGCTTTCTCATTGTAGAGTTGCTTCTTCTGACGGGCTTCGGCCATTTTTTCCTTGGGCAACTTGTCATTGGGGAAGATGCCGTTGGCGGTTTCGAACTGCAAGATGGCGGCATCAAAGTTCTCCTCGTTCAGCAATGTTTCGCCTTGGCTCATGGCCAGGTCGAAGGCGTCTTGTTTGTCCTGGCGCTCCTTGAGGATGGCACGCACGGCATCGGCCTGACCGCCAACGTATTTGTCCTCTGGGAAGACCTTCAGCGCGGCTTCGTATTCCGACAAAGCGTCCTCATATTTCTGTTGTCCATAGTATTGGTCGCCGGCGTCAAGATGGGCGTAAAACACTTCCTGGCGTGCACCGTCCTCTTGGATCTTCTTGACGGTCTCGTTCAGCTTTTGTTTGGCCGTGGCGTCGCCCGATTTCTGTTTCAGTGCCATTTCATAATAGGTCTTGGCGCTGATGTAGTCTTTGGCGGCATATTTGTCATTGCCTTTCTTCATCAACGACTCGTATGATTCGGCGTTTTGGGCTTGGATAAAATCGGCACTCATGACCAGTGACGCACCGAACAACAAGGAAAATATGAGTTTTTTGTTCATCATTTCAAAATTTATCAATACTTAACGGAAATCCTTTTATAATATTGTGTTTTGCCCCTTCTTCATCTAATATCTTTCCATCTTTGATGGTGATGGTGCGGTCTGACATGGCGGCCAGTTCCGGGTTGTGGGTGACGATAACGAAGGTCTGGTTCATCTCGTCGCGGAGGCGGAAGAAGAGCTTGTGGAGTTCTTGAGCCGATTTTGAGTCGAGGTTGCCTGAAGGCTCATCGGCCAACACAACTGCGGGCTCGTTGATGAGGGCACGAGCCACGGCGATGCGTTGCTGTTCGCCCCCCGAGAGCTCCGAGGGTTTATGGTTTTTCCTGTCGGTAAGGTTGAGGTATTCAAGCAACTTTTCGGCTTTCTCAGTAGCTTCTTTCTTGCCTATGCCGCTGATATAGGCCGGAATGCAGATGTTCTCGATGGCGGTGAATTCGGGCAAAAGATGGTGGAACTGGAACACAAATCCAATCTTTTGGTTGCGGAAGGCCGCCAAAGCCGTGTCATTCAACTTGCTGACCTCGGTACCATCAATGAAGAGCCGCCCTCGGCCGGCCTTGTCCAGTGTGCCGATGATGTGGAGCAGGGTGGACTTGCCTGCACCCGAGGCGCCCACGATGCTGACGATTTCGCGTTTGGCGATATGCAGGTCGATGCCTTTCAGCACTTCGAGGCTTCCGTAGGACTTGTGGATGTCTGTCGCTTGGATCATATCTATAGCTTTAAATCTAAAAAAGGACTTCAATTGAAGTCCTTTTTAATTCGTGATCCGGTTGGGATTCGAACCCAAGACCCACAGCTTAGAAGGCTGTTGCTCTATCCAGCTGAGCTACCAGACCATCGCTTTGCGGTTGCAAAGATACGGCTTTTTTTCAATGTGTGGGTCTGTTTTTGCGAAAAAAATTGCAAATCACACTTGAGATTCCTGGGCGGGAGGCGTGTGCTGACGGTGCTGACGCCTGCCTTTGGACTGTTTCGTGTGCTTGACAGGCGCATAGGTCTGCGGACGCGACTTCTTGACTTGCAGTTCGTTACCCATGAAAATGCACTCGTCAGTCTCCACGATGGCCTTGTAGGCTTCGGCGTCGTTGGGCATTTCCACAAAGCCGTAACACTTCGAACGACCCGTTTCGTGATCCATGATTACTTTGCAGGATTCCACTTCGCCGAATTGCTCAAATAGTGTTTTCAAATCATCTGCTGTTGTCCTAAATGCTAGTTTGGCGACAAATATCTTCATATGATGGTAATTTTACAATGCAAAAGTATCTATTATTTCCTTTCAATTAACAAAACAGTCTTGAAATTTTTGAAAAAAAGTCATGGATTTTGATGCTATGCAGAAAATTGCACTTCTTTTGTTTGTCAGTCTCGTTATGTATGACGAAAGTGGGGGAGGGTGGACTCGAACCACCGAACGGATACCCGGACAGATTTACAGTCTGTTGCAATTGCCACTATGCGACTCCCCCAAATGTGAAAGAACGGTTTCTTCTTTTTTGCGGGTGCAAAAGTACAACTTTTTTTCATTCGCGCTGCAAAAACCGCAAAAAATTTCGAACTTTGCAGCACTAAAACCTCAGAAAAGATGAAATATGATTTCGACAAAACTGTCAATCGCTCTGATACTAACTGCGTTAAGTATGATTTGAGACAACAGGTGTTTGGCAATCCCGACGTGTTGCCCATGTGGGTGGCCGACATGGACTTTGAGACCCCTGATTTCGTACGCGAGGCTGTCATCAAGCGGGCGGAGCACCCTGTTTATGGCTATCACTTCAAGGATGAACCTTATTATCAAGCCATTGCCGAATGGCTGGCACGTCGTCACCATTGGGGCGTTAAGACGGAATGGATGTCGTATGTGCCTGGCGTGGTGTGCGGCTTCAATATGGCGGTGCTGGCCTTCACTGAGCCTGGCGACGAGATCATCATCCAGCCGCCGGTCTATCCGCCGTTCCATCACGCTGTCACGAGCCATGGAAGGAAGCTGGTCTACAACACCTTAATTAATAGAGGCGACGGCTACGAGTTCAACTTCGGCCAACTGGCTGAGCAAGCCAAAACCGCCAAGATGTTGATTCTCTGCAATCCTCACAACCCCGTGGGCCGTTGCTGGACGATGAACGAGCTTCTGCTTCTGGGCGAAATCTGTGTGAAAAACAATGTGTTGGTCATCTCCGATGAAATCCACTGCGACTTGGTGCTGCCGGGCTACCGTCACCGCCCGTTTGCCATGCTCGATGAGAGCTTTGCGCAAAACAGCATCACCTTCCACGCGGCTTCCAAGACCTTCAACCTTGCGGGCTTGGCCACTTCGACGGCCATCATCCCGAATGACGAGTTGAGGAAGAAATACAACGACTATGTGGAAGCCTTGGAGGCGCACTTGGGCAACATTTTCGGCAAGGTGGCCACGCAAACCGCCATGACCCAAGGCGACGAGTGGCTCGACCAATTGCTGGACTATGTGCAAGGCAACATCGACTATGTATCAGATTTTCTGACCGCTAACCTGCCCAAAATGAAGTTCCACAAGCCGCAGGCCACTTATATGATGTGGCTCGACTTCAACGGCTACGGCCTTTCGGAAGAAGAGCTTTGGCTCAAGATGACGCAGGAAGCGCAACTGGGTCTCAACCGTGGCAAGGAATTCGGCGAAGCGGCTGGCAGCGGTTTCTTCCGCATCAACTTGGCCTGCCCGAGGGCAACGGTGGAGGAGGCAATGAAACGGCTGAAGGCCGTGTTTGGATAAACAAAATTCCTCCGGCCAAGCCTTGGCCGGAGGAATCGTAGGATTGTCGTACCACGGTGATTTGTAGGGTTGTCCTATTAGGGCAGCCGCATAATGCAAATTGCAATAATGCGGCTGCCATGGTTCCTGAGCTTATCAAAGGACGATGTGACCGCCCTACAAACAAATCACAGATTTACCGTCACATTCCCCTCAAATTCTCCAGTGCTGACGTTAACGACTTGGACTTGGACGTATTCCTCGGTGATGAGAATGAATTGAATCCTTTTATTGTTTTGGCCTATACTTTCTAATCGACCCTGTTCCATTACAAGCATCACATGGGTGCCTTCTCTCCCCTGTACCATTACAAGCAGAACAGGGTATCCATTCGACACTAGCTTTTTCTTTACAGGTGCCATTGCAGTAGCTACATCTTACTTGTTTATAAACTTCCTGACCATCAACATATCCAGCTAGCTCTTTTAGGTATCCAGTCCCTTTACATGCACGACAATCCCTGTAACTATATCGGTCTCCGCCTCTACTTCCATTACATGAGCTGCAAGTAGTAGAAGTATATCGAAGCCCATTGCATTTCCAGCAATTGACATAATACGCTTCCTGTTCTTGAGCAAACGTGTTCGAAATCCCAATTCCTGCAATTAGCAGAAAAATAAATAATACTTTTTTCATTTTCATTTGTGTGTTTAAGTTAGACTTAGATTAACGCTGCAAAAGTATACATAAACGAGATGCTCCCAATAATCTAACTGTCATTATTCCAGTCATTTTCCGTCATAATACCAGACATTTTTCTCCCTTTAATTCCTCCAGGAAACGCCCCACACGAATGGCCTTGTCATCAGCCAAATCATCCAAATTCAAGTCAATGTGCAGTTCGCGAGGGCAAAGGTTGGATTTCATTTTTCTTTGGACTTGGATGTCGTCCAAGAAATTGTGGTCGAGAGCATCGCAAAGGTCAAGAAGTTGCCCCAAATCAATACTGGACCGCTCAAAGATGAAATACACATTAGAACGGGCAGTATGGATACGTCGCGCTAATTCAGACACACTTAAGCCGCTTTCGTCGAAAACGGTTTTTATCATTTGTCCGATATGGAGTCTCTGTTGCGTGGTCATATTGCGGTGTCGTTTGGATGCTAACATATAAAAAGCGTGGAAAAATCTCTTGCTAGATGCTCGGGTTACCACGCCCACTAACTCTCACAAGTTTTCCACGCCGTATAATACGGCCATTTGGAAACTTACTCTTGAGTTAGTTGCTCCCAAAGGGGCTTTGTGGTAAATGAGCATCAAGAATTAGCCTCAAATCGCTAATAATTCTATGTCAAAAAAATGTTCTTCCTAATTCACATAAAAGGTGCTTTAGTTGATATGGGACAAGAGTAGGGAAAAAATGGATTGTAAAAAGGATGTGTAGGTAATTTTTTCAAAATAATCTAGAAAATATTGCGTACATAATCAAAAAATGATTATCTTTGCATAAAATTTCAGCAATGACAATAAGAAACTGGATATATGAACGGTCGGTTAGCGGGCTGCCGACTTTCTCGTATGAGGAGGTGAGGACTGTTTTTGTGAATTTGTCAGAGCAGGTGGTTAGCAATGAGTTGTACCGTTTGGCAAGCCAAAAGGTTGTCGTGTCGCCTTACAAGAAGTTTTATGTCATCATTCCGCCTCACTATGCGGCGAAGGGCGTTGTGCCACCTTATTATTATATAGACCATCTGATGAGGTATTTGGACAAGCCTTATTATGTGAGTTTATTAAGCGCCGGTGAGTTGTTGGGAGCAGCCCACCAACGTCCACAACAGTTTTATGTCACAACGATATTTCCCTCTTTTCAGTCGTCCAAGAGAAAGAATTCGATTCTTGCATGGCAATTCAGAAGAGATGTTCCAGAACCGTTTCTGCAAACCAAAAACACGGAAACGGGTACGGTGAAATTCTCTTCTCCAGAATTGACGGCCATTGACCTTGTGCAATATGCCCGAAGCATCGGTGGCTTGTCAAGGGCGGCAACGGTTATTCAGGAACTCGTTGAAGTTATGGATGTTTCGAAAATCACAGAAATGATTCTGGATTACACAACGGTTTCCACCTTGCAACGCCTTGGCTTTATGTTGGAGCATGTGATAATGGAACAAGTTATGGCCGATGACCTATATGATGTATTGGTTCGTTCTGGCAAACGTTTTGGATATGTGGCGCTAAGCCATTACGCAAAATGCAGCAGTGATGTGGGGCGCGACCATCGTTGGAAGATTCTGATTAATACACAAATAGAAATGGATGATTTATGATTGACCAAGCAGCAATAACACAATGGAGAAAGGAGAAGCCTTGGGAAAGCGATGCTCATGTCGAGCAAGACCTCCTTATCTGCCGCTCGCTTGTGGCCATTTACAGCGACGAGTTTCTTGCTTCGCAGCTGGCTTTTCGCGGTGGAACGGCCTTGCACAAATTGTATCTTTCGCCACAGCCTCGCTACAGCGAGGACATAGACCTCGTGCAAATCCATCCTGGGCCAATCAAGGACATTTTGTTCATGTTGGGAGAGGTCCTGGACTTCATGCCCAACCGTGTGACCATGCCCAAGCGCTACAACAATACGATGCTTTTCCGTATGGAGTCGGAAATACCACCTACGGTTCCCATTCGTTTGAAAGTAGAAATCAACTGCTATGAGCACTTCGATGTGTTGGGCCTGGTCAAAATGCCATTTTCTGTAGAAAACAGTTGGTTCACAGGGCAAGCTGAGTTGACCACTTACCAGTTCAATGAGTTGTTGGGTACCAAAATGAGGGCTTTGTATCAGCGCAGGAAGGGCCGCGACTTGTTTGATTTGTACGTTGGTCTCACCGAAGGGCAGTACAATGCGGAAGAAATCATCCAGTGCTACCAACGATACATGGCATTCACGGTAGAGAATACGCCAACTTACAAACAGTTTGTGAATAACATGGAGGCAAAAATGAGTGATGAGGAGTTTTTGGGAGATACCATGGGACTACTGCGCCCAGAAAGGTCTTTTGACCCTATGATTGCCTACCAACTTGTAAAGGAAACGTTGATAGACAGATTACAATGATGAAAAAGCCTGTCTGAAAAGGCAGGCTTTTTCATTATAGTCATTGAAAAATCAATTACCTCAGCTTTTTATAACCATAAACAGCGAGGTCACCGAGCTCTTCCTCGATGCGGAGGAGTTGGTTGTACTTGGCCATGCGGTCGCTGCGGCTCAACGATCCGGTCTTGATTTGGCCGCTGTTGGTGGCCACGGCGATGTCGGCAATGGTGGCGTCTTCGGTCTCGCCCGAGCGGTGGCTCGTGACCGTTGTGTAGCCGTGACGGTGGGCCATGTCGATGGCATCCAAAGTCTCGCTCAACGAGCCGATTTGGTTCACCTTAATTAATATGGAGTTGGCGCAGCCCAGCTGGATGCCCTTCGAGAGGAAGTCGACGTTGGTGACGAACAGGTCGTCGCCGACGAGTTGGCAGCGGTCGCCGATGCGGTCGGTGAGTTGCTTCCAGCCGTCCCAGTCTTCTTCGCCCATACCGTCCTCGATGGAGTCGATGGGGTACTTGTTGATGAGTTCCTCCAGGAAAGCCACCTGTTCGTCGGAGCTGAAACGCTTGCCGTTGGGGTCTTTCTTCGTGCCGTTCTTGAGCTCACGGTAATCGTAGAACCACTTGCCGTCAACGTTGTAGGCGAACTCAGAGGCGGCGCAGTCCAAAGCGATCTTCACATCCTTGCCAGGCTCATAGCCGGCTTCCTTGATGGCGTCGCAGATGATGGTAAGGGCGTCTTCTGTGTCGTTGAGGGCAGGGGCGAAGCCGCCTTCATCGCCAACGGCGGTGCTGAGACCGCGCTTCTTCAACAGCTTGGCCAGGGTGTGGAACACCTCGGCACCCATGCGCAGACCTTCGCAGAAGCAAGAAGCGCCCACGGGACGGATCATGAACTCTTGGAAAGCGATGGGGGCATCGCTGTGCGAGCCGCCGTTGATGATGTTCATCATCGGGACGGGCAGCGTGTAGGTGTTGGTGCCGCCGATGTAGCGGTAGAGCGGGATGTCGAGGTAGTTGGCGGCAGCCTTTGCCACGGCGAGCGAAACGCCGAGGATGGCGTTGGCGCCGAGGTTCGACTTGGTCTTGGTGCCGTCCAAAGCCAGCATCTTGTGGTCGATGGCGCGTTGGTCGAGGGCCGACATGCCGAGCAGTTCGGGAGCGATGATCTTGTTGACGTTTTCGACGGCTTTCAGTGTACCCTTGCCGCCGTAGCGTTTCTTGTCGCCGTCGCGCAGTTCGAGGGCTTCGTGTTCGCCCGTAGAGGCACCCGAAGGCACCGAGGCGCGACCCATGATGCCGCACTCCAATGTCACATCCACTTCAACCGTGGGGTTTCCGCGAGAATCCAGAATTTCGCGGGCAATGATTTTCTCTATTCTCATTATCTGTAAGTATTTAAGATTTAAAGATTTATAATTCAAAGTTTAAGAATCAAAATGATACTCAAAATAGGGTTGCAAAGGTAATAAATTCAATGATACAATAAACTATGAACAGCATCATGTATTCTCACAATTCTTTCTCCATCCTCCAAAGTGTATATTTTGTACGCAAAATGAAAGTCTTCACAAATGAACTCTTGGTAGCCTTTAGGAATCCAATCGTTATTCAAATGGGCGGTTGGATATATTTCAGCGTAGGTCCCAAGAGATTCCATAGCATCATATAGCCTGTCGATCTTTTTGATTACAACAGCTTCGTCAAGGGCAATATGATGTGCCATTGCAGCCTCATAGAACGATTCAATCTGAAGATGTACCTTTTTGTCGATAAAGACCTTCATGCTTCTGGATGATAATGGTGGTGAACCTTCTTCAGAAGTAGTGCTTTAGACTCTTCCAATGAATAGCACTCGTTCTCCAAATCTTTTCTGCTCAAAGCGTTTATGGGTTCATAGACCGTTGTTGTTGCTTTTTCGGTTAATTCGTAACTCATAGTGTACTTTTATTACACTGCAAAGATAGCATTTTTTCTTGATATATACTTAAAACAGCAATCCGTTTTCTTCTGGCGTGCGCGAAATGCCTATCATCGCCTCAAATTCGTCCTCGGTGATGATGGGAATGCCCAGCGATTCGGCTTTCTTGCGCTTTTCGGGCCCCATCTTGTCGCCGGCCAACACGTAGTCGGTCTTGCCGGAAATGCTGCCTACATTCTTGCCGCCGTAGGCCTCGATGGTTTCCTTGATGCCGTCGCGGCTGTAGTGCTGGAACACGCCGCTCACCACGAAGCTCTTGCCAGCCAACACCTGTTCCTTGTCGGAGACGACTTGCTCGGCCATGGCAAATTGTAAGCCTTTTTCTTTCAGTCTGTTGACAATCTCAACATTGCGCTCGTCCTCGAAGAACGACTTCACCGATTGGGCAATCTTTTCGCCGATTTCGTTGATTTCGGTCATTTCCTCGACGCTGGCACTCATCACATGGTCGATGTCGTGCAAAGCCTTGGCCAAGACTTTCGCCACCGACTCGCCCACGAACTTGATGCCCAAGGCAAACAGCACCCGCTCAAAAGGCACCGACTTGGACTTTTCGAGCGCATCCAAAATGTTCTGCGCTGTCTTTTCCTTGAAACTGACCTTACGCGTGACCACGGGCATGAGGCTAAATTCGTCCTCAATGGTGATGACTTTCTCCAGACCGTAAAGTTTCTCAAACGTAAGGTCGTACAAATCAGCGACATTGCGCACCAAGTCTTCTTGGTAAAGCAGTTCCACCTTGCCTTCGCCGAGACTTTCGATGTTCATGGCCTTGCGCCCGATGAAGTGCTCGATGCGGCCACGGATTTGCGGCGAACAACCCGATCCGTTGGGACAATACCAAGCTGCTTCGCCTTCATTCTGAACGAGTTGGCTTCCGCAAATCGGGCAGGTCTTGACGAACTCCACTGGTTGGGCATTGGGCTGCCGTTTGTCCAGATTCACGCCGATGATTTTCGGGATGATTTCGCCGCCTTTCACCACGGTGACAGTGTCGCCGTAATGCAAATCGAATTGGCGGATGAAGTCTTCATTATTCAAGGTGGCGCGTTTCACGGTCGTTCCGGCGAGTTGGACGGGAGCCAAATTCGCCACAGGCGTTATCGTCCCGTGTCGTCCCACTTGGAAATCAACGCTTTGCAGCTCGGTTTCCACTTCTTCGGCCTTGAATTTGTAGGCGATGGCCCATTTCGGCGACTTGGCCGTGAAGCCCAAAGCCTCTTGTTGAGCGTAACTGTTGACTTTCAGCACGATGCCGTCGATAGCGAAGGGCAACTCGTGGCGTTTCACATCCCAATAATCGATGAACTCAAAAATTTCGTCGATGGTCTTGCACAGTGCCATAAAGTTGGAGATGTTGAAACCCCATTTGCGCGCGGCTTGCAGGCTTTGGTAATGGGTTTGGTAGCGGTCTTCGAGGCCGTCCATCATCATATAGTAGCAGTAGTTGTCCAAGCGGCGGCGGGCCACTTCCTTGCTGTCCTGCAACTTGAGCGTTCCTGCGGCGGCATTTCTCGGGTTGGCAAACAGGTCGTCTCCAGCTTCCGTGCGGGCTTTGTTCAGACGGTTGAAACTCTCGAAAGGCATCACGATTTCGCCCCGCATCTCAAAGAAATCAGGGAAGTCGCCGTGCAGTTTCAGCGGCACGGTGTGGATGGTTTTCACGTTGGTGGTCACGTCGTCGCCTTGGGTGCCGTCGCCACGGGTCACGGCGCGCACGAGCACCCCGTTTTCATATTGCAGGCTGATGCTGAGGCCGTCAAACTTCAGCTCGCAGCAAAACTCCACTTCCTCCTCAATCGTTTTCTTGATGCGGCTGATGAAGTCGGCGATTTCCTCGCGACTGTAGCTATTGGCCAACGAAAGCATCGGATAGCGGTGCTTGACGCTCTTGAACTCCTTCGTGATGCCACCACCCACGCGCTGGGTAGGTGAGGAGGGCGATAGAAACTCGGGAAACTCTTTTTCCAAATGCGCCAGCTCTTCAAGTTTCATGTCGAACTCGTAGTCGCTGATGGTAGGTTTGGCGAGGATGTAGTAATTGTAGTTGTGTTGCTCCAACTCGTTGCTCAAAGCGGCAATGCGCAAGCGGGCTTCTTCTTTGGTCATAATGTGATGTAATTCAGTGGGTTGATACTAAAAGCAAACAGCAGCAATCCAGCAAAGGCAATGGAAATCACGGCGCCTAGCAGCGTCAAAGAGACGCCTTTGAAGTTGTGGCGGATGCAGAGGATGACCAACAGGGTGAACAAGATGAAAACGCTTTCGTACCACACGCAAACGCCGAAGCCGAGCACGAGTCCCGCAATGAGGAACGAGGTGCGATGCACATTTTCCGTGAGGTTGGCATGTCGCAGCACCTCTTGTCGTAGCACGACGTTGCAGCCGTAAAGAACCAAGGGCAGGCCCAGAAAGGCGCTAGCGTTCTCGATGACGCCAAACGACGGCATCACGCAGCACAGAGCCGGGAACAGCCCCATCAGCCAAGCGTTTTGTTTGTTGGAACTGAGGTCGGCAATACGGTAAATCATTGACACCGTGAAGAGCGACACAACGGCGTAAAGCGAGCGGCTGAGCAGCATCATCGCTTGGGTCTCGCCAATGCCAAGCTTGCCTTTCACGAGGTCGAGGAAGGCAACGAAAAGGGTTGGGTGTTGCAGCTCGCGGTTGGAACCGAAGCCTGGGACGCATATCACCACGATGATGCGCACCGCTATGGCCATCAGCATCAATGAGGTGAAAGGATGCCGTTCTTTGAATTGTTTGAGGCGTTGAAGCATATTAAAAGTATTGAAAACGCAAAAGTACGAAAGTTTTCGAAATGTGGCCATGTAATAATTGCTAAAACCCTTGTATTATATAATTAAGGTGTGAGTCGTACAAGTTTTGATTCAAATCTTTTTTGTATTTTTGCGGCGCACATCCTTTCGCCTTTTGTCGGTGGTTGATGTGCAATTTATTGATGAAGCGTAACTTGCGCTTTGGTTTTGACAACCTGAAACTTCGCAACTTTCAACTCCGTCAAATTCAAGGCAACGGGCTACGGTTTGATATGTTCTCAATTGTTTTAGGATCGCTATGGTTCATCAAAACATGACATATCGGCGTGGGTTCTTCGTTGCTCGTCATGACGGAGTGGGCATGCGAAGGCCTCAGGTTGTCGGACGGGCAAAAGGTTGAAGCTCCCACGCTTTTCGTAGGTTATCGCACATTGAGAGGAAGTTTGCTCAGTGCGGGAAAAGAATTGAGAACAATATGTCGGTTCACATTGGTAAGGAGATCAAGAAGAAGGTCGAAGAACGGAAAAAGACCGTGGTTGGCCTATCGCGAGAATTGGGCTGCCATCGCACCAACGTTTACCGCATTTTCGAGTCGCCAACGGTGGACAGCGGCATTCTTTCGCGCCTGAGTGTCATTTTGGACTACGACTTCTTCAGCCTCTACTCGGAGGACATACGGTCGAAAATCAACCAGAACAGGGAAAAGTGAAAATTATGTAGCAATTTTGCTACATGTTGCATTCCCGCTACATTGACCAAACGGTAAGAGTTTCCTTTTTCCCGACTTTTGCAACGTCAATGTCTTAGACAAGAAAACGGCAACACAGTATCAATCCTAACTTTAACGCAGTGTCACAAAAGAAAACGCAGTATCCAGGTGTGGAGAACGGCAGCTCCAGCAATCCTTACAGCCGCGAGCCTTTCGGCGGTGAGACGGGCTACGGCCCCAACCCGAGCAAGGGCACGAGAATCCCTAATATGGACGATTTGAACGAAGTGGAGGAAGACCGACACGACCCCATCGTGGGTTTCCTCTATTCGGTGTCGCGAACCCCATTTGGTGAATATTGGCCGCTTTATGTGGGCAAGAATCTAATTGGCAGGGATGTAGAACAAGTCGAAAACACCGTCAACCTGCTTGAAGGCACGGTCTCGACCGAACATGCTGCCTTGGTCGTCGAGCAATACGCCAATCCGAACATGACCATCGTTGTCTTGGAGAACAAAGGTTCGAAGAACGGCACTTTCATCAACGGGAAGCCCGTGTTCTATGGTCGCACCGAAGAATGCAAGAATGGCGACATCCTTCGCTTCGGAAGTAGTTACGAATGTATGCTTATCCTCTTTGATGTTAGGGAAATAGGACTTAAGAAAGCGGAGAACTTCATCCCAGTCGACAGTGGTGCATTCTTTACCGACGCACCCTATACCTATACCGGAAAGGACAAACGGAGACCATAGGAACCGGTTTTTGCCCCCGACAAGGCGCAAGGCACTCGCCCGATTGACGGCGGTCAATTTGGCAGCGGAACGAAACACAAGACCGAGGGGATGTGATGCCTCATTAATATATTAATGCATAATGCCAATTATCATTCTTAACGACAAAGGAACCCCGAACCTTCACTACGAGTTTGACCCCGACCTGAAGAACGTCCTCGGCGAGGGAGGAATGGGCCGCGTCTTCCGTGGTAAGCAAGGTGGAAGGCAAAGGCAGCGCCAAGAAGGAACGCGAGGTTGCCATCAAGCTACTGTTTGAAGGACTGCCCCAGTCGGCCATTGACCGGTCGAGGCGCGAGGCGGCCATCCGCATCAAAAACGACAATCTTCTGGAAATGATTGATTTCGTGGAGGTGAACGATACCAATGCCGAAGGGCAGGTTGTGGCTACGCATTACCATGTGGTGAGCGAATTGTTGAAAGGAATAACTCTTGAAGAGTTCCTCGACGGCAACACCAACAACCACGACGGCAGCACCAATCCCCTGGCAACAAGGCTGCTCAGCGAATACAGCGGAAATCGCAAGGCCTTTGTCGGGACGGTGTTTCGCAGCATTCTGTCGGGAGTGCAGACCTTGCACGACAAAGGTTACATCCATCGCGACATCGACCCGTCAAACATCATGGTGACCACCGACGAGAAGCTCAAGTTCATCGACTTCGGCATTGCCCGTCAGGTGAACGCCATCGGTTCGCAGGACAAGCTCCTGACCAAAACGGGACAGTTCGTAGGAAAACCCTATTACGCTGCACCCGAATTGATTACGGGCGACATTGTGCACCAAAGCTATACGACAGGCATCTACGCTTTGGGCATCATGCTGTTTCAACTCGTTGTGGGGGCATCTGCCTTTCGATGGCCTGGCGCACGAAGTGTCGGAGAAACAACTGCGTGATGAGTTGCCGTTGCACGAAGTGGACGACAAGACTGTCAGGAAAATCATCAGGAAAGCCACCGACAAGAAACAGCAAAACCGCTATCAAAGCGCCGCCCAGCTCAGGGTTGACATCGACAAGTGGCTGAACGAGACACCCAGGCCGCGCTACCCGATGAATAAAGTGGCCTTGTTGGCATCTGCAATTGTCGCCATTGGCGCAATCGCCTATCTTGCCATCACGTACAAGCCTGCACAGAACCTCATCGTGGTGCTGGAGGAAGAAAACGACACGCTCAAAGTGTATCCTGAACCTCAGCCCGACCAAGAAGCAGAGCCAATCATCGAACCATCTGTGGAACAGGCCGTTTCGCTGTTGGCGGATGCAGCCATGGCCAAGGATGGTCTCGACATGCTTACAAGCCTTGCCGAGTGGGGGAATTACGAAGCCACCTTCCTCTTGAGCCGGTTGTATTTCGACCCCGAAGCGGCTTATGGCAAGGTTGAATTCTATGACCCGAACTGGGCTACGCAACGGCGCAACAGCGGATTGGTTGCCGACAATGCGAGGGCACACCAACTGCTGTTTGATGCCTATCGGATGGAGGCTGGGAAAAACGACTATCGGATGCTCTACGAATTAGGCTGCGACTTCCTTTATGCCCAAGGCGTTGCAAAGAAGTTCGGCGAGGCCAAATGGTGCTTCGAGCAGGTGAAAGAGCTTTCGACGAATGACTCACGATACCAAACGGCTAGCGAAGAAAAACGGAAACAAATACAGGAAACGTCCAAAAAACCCTAAAACTCAGACAAAACATGCCTGCAAAGCCCATAAGAAAAACGGTGTACCAACGGAAAGGCGACCCATATCCGTATCTGCTTGTGGACGAGGAGTGGTATTGCTACAACCCCAATACGCCACCCTTGGGCGATGGCGCCATGGGAACGGTTTAGCTTGGCTACAAGGTGGACAACGGACAGAAGATTGCCGTGAAGCGGGTGAAGGAGCGTTTCCAGAACGTCAAGGCCATCAGGAACCGTGCCCTGCTGGAGGCGTCAATGGCTTTCCGCCTGACAACACCATCGAAATCGTCAGCAATGGAGGGTATACCTATTCCATTGACGGACAACCAATCCTACCTCCGCAGTTCAGCGACGCCAAAGGCTTTTCGGGAGGCTATGCCATTGCAGCCGTTGGCGGGAAATATGGCGTGTTGCAGTTGCTCGACGGTAAGTTTGAGGCCAACTGGCCCGACGACAACCCCGTGCGCGTCTATCATGGGCCAGAGTGCGACGACCAGCATTTCGCCCTCCAAATTCCCAACGCCTTGGACAAGGTGTCCTTGAGCTTCGACAAGGGCAACGGCATGGAAGATATGGACACTTATTCTTTCAGCTTCAGGCCTTTCGTGAAACAAGATGCAGGAAGTTGCAAGCTACGCGCCCAAATCCAATCATCCGATGGCTTGTGGCTGTGGGAAGGGGAGAAGACCCTGAACCTGACGCAAATCAAGGTGACGGCTAACAAGCCCGTGCTGACTTGGACTTATGCCGACGAGAATGGGAGCCAAGTCTCGCAAAATGCCAACTATACTTTCACCATAAACGCTAATCGCTATTTGGTGGCTCAATTCCAGCAAAGTGCCACTTACTACACCATCACCGTTTCGGCTAGTCCGACCAACGGAGGCATTGTCACGGGTGGAGGGTCTTATCCTTCGGGAACCACCTGCACCCTGCATGCTACGCCCAATAGTGGATACACCTTCCAGCGTTGGACGAAGGACGGAATCACACAATCCACCTTGCCCGACTATAGTTTCACTGTAACTGGAAACGCGGCCTATGTGGCTGTTTTCCAACAGAGTGAAAGTAACTACACGATTAATGTGTTGGCCAATCCCACCAACGGAGGTTCGGTGACGGGCGGAGGCACCTACCAGCAAGGACAGCAGTGTACGGTCACTGCCTCACCCAACACGGGTTATTATTTCGTCAACTGGACCGAAGGGGGCACCCAAGTCAACGCCACCAGTAACTACAGCTTCACGGTGACAGGCAACCGTGTGTTGGAGGCCAACTTCCAAGCCTTGAGCTATAGCATCGATGTTACGATTGACCCTACGGAAGGAGGCTCGGTGGACAACTGCCCTCCTTCACGATTACGGCCTTGGCCGGTGCCAACGGCTCAATTTCGCCGCAAGGCGACATGCAAGTTTTTCAAGGCACTGACATGACGTTTACCATCACGCCCAATTTTGGCGCCCGCGTTGCCGCCGTCGTGGTGGACGGCATTGATATTGGCTCCGTGGCTTCCTACACGTTCACTAATGTGAGCCGCGACCACACTATATTTGCTTCGTTCAGCGGAATGGGCGTGTACGAATTTGGTCTTCCCGAAGTTAAACTCTACCCCAATCCAGCTAAGGACGTAGTTCATATTGAAGGGGAGGACATCAAAACGGTAATTCTATACGACTTGTTAGGGAACCGATTGCATAGCATCGAGATGACAACCTGTAACGAAATGAGTCTTGAAGGGTTGTCAAAAGGGGTATATGTTTTGATTCTGGTAACAAAAAATGGTAGTGTCGGCTATAGAAAACTATTGGTGACTAATTGGGGTTGTGGAATTCCACAGCCCCTATTTATATGTAATATCATGAAAGACAAGAATGGATATGACTCGGCAAAATGGTGCTTGGGAATGCAGTGAAGCTGTACCATTAAACCCAAATAACTTGTGTTTCATGGAAACTCAAAATAACAATAATGGGTGAAGCGTCGGGTTGACCGGTGCTTCGCTTTTCACGTTATGGCAGGCGGCCTTGATGCCGAAGTCGACAGCGGCTTCATCTCGAACCCCGATGGCGTGGGCATGAACCACGCCAGCCAAGAAGGCGTCGCCGGAGCCTGTCACGTTGACGGCTTCGGTCTCAATCGCGGGAAAAAGGCGGATGTCTTTGCGAGTGCAGAAGATCACGCCATCGGCACCCATGGTCAGATAGACCCGTTCCGTGCCAATGTCGACCAACTTCATGGCGGCGTCATGGGCCTCCGACAACCCCGTCAGGGCTTGGGCTTCGGAGAGGTTGCACTTCACTGCATGGAACGATTTCTTCCAAGATTTTTTCAGGGCTTCGGAAAGCACTGATGTTCGGTTGGACGATACTGTGTCGATGTAAAGTGGAACCATGCAATGGTCGATGAGGAAAGCGAGGGCTTCCGTGCTCAAAAGCGTGTCGGCCACCACCATGTCGGAACGGTTGACGGCATCGATGCGGGCTATGAGCCAATCCAAATCCAGGAAACTGTTGAGCTCAATGTCGGAAAAAGCGGATTGCATACTACCCACTTCGTCGTTGACGCTGAGGAAAATAGGGCTTTTGATGTTTTCGTATTGCGAGGAAAGCGAAAGGTCGATGCCTAAGTCGTGGCATTCTGCGATAAGGCTTTCGGCGAAGGCATCGTCGCCAAACACGGTGGCCAACTGCACCTCATGTCCCAAAAGCCTGAGATTGTGGGCGATATTGCGCGCCACACCGCCGTGATGGAAAGCAATGTCGCTGGGGGTGCAGCCTCCTTGCCGCAGCTCGCCTTGGGGCTTCACGGCAATGTCGATGTTGGATTCTCCGATGACAGTGATGTTCATTTTCTCATGATAAAAGCCGACAAAAATAGAAAACTTTTGCGATAATTTGCTTTTTCCGATTTTATTTTGTTATTTCGTGCCTTCAAATCAAGGGGTTATGGCACAAAACAAGAAACGGAAGCGTCGCAACTACCATTACCATGCGATTACCTTCAAGCTGTCGGCGGGACAATACCGCTCGTTGCGCAACTACTGCAAGGCACGCCGAACGACGCCCATCAAATTGATTAAGAAGAACATATCGCGCTTCATCACGGCCTATGAATATGAAGTGCCACAGGAATTGTATCTGACAGAAAACCAGTTGGATCTGTTTAGTGAGAACTGAACGGAATCCTGTTCTGTATCGACCGTCCCAACGTGACCTCGTCCACAAATTCCAAGGCGTCGCCTACAGCAATGCCTTTCGAAATCACCGAGATTTTCCCTTGGAAATCCTTCAATTGCCTGAAAATGTAAAAGTTGGTCGTATCGCCTTCAATGGTGGCAGGCAGAGCCAAAATGATTTCCTTAATGTCCTCTTTTTGCGTGCGTTGCACCAATTGTGAAATCTTCAAGTCGTTGGGCGAGATGCCTTCGATTGGGCTGATGACGCCACCTAGGACATGGTAGAGGCCATTGTAGGAGGCTGTCCGCTCAATGGCCAACACATCGCGCATGTCGGCCACCACACAAAGCGTGTTTTCATCGCGGCGGGGATTGCTGCAAATGGAGCACACCTTGGTGTCGCTGATGTTGTAGCACCGCTCGCAAAGCATGATGTTGTGCTTCATTTTGAGCAGTGAATCAGCAAGTTGCTCCGTCTCCAGCTGGTCCTCGTTAAGCAAATGCAAAGCCAAACGGAGCGCGGTCTTTTTCCCGATGCCCGGCAACTTAGACAGCGACTCGACAGCGTTTTCTAGCAATATGGATGAGAATTCTGCCATACAATAAACGGCGCAAAATTAAGTTATTTCCTTAAATTTGCATCCTCAAAACAGAAGAAATCATGAAAAGATTCGCCTTAATCCTTGTTACTCTGTTACTTGCCGTTGCTACGGCTGTCGCGCAAGACTTCAACCAAACCGATGCCAAAGGCCGTCGACAGGGCTCTTGGCGCGATTTTTATCCCAACGGGCAGTTGCGTTATGAAGGCCAGTTCAAGAACGATAAGTGCAAGGGAACGTTCAAGTATTATGACGAACAAGGTAACTTGAAGGCTACCAACGAGTTCGACAAGTCGGGCGACAAGGCCTTGAACAAGACCTACGCCCCGAATGGCCGTGTGGTGGCGACAGGTTATTACGTCAACCAGAAAAAGGAAGGCGAGTGGAAATACTTTGATGCGAAGTCGGGGCAATTGCGACTGGTCGAGGACAACAAAAACGGCAAGGTGCAAGGCTGGTCGAAGCTTTACAATCCCAACAACGGGGTGCTTGTCGAGGAGATGCAATATGTTGAGGGTCAGCCCGAAGGGAAATGCCGCAAATACTCAGACACTGGCGTTTTGATTATGGAATGCCAATATCACAGCGGCTTGCTTGACGGTCTTGCCAAGACCTATTATCCCAGTTCGGCCTTGAAGGAAGAAGGACAATACAGCAAAGGCGAGAAAGTGGGATTATGGAAGACTTACAACGAGGACGGCGACATCATCGCCGAGGAAGCTTTCGGAGAACCAGAAATCAATTAGTTCTCAGTTACACCTTTTCAAATAATCCTCCAAATTAGGACGACCATATTGGTCGGCCAATTTGTAATATTCGCAAGCCTTCTCTTCATCGTTCATCAGGAAATAGGTCCTGCCAATGTTGAAATAAGCGTCGGCATAGTCAGGCTTGATTTCGATGGCTTTTTCGAAATCCTCAATGGCTTCCTTATACTTTTTCGAGTTTACCTTGGCGCAGCCGCGATAGTAGTAGGCCTCTACATTGTGCTTGTCGTAACGAATGGCTTTGGTCAACGTTTCTTCGGCTTCCTCATACTTGCTATATCGCAGCAACAATTTTGAGCCTTCCTCAGTATAGATCCTTGATTTTGCTGGGTTTTCGCAACTCGAAAGGGCGAAAAGGAAAAGGATGGATAATACAAAACTTAGTTTTTTCATCTCGGTTTATTTTTCTGCAAAGGTAAGTGTTTTTTCTGAATGAAAAATGATTTTCAGCAGTTTAGATGGGTTTTAATTCCATTTATGCAGTAGAATCACGAAAGCCACTCCATGAGACCGCGAACAATGGAGACGATTTCGTTCAATCGCGTTTCGCTTTTCGCTTCGCATAGGAAACGGAGATAAGTCTCTGTGTTTGAGGGTCGTATGTTGAGCCACCAATCGGGATAATCGAGGCGATAGCCGTCGAAGTCAAGGAAACGCTCGGGCTTCTCGATTTTCGTGAAATGGTCGCGGACGGCATCCATGGCTTCTTGTTTCTTCTCAATCTTGAAGTTGATTTCACCCGAGTTGTAATAAGGTGCGATTTCGTCGATGATTTGGCTCAGCGTCTGGCCTTTCTTTTTGCGTTCAGCCAAGAGGCGCAGCACGATGGAGGCGGCCAGCAGAGCAGAGTCGGAATAATAGAAGTCGCGGAAATAGTAGTGTCCGGCCAACTCACCGCCATAGCAACCGTCCAACTCGCGGAGTTTCAGGGCGGCGTAGGCGCGACCCACACGCCAAGTCTCCACTTTGGCTCCATAGCGGTTCAAGTATTCCTGAATGGCGCGTGAACTCCTAATGTCTTGAAGGACAATGCCTTCTTGCTTCTGCTCGCCTATGAAATAGTCACCCAAGAAGGCAATGATGAGGTCAGGGGAGATGAAGCGTCCCTTCTCGTCGATGAAGGTGATGCGGTCGGCATCACCATCGAAGAGTAGGCCGATGTCGCATTTTTCTTTCAAAACCAAAGTCTTGATTTGTTCTTGCGCATTGGCTTCCAATGGGTTGGGCTCGTGGTTGGGGAAGTTGCCGTCCAAGGTGTCGTTGATGTAATGGGCCTTGCCGATTAGGTCATGGACAAAAAGCGACGACATGCCATTGCTGCAATCCACGGCGATGTTGAGGTTGTCGTGCTCGCCCACAAACTGCCTTTGGAACGCCAGATAATCGGTGTAGACGTTTTTTTCGGTGATGTGGCCTTTCTTTTCGCTCGGAACAGTGGCTTTGTCGCTTCCCACCAAGGCTTCCAGTCGGTTCAATCCCGTGTCGTAGCCTACGGGAAGGGCGTTGGAGGCTGAGATTTTCAGGCCGTTATGGTTTTTCGGGTTATGCGATGCCGTGATTTGCACGGAGGCGCCATAGCCGTATTTCGCTGTGGCCCAATACACCAGTGGCGTGGTGGAGAGACCGATGCTGTCCACGTTTTTGCCACGGTCGGTGAGGCCTCGGGTGAGGGCTTCGAACAGAGTGGGAGACGAGAGGCGCATATCGCGGCCCGCAAGGTAGGTGTCGGTGTCGAGCACGTCGGGCAGGAAATAGCCAATGCGGTAGGCAATGTCGGCGTTGAGGTCGGTGCCCCATTCACCGCGGATGTCGTATGCTTTGAATGCGTTCATTTTTATTAGTTGTCAGTTGTTCAGTTATCAGTTGTTCAGTTGTAGGGACGCATCGAATGCGTCCGTTGCGGGGTTGTCACAATTCCCCCTTCCGATGGGGGGGAGGGGGATTGGGCAGCCGTTTGCGGGGATTGAAATCCCCGATGAAGTAGTGTCGCCCTTTGACTACGTCGAATCTTCGATTTGCGAGGAGAACGACGAAGCAATATAGAAATCATTTCGTTATTCCTTTTTGGTTCAGCGCTTGTTGGTATTTGGCGGCGTTGCGGTTGTGCTCGGCCAAGGTCTTGGCGAAGTTGTGGTAGCCAGAGAAGTCCTCTTTGGCGCAGAAGTAGAAATAATGGTGTTCCTCGGCGTTCAGCACGGCCTTGATGGCGGCGATGGAGGGGATGCAGATGGGACCTGGAGGCAAACCTATATATTTATAGGTGTTGTAGGGCGACTCAATTTCCTTGTGGCGGTCGAGGACGCGGCGGATGCTGTAGTCGTTCCAGGCGAAAATGAGCGTTGGGTCAGCTTGAAGCAACCAGTTGTTTTTCAGTCGGTTGATGTAAACGCCAGCCACACGCGGCATTTCGTCGGTCATGTTGGTTTCCTTGTTGACGACAGCGGCCAATGTGCTGACTTGCACGGGCGTGAGACCTTTCTCTTGGGCTTGTTGTTTGCGTTCCTCGTTCCAGAATTTATTGTATTCCTGGAACATACGGTTGACAAAGCCTTCGGCATCGGTGTTCCAATAAAACTCGTAAGTGTCGGGCAGGAAGAGGGCAGGGAGGGTGTATTGGTTGAAGCCCAGTTGGTTGACATATTGCTGATTGTGAAGCAGGTTGGCGATGGAAGTGGAGTCGGCCTCGATTTGTTGGGCGATACGTCCTGCCAGTTGATCCACGTCACGTATGTTGTTGAATTTGACCTTGACGGGTGTTTGCAGTCCGCCGCGCAGCATGTTGACCAGCTGGTTGTTGCTCATGCCGTTTTTCACGATGTAGCGCCCGGGATGGACGTTGGCGGGCAGTTCTTTCTTTTGTGCCACCCAGTCGAAACTCTTCTCGTTGGTGATGCAGTGAGTTTCGGCCAACAGGTCTTTCACCTGAGTGTAGTCCGAGCCTGTGGGGATAAACAGTTCAACTTCTTTTCCGTCAGGGGTTTGCACATTGGGCGATATGACGGTTTTGTAGAGCCAGTAGCCGAAGGCCAGGGCAAAAATGAACAGTATGCCCAAGACCAACAGCACGGTGATTCGGGTATATTTGGCGTTGTTTTTTTTGCCTTTCTTCGTCTTCTTCTCTTTGGGTAGCGTGGTTTGTATTTTGACCATTTGTGACGTTTTGAGGCCACAAATTTACGAATTATTCTTTATTTTATTCCATCTGTTTATGTAATCTTAATCTTACCCCTCCGTGTCATGGTCTCATAACGACAATGCGACACGTGGTAGATACCGCCTTGTCAGAAATGCGCAGCAGGTAAAGCCCTTCGGGCAAGTCGCTGACATTGATTTCATTTGAGTCGCGCACGGCCTTCACCATTTGCCCATGGACGTTGTAAACCTTTATTTCGGCAGGCTTCATGCCTTTTACGGTCACCTTTTCCTTGGTCGGATTAGGATAGACGGTTATCGTTGAAGCAGAAGTCCCATCTTCGGGAAGTCCCACAAAGTAATCACCAAACACTGGGATGGTGTCGAAGGCCATCGTCCATGTCCTGTAAAGTTCGGGATGCTCTTGCTCGGCTATCCACAAGTTGAGCGCTTCGAGAAGGTCATCAGTGGCGGTCCCGTTGAACGTGACAGGCGTGCTCAAGGTATCCATACCGTTAATTTTGGTGTATGCCGAACACTCCACAAGCTCGCCTTCTTGGTTTCGGCCCACCATTTGCGTGTAGGGTAACGTCTTCGAAAAATCGGCGTAGCAATGGCTAATGCTGCTACCTTCGTTGTTGAACACTGAAAAAGCGCCATAGTCGATATACCCCATGAAAAAGTCTGTTGGTGTGCTATGGCAATTCCTTATGAAGGCCTGTTTGCCATTTCATGCCCACCATAGAGCTTCCATAGTGATGAGCATCTCTCGAGCGATTAAAGATGTTATCCACAAGCGAAAGCGAATCGGCAAAGCCCACCAAGTTTCCGCGATAATAGCCAGGATAGTCGCAGGTGGAGCCAATTTGGCATGTTGAATCCAGCGTCACATTCTTTATTGTGGCGTGGCGAATGTAACCGAATACTCCCATGTCGAAATAGTAGTTGTTTAAGGTGTCGAATCGGGAATAGTGTTGTTCAAGCCGATGGATTCTATGGCCATCGCCGTCGAAAGTGCCTAAAAAAGGAGTTTCCCGTGTGCCGATGGGGCTAAAACAATAGAGCCTTCCTTCTGCCCCGAAGTCAATGTCGTTGGTCAGCCTCACAGTGCGGCCATCAAAGTCGTTGGGCTCGCATCCGTTCAATCCGTTTACGGCAGAAATCAACCAAATCAACCCATCAGACGAAGAAATTTCCACATTCCCTTCTGCATCTACGACGTATCCCTCGGGTTGCGAAACAATGACATCAGTCCATAAAGGATAAGGATCAACTCGATTTGTTATAGAGAGGCAAGGTTTTGGGACATTTGGCAATAGGGAAAGTGCATATTCGCATTGCTTTTCGAAAGCCTTTTGGGCGAATGCCGATGAAGTTAACAAGAGCAGTGCCATTAAAAAACTGAATACTTTTTTCATAATGCTTTTACGTTGCAAAAACATTAGTGTCCACTAAAAAATTGGACGGTTTTAATTTGAATGTTTAACTTAAAATAATAACAGTTCACTATTATCAATTTGTTCTTTGACATTGTTGAAGTTAGATAAGCCGAACAAGGTTTTCAGGACGGTAGTGTCTG
>JAFUAA010000035.1 GCA_017460915.1 Bacteroidales bacterium | reverse complement strand
GATGATACTGCGGGAGACCGTGGGAAAGTAGTTCGTCGCCCAACCTTGACCGGAAGCCCGACAGTGCCAGCACTGACGGGCTTCGCGGTTTTTTGTGGGCAGCCTTCCCCTTGACTGCTGTCTTTTTTTTCCTTTTCTTTGATGGATTTTTCCTATCTTTGCCCGTCCTAACGAAGCAAATTATATTACCATGATAGACATTAAGTTTTTAGTCAAGAACCCTGATGTGGTCAGGGAAAACATCAAGAAGAAATTCCAAGATAGCAAGTTACCTCTTGTCGACGAAGCCGTCAATTTGTACACGCAATATTGTGATTGTCAGCAACGTGCTGACGATCTCCGTTCACAGCGAAACTCTATCTCAAAGGAAATCGGTATACTCTTTAAGAACAGGGAGGTGGAGAAGGCCAACGAGATGAAGAAACTCGTGGAGGCCAATGCCCAAGAGTTGGAGACCCTCGGCAAGCAACAGACTTCGCTGATGGAACAACTCACCAAAGTGATGTATGCCATACCGAATATCATCGCGCCCGAAGTACCGATTGGGAAGGATGACACTTTCAACGTCGAGAAGGAGCGTTTCGGCGAACCTGTCGTCCCTGGTTTTGAGGTTCCTTACCATGCCGACATCATGTCCAAGTTCAATGGTTTGGATTTGGATTCGGCGCATCGTGTGGCTGGCAACGGCTTCTATTATCTGATGGGCGACATTGCACGTCTGCATTCCGCTGTCATCACCTACGCCCGCGACTTCATGATTGAACGCGGTTTCACCTACTGCATTCCGCCTTTCATGGTTCGTAGCGAAATTGTTTCCGGCGTGATGAGTTTCGCCGAAATGGATGCCATGATGTACAAAATCGAAGGCGAAGACCTTTATCTCATTGGTACTAGCGAGCATTCCATGATTGGCAAGTATATCGATCAAATTATCCCTGAGGACTCGCTTCCGTTGACTTTGACGAGCTATTCACCTTGCTTCCGCAAGGAAAAAGGATCTCATGGCATCGAGGAACGCGGCGTGTATCGTATCCACCAGTTTGAGAAACAGGAAATGGTCGTCCTCTGCAAGCAGGAGGAAGCTGACTATTGGTATGAGCAAATGTGGAAAAACACAGTCGATTTATTCCGATCGATGGACATTCCAGTGCGTACCTTGGAATGCTGCTCTGGCGATTTGGCTGATTTGAAGGTGAAGTCGTTGGATGTGGAGGCTTGGTCACCGCGCCAAAAGAAATACTTCGAGGTGGGTAGTTGCTCTTATCTTGGTGACGCCCAGGCCCGTAGGCTGAAAATCAGGGTCAAGGGAAAGAACGGCAACTATTTTGCCCACACTTTGAACAATACAGTTGTCGCTCCGCCGCGTATGCTGATTGCCTTCTTGGAGAACAACCTCCGCGCCGATGGTTCGGTGGCTATCCCGAAGGCTTTGCAACCTTATATGGGCGGAAAAACTGAAATCAAATAGTTATGACACGAGACGGCGAGACCTCGGGACTGCGATTCGGCAACCCTGGAAGTCTCGAAGTCTCGAAGTCCCGAAGTCAAAAAAATATGGATATATCTGTTGTTGTACCTTTGCTGAATGAGGCCGAGTCGCTGCCCGAGCTGGAGTCGTGGATTCGTCGGGTGATGGACGAGCATGGCTTCAGTTATGAAATCGTTTTCGTTGACGATGGCTCAACTGACAATTCGTGGGCCACTATACAAGGTCTTGCCGAGGCACATCCCAATGTGAAAGCCTTGCGTTTCAGAAGGAATTATGGCAAGTCGCCGGCTTTGAATGAAGGGTTCAAAATCGTGCAAGGCGATGTGGTCATCACGATGGACGCCGACCTTCAAGACAGCCCTGACGAAATCCCTGAACTCTTCAAGATGATCAAGGAAGATGGTTATGACCTCGTTTCGGGCTGGAAAAAAGTGCGCTACGACTCCAAGATTGCCAAAAACATTCCCTCGAAGTTCTTCAACTGGACCACACGCAAGATGTCGGGCATCAAGTTGCACGACTTCAATTGCGGCTTGAAAGCCTACCGCAGTGAGGTGGTGAAGAACATCCAAGTGTATGGCGAGATGCATCGTTACATTCCTGTCATTGCTAAGATGAACGGTTTCAGCCATATAGGGGAGAAAGTGGTGCATCATCAAAAGCGGAAATACGGCAGCAGCAAGTTCGGCATGAGTCGTTTCGTTCGTGGGTATCTCGACCTCTTGACCATCAATTTCATCTCCAAGTTCAGCAACCGCCCGATGCATTTCTTCGGTTTGTTGGGGTCGGTCACTTTCTTGATTGGCTTTGTCATCGCGGTCTACCTGGCTTGTACTCGCCTGTTCCTACATGTGTATGGCATGACACGTCGCCCGCTGTTCTATTTCGCCTTGCTGGCCATCATCATTGGCGTGCAGTTGTTCTCGACGGGGTTTTTGGCTGAGATGATTACCTCAACGCAGAGGGACAAGCGCGTGTACTCCATCTCGGAGAAACTGAATGTGGACTAAGAGTAGCTCTCTGACTTAAAAAACGAACCCGCCACAGATTCCCAAGGGAATGGCATAGCGGGTTCGTTTTTTTGTCTTTTCCCAAATCAATATAAATCGTCAATGCCGCCATCAAAGTTTTCGTCGAAACTGTCGCCGAACTCATCGGCAAAATCCTCTTCGTCATATTCATCCTCAAATTCGTCAAACGGTGAGTCGTCTGCGAAGTCGTTGTTCTCCCAGTCAAAGTCGCGCTCGAGGTTCGATTCGCCGAAAGCCTCTTCCTCTTCGTGTCCGGTGATGAAGTTGTCGATTTCGTCGTCGCTCATCTTGTCGAAGTTGACATCAAGCAAGGCCGAGTCGTTGATGGAGCGGTTCATCGATTTCAGTTCGCGCATTGTCGAGGGCGAAACGTAGAACTCGTCAATGTTTTCTTCGCAGTATTTCAGGTATTTAGGGTCTTTCTGGTACACTTCGGCGATGGTCATGCCCTCGTATTTTCCGAAAGTGAAAACTGCATCAATGTCATAGAATTTCATTATGTTGTCCTTTCTTTGCTTTGTTCGGTAATAGGTCGTTTCATGGCCGCAAATATCATGCATTTTTCTGATTGTCGCAACAAAAAACTACTTTTTGAACGCAAAATAAACTGCGGCGACGATGAAGAGGAATGAAGCGATGTGGTTCCATCGGAAGGTTTCTGTCTTGAAAACGGTGATGACAATGGTCGTGAACACGATAAGCGATATGGCTTCTTGTATGACTTTCAGCTGGATAAGGTTGAAAGGGCCTCCATTGACCGCGGCACCGATTCGATTGGCGGGAATCATGAAGAAATATTCAATCAGTGCAATGCCCCATGAGAGCAAGATGATGAAAACCAACGGCCAATCTTTCGAGCTAGGCACCACCTCAGGCAACTTGAGCTGGCCATACCATGCAAAAGTCATGAATACATTGGATACAATCAGCAGCAAAATGGTGTATAATCCTTTCATTATCGAGTGTTTTGCAACGGTCGGCAAAAATAGCGTTTTTTTTGTTCAAAAGAGCCGTTATTATTCCTATTTTTGCACTTTAAAACCTCAAATCCATGAGTCCAAGCATCATTCTTCTGGTTTTTTTGGCCTATACGGTTCTTTTGTTCGTCATTTCGCATTTCACGGCGAGGAAATCGGACAATTCCGCTTTTTTCCGAGGAAACAAAAATTCGCCTTGGTTTGTGGTGGCCTATGGCATGATTGGTGCCTCTTTGTCAGGTGTGACGTTCATGTCAGTGCCAGGGGGCGTTTATTCGGGTCAATTCACTTACATGCCTCTTGTTTTTGGCTATGTGCTTGGTTATGCGGTGATTGCCTTGTTGCTGTTGCCGCTTTATTACCGGCTTAACCTGACTTCGATTTACACCTATTTAAATATGCGTTTCGGGCCTCGGTCGGAGAAAACGGGCGCGGCATTCTTCATTTTGTCGCGGTTGTTGGGTTCGGCACTGAGGATGTATCTTGTTGTCTTTGTGCTGTATGAATTCGTTTTCAAGGCGTGGGGCGTACCCTTTTGGGTGCCTGCGTTCATCTTTATCGCCATCATCTTGTTGTATACCTTCAAGGGGGGCATCAAGACGGTGGTTTGGACTGATACGTTGCAGACCACATTCCTGTTGCTGGCGGCTTTTCTGACGGCTTTCTATATCCTCAGGAACCTTCATCTCTCCTTGGGCGACTTGATGAAATCGGCCTCTGAGCAGGGCTACACCAAGATGTTTGAAACAGACTGGACGCACAACAAGTTCTGGGTGAAGCAGTTGCTGAGTGGCATGTTCATCACCATTACCATGACAGGCTTGGATCAGGATATGATGCAGAAAAACCTGACGTGCAAAAACTTACGTGATGCCCAGAAGAACGTGATGACCTCGAGCTTGCTTTTTGTGGTGGTCAACATGCTGTTTCTCAGTTTGGGAGCGGCCTTGATATATTATGCCCACCAAACAGGTTTCCAATTGCCTGTGAACGAGGCGGGTGTGGTGGTCAACGACAAGATTTTCCCATCGGTGGCCTTTAGTTTGAGCAAATTTACGGCGGTCGTCTTTGTGGTCGGTCTTGTGGCGGCGGGCTATTCCAGTGCCGATGGCACTTTGACCGCATTGACCACAACCTTCTGCTACGACTTCATGCACTTCGACAAAAAGGAGATGACTGAGCAGCAAATCACGAAATCCCGTAAATGGATTCACATGGCTTTTGCCTTGCTTTATCTGTTGGTCATTATCGCTTTCCGTCCGTTCCATAACGAGTCGCTGATTGACAAGGTGTTCGACATTGCGGGCTACACTTACGGGCCTTTGTTGGGCTTGTATTCGTTTGGCTTGTTCGTGAAGAACCGCAAGGCCATCGATAAGGCTGTGCCTTACATTGCGGTGGCTTCTCCCATCGTCAGTTATTTCCTGAAGATGTATTCTCCCCAATTGTTTGATGGCTATAGGATTGGTTTTGAAATATTGATTATCAATGGGTTACTAACGTTCTTGGCTCTGATGGCTTTCAGCAAGAAGGAAAAAATGGCCTAAAAACGAATCAATTGACTGAAAATGTGTATTTTTGAAGCTCGAAATTAAACCTTACAGAAATGAAAAGATTTGTCACAGTATTTATGTTTGCCTTGTTGGCCATGACCTTTTTGGGTGGTCAGTTACAGGCGCAATTCACTACAACATTTGCGAAGAATGCTACACCTGGTCAGCAGAACGGCATCTATTATTCACTGCCACAAACGATGCTTCGACTTGATTTCATCATCGATGAGATACGGATGGAGAAAGGCCCTCTGAGCGACTATGCCTCCAACTATTTCGATATGGCTGATGTCGTTGAGTATGAGACAACTGAGTATAAATTGGTTGACATGGAGATGACTCCGATGGCCTCTCCTGACCCGAATGCCTTGTTTTTCGTTACGTTGGCTACGGGTCGTGGAAGCGGCAAGGTGCAGTTTGATGTGATGCCGAATGGCATTATCAGAAGTGCAGGCGTTGGCGTTGTTGCGGAACAGGAAAAGCCAGTGGTAAGAGAGGTACCAAAATGTTGTGTTGCGAAGTCGGAACCCAATTACGACTTCATCAACTTGCTTTCGGCGGGCAAGTCGAATGCGCAGCTGGCCAAGGAAGTAGCTGACAAGATAGCCGATATACGCAAGGAGAAGTTTTTCTTGATGACGAGCGACGGCGCTACGGCAAGCAACCCCGAGACGTTTAAGATGATGTCCGAAAAGTTGGACAAAATGGATAAGGAATACACCAGTTTGCTGATTGGCAAGCGCGTTGCCAAGCGAGTGGTGAGGTCGGTATATGTGATTCCAAATAAGGAAGTGCCGAATCAAACTGTGGCTAAATTCTCTGAAACAGAAGGACTTACTGTTGGCACGGCAGGCTCGGGCAGCATGATTACGGTTCAGACTTTGTCGCTGAATACGACAGAAGCCATCAATGCCCCCAGCCAGTCGGCGATAGAATCCATGTCGTATGAGAACAAGGTGTTTTACCGCTTGCCTGAAACGGCGCAGGTGAAAGTGACTTGCGGTAACAAAACGTTGCTGGAAGACCGCGTGACGGTTAATCAGTTGGGGGTACTGCTGATGGCCCCGCTCACCAACACATGTTTGGTGTTTGACACCGAGACGGGACAGATTGTGAACATGATCATGCAATAACAGCCTCCCGTATTCTCACCAGTTTTTTGAGAAGTTCGTGAGCCAGGTCAAGGCGCAGCATATTGGCTCCGTCTGACTTGGCTTTTTTCGGCTCGGGATGCACCTCCATGAAAATGCCGTCGGCACCCGAGGCGATGCCTGCCATGGCAATAAGACTGATGAGTTCGGACTTGCCTCCAGTGATGCCGTTATTTTGATTGGGTTGTTGCAGTGAATGCGTAATATCCAGGATTACAGGTACTTCGAATCGCTGCATGTCAGCTATGTTTCTGTAATCCACCACCAAATCTTGATAGCCGAACATCGAGCCGCGCTCGGTCAGCATCACTTTGTCGTTGCCCGATTGCCTGACTTTTTCGACGGCAAACCCCATGGCCTCGCCCGAGAGGAATTGTCCTTTCTTGATGTTGACTGTCTTTCCTGTTTTGGCGGCGGCCACGAGGAGGTCGGTCTGACGGCAGAGGAAAGCGGGGATTTGCAGAATGTCGACATATTCCGCAGCCATTGGAGCTTCTTCGGCAGAATGGACGTCGGTCACTACGGGGATTCCAAACTCCTTTTTGACTTTCTGCAGCACTTTCAGCGCTTTTTCGTCACCGATACCAGTGAAGGAATCCAATCTGGAGCGATTGGCCTTCCGGTAAGAACCTTTGAAAACCAGCGGAATATCGAGTTTTTCGCAAATGCTTTTCAAGGTTTCGGCGATGAAGAGGGGCGACGTCTCGTCCTCAATCACGCAGGGTCCGGCCAAAAGGAAGAAACGGTCGTTGCGCAAACCTTTCAGGAAATCGAATTTGGTGGTGTCCATAATGAGAATTTTGTGCAAAAATAGGATTATTTTTTGAATCTCGGGTGATAGGTTGTCAAAGTGTCGCGCAGTAGTTCGTCTGAGATATGCGTGTAGATTTCCGTGGTACTCACGCTAGAGTGACCAAGCATTTGTTGCACGGCGAGCAGGTTGGCACCGCCCTCCAGCAAATGGGTGGCGAAACTGTGTCGGAAGGTGTGAGGGCTGATGGTTTTGGTGATGCCGTTTTTCTCAGCCAAGTCCTTGACAATCAAGAAGACCATCTGCCTTGTCAGGCCAGTGCCACGGCTATTGAGGAACACGGTGTCGGTGAATTTCGGCTTCGGCGTGATGTGCAGCCGTGCGCCTTCGATGTATTGGTAGAGGATTTTCAGGCTGCTGTCACCGATGGGAACGAGTCTTTCTTTTGAACCTTTACCAATGATGCGCAGAAAGCCGTCGTTGCGATAGATATTGCTGATTTGTAGGTTGGTAAGTTCCGAAACGCGCAAACCGCAGCCGTAAAGCACCTCAATCATTGCTTTGTTGCGGTGGCCAGTGGGTTGGCTGAGGTCGATGCTGTCAATCATCTTTTGGATTTCCTCGTAAGTGAGCACTTCAGGCAAGTGGCGACCCATCGAAGGGGAGGAGATGAGCACGGTGGGGTCGGTTTCGGTTATTTGTTCTTGTATGAGGTAGCGCCAAAACGATTTCAGCCCCGAAAGAATGCGGGCTTGCGAAGTTGCACCGATGTTCAAGTCGTAGAGGTAGGCGAAGAAATTCTCGATATCGTCCTGCTTGATGTCGTTGATTTCTGCAGAGACGGTGTGCATACCGTCTCTACATTCAAGGTATTGCAGAAACAGGTTGACATCGTGTTGGTAGGCCTCGACGCTGTTCTCCGAAAGCGAAAGCTCAAGCCGAAGATAGTCTTTGTAATGCTTGATGAGGTTGGGGGTGAGATTCATGATGTTGAAATCAAAACACGGGACAAGAGTTTGTCTCATGTCCCGTGTTCATTTGTTTCGTTTGCTTAATCCAATGTGTGGATCACCAGGCCCGAGCGCAGTTTCGGCTCAAACCAAGTGGTCTTGGGAGGCATGATGTTGCCTGTGTCGGCGATGTCGATGATCTGCTTCATGCTCACCGGATAGAGCGCGAAGGCGACCTTCATCTCACCGCTGTCCACACGACGCTTCAGCTCGCCGAGGCCACGGATGCCGCCAACGAAGTCGATGCGCTTGTCGGTGCGGAGGTCTTTGATGCCCAGAATCTTGTCGAGGACAAGGTTGCTGAGGATGGTGACGTCCAACACGCCGATAGGATCGTTGTCGTCGTAGGTGCCGGGTTTGGCCGTCAGGCTGTACCACACGCCCTCGAAGTACATCGAGAAGTTGTGGAGCTTGTTGGGCTTGTACTCGGTGCTGCACTCGCAGTGGCAGGGGAATTCGCAGTTGCACGTGCCGCCGTCTTTGGTGCAGTCACACTTGCATTCGATGTCGAAGTTCTCTTGCAGGGCCTTGAAGAAGTCCTTGGTGCTGAGTCCGTTGAGGTCTTTCACGACGCGGTTGTAGTCGATGACGTTCAACTGGTTGTCGGGGAAGATGACGGTCATGAAGTAGTTGTACTCTTCCTTGCCAGTGTGTGCGGGATTCTTTTCCTTCTTCTCTTGGCCGACGAGGGCTGCGGCAGCGCTACGATGGTGACCGTCAGCGATGTACATGGCTGGAACTTTCTTGTCGAACAGCTCGACGAGGCGGGCGATAGTGGCCTTGTCGTCGATGATCCAGAAGCGATGGCCGAAGCCGTCCTCCTTGGCGATGAAGTCGTAGATGGGCTTCTCGGCGGTAATCTTGCTCACGATGGCGTCGATTTCGGCGACGGCAGGGTAGGCGAAGAACACGGGTTCCACGTTGGCGTTGGTGAGGCGGACGTGTTTCATGCGGTCTTCCTCTTTGTCCTTACGGGTCAGCTCGTGTTTCTTGATGACCTTGTTCACATAATCCTCGCTGTAGGCGCAAGCCACGATGCCATATTGCCAGTGGGCGTTGGCCTCGGTGGGGTTCATGCTTTGGGCGTAGATGTAGAGTTTTTCCTCTTGGTCTTGCTTGATCCATCCGAAGTCCTTGAAGCTGTTAAAGTTCTCGACGACTTTCAGGTAGGTTTCGAGGTCGCTGTCTTTGTGGCCTTCGGGCAGGTCGATTTCGGCCTTAGTCACGTGGAGCAGGCTGTAGGGGTTGCCTTCACATTCCTTGCGGGCTTCTTCGGTGTTCAGCACGTCGTAGGGACGAGAGGCCAGTTTCTGGACGATGTCCACACCAGGACGCCATCCTTTGAAAGGTTTGATAACTGACATTGTATTAAGGTTTTAATGTTAATTCGTTTGTTGTTTTATGCGTCAGGTTCTGGGGCATTGGCTGAGTCATGTTTCTGAAAAGAAAGAATCAGTGCACCAATCATTTTGGTCAGTTCCATCAGTTCGTTGCGGATGTCGGCTTCTTGGGTCTCGTCGGCGAGGCGTTGCTTGGCTGCCAAAGTGCAGAGAGCCACGCACTTCCCGATGCTGACTTTGGCCTTCTGCAGCTCGTCGATGAAAGTGGTTCTCGAACCTGAAGCCCCTTCGATGAGGCAAGACGAGATTTGCATCGCCTCTTTGATGAAAAGTTCGCAGATGGTTCTTTGTGCCTCGGTTTGGCACGTGTTGCTCAAGGAAAGGATTGCATTGGTGAAGTCGACGGATTTATGATAGATGCGAAGACCTTCAAATTTGAAAAAGTTTCCTGGCTTTATGTTTTCCGAAATCATTTCAGACAATTATGGAAAAGACACCACAAGCCACGCCTGCGGTGTCTTTCCGGGTTAATCGAATTATTTGTTCACTTGGAAGCGCTTGTTGCCGGTCTTGAAGAAATCGGCGATTTGGTTGGCGGCGGCCAAACCAGCGTTGATGTTGGCTTCTTCCGTCTGGGCACCCATCTTCTTGGGCGTGGCGAAGTAGCGGCCTTCGAAGGCTTTGAAGTCGGCATCGGCATCGGGCATGATGTCGGTGATGTATTTCAGGTCGGTGCGCTCGGCCATCAGCTTAAGCAGTTCGGGCTCGTTGATGACTTCCTTGCGGGCCGTGTTGACCAGAATGCCGCCTTTGTGCATCTTGTTGACCACAGCGTAGTTGATGCTCTGCTTGGTCTCGGCAGTGGCTGGGATGTGCAGGCTGACCACATCGCAGGTCTCGAAGAGGGCGTCGCGGTTGGCAACGGCGTGAACGCCAGCCTCTTCAATCTTCTCGGCGGGGACGAATTCGTCGAAAGCGTAGACGTCCATACCGAAGCCTTTGGCGATGCGGGCCACGTTGCGACCCACGTTACCGAAGGCCAGCAGACCGAGCTTCTTGCCCATCAATTCGCTACCGCTCTTGCCGTTGTAGAAGTTACGGACGGCATAGACCAGCATACCCATGACGAGTTCGGCCACGGCGTTGGAGTTTTGGCCAGGGGTGTTCATGGCCACGATGCCTTTGGCGGTGCAAGCCTCGAGGTCGAGGTTGTCGTAACCGGCACCGGCGCGGACGACGATTTTCAGGTTGTTGGCGTGGTCGATGACTTCCTTCGTCACCTTGTCGGAACGGACGATGAGAGCGTCGGCGTCGGCAACGGCCTTGTAGAGGTCGTTCACGTCAGTGTATTTTTCCAAAAGAGCCAGTTCATAGCCGTTCTTCTTAACGACTTCGCGGATGCCGTCGACGGCCACCTTGGCGAAAGGCTTTTCAGTTGCAACTAATACTTTCATTTTGGTTGTCTGTTTGATGTTTAATTCTATGTTTTTAAGGCTTTGAGCTTTAAGCCGTAAGCTGTAAGCAACGGTTCGCGCTAGCTTACAACTTATGGCTTATGGCTTACGGCTTTATTTGTTCGCTTTTTCAAAGTCTTGCATGCATTGGACGAGGGCTTCGACGGCCTCAATCGGGCAGGCGTTGTATAGGCTGGCGCGGAAGCCGCCGACGCTGCGGTGACCCTTGATGCCGACCATGCCGCGTTCCTTGGCGTAGGCCATGAAGGCATCTTGCTTGTCTTCGTAGCCCGGAGCCATTACCCAGCAGTGGTTCATGATGGAACGGTCTTCCTTCTCGGCGGTGCCGACGAACATGCTGTTGCGGTCGATTTCTTCGTAGAGCATTTGTGACTTCTTGGTGTTGATCTTGTTCATGGCCTCGACGCCGCCGATGGTGTCCTTCAGCCACACGAGGGTCTCGTGCATCATGAAAATGGACAGTACGGGCGGGGTGTTGAACATGCTGATGTTCTTGGCTTCTTCGGCAGCGTGGGTGCGGAAGTCGATCATAGTGGGCAGCGGGTTCATGTAGGCGCGGTCGCCGATGTTGCCGAGGATGTCCTTCTTGACGATGACGAAGGTCACGCCAGCGGGGCCGACGTTCTTCTGGGCGCCACCGTAGATGAGGCCATACTTCTTCACGTCGACGGGACGGCTCATGATGTCGGAGCTCATGTCAGCGACGAGCATGATGGGGCAGTCCATATCATACTTGATCTCGGTGCCGTAGATGGTGTTGTTGGTCGTGATGTGGAAGTAGTCGGCATCCATCGGGATTTCGTAGCCCTTCGGGATGTAGGTGTAGGTCTTGTCTTCGCTCGAGGCGACGATGTCCACCTTACCGAACAACTTGGCTTCCTTGGCGGCCTTCTTGGCCCAGACGCCAGTCTGGAGGTAGGCGGCCTTGGTCTTCATCAGGTTGGCAGGCACGGTGAAGAACTGCGTGCTGGCACCGCCGCCGAGGAAGAGGATTTCGTACTCCTCAGGGATGTTGAGGAGGTCGCGCCACAGTTGGCGGGTTTCGGCCATGATGCGCTCCCAACCCGGGGTGCGGTGGCTGATTTCGGCGATGCCGATGCCAGTGTTGTCAAAGTCGTACAGCGCCTTGACGGTGCTTTCGATGGCTTGCTTGGGCAGGACGCAAGGACCTGCATTGAAATTAAAAGCTTGCTTCATTTCAATAATTATTTGATTAGATGTTTGATTTATAATTTGTTAGTTGAGTTTTTCGCTCTTATTTTGCTGCAAAGATAGCAAATAAAATCGTGTGGCGATTCATTTCCTGCTTATTTATTTTATTATAGGAGTGGAATCGTGTGACTTTATGCCAATTAGGCTCAAAAATCAACTTAAATAATTAGAAATCAGTCGATTGAAAATTTTCGAGAAAAAAAACTCTGAAACATATTGCCATTCCAAGAAATTGTTGTACTTTTGCGCACTCAAAATCAATAAGGAAAGTAAGCGATGAAAAAAGACATTCACCCCAAGAACTATCGACTGGTTGTTTTCAAAGATATGTCAAACGATGTGACGTTCCTGTCGCGTTCGACCATCAACACCAAGGAAACCATCAAGTGGGAAGACGGCAATGAATACCCCTTGGTGAAGCTTGAAATCTCCAGCGCATCACATCCCTTCTATACCGGTAAGATGAAGCTCGTCGACAGCGCCGGTCGTGTGGATAAGTTCAACAACAAGTACAAGAAGTTCTTCGAGAAGAAGGAAGCCAAGTAAGTTGGACGAAACCGAAAAAGGGAAGCTCTTGCCTATCGCGAGGGCTTTTTTTGTGCCTTGGCATTATCTTTGCCGTATCTTTGCGCCACCAATATAATAAGGTGAGAAACGGCGACGGACTGACAATTTGTCGCCCACAACATTCAAATACGCTTTTTATGAGTTACAAAGTTGAACCCGAATTGTTTTCAGATATGATGGACTCCGATGCCGAGTTCATCCCCGTGCTTACGATAGAAGGGCGCCTCGGCCCCGACGAGGAAGTGCCCGAGGAACTGCCCATTTTGCCTTTGCGCAACTCGGTGCTCTATCCGGGCGTGGTCATTCCCATCACGGTGGGACGCGACAAGTCCATCCAACTGGTGAAGGAGTATTATCGCAAGCGCAAGTCGATTGGCGTCATTGCGCAGAAGGAGTCGAATGTTGACGAGCCCACACTAGAGGACTTGTATAAGGTGGGTACTTCGGCACAAATCCTCAAGGTCTTTGAGATGCCCGACGGCAACGTCACAGTCATCATCCAGGGCAAACGACGCTTTGAGGTGGTGGAGGCCACCCAAATCGAGCCTTACATCAAGGCCACCGTGATGCCTTACGCGGCTTCGGAGGACATTCCGAATACCAAGAAATTCGATGCTTTAATGCAGTCTGTCAGGGAGTTGGCCATTCAAGTCATTGCCCGCTCGCGCAATTTGTCGCAGGAGGCGGGCTTCGCCATCAAGAGCATCGACGACCCCGTTTTCCTGCTGAATTTCGTGGCCAGCAATGTGGAAGCCGACATGCCCGTCAGGCAAGGACTTTTGGAAGCCCGCAACATCAACCAGATGGCCTCCGACCTGTTGGCCGTGCTGACCGACGAGCAGCAGATGATCGAGTTGAAGCAGCAAATCCAGAGCAAGGTGCGCGTGGATATGGACAAGCAGCAGCGCGAGTATTACCTCAACCAACAATTGCGGACCATCCAAGAGGAACTGGGTGGCAATCCCAACGAGCAGGATGTCAAGGAACTGAAGGAAAAGGCCGACAAGAAGAAATGGTCGAAGGAGGTGGCGGAGGTTTTTGACAGGGAACTGAAGAAGTTGGAGCGCACCCATCCGCAGGCGGCGGAGTATGGCATACAACTCAATTACTTGCAATATCTCGTTGATTTGCCGTGGGATGACTTCACGAAGGACAACTTCGACCTGAAACGCGCCCAGCGTATCCTCGATGCCGACCACTTCGGCTTGGACAAGGTGAAAGACCGCATCATCGAGCACTTGGCCGTGCTGAAGTTGCGCAAAGATATGAAGGCTCCGATTTTGTGCCTTGTTGGTCCTCCTGGCGTGGGCAAGACCTCGTTGGGCAAGTCCATCGCGCGGGCGTTGAACCGAAAATATGTCAGAATGTCACTTGGCGGCGTGCGCGATGAGTCAGAGTTGCGCGGCCACAGGAAAACCTATATCGGTGCCATGCCAGGCCGTGTGATCCAGAATCTGAGGAAAGTGAAGTCGGGCAATCCCGTCTTCGTCTTGGACGAAATCGACAAGGTGAGCGGCAACAACATCAGCGGCGACCCACAAGCAGCGCTTTTGGAAATCCTTGACCCAGAGCAGAATAATGCTTTCTACGACAACTTCATCGAGCTGGATTACGACCTCTCGAAAATTCTCTTCATCGCTACGGCCAACAACCTCGCAACCATCCATCCCGCCTTGCGCGACCGTATGGAAATCATCGACTTGAGCGGCTATCTGCGCGAGGAGAAATACGAAATCGCCAAGCGGCACCTCATCCCCAAGCAGATGAAGGAGCACGGCCTTGACATCAAGCAGATCGCTTTTTCGAAGGACATTGTGATGCACATCATTGACGACTACACCCGCGAGGCGGGCGTGCGCAACCTGGAGCGCCGCATTGGCGATATGATGCGTTTCCGCGCCAAGCAGGTCGTCACGGAGGAGGCGTTTGAGAAGAAAATCACCGCCGAAGACCTCCGAAAGGTGCTCGGCGTGCCGATGCACCACGACGAGGACGAGGTGAAGCACACAATGCCCGGCGTGGCCACAGGTTTGGCCTGGACGCAAGTAGGCGGCGAAATCCTTTCCATCGAGGTGAGTTTGAGCCGCGGTATGGGTCATCTCTCGTTGACGGGCAACCTCGGCGAGGTGATGAAGGAGAGCGCAACCATCGCCTACGAGTTCATCAAGGCGCACGCTTCGCAACTCAACATCAACCCCGATGTGTTCGAGGCTTGGAATGTCCATGTCCACATCCCTGAAGGCGCCACGCCGAAGGACGGTCCCTCGGCAGGCATCACGATGCTCTCCGCCTTGACTTCCGCGTTTACGCAGCGCAAGGTGAAGGGACTGCTGGCCATGACGGGCGAAATCACGTTGCGTGGCAGGGTGTTGCCCGTAGGCGGCGTGAAGGAGAAAATCCTCGCCGCCAAGCGCAATGGCGTGACCGACCTTATCCTTTCGGTCGATAACGAGCATGATATCAACGACATCAAGGAAGACTACATCAACGGGCTGAACTTCCACTATGTGGAGAACATGATGCAGGTGCTCGACTTGGCGCTCGAAAAGGAGCAGGACAAGAACGACTTGGATTACAACAAGTATCTGAACAACTTGCATCCTGAGGTGATTGGTTTCAAAGTCAAGTGATTATGCGGAAATTATTCCTTGGAATATTGACCTTGCTGTTGCTGGTTTCTTGTGGCAAACGCCAAGATTCCGAGGAAGAGCTGGCCATCTTCAAGTATAACGAAGCCGCTGGCATTCTGACACTTGACCCGATTTATGCCAAGGACTTGGCGCATATCTGGGTCTGCAATCAGGCATTTAACAGCTTGGTGGCCTTTGACGAGCAGAAGAACCTCGTCCCGATGATTGCGAAATCGTGGGACATCAGCGAGGATGGCTTGGTCTACACTTTCCATTTGCGGAATGATGTGCAGTTCCACAAGGACGAATGTTTTAAGGAAGCAGGCCTGGATTGTTTCGTTCCTCGCGATGACGCAAAGCGGCAGTCAGAAGTTGAAGCTCCTGAGCCTGTCGAAGGGCCGACCTTAAATACCCGTTTTGTCACAGCAGAGGATGTCATTTATTCCTTCAACCGCGTGGTGGACAAGCGTTTGAACTCGCCTGGAATGTGGATTTTTTCGTCCGTGAAGCACGAGGGCGACCAATATGCTTTCACCGCTTTGGACGACTCGACTTTCCAGATTGAACTCTCGCAGCCGTTCCCGCCATTTTTGGGCATCTTGTCGATGACATACGCCTCGGTCGTTCCGCACGAAGCCGTGGAGCATTACGGCGATGACTTCCGCAGCCATCCTGTTGGGACGGGGCCGTTCCATTTCCAGTATTGGAAAGAAGGCGTGAAGCTGGTTTTCCGCAAGAACCCGAATTATTTCGAGCGCGACGCGCAAGGGGAGAGGCTGCCTTACATCGATGCCGTCTCCGTCAGTTTCCTGATTGACAAGCAAGTGGCGTTTTTGGAGTTCATCAAGGGCAAATTCGACTTTATGTCGGGCATCGATGCGCGCTACAAGGACGAACTGCTGACCTACGACGGGCAGTTGCGCCAGAAATATGTGGACAAAATCGAACTCATTACAGAACCCTATCTGAACACGGAGTATTTCTCATTTTTCATCGACCCGAACGACAGCCTTGGTCCCAACCGCTCGCGCGCGATGCGGCAGGCCGTCAACTTTTGCATCGACCGCGAGAAGATGTTGCGTTACCTTCGCAACGGTATCGGAGAGGCAGGCACGGGCGGTATGATTCCCGTAGGCTTGCCGGGGCATAACAGCACCATCGGCTACGGCTACGACCTGAAGCGCGCCCAACGTCTTGTTGCAGAGAACCATCTGGAAGGCTATTTGCTTCAGCTATCCACTGTGGCCGACTATGCCGACATTGGCAAGTTCGTGCAGAGCCAGATGGAGCAAATCGGTCTGCAATGCAAGATGGAGGTGATGCCGCCTGCCACGATGCGCAGCATGAAAGCCAACGGCAGTCTGCCGTTTTTCCGCTCTTCGTGGGTGGCCGACTATCCCGATGCCGAGAACTATCTTTCCACCTTCACGACTCCCAATTTTGCTCCCTCGGGACCCAATTACACACATTATTCCAATCCCGACTTCGACCGACTGTACGAAAAGGCGATGCGTTGCAACGACTTGCAGGAGCGCGCCCGTTGCTACACCGAGTTGGACAGCCTGATGATGCAGGACGCTCCCGTGGTGGTGCTGTTCTATGACGAAGTGTTGCGTTTCGTCAACAAGCGCGTGAAGGATTTGGGCAGCAATCCAACGAATCTTTTGGATTTGCGTCGGGTAAGGATTGAGGAATAAAACCCATTAATAGATTGTTTTGATTGTATTATCTTTGTATCTTTGTCGGACTATTGATAATGATACAAATATTTAATACAATGAAAATCAAAACATTAATCTTCTCAATCCTGCTGATTGGAGCGTTTTCGTTGAGCGCTCAGGAGGAGGCGCGGATGCTGCGCTTCCCGACCATCCACGGCAACGACGTGGTCTTCAGCTATGGCGGCGACCTCTATTCCGTCGATATCAAAGGCGGAATCGCACACAAAATCACCAACGACCCGCTGGGCTATGAAATGTTCGCGCGTTTCTCGCCCGACGGCAAACATCTGGCTTTCACGGCACAATACGATGGCAACACCGAGGTGTATGTGATGCCTTATCCTGAGTGTGGTACGCCAACGCGACTCACCTACACGCCCACTTTGGGCCGCGACGACATCAGCGACCGCATGGGCCCGAACAACATCGTGATGGCGTGGAAGGACAACGAGAACATCGTTTTTCACTCGCGCAAGGAGAGTTGGGACGACTTCGTCGGACAACTCTTCATCGCCAACATCAACGGAGGCCTGGCCGAGCAGCTGCCCTTGCCCGAAGGCGGATGGATTTCGTATTCGCCAGATGGCAAGCAGATTGCTTACAACCGCGTGATGCGCGAGTTCCGCACTTGGAAGTACTATCGCGGCGGTATGGCCGACGATGTGTGGATTTACGATTTCAAGTCGAAGAAGATTGAAAACATCACCAACAACAACGCGCAGGACATCTTCCCAATGTGGGTCGGCAACAAGATTTACTATTGCTCCGACCGTGACCGCACGATGAACCTGTTCTGCTACGACCTTGGCACGAAGCAAACCACGAAGGTGACCGACTACACCTATTACGACATCAAGTGGCCTTCGCTCGGCGACAAGGACATCGTTTACGAAAACGGCGGCCAACTGTTCCGTTACAACCTCGCCGAGGGCAAGGTGTATCCCATTCCCGTGCAGATGGCCAACGACAATAAATCGACGCGCACCAAGTATGTGGATGCCAGTAAGTTCATCAACTCAAGCAGCATCTCGCCCGATGGCAAGCGGGTGGCTTTCGGTGCTCGCGGCGATGTGTGGACTGTTCCAGTCAAGTCGGGCATCACGCGCAATCTGACCCAATCCGACAATGCCCACGACCGCAATGTGGCTTGGTCGCCCGATGGCAAATACATCGCTTACATCAGCGACCGCACGGGCGAGGATGAACTATACATCCAAGCCCAAGACGGCAAGGAAGAAGCCATACAATTGACCAAAGATTCAGACACTTACAAATACGGCCCCACTTGGTCACCCGATAGCAAACGCATCCTTTGGTACGATAAGATGAACCGCATCAATATGGTTGAGGTCGCCTCGAAGAAGGTCACAGTGGTGGCGCAGAGCAAGGCGGGCGAGATGGGCGATTTCAGTTGGTCGCCCGACAGCCGCTGGATTGCCTACTCGATGCCGAGCACCTTCTCCGTCAGCCAAATCCACATCTACAATGTGGCTTCGGGCAAGGACGAAACTGTCACCAATGCTTGGTACAACGCTTCTTCGCCTGCTTTTGATAAAAACGGCAAATATCTGTATTTCAGTTCGGAACGCGATTTTCACCCGACTTACGGCTGGCTGGAGTGGAACCACGTCTATACGGATATGTCGAAGATTTATTTTGTTACTTTACAGAAAGATACGCCTTCGCCTTTCCTTTTGGAAAACGACGAAGTGAAAGCCGAGAACGCAAAGGACGAGCCTAAGGATGAACCCAAAGGCAAGCCGGAAGGTTCCAAGGACGGCAAAGGCAGGCCCGAGGGCAAAAAGGAAGCTAAGGAAGTGAAAATCGACTTCGAGGGCATTGCCAACAGGGTTGTGGTGCTGCCGGTCAGTGCGGGAAGATATTGGAATCTGACGGGCGTGGAGAGCGGCTTGTATTATGTGGCCGCAGGTCGCAACGGCGGTGGTTTGGGTTATTTCGATGCCAAGACCAAGAAATGCACTTCGATTGGCGGCTTTGGCTACGAACTTTCCGCCGATGGCTCCAAAATGTTGATGCGCGAACGCGGTGGCTATAAGGTGATTAACGCTCCCAAAGGCCCGATGCCTGGCGGTGGCGGAAAGCCTGGCGAAGCTGGCAAGGGCGACGAGACCATCGACCTCAGCAATATGAAGAAATGGGTCGAGCTGCGTATCGAGTGGACGCAAATCTACAACGAGGCTTGGCGCCAGATGCGCGACTTCTTCTATGCGCCCAACATGCACGGCGTGGATTGGCCCGCGATGAAGGAGAAATACGGAAAACTTTTGCCGTATTGCTCTGACCGTAACGATGTGAACTACCTCATCGGCGAACTGATTGGCGAAATCAATATTGGCCACGCCTATGTGGGCGACGGCGACCGCGTGAAGCCCGAGCGCATCCCGATGGGTATGCTGGGCTGCCGCATTCATCGCGACAAGTCGGGTTACTATCAGATTGACAAGATTTTGAAGGGCGAGAACTGGAATGAGAAGACGCGCTCGCCACTGACCGAGGTCGGGGTGAACGCCAAGGAAGGCGACTACATCATCGCTATTGATGGACAAAGTACCAAGGATCTGAAGGATATGTACAGCGTCCTCATCGGCAAGGCCGACAAGGCGGTACTGCTTACCTTAAATAATAAGGCTTCCGAAAGCGGTGCCCGCGATGTGGTGGTGCGTCCCATCGCCGAGGAGACGGGCTTGTACTACTATAATTGGGTGCAATGCAATGTGGAGAAGGTGAGCAAGGCTACCAACGGTCAGGTGGGCTACATCCATATCCCCGATATGGGCGTGGACGGCCTGAATGAGTTTGCCAAATACTTCTATCCGCAGCTCGACAAGAAAGCCCTTATCATTGACGACCGTGGCAATGGAGGTGGTAATGTCAGCCCGATGATTGTGGAGCGCCTGCGCCGCGAACTTTCGATGTACAACATGATGCGCAACAACGAACCCGAGACCAAGCCCATGAAGATGATGCTTGGTCCCAAAGTGCTGTTGCTCAACAAGTATTCCGCTTCTGACGGCGATTTGTTCCCGTATCAGTTCAAGAAGCACAAGATTGGCACCACGGTCGGCGTGCGCTCTTGGGGCGGTGTGGTTGGCATCCGTGGCAGTCTGCCCTTCATCGATGGCGGTTCGCTGACCCGTCCCGAGTTTGCCCCGTTTGACGAAAACGGCAAATGGGTCATTGAGGGCTACGGCGTCGATCCTGATGTCGTCATCGACAACGACCCCGCCCGCGAGTTTGAGGGCATCGACGACCAACTCAACAAGGCCATCGAAATCATCCTCGAACAGATGAAAGACTATCCCGATATTCCAGATATTCCCGCTTGGCCGGACAAGTCGAAGTAAGAGAAATGCACTATCAACAGAAAAAGCGCCCCTCAGGGCGCTTTTTCATTGTCATAAAAGCCGTTTCAACATCATTTCAGCGGCGACGGCGTGTGGTACTCGCGGGCACCCAGTTCCTTGTCAAGCATAATCATGCCACCGATATGGTCGCCAATCATCTTGGCTTGGTTAATCAGGTCGCGGGCATTCTCCTCCTCTTCCACCTGCTCGTCAATGAACCAGGCGAGGAAGTTGGCGGCAGCGCGGTCTTTGTCCTCGTCGGCGATGTCGCACAGGTTGTTGATCATGGCGGTCACTTTTTTCTCGTGCTCAAGGGTGTCCTCGAAGGCGGCCAAGACAGACTTCCATTCTGTTTGCACCTTGGCGATAGGGGCGAGGATGACGCGCTCGTCCTGGCTGTGCAGGTAGTTGATCATGATGGCTGCATGGGCTTGTTCCTCAAGGAATTGCACCTTGTACCAATGGGCGATGCCATGGAATCCCTTGGCATAGATGTCTTGCGACATGCTCAAATAGAGATAGGCCGACCACATCTCGGCATTGATTTGGTCGTTGATGGCCTTTGCTAATTTCTTGCTAATCATAGTGCTTAATTTTTAGTTGGGTTGATTGAATTTTCAAGTTGAGCGCAAAGATAGACTTTTTTATTGTATCCGCATACGTTTTTTTCTTATTTTTGCATTCCGTTTTTATACACAAACCAAACCCTATGCTGAATCGTAGATTTTTGAGAATCAAGGTGTTGCATGAAGTTTACGCCTATCATCAGTCCAATAGTTCCAATCTTGCCATCGCCGAACGGCATTTGCTTGACGAGGTGGACGACTTGTACAAGTTGTTTGTTTACCAACTCGCTTTTTGGGTTGAGGTGAAGCAGTTTGCCGAACGCCGCATCGAGGAGAACCGCAACAAGCATTTCCCCACCGAAGAAGACTTGAATCCTAATCTGAAGTTTGTCAACAATCGGATCCTCAATGTGTTGGAAGAGAACAAAAGCTTGCTGGGTTTGGAGGATAGATACAAAATCAACTTTGCGGATTCGAGAGAGGATTTCATTCGCTCTTTCTATAATAGGATGGTAGAATATCCTGAATACCAGGAGTATATGAATAATGGGAAGGACGCTTTTGGCGACGACCGTCAGTTCTTGGCTTCAGTGATTGACGCTTATATGGCTGAAGACAGCTCTTTGTACGACTATTATGCCGATCGCGACCTTTCGTTCAACAGCGACTTCCAAGTGGCGATTTATTTGCTTTGGAAGTTCATCAACGAGATGCCGGCTTCGTTTGGCGTCGACAGTGCGATGCCTCCTTTGTATAAGGCTGAGGCTGAGGATAAGGGGTTTGTGGTCAAGTTGTTTGAGAAGACCATCCTGCATGCTGACGAGTATCGCGAGTTGGTGAACGCCAACATCTCCAATTGGGATTACGACCGATTGGCCTTGATGGACAAAATCCTCATTTTCATGGCGCTGACAGAGTTTACCGAGTTCCATTCCATCCCTGTGAAAGTGACCATCAACGAATACATCGAAATCTCGAAGTTCTACAGCACGCCCGACAGCCGACGTTTCGTCAACGGCATGCTTGACAAGTTGGCGTCAATCATGAATGAGGAAGGCAAAATCGTCAAGACGGGTCTCGGCCTGATTGACAAATAATCAACCAGTTGCACAATAAACGAAATAGGATTCCGTTATCGAAAAAATAGTGAATTATGAAGCGTTTCATTTATACTTTTGCGGCTTTTCTGATGTCAATCGCCACCCTGCAAGTCAGTGCGCAGGTCGCCAACGGAACCTATCGTGCCTTGACGGATGCCAATTCGGCGCGTGTGGTGGCTTTGGGTGGATTGCCTTTGCCCGTCCATGATGGCGATTTGCAGACGGCGGTTTTCAATCCTTCGGCCATCTCTCCGGAAATGAACGACCAAATGTCGCTTTCCTACGTGGGCGATTTCAATTTGGGGACGAATTTCGGGTCGGTGCAATACAGCCACACTTTCGAGAAGTTGGGCAGTTTTGCGGCTTCGGTGCAGTATTATAATTACGGCAACATGGCTTATACCTCTGAGAGCGGCTATGCCGACGGCAGCACGTTCAACGTTTCCGATTATGCGCTTACTTTGGGCTGGGGACGTGAGTTGACAGACAAGTGGAGTATTGGAGCCAACCTGAAATATGCAGGGCTGCAATATGAGGTGGGACGTGCCGGTGCCATTGGCGTTGATGTGGCGGCCACTTATTGGGCTTATTCCGATTGGGCGGTCACGTTGACGGCACGCAACATCGGGCGCCAGATTTTCAGCAAGGAACTCTATCTGGACAACAAATGGTTGCCTTTCTCGCTCGACTTGATGGCTTCGAAGAAACTCAACCACCTGCCTTTGACGATCATGATGGGTTATAAGGATATGCAACATTGGACAAAGACTTATGCCGATCCGCTCGACTTGGCTGGCTATTACGATCCCATCACGGGAGAGTACAATGAGCCCAGCAAAGTCTCGCAGTTTTTCACCAATTTGGGCTGCCACCTGGTCTTCGGCGGCGAGTTGGCCTTGGGCAAGAACCTGTTTTTGAGGGCTTCCTACAACTATGAGACGCACTACAACATGGATGTCCCTCAGAAGCGGTCGTTGGTGGGGTTTTCTGCAGGCTTTGGCTTGAAAATCAAGGCGTTCCAAATCGATTATGCACGATCGCGCAGTAATATCGTTGGCTCCCCCAACTTCCTGACCATCCGTGTGGACTTGAGCAAGCTCTAATGCCATGTATCTTCATGAACTCAAACTGACGAATTTCAAGAATTGCGAGTCGGCGGAGCTGAGGTTTTCGCCCAACGTCAATTGTTTCGTGGGTTTGAACGGGGCGGGGAAGACCAACATCCTTGACGCGATTTATTACCTCTCGTTTTGCAAAAGCTTCTTCGTGGCGACCGACAAACAGAACATCCGCCACGGGCAGGATTTCTTTGCCGTTCACGGTGTGTATCGCCACGAGGGAAAGGATGACGAGCAGGTGTCGTGCGTGCAAAAGCGCGATGCCAAGAAGTCGTTCCGGTTCAACAAAAAGGAATACGACCGTCTGGCCGACCATATCGGAAAGTTTCCTTTGGTGATGATTTCGCCCTACGATGCTGACCTCATCAACGGGGGGAGCGAACTGCGCCGCAAGTTCATCGATGGCGTGATTTCGCAGTTTGACCCTTTGTATCTCAACGCTTTGCTGAAATACAACCGTGCCTTGCAGCAACGCAATACGCAATTGAAGCAGTTTGCCGATACGCGTACCTTTGACCGCGAATTGCTCCGCCTTTGGGATGACCAGATGGCGCAGCATGCTGACGACATCCATCGGAAACGTCAGCAATTCCTGACCGATTTCCTGCCGATTTTCCAGCATTATTATGAGATTGTCTCTGGAGGCACGGAGAAGGTGAATGTGATTTACGAGTCGCGTTTGGACGAAAAGCCGCTCAACGTGTTGTTTGAGGAGAGCCTGATGCACGACCGATATTCCGGCTATACCAATGTGGGCATCCACAAGGATGATTTGGAGTTTGCCCTCGATGGCCATCCTTTGAAGAAATTCGGCTCGCAAGGCCAGCAGAAGTCGTTTGTGGTGTCCATCCGCTTGGCGCAGTTCGATTTCAATTTCCAGAGGATTGGCTATAAGCCGATATTGTTGCTCGACGACATTTTCGACAAGCTCGACGACCAGCGCGTGATGAAGCTTGTCCGCTTGGTCGGTGACGACCATTTCGGCCAGGTGTTCATCACGGATACGCAGCAGCAGAGAATCGAGAAACTGTTTGAAGACACTGCCATCGACCACAAGATTTTTGAGGTGGAGAGAGGCCAAATCAGGGAGATAGGAGGCGGTGATGGTTTATTATGACGTGCAAAATTTGGGCGAACTCATCAAGGCGTTCATCGAGCAGCACAAAGGTCCCGATTATCTCTACGAAATGAAAGCCATCAACGCTTGGCCGGAGGTTGTGGGAAAGTTTATTGCTTCGCATACCATCGACCTTTCCATCAAGAACAAAACGCTGTTCGTCCGCGTCGATTCAGATGCTTTGAGAAGTGAATTGAGTTATTCCAAGTCTTTGTTGGTGAGGGATTTGAATGCCAAGGCAGGCAAAGAAGTGGTAGAAGAGATTGTGCTGAACTGACCCAACTTATCTCTTGCAAATCATCCTAAACTCACAGTAACCGCAATGGTCGTCATTTTCGGCTTGCGCGAAAGCGAGATGCTCGTCAAGCATTTCGGTCACAACGGCTTTGAGCATCGTTTCCATGTTGCTAATGAAGCAGTTGTCTTCCAGGAAGTTGGCGTCAATGTCGGTGTCCTTGCTTGAAGGTACGGCTTTCGTCAAGGAGAACTCAATCCCCTTGACGTATTTCAGTCCGTGGATGGCACCGCTTACTTGTTCGGGGCGCATCTCGGGATGCATCTTGAGGTACATGTATTTATAAAGGAGCAGTTGCAAGGCCTTCTCGGGAATTTGTTTCAAGTAGTCAAGGTCTCTGTCGCCTTGGTGGCGCAAAGGCAATTTGAGGTTGGCGTTGTCGACCTTTCCGGTTTTGTAGTCAACTACGCGCGTGAGGGGGCCGAATCGGTCAATGCGGTCGGCAAAGCCATGGAAGGTAGCTGTGCATTCGGGCATTGCAAGCTTGGTGCTGAGTTCCTCTTCGGTTGAAATGATGATTAAATCGTTGTTTTCCAATTGCTTGGAAGTGAAGCTGAAGTAGTTTTTCAGTTGTTGCTCGATGTTGACCTTGTTCAAATAGTTGAAGCCGACATCGGGGAATCCGTTGGGGTATTCTTCGGCAATGGCTTGGGCGAGTTTCTTTTGCCATTGTGGCTGTATCTGCTTGTCGAACAAATCTTTATTGATGACTTGCAACTTGCCTTCTTTGGGGAGATAGTCGCCGAAAAGCAACTCTAAGGTCTTGTGGATGACGCGGCCCACCACATCGCGCCCGACGTCCTCCTCGATGCTGTCGTCCTTGATTTGTTCGACATATCTCAAATAGTATTTCAGCGGGCAGTTAAGATAGGTTGAGAGCGAGGAAGGTGAGAGACCGCTATCCTGGATGAGTTGAAGCAGACGGTCGCGAACGCCAGTCTTGTCGGCTTGAAGGGCTTGAGTGGCCATTGAGGCTTTGGCTTTGCTGCTAAAGGACTCCTCAATAATTGTGATATTGCTGTTTTTGGCCAGTTCGTGCTTGATTTGCAGGATGTATCGGCTTGGCTCTCCGCCAGAAGTTTCGTCCAAGTTGTTGTAATACAAATAAATGTCCGATCCGTTTTGCAACAAACGGTAAAAATGGTAGGCCACTACGGCTTGGCCTTCGGCATAGCCGGGCAAGCCACACTCGCGCCTGATGAATTGGGGAATGAAGCTGCCTTGCGACTTGTCGGGTGGCATGACGCCCTCGTTGACGCTGAGCACGTGAAGCTGGCTGAAATCGAGGTTGCGGGTCTCAAGCAACCCCATGATTTGCAAGCCTTCAATGCCACTGCCGCTGAGTTTGACCGTGGCATTTGACGACAACAGCCGATAAAGGATTTCAACGCTCTGTAAGTCATTGATATAGTTTTTTTTGTCTTGCACAATCCGAGTCAGCCGCTCGATGGTTTTCCCGACCTCGCTCAACTGGTTGAGGAGGAAATAGTAGCGTTCTTTTTCCTCTTTCCGGCTGACGATTTCGACCAAGCAAGCAAGCATTTGGCTCATGTTGTGCAGCACCTCAATAGGGGCTTTGGCGTTTTGCTCGACTAGCGTGATTTTGAGGAATTTGCTTATGTTAGTCATCGTTTTCAAGGACTCGAAATCGGTTTCTTCGAAGATGAATTTTCCTCGATTTACTTCGTCTTTTTTCCATCGGTCGAATGCTGCCGTTTCTTTTTTCGGCAAAGCGATTTTCACGATTTCGAGGTCCATCAGGCGGATGACTAGCCAAAAATACCAACCTCGGGCAGCTCGTGTCACGCCATCGACAGTGATGTCGCGGGTCATCATCTTTCGCCTTTGCAATGTGAAATAATATCTAATCAGTTGATTGACAGGCGTGTTTTTGATGGGATAACCCATTGAGACGTTGAACTTTGTGTAAGCGTCAATGTCAGGAATGGCATTCAAGACGGGAATGAGCAGATGCTCGTCGGCCAGCACGATGGTTTGGCCGTCGTTTTGATTTTTTTGTAAGTTGGATTGTAAGGCTCTGGCTTGCAAAGTGTTGCCACTGGCGCTGATGATGTGGATGGTTTTCTTTTCTGTGGAAAGTGCCTCTGAGAAGCCGTTTTTCAGCCAGTCGGGATGGGTCAAAAGATATTTGCGGGCAAAATGTCCGGTTTCGTTGTTCTCATCTTCAACGTAATAGCGGTCGTAGTCAAAAAGAATCTCCGCTTTGCCGTTTCTGACAAGGGTGTTGATGACGTGTTCTTCGGTTGTCGTCAGCGCGTTGAAACCAGCGAAAATGATGTTGGTCGAGCCGACTTTTGTCACTAATTCATCTTCAGGAAGCTCCGACAAGTATCGGGTAATCATGCCATAATAGCCTTTTCCTTGCTGATTTAATCGGTCGTGGAGACGCAGATAATAATCGTAGAGCGACTTGAAAAAATGGAGGTATTTCAGTTCCTTTTCCTTGCTTCTTTCCTCGTCGAAGTTCCAGTATTCCAACCGTTTGTTTTCGACCACATAGTTGAAGACGTGCTTCGCGTCGATGGCGTATTGGTCGATTTCGTCGAAGTCCTTGGCCATCTGCGCGGCTTGGCTGCCGAAGACGTTCAGATCGCTGTTTTGCTCCATATGTAGCTCAGCGTCAATGTCGACAAGCTCAAACAATAGGTCGATATTGTCGGCAAGCATGATGCCGCTCCATTGGGTGACGGCTTCTTCGATGGACATTATCTGCGGCAGCCAAATGGTTTGTTTCCCGTTCATTTTGAACTCGTTACGTAGGAAGGCTGCGGCACGTTTGTTGGGGAATACCACCGTAAGCTCTTGGCAGGAACGGTCGTAGCTTTGTCGGATATGGCTTGCTAATCTTGCGATGAAGCTGTTTTGGCTCATTGTGGTTCTTTTTTTAGGTATGATTCAGCAGTTTTGAGTTGTTCGGGCTTGCCCAAGTCGAACCAGAAATCAGGCATTATAGGTTTTGAAATGATGCGTTTTGCCTTGGCCAATTTGAGGTATAAATCGATGACGCTCTGAGGTTTGGCTTCAAATTCGGCGAATAAGTCGCTACGGAAAAGATGTATTCCACTGAAGGCCTTTTCCTTGAATTCGCCGAAGCTGTCGTACACCCATTTGAAGTTGCCGTCGGCCTTGTTGCGCCAGCCGATGAGTTGGCTGTCGTCGCGGAAAAGCAGTTTTCGGTTGGTCTCGCGGTCTTGCGTGAGCAGCCAAGCATCGTCTTGTGAATCAATGAATTGTTGACTTAAATCCCTAAGGTTAACATCGCTGATAATGTCCACGTTATGGACCAAAACCACCTTTGAATCCTTGAAAAGGGGAGTGGCTTTGACGATGCCGCCACCTGTGTCCATGAGTAGGTTGCGCTCGTCGGAAATCTGGATGACAGCGTCGAAATGATGCTGGTCAATGAAGTCGATGATTTGCTCGCTAAAGTGGTGCACATTGATGACGATGCGGCGGAAGCCTTGGGCAATCAGGTTCTCGATGCAATGTTGCAGCAAGGGTTTGCCGTTCAGTTCGACGAGGGCTTTGGGCTTGTCTTTCGTCAAGTCCTTGAGGCGCGTGCCGAGGCCGGCGGCCAAAATCATCGCGGTGGTGTCGATTTGTGGACTCATATTCCAGTTTCCTCCTTGATTTTGCGTTCTATGTGGTTCAGTTTCAGATGAATGTTAGGATAAGTCTCTTTCAGCCAATCGTAAATCGTTTGGGCGAAGAAGACGGAACGATGCTGCCCACCCGTGCAGCCGAACGAAACCATCAGGTTGCTGAAATGCCGCTCAACGTAGTTGTCAACGCTTTGACTTACAATGCTTTTCATATGGTCAAGGAAGACGTGGACTTGCGGTTTGGCCATGAGATAATCAATCACCTCCCAATCGCGGCCAGTCTTGGTCTTGAACTCGGGCTCGCGACCTGGATTGGGCAGGGCACGACAGTCGAAAACGAAGCCACCGCCGTTGCCGCTGAAGTCGTCGGGATAGCCTTTTTTGAAGGAGAAACTGTTGACGGTGACGGTCAACTTGCCCGCAGGTGGCTGGATGAGTGCTCCGTATTTTTCATTCAACTTATGAAGTTGGGAGATAACGCTCTGCAATTCAGGATAATCGTTCAATGGTGTAGAAACCGAAAGTGCCTCAATTTCCCTCAAAGCGTAAGGAATGCTATCAATGAAGTGCGATTTCTTCTGAATCAGTCCCCTAAATCCGTATGCCCCAAGCACTTGCAGCAGCCTCAGATAGACGAAATACGGCTGGTAAAGGTCAAATTTGACTTCTTCTGGATTGACAAACTGCGAAAGTTCCGATTTGTAATATTCCACCAGTTGGTCGCGGACGGCTTGCGGCATCTGTGCCTTCACTTGATAGAGCAGCGAGACTACATCATAGTTCAGCGGCCCTTTGCGACCACCTTGGAAGTCAATGAAATACAACTCGTTATCCTTGACCATGATGTTCCTCGACTGGAAGTCGCGGTACATGAAAAACTCGCAAGGCGCTTGGCTGACGAAGTCGGCGAAGGCCTCGAAATCGCGGCCCAATCGGGCCTCGTTGAAGTCGATTCCATCGTGTGGTTTCAGGAAGTAGTATTTGAAGTAGTTGAGGTCGTCGATGATGGCCTGTCGGTCGAAACTCGGGGTGGGGTAGGCCTTGCTGTAGTCAAGTTCTTGGTGACCAAGGCATTGGAATTTCACCAAATGTTGTAAAGTTTTTTTGTATAGCATAATTAGGTTTTCGCTATATGTCTTCAAGGTCCCTGAGCTTGTCGAAGGGCCGACCTGAATCAGTTCTTTTTGCACATGCGCAAAAAGGTTGTCGTCGCCGAAATCGTTTTGCAGATAACAATTCCTTTCCGCGTTGACGGCCAAGACTTCCGGCACATTGAGACCAAGGTGGTGGAAATGCTTGCAGAAGGCCAAAAAAGCCTCGTTTTCCTCAATATTACTGCTGTAAGTTCCTATCAGACTGCGCGTTTCAGTGACGATGCGATAATACTTTCGCGCCGAGCCCGAGGCCGCAATGGGCAAAATCTCGATGGGATTTTCCCCGATGGAATGGATTAATTCGGCTAGTGTATTTTGAATATCAGCGAGTTGCATATTCTATATTTGGAATTTTCGTTACAAAAATACAAAGAAAAAACTCAGAAGCTGTTTAAAAATGAGTAAAAAAGTATTCTATTCGAACCAAAAAAAAGTTATATAAATAATTGATAATCAGTAGGTTAATTGGATATTTATTCGTATCTTTGTGGTTTCCAATCATTTAGACATGAATAGAGGATACCCAACTAACCTTACCGATTACGAGTGGCAAATATTGCAAAAAAAATCTGGAACCCACGCCAAGAAAGAGAAAATATTCTCTCCGAGACATCATGAACTGCATACTCTACATCAACAAGACTGGCTGCCAATGGCGCATGACTCCGAAAGACTTTCCGCCGCACAACATTGTGTTCCACTACTTTACGAAGTGGAAG
>JAFUAA010000064.1 GCA_017460915.1 Bacteroidales bacterium | reverse complement strand
TCTTAGAGATGATGGACTGAACAAGCCCTTTTTCGCCATTATCAAAGAAAAAGGAATAGTTAGTTCATATTTGCCCGGAGCTTTTATTGATAGTGTGTGGGAGCCAAATTGATATGGTTAAGAAGCCCCGTCGCTTTGTATCTCGGGCGGATTCCGTGGAATCCGCCCGAAATTCACCCCTGACAATCGCCAACTTGCCAAAAACCATTATCTTTGCTGTAAAAACATGAAGCATGTCGAGAACAGAAAGCACATACGAGATCCACTACGTCTACAAGGACCATCTGGCGTTCCTCTCCCCCGACAACTATATCCAGGCGCCTGATAATTCGCAGAACTTCAACCGCTATGCTTACTGTCTGAACAACCCCTTGAAGTACACCGACCCGAGCGGGGAGAGCATAGTTCTGGCGGCGGTGGTGGGAGCCTTTTGGGGAGCTGCGTTCTGTATGGCGACTAACTTCGACAACATCAGGACGGATGCGGACTTTGTCAACACGGTTACGCTTGGTGCGTTGGGCGGTGCCGTCGAAAATGGAGCCGTGGTGACCAAGAAATTGGTGGTGAGATAATCTTTTTGGTTATCCTAAATCCCTTTTGGGTGAAAAACCAAGGAATCCCTGAATTCGTTTCGGGGATTCTTTCTATTTTTGCAGCAATCAAGAAACTACAGATTGTACTGATGAAACAGATTGTCAAAATATAATTTGAAGGACATAAATGTCCAATTTTACAGATTCCAAACTGTGTCGAAAATCTGTATCAATTGGATGCCTGCATCCCTAAAATTATCGAACTCGCATCTGCGAAATCTGCAAAATCTGTAGTGAAATAATAGAACACGGCAATGAAAAGAATTATTCCCATCTTTATCTGTGGTATGTTGGCCTTGGCCTCGTGCCAAAAGAAAAACGCCCCGTTGTTTCGCGGCGACTATTCCTTCAAGACCTCGGGCAGCGTCAGCATGGACGAAATCGTGGCCGAAGGCGACACAGACGAACCTGCTTCCTACATCATCAGCCTGCCCAACGAAATCGGGCAACTGGAAATCAGTGACTTGGGCAACGGCAAGGACAGCCTGCTCGTCGTGATGAACACGATGGGCGGCGAGGTCGTGGTCACTCACGCCTTCTGCTCAGGCAACGAAATCTTCCTCCGCGACTTCAAGAAGAACACGCTGCTCTTCACCAGCGACTCGCTCACCCTGCGGAACGAGGTGCGCGTCAAGGCCTCGGGACAGATGTATGAAGACAACACCATCATCCTCAACATGACCTACGACGGCGAAGCCGAGACCAACGAACACCTTTACAAGATCCACGGCAACGACATCCGCATGGCAGCGATTAGAAATTAATGGAATACAAGCCGGCCCTTCGACAAGCTCAGGGACCTTTCTCTTTCAAAAGTTGAGGGTGCCTGAGCCTGTCGAAGGCCCCGACGCACTACAAACGAACAAACTTAATGATGAAAAAGAAACTTTTGATTTGGCTCCTACCCGTGGTTTTGGCGGGTTGCGCTGATGCCGACCCGCAGCAAATCAAGGAGAAACTGATGGGCGGTCCGGCCGAGGAGCGCGTCATCGCCGTGGGCGTGCAGCGCATCGACACGGCTGACGGATGGGTGCGCAACAGCTATCCCGGCGCGTTGGAGGAAAGCCATTCCGTTGACATCAGCTTCAAATATGGCGGCACTTTGCAGCAACTTTATGTGGAAGAAGGCAGCCATGTGAGGAAAGGACAAGTGCTGGCGCGCGTCAGTTCGCCCTCGATAGAGAGCTCGCTTCGCGCCGCGCAAGCCACCCTCGAACAGGCGCAAGACGCTTACGACCGCCTGAAGAAAGTGCACGACAACGGCAGCCTGCCCGAAATCAAATGGCGAGAGATGGTGGCCAACCTCGAAAAGGCCCAAGCCAGCTACGATCTCGCCAACGCGATGCTAGCCGACAACACCGTCACGGCACCTTTCGAAGGCACCGTCACTGGGCTTAACGCCACGCAAGGCGAGAGCATCACGCCGCTCAAGTCCATCATGCGGGTGATAGGTTCGGATGGCCTCTTGGTGAAAATCTCCGTGCCCGAGAACGAAATCGGCAAGGTGCAAGTCGGCGACGAGGCGCAAATCCTCATCCCCGCTCTCGGCGACCGCCGCTATCAAGGCACGGTCATTGAGAAAAGCATGACGGCCTCGCTGCTCACGCATAGCTATCCCGTCAAGGTCAGCGTCACCCAGCCCGATGCCGAACTGCTGCCCGGCATGGTCGGCAAGGTGGTGCTGCAAAGCGACGTCAACCAAGGCATTATCGTGCCCGCCAACGCCGTGTTGATCAATAACGAAGGCAAGTTCGTTTGGGTGGCCGAAGACGGTCGCGCCACGCGGCGGCAAATCACGATTTCGGGCTATTCGGGTAGCGGCATCGTCATCGGCGAAGGCCTGAAAACGGGCGATGTCGTCATCGTTGAAGGCTACCAAAAAGTCAGTGAAGGGATGAAAGTAACATATTGACACGAGACTGCGAGACGCGAGACGAAGCGACAATGTCACGCGTCCCGTGTCCCGAAGTCCCGCATCAAAAAAAGGAGTTTATGAGCAAGATTAAAGACAAAGGCATCATCAGCGGGAGCATCCGACACCAGAAAATCGTCTGGGTGGTCGTGGCGGCGGTCGTCGCCTTTGGCATCTATGCCCTCGTCGACATGAAAAAGGACGAGTTTCCGGCCTTCACCATCCGGCAGGGCATTGTGGCAGGCGTCTATCCTGGCGCCAACTCCGAGGAGGTGGAAGCCCAACTCACCAAGCCTTTGGAGGAAATCCTGTTTGCCATGCCCGAGGTCGACCGAAAAGCCACCTATTCCATCACCAAGGAAGGGATGTGCTACCTCTATGTCGGCCTCGACGAGTCGGTGAAAGACAAGGATATTGCTTGGTCGAAAATCAGGCATAAAATCAACGAGACCAGGGCTTCGAGTTTTCCAGCGGGCGTGTTGGCCATCGCCGTCATCGACGATTTCGGCAACACCTCATCGCTGCTCATTGCCATGGAATCAACCGACAAGACCTACCGCGAGATGCACGACTACACCGACGACCTCACCCATCGCCTGCGCGCCATTCCGCAGATGGGCAACGTGCGCGTGATGGGCGAGCAGACCGAGGAAATCGCCGTCACGGTGGACAAAGAAAAACTGTCGTTCTACGGCATCAGTCCCAACACGCTGATGCTGCAATACGCCTCGCAAGGTCTCCTCACCACCAGCGGCACGATGGAAACCGAAACCTTCGACTTGCCGCTGCACATCGAGAATCCGATGGTCTCGGAGGCCGAACTCGAAGAGCAAATCATCTATTCCGACGCGGCGGGCAACACCGTCCGCCTGCGCGATGTGGCCACCGTCGAGCGCCGCCTGGCCGAACCTTCCAAAGTGGTGAATTTCAATGGCAACAACGCATTGATTATCAGCGTAGAGATGCGCAAAGGCTACAACATCGTCGCCTTCGGTCGCGAGGTGGAAAAGGTGCTCACCGAGTTCAAGGCCACCCTGCCCGACAGCGTGAAGATGTACCGCATCACCGACCAACCCAAGGTGGTACAGAAGTCCGTCAGCAGTTTCCTACGCGACCTGCTCATCTCCATGATTGTGGTCATCGTGGTCATGCTGCTGCTCTTCCCCTTCCGCACGGCGCTCATCGCCAGCTCGGGTCTGCCCGTCTGCACGGCCATGAGCATCGGATTGATGTATCTCTTTGGCATTGAGTTGAATACCGTCACTTTGGCCGCCCTCATCGTTGTGCTCGGCATGATTGTGGACGACTCCATCATCAACATTGACGGCTACATCGACAAATTGAGTCAAGGCTACAAGCCCTTCGATGCCGCCGTGAGCAGCGCCAAGGAACTGTTTATGCCGATGTTCATCGCCACTACGGCCATCGCCACGATGTTCTTTCCGATGACGCGCATCATCACGGGACCTTTGGGCGAGTTCGTGCAACTCTTCCCCTGGACCGTCGCCTTCTCGCTGATGGCCTCGTTGGCCTACGCCATGCTCGTCATTCCGTCGTTGGAAATCATGTTCATCAAGCCCGAGACCGACCAGCCCAAACACGGTCGTTTTTTGAAAGCGCAGATGAAGTTTTTCGCTTTCCTGCAAGGCCTCTACGACAAGATGCAAAGCTATTGCTTCAAGCACCCGCATTTCACCATCGGGATGGGTCTTGGCTCCATCGCCCTCGGCGTGCTGATGTTCCTCGCCCTCAATGTGCAGATGATGCCTATGGCCGAAAGGGATTGTTTCGCCGTCGAGATCCGTTTGCCCGAAGGCAGCAGCCTCGAAGCCACCACCCGCGTCAGCGACTCGTTGCAGAAGATGATGCTGGCCGACAATCGCGTCACCTCCATCACCGCTTTCATCGGCGAGACCGCGCCGCGTTTCCACGTGACCTACGCGCCCAGCATTCCTGCCCAAAACCTTTCGCAACTCATCGTCAACACGACCTCGAAACAGACCACCGAAGACCTGCTGAAGGAATGGGACGACAAGTACGCCTATTATTTCAAGGAGGCGCATGTGCGTTTCCGCCAGATGGACTATCAGGCCGTTTCGACGCCCGTGGAGATCTATGTCTATGGCGACGACTACACGAAAACTGCCCCTGTGGCGCAGCAAATTAAGGACTATATGCTGACTTTGAACCACGAATTGCGCTGGGTGCACACCGATTACGACGAGTTCCTGCCTTCGGTGAAAGTGACGATGAAACCCGAGGAATGTGCCCGACTCGGTCTCACCAAAGGCGTCCTCTCGCTCGACCTGGCCACCAGCCTCAACGGTCAGCCGCTGACCACCGTTTGGGAAGGCGACAGAGGCATACCCGTGAAGTTGTATTCCGAGAAAAACTACGACCCTAACGACTACGAATCCGTTCAAAACCAACTGATTCCGACAATGGTACCCAGCACTAATGTGCCACTGCGCCAAGTGGCCGACATCAGTCCAGACTGGCATCCTGCCGTTTTGATGCACCGCAACGGCAAAAACGCCATCACCGTGGCTGCTGATATGAAGTTCTGGAAGCCGCAAACGGTGAGTATGAAGAAGATACAGACCTTCATCGACACGGAAATCCAGCCCAACCTGCCCGAGGGCGTGCACATCGAATACGGTGGTCTGTCGTCGCTCAACACCGCTGTCATCCCGCAACTGCTGAAGAGCCTGATTGCCGCCATTTTGGTCTTGTTGGCCTTCCTCATCGCCTATTTCAAGAAAGTCAACTTGGCGGTTTTGACACTGTGTTCCAGCACTTTGTGTATGTTCGGTGCATTCTTCGGAGAGTGGGTCTTTGGCCTCGATTTCGGAATGACCTCGCTGTTGGGTGTGGTCAGCCTCATCGGCATCATCGTCCGCAACGGCATCGTGATGTACGAGTACGCCGAGACCCTCCGCACGGACGAAGGCTTGAGCGCCAAGGAAGCCGCAATGAAAGCCGGCAGTCGGCGTATGAGGCCCATCTTCCTCACTTCGGCCACCACCGCCTTGGGCGTGCTCCCGATGATCATCACCCGCAACCCGCTTTGGATGCCGATGGGCGTGGTCATCTGCTTTGGCGTGGTGCTCTCGATGGTCATCATTCTGGCCGTGATGCCGGTGATGTATTGGCAAATCTTTAGAAAAAGCAAGTCATGAAGAAAACTATCATCATATTCGCCTTGTTGTTGACCACTACGGCATTTTCGCAACAAAAAATCTCCGTGCAAGACTGCATCGAGATGGCCTTGGAAAACAACATCGAACTGAAAAACAGCCAGTTGGATATCCAAAAAGCTCGAGCGACCAAAAACGAAGCCCGAGCCGAGTATTTCCCCACCGTTTCGGCGCAGGTCTTGGCTTTTGATGCCGTCAACCCGATGTTGAGTTTCGGCATCGAGGACATCGACAACGCGATGGTGCGGCAAACGCTTTACACGCTCTTCGCCGAATATGGCGTCAATATGGGCTTGGACAAGGAATATTCCTTCATCCAAAACGGTGTGGTGCTCAACGCGATGGCCACCGAGCCGATTTATGCCGGAGGACGCATCCGCAACGGCAACAAATTGGCTAAGTTGGGCATCGAAGCCGCTGAATATCAGTCGAAAGTGAAGGAAGATGAGGTGCGATTGCAGACCGAGTGCCTCTATTGGCAAATCGTGGCCTTGCAGGAGAAAATCGCCACCCTCGACCAACTCGACCGCCTCTTGGACACCTTGGACAAAGACCTCGCAGGCGCCATCGAAGCGGGCTTGGCCATGCCCACCGACCAATACAAACTGACCCTCAAACAGAACGAAAGCCGCCTCAACCGCAAGAAGGTGGAGGACGGCCTCACCCTGATGAAAATGGCTTTGGCACAAACCATCGGCGCGGACTGGCAAACGATGGAACTTGTAGATACCTTGGGGTTGGAGACCAACCCCACGACAATGTTTATGGATGTTGCAGAAGCAGTATTGCTACGCAACGAAAGTCACCTGCTCGACCTCTCGCTGCAAGCCGAGCACCTGAAAAAGAAGATGACCCTCGGCGAGACCTTGCCTTCCCTGCTGGTGGGCGGTAGCGCGAGTTACCACACGATTTTGGAAAACTCGAAACCCAACGCGATGGTCTTCGCCGTGCTGCAAGTGCCCATCACCGACTGGCACAAGACCTCCTACAAACTGAAAAAACACGACCTCGACGCCGAGAAGGCCGAAAACACCCGCCGCGACCTCACCGAGAAGATGGAGCTGCAAACCAACCAAGCGTGGTTCAACCTCGAACAGAGCTGGTTGCGCATCAGTATGGCCCGCACCGCCTTGAGCGACGCCGAAGCCAACCTGAAAATCACGGAAGACTATTACGAGGCGGGGTTGGTCGCCCTTTCGGATGTGCTCGAAGCGCAGACCCTCCTCAAGCAAAGCCGCGACGAACTCACCGACAGCCGCGTGGAGTATCGGATTAATTTGGTGACGTATAGGCAGTTGACAAACCGCTATTAGAGACGTAGCGTGCTACGTCTCTACAAATTAACGGTAAAATTTGTTTCCGAATCATACGTCAAACTTGAACTCGGCATCGAACCAACCGGTGTCTTCTTTCAATAAATCGTATTCTTCGCCTGTTTGGTGATCCACGACATGCACTGTGCCTTTGATGTCGTCGTAAGTAAATGTAAACTGGGAGTTTACGTCGTCTTTAGGTACGTCCATTTTAGATGTTACTGTTGTTTTGAGGGTGCAAAACTAATGATTTTTTCTTTTTGGAAGCAAATCTACCACAAATCTTATGCTAATTATTTGTTGCTCGTCAAAAGGGTCGTCCGTTCTGCCGCTTCGCGTCATTGCGAGCGGAGAGTAACGGAGCGAAGCAATCCAGGGTACAAACTGACGGCCTGGATTGTTTCGTTCCTCGCAATGACGCAAAGCGTGTCCGAAAAGATTTACGACAGATTTACGTAAGATTTGTTTCTTTACAAACCTAACCTTTCATTCAGTTTTTTGGTCTGTTCCTCAAAGCCTTTCTTGCCCAACAGCGCGAACATGTTCTTCTTGTAAGCCTCCACGCCAGGTTGGTCGAAGGGGTTCACGTCGAGCAGGTAACCGCTGACGGCGCAAGCCATCTCGAAGAAATAAATCAGTTCGCCGAGAACGCAGGCCGAGATTTCGGGGATGACGATGCGGATGTTGGGCACACCTCCGTCCTCGTGGGCCAAAACTGTGCCCAATTCGGCTTTGTGGTTCACTTCGCTGATGCGCTTGCCCGCGATGTAGTTCAGCTGGTCGAGGTCGTCGGCTTCCGTCGGGATGCGCAGTTCGTGGTTGGAGTTTTCGACCGAAATCACCGTTTCGAAGAGGTTGCGCAGGCCGTCCTGGATGTATTGTCCCATCGAGTGGAGGTCTGTGCTGAAGGTGACGGAGGCCGGAAACACGCCCTTGTGCTGCTTGCCGTGGCTCTCGCCGTAGAGTTGCTTCCACCATTCGCTAAAATACACCAAGCGAGGCTCGTAGTTCACCATGATTTCGTTGGTCTTGCCTTGATGGTAAAGTGCCTGACGCACCACGGCATACTGCGAAACGGGATTGTCGACCGTCGGGTTGGCCTTGCATTGTTTTTCCATCTCGATGGCACCTTTCACCAATTGTCGGATGTCGATGCCCGCCATGGCGATGGGCAGCAGACCCACAGGCGTGAGCACCGAAAAGCGTCCGCCCACGTCGTCGGGGACGATATAGGTCTTGTAGCCCTTCACGTTGGCCAGCTGTTTCAGTGCGCCACGGGCTTTGTCGGTGATGGCGATGATACGCGAGGCGGCTTCCTGCTCGCCATATTTATTAATAATGTGTTGCTTGAGGATGCGGAAAGCGATGGCGGGCTCGGTCGTCGTGCCTGACTTGGAGATGACGGCCAACGAATAGTCTTTCTTGTCGAGGACGGCCATCAGGTCGTGGAGGTAGTCTTCGCTCATGTTGTGGCCGGCATAAACGATGAGCGGCTTCTCGCCCGTGAGCGTCGCAAAGTGGTTTTGCAGCGCTTCGATGACAGCACGGGCACCCAAATAGGAGCCGCCGATGCCGATGACGACGAAAATTTCCGACTTTTTCCGCAAGGTTTCAGCCGTTTTTTCGATGTCGGAGAGCAGGTTTTCGTCGATTTCGGAGGGCAGACTGACCCAGCCCAAAAAATCGTTCCCCGCTCCGGTTTTCTTGTAAATCGTTTCGTAAATACTTGATATTCTAGATTCTAATTCATCGACAAACGCTTCTCCCAAAAAAGGTTTAGTGTGTGTGAGTTCTATTTTCATAACGTTGATATTTAAGATGCTGCGAAGATAAGACAAAATATTGAAATTGTGACAAATTAAATCATACAATTTTGTTTTTTTATTGGATTTTTTCTTACTTTTGCGCAATATTTTTTGAGCCCTTAGCGTTAGGGCTAGAGGATAATGATTAACAACTAATTTTTTGAACAACCGTAAAGAACTATGTCGAACACTACGATTTTATTGGCCGAAGACGACAGGAATCTTGGAATGATTCTTAAGGCCTATCTCGACTCTAAAGGTTATTTTACAACGCTTTGTGCAAACGGCGAAGAGGCTTGGAATACGTTCCTCGCCCAAGATTTCAGCCTTTGCATCACCGACGTCGCGATGCCCGTGATGGACGGCCTCACCTTGACGAAGCAAATCAAGACGATGAAGCCCATGATGCCCGTAATCATGCTCACCGCCAAAAGAGAGCAAGAAGACGTCTTGGAAGGCTTCAGCATGGGTGCTGACGACTATGTGACCAAGCCGTTCAGCATGGACGAGCTGCTGGCTCGCGTGAAGGTGTGGGAACGTTGGGCCGCCTATGTGCAGATTCAGGCCCAACCTTCGGTCTACCACTTGGGTGGCTTCACTTTCGATGCGCCGCGCCACGTCCTGACCAGGGGCAATGAAGTGCAGAAACTGACTTCGAAAGAGTCGGACTTGCTGCTGATGCTCTGCGAGAACATGGGCAACACGCTTGAACGCACGAAGGCTCTGCTCCAGATTTGGCAGGAAGACTCTTACCTCAACGCCCGCTCGATGGACGTTTACATCACCAAGCTCCGCAAGTACTTCAAGGACGACTCCAACGTAGACATCCAAAACGTGCACGGCGTAGGCTTCAAGTTGGTGGTGAAGTAAAAAGTATTACCAAAACGAAAGACAGACGCAAAAGTCCGCTTTAGGATTTTTGCGTTTTTTTGTGTTCTTTTACCTTATTATTACCTACCTTTGCAGGCATGAAAACACGGCTTTTCCTATTCATCCTAACGCTAATGTTGGCCTTGTCGGCCTGCCACACGCCCACCAGCGAGGCGCGCCGCATGGTGCGCCGTGCCGAGCAGCTGGCCGACACCCTGCCCGACAGCACCGTGCGCCTGATTGACAGCGTGCTGCGCATGCCTGCGAGCTTCAAAGAAAGCGAGCGCATGGACATGGCCCTGCTGCAAGCCGAGGCCCTGTTGGGCGACCGTGGGCAGGAGATCTCGCCCGTGATGGACGACGACTTCTTCGACG
>JAFUAA010000034.1 GCA_017460915.1 Bacteroidales bacterium | reverse complement strand
CTTGTTCACGTAGAACAAAATCTTGAATGTGCTTCTTGACATACTCTTCAATTCATTTTTAATTTCAGGCTGCAAATATAATACCATTTTTTGAGTTGCTTTTTCGGCAATCCATTGCAGATTGTTGAATCGAAAACCAGTCAGTTTTGACTGCGTCATTCTTCCTTTTTCGTACCCTCGGAATTAGAAAAGTTTAACTGTAAGATGCGGGGTAAACGGGTTACGATTTAGAGACCTAACTCTTGCACCAATCCGCATCAAGTTGCATTTTCAACTCGTTCCTATATTCTCCGTTTTTCCTCGTATTGCCTTTATTTTACGGTCATCCTGCGTTAATTCTCCAAAATCCCTCGTTTGTTACAACCTTTTTTCGTAATTTTGTCGTCTGATAACATAGCGTGTTTCGTTTGTTTCTTGCACTACAAATATACGAAAAACATCGCTATGTTTTTCTTTTTCAAGCAATTATTTTATATCGAACTCACGTTGATTTAGGGGCTTTATCAATGTAAATGGGATCTTCCATCTAGTTTTAGTTTGATTGGTATGCCACGACTAATCTAATATCGAAGGAGAGTGTTTTTTATCTTCTCGCCAGCAGCAGGACGGTCTTGGCCGTCGCTGCTGCTGGCGAGAATTAGAATCTTCAAAAGTTTATCTTATTACAGTTATACGTTCAGTATAGGCGGTTCCTTTTGCGTCTTTAATTCGCAACAGATAAACTCCTTCTGGTAAACCAGCCACGTTAAATTCATTCGTTTCTCGAACAACCTTCACCAATTGCCCAAAGACATTGTAAACCTGAACTTCGGAAGCCGTGATGCCTTCAATATGAACAAAACCGTTAGTAGGATTGGGATAAAGCATAATATGCTCGTTATAGGCCTTGTTTTCGCGTATATCTGTGATATCAATACCGCTAAACGAAGGAAGATGGTTGGCAAAGATGGAACAATACGGGGTGGTACACCAAAACTCGTAATCATCTGAGTTCTCTTGCCCCAAAATCCAATCGTTTAGGGCTTCTTCAAGATGCAAGGTCTTGTAAATAAACCCCGTATGGCTTTGGACGGAAACGGTATCGGCGAAAATCCAATAGGGACTTTGGAAGTATGGCGTAGGTTCAAAGGGCACGGCATTCTCAATAATTCCTTCATTATAAGAGACTGGGGCGTCATCAAACCAACCTCCTCCCTCATGGTAATTGAAAGTATTATAATAACAATGTCTTATCGTCCCGTAATTGGCCTCTGCCATCCCCATTCTTGGCGTTGGAGGCCACCAACAAGGGTAATCCCCAAACCAATTGTCAATATAGGAGTAACAGTTCTCAATCAGTCCATGGTTTTCAATGGCCATGCCACCATATTCCCACATCCATTTCAGCGAATCGGCCACAGAAGCGCAATTTTGAACGGTGCCGTGATTGAGATAAACAAACAATCCCTCAATCTCACAATCATTGCCAGGGTAAGACAATTTGCCGAGTTTCGCCATGCAGTTTGTAATGATGCCGTCATTCTTGAACCCAAACAGCGCACTTTCAATACCATTCCCATTTTTACGCAATTCGTCAATCTCAACATAGCAACGGTCGATGATATTGGGTCTGGTCTCCTCTTCAGTTTCAATGGATTCCGCGCTCCCAAAAAACTTGCCGTCTCTCTCATTACGCCCTTCAGCATAAACATGGCGCAGCACCACATTTCCTATTCTTGCACCGCATAAGTTTCCAAAGAAGCTCTCAAAGTTCCCATAATTCGGATTCTGAAACAGTATAAGATTGTTTACAACAAACCCGTTACCGTCAAAAGTGCCGCAGAATTTCAGCTTGTTGGGGTTGGGGTCGCCGAGGTTGGTGCCGTCGGCAATGGGAACCCAAAGGGCTTCCGACATGTCAACATTGGCTTCAAGGGTTATTTTTTTCCCATCAAAATCATCAGCTGCCTGTCCATTGAGACCGTTCACCGTGGAGATGAGCCATGCCAAGGCCTCGGCAGAATAAAGATGCACGTCGCCGTTGCCGTCAACCACATAGCCTTCTGGCTGCTCTGTCACTATATCGGTCCAGTATTGGTCGGGAAGCTCGCGCGAAGGGTTGAGCCGTCTTGGAGTGTGCTTTAGCTTCCTCAGGGCCTCATCGGTTTGCTTGGCGAAGACTTCAGCCGACTTGGGCACGAATTGGTTCAGTTTCCCCTCCACGCCCTTTGTCCCGTTTGCTTCCATTCTCAGGTAAAGGTTGCCGAGGTCAATTGTGGCAAAGATGCTGTCATTGTAAGGCGTTGCCTCGTCTTCAATGATGGTCTCGTACCATGTTATGGCTTGCTCGTAATGCTCCAATAACTCATCGCACTTGTTAGCGAGCGAACCGGCAAGAGCGGAAAGGCTTCCGTTGCCTTGAATCGTGGTGTCGTTAAGGTAATAATAATACAATCCAGCATAGTTCTCACCGTCATTCCCCTCTATCAGCAACAGTTTCTTCAAGGCGTTGAGCGCGCTGTTGGTGTTGGGATAAAGGGTCACGATTTCCCTGTAGTTCGTCTTGGCGGAGGCGTAAAGCCCAATACTCCATAGCGAATCCGCCTCTTCCGATTTCCGCTGTGCTTCCTCATCGTAGCTTGAGAGGCACGCGCCGTAGCTCCACTTGGGGAGGAAGTCGAACACAACGCCGTTGGTTGTGTTGGTGACGTAGTTGAAGCGGCTCCCGATCTGGTTGTCTGTATAGTTCCCCCAAGTGTTGTATTCCATGTCGAGTCGTGTGCACAGCCCCTTGCCATTCTCAACATTGTCCTCATACTCGACAAACCATCCCTGTCCCTCGCTTGTGATGCAGTTGAAGCGGAAATTCTGAGGCATACAACCACGATAAATTGACACCTCACAATAATCGTTGTCGTGAAGGTGCTGGGTTTGGTTTGCATTGGATGCTCCGCAGTTACCCATAAAGTTGTTCACTGTGCTACCATTGAGCAGTTTCACCCCAGTGTGGCACTGGGTGATTTCGTTCTTTCCCTTGATGTCAGCTATCGTTCCATACAAGGTGAGGCCAGTTCCAACGCATCCTTGTATAGTGTTCCTGAGAATTTGGCTACCTATTCCCGATGCGCCGCAGTTGTAGAGCAGGATGCCATCGGTGTAATGACGCGAGGACATCAGCCCTATGCCGCTCACCGTGTTGTCGGCAATTATGATGCTCGAATAGTTTTCAATGCGCAGTGCGTACTCGCATTGAATTCCCAATGCACGGAAAGTGCAATTGTTGACCGAGATCGATGAGGCGGTTGCTAACGATGCTGTACCTGCCGTTCCTGCGGTTGCTAAAAGCGTGACATTCTCGAAAGTGCAACCGTCGATGACGACGCTCTGTTGCCCGTTGATGGTTATTGCCAATGTCGCTCCGTTCTCCGCCTTGAAGGTCACGCCTTGGCCGATCTGGATATTACCATTTACCACGATTTCACAATCGCCGCGTTTAGCAGTGATGATGGCGTTGTCACCGATGACGAGCGACGAACCACTTTCCACCAGCAGTTTGCAGTCGTGCGCCTCAGTGCCGTACATGTCGAGGCTGACACCGTCGTTAATAGTTAAGGTGGAGTAATTGTCCACGGTAACCTCGCGACGAGCGACGCGGTCGGTGGCAAGGGTCAGATTGTTTTGTATGGGATTCTCGAAAGGCAGTAGATGGTAAGGGATGCCCAACCTCGTATAACCATTGTTCACAATTGATACAGGGGAAGAACCTGGGTATGGCAGTTCGAAAACTTCGTCCCAACGGTAATCGATTAGCGAAAAGTCGGAAACGGTTCCATGATGTTGTCCGGAACTTTGGTATATTGTAAAATACACTTTACCAACATTGTCAAGATTGTAAAACTGACCGTAATCTAAACAAAGTTCAATAGGATCATCGTTTATACCTTGCATAGGAAGGCAATCAGCCCCCGACCATGCCAGAGGTCGATTGAATGCGCAGTATTGTACGGAATTGATTGGAGTTGATTGATAGGCATTGTCCGCTCTGCCTGCAAATAACTTTAATTTCTTTCGACACGCATGGTCGATTTTGACTTTTAAGGTCATTTCTGGGGTATATGGAGAAGCCACAGACACTACATGAACATGTTTTTGAGTATCATTTTCATTTGTATAAATACCTCCTGAAGCATGAGGCTTTGCCAGCAATTGATAAGGCATATATACAAACCCTCCATTCCCAAGCCAACCACTTCCCCATGAATTGGCAACCTTAAGTGCTCCTATTTCCCATGTCGTCATGTCGTTTGGGTTTGAGTTAGTGTATTGGCCGTCCCCATTAAAATCATATTTGACATTGTCATCATATCCTACGATTGTCATGGCGTGGAGACCACTATTACCCCAACCAATTACGATTTTCTTTCCCGTTTCATTACTTTCACTGGGCAATGTTCCGTAGTTTGCATTTGAGATTTTTGCGGCGAAATTAGCCAATCCTCCCGAATCTTCTCCCGAACCATGGTCGTTTAACCAGTGCTTGAGAGCATCCAAGCCTGCTGGTGTTGAAACATCTATGTAATGGTATTCGGTAATCACCTTATTGTTCAGAGCTTCTTTGTACTTTTCATATCCCGTTTCCCAAACATTGGCTCGTTCAGCGTCTGATTGTAGATTTGGTTTATACATTCCTCCATAGTCATCCACTGTTGGAACACCCATCTGTTTAATGACATCCCAACCTTGATAATACCATGATCCTCCAGAACTATCTTGTTTGTTGAGGAAATTCCATGTGAAGTGAGTAGGGTATTGGTTTTCAGGTAAACTTCCAGAAACCCTTCTTATACGATTAACTTCGTATGTAAAGGTGTATCCAACACCAGAAGCCTGACCACAACAGCCTCCATTTTGCAAAAACACAGGCCGAAACCAAGGCTTTTGTGAGTTATCAACCTGAGAAGGGAGAACCGTTGTAGAAGATCTATTCGAAATTACCAACGGGGTGATTGCATCCAATTCCGCCTGTATTTCAGGTGTAACTTCAGGAATATCTCCTGCCCACCACGGATCACCATTAGGGTCCGGGTTGCAATTGATTAATTGTGCGTTGGCCATCAAAGTCAGGCTCATAGCAAAGAAAAAACATAATGCTTTTGTAAACGTTTTCATTTTATTTTGATTTGAGAGCCAAGGATAAGTTAATAATCCATTACCGTAAACTCATACCGTAAACTCACCAGCATACACATCTCCATTGGAGAGTGTAAAAGTGACAATGTGATTCCCCGTATTGGGAATGTAAACCGGCAAGCCATTTGGTGTAAACACTGAAAAGCATTGAACCGAAGCACCTGAGATTGTGGCAACTTCCACCGTGACTTGTCTAAGGCTTTCGCTGAACACCACAGTAAGCACGTGTCCATTGATAATAGGACTTATTGCATTGCTTTTATCCAAACTACTTGCTCCTGTACTTTCTTTTAATTCGATAGACACAGGACGTCCATCTTTCTCATTTCCTTTTCCTACTGTACTATTTGCATAGCAGAACGCTCCCGAAAGAATCAAGCAGAGCATCAGAATCATTTGTTTTAATTCAATCATAGTTTTGCGTTTTAAGAGTGGTACATTTTTTTGCTAAAAATTTCGATTGCAAAATTATGCAAAATTGTAGCAACGAAGTTATTACTTTGTTGGAAAAATTTTTTGAATTAATCCATGGGTAGTGGTAATGCTTGATAATCAATAATTTTAAAAAAAAAGCACCGGTTTTTTCCAACTTTTCTCCATCATCCCCCATGTAATTAAGTCCAAAGAAAAGGAAGTGTGCTAGCCACGGCCGACATGCGGGAAACACATTACATAGATAGATGAATACCAATATATTAACTGGTAACTGATAACTGGTAACTGACAACTGGTAACTCCTACCTAATCACTTCCCAATGTCCACTATACCCGCTTCCAACATAGCGAATATGCCTCGTCATGCTGATATGCCGCTTGATGGTGCGCACACCTTTATGGCTCTTTTCGGCAAGTTCCTCTGTGGTGATTTTTGGATTGTCTTTAATTTGCCTTTCAATCCATGCATCAAGATCATCATCTATGACACCATTTGTTTGAGTGCCATTTTGAGTGCCACAAAGCCCTTCTATGACCCTCATAATATATGATGCGATGTCTTCTTTCACCCCAAGTTTCTCCTGCAAACTCTCGTTTTGTTTCTTGATTCCCGAGTAAGTCCGTCTTCTCAAGGCCGCTATCTCGCCTTCTCCCAACCCCATCAAATGCAGGTGGCAAAGCGCCAAGTCGCTGTGCCTCAAACTCGGGCAGCGGCTCAATAGCGCATTGTCAAATCCTGCGTAATGCCGCTCCACGGCCTCCTTGAGCTGCTTGTAATCCTCTTCCTTTAGGGCGATGGCTTCATGCTTGAACGACGTGTCGCGCGTGGTGATGTGCCTGCCGTGCAGCAGCTCCTTTTCGTGCTCTTGCTCCGCCTCGCCCAATGCCCTGTCCGCTTCTTTTTGCTGAAACTTCAGTTGTCTCCTGTTTCTCCATATCAACACGCAAAATATAGTCAAAGCAACTGCGATAGCGATGGGGATTACAGTATTCATCACCCGCTTCTCGGCTATTTTTCGTTCAGCTTCAGCTTGTTTCTCTTGTTTTTGGCTTGTGTAAGTCTTGAACAAATCTTCAAGTTTGGATGTCAAAGCTTTGTTCTCACCCTCAGATTTCTTATGGTTGGCTAAGAACCGCACACAAACATCTGATTTCTCGCCTTCACCTAAACTGTCATAAATAACACGCAAACATTCAGCGGCTTGTATTTGTGACCTCCACATCTTTTTCGTTATTAAAAACAGGTTCTATATAAAACAGTGCAGTATCATGCAAATACTCCTCAGTAAAGATAACACCAATTGTCAAAAACCGAGTTAATCGTTCTTCCTCATTTCTCGCACCTGAAAGAGCCGTTTTTAATGCATACAAAGATGAATCCACCTCATACCCGTTTGATAATCACAGAGAGCCTTACTTGATATGATGTTTCTATAAACCAGATTGCCAGTATTTGTCAATTTGCCCAACGCTTGTCCATAATACCTTTTTGCTTCATCAATATCATCCATTTTGTCATGCTGCTTTCCCAAATAGTACGGATTATTAGATACAGCTTCCGGAGAAGTCGGCTCAATCCTACAGAACATCAAAGCTTTTTCCCCACATTCAATGGCGGGAGCCATCATAAACTGCGCCGAAAAGAGTTCCATAAGCCAGTTGTAGGTATAGGCCAAAAATCGCACCCTATGTTCTACCAATTCCCTCTCCTCAAAATGCGCTTCCATCACCTCCAAAGTCTTCAGGTATTCCGCACAGGCATTCACCACGTCGCCCTGTTCGTAATGGCCCACACCGCATGTGTCCGCCAACGCCATTAACGAATCGAAATACCCCACCGCATGCTGCAATTCCATGCGGTTGGTCTGGTCGTAATCGTTCTTATACAGCAATTCAGCCGCCAACAATTGGTAATAATGTTCATTGTAGAGACGCATTGCATGCGTCTCCATGGAATCATCATTGGGGGTGGTGGGAGACGCAAGCATTGCGTCTCTACAGGCCAAAAGGCATTGCAACGCGCTTTCGGGCTGCCGCCACATCAAGGTGTCGATGGCCTGCCAATTCTGGAAGCGGCCCTTCGGCTGGTTCAGGGGCCTTGCAACCACACCCAGCAAGAACCATCAAGTCCGCCACGAAAGCAAAAACACTATGTATCGGTCTTCTCATCTGTTTTTCCTTTTTCAACGATTCTCTTTCACGGCGAGTGAAGTGTGGCAGAAGAACCTTTAATGTTAGGCAGTTCCACCAACTAGGTGGCAGTCTTTAAGAAGCGGCTCTTGCGACAAACGCTTTAGGAGTTACAGAGTGTCAAACCGTGTAACTTATCCATGTTTTCCATTATTCCACCACTACCAGATAATAGTTCTTCTTGCCCTTCTGCACAAGGATGTACTTGCCGTTGACCAAGTCGGCGGCGTTCATTACCTTGTCCATCGTGACTTTCTCCTTGTTGACGCTCACGCCGTTGGCTTGCAGCATCTTGCGGGCTTCGTTCTTGGAGGGGAAGATTTGCGTGTTGGTGGCCAAGAACTCCACCATCGGGAGGTCGGCTTCGAGGTCGGTGCGCGAAAGGTGCTCCTGCGGCACGCCGTCAAACACGTCAAGGAAGGTCTGTTCGTCAAGTTTCTCCAAGCCTTCCTTGGTCGACTTGCCGAAGAGGATGTTGCTGGCTTCGATGGCAGCGTCCAAGGCTTCCTTGGAGTGCACCAGAATGGTGACTTCTTCGGCCAGACGCTTTTGCAGTACGCGCATGCCTGGGTCTTTCTTGTGCTCTTCCACCAAGGCGTCGATGGTTTCCTTTTCCAGCGAGGTGAAGATCTTGATGTATTTTTCGGCATCGTCGTCGCTCACGTTGAGCCAGAACTGGTAGAACTTGTAGGGTGAGGTGCGCTTCGGGTCGAGCCACACGTTGCCGCTCTCGGTCTTGCCGAATTTCTTGCCGTCGGCCTTGGTGATGAGTGGGCAGGTGAGGGCGAAGGCTTCGTTCTCAAAACCTAAAGTCCTGCGAATCAGTTCCGTGCCTGTGGTGATATTGCCCCATTGGTCGTTGCCGCCCAATTGCAGTTTGCAGTTCTTGTGCTGGTAGAGCCAAAGGAAGTCGTACCCTTGCAAAAGTTGGTAGGTGAACTCGGTGAAGCTGAGGCCGTCGCGGGCGGTGCCGTTGAGGCGTTGCTGCACGCTGTCCTTGGCCATCATGTAGTTCACGGTGATGTGCTTGCCCACTTCGCGCGCGAAGTCAAGGAAGGTGAAGTCCTTCATCCAGTCGTAGTTGTTCACCATCTCGGCGGCGTTGGGCTCTTTCGACTCGAAGTCCAAGAACTTGGCCACTTGCTTCTTGATGCACTCTTGGTTGTGGCGCAAAGTCTCTTCGTTCAGTAAGTTACGCTCTTGGCTCTTGCCCGACGGGTCGCCAATCATACCTGTGGCACCGCCCACCAGGATGATGGGTTTGTGGCCGCAGCGTTGCAGGTGGCGCAGCATCATGATGCCGCAGAGGTGTCCGATATGCAGTGAGTCGGCGGTCGGGTCGGTGCCGAGGTAAGCCGTTACCATTTCCTTTTGGAGGAGTTCTTCCGTTCCTGGCATGATTTGAGCCAGCATTCCGCGCCAGCGGAGTTCTTCAACAAAATTCTTCATCGATGCGTTGGTTTATTTTGGATGCAAAAATACGAAGTTTTTCAGCTTCTCGGTGAATAAACGGCTTGTTCACCGAAAAAACTTCGATGAACAAGGTCGGTTTCTCGCTGAAGACTTGTCTCTTAATAAGCCTTGTACTTGTCGCCCGTTTTCTCGATGAGGATTTGGTAGTACTCGTCGCTGTATTTCGGGTGCTTGCTGTCAATCGGCACATATTTCTGGTCTTTCACAGGGGCGCCTGGTGTGTTCACGTTGCCGTCCATGTATTTCATGAAGAGGTCATGGTAGAGTCGTTTCCACGATTGCGTCATCTTGCTGGCTTGGTTGCACGAGAACTGTGTCAGTTCTCTCACCTGGGCTTCCTTCCCTTTGATGGTGAAGACGTGCTTGTCGAGCTCAGGGACGGCCGTTTTCACCCAACGCTCTTCCATCTCGCGTTGGCGTTTGCGGATTTCGGGGTGGATGTAGTCGTACTTGGTGTAGGCCCAGTTGCTCATCTGGTTGAAGGTCCAGAAGGCGGAGGTCTCCGACCATTCGCTCATTGAGCCGTTGCCTTCGCGGAAGCACTCGGGGATTTCGGTCATGCAGGTGTACATCGGGCAATAGACGGTGTTGTCGGTGTCGTCCACACCAAACCAAATGATGCCACCGATGGGCCATTCGTATTGGCCACGGCATTGGGCAACAAACGAGAAACCCGTCTGTTGCGTGGCGGTGGTGCGCTCGTGCACATAGGTCTGGCCGTTCACTTCAAACTCCATCGGGCGCCAGCGGTAGGGGCAGTGGAACGGACCTGCGCCCACGTCTTGCGACATGTCGAGTTCGGTGCCTTCGAGGTGGTCGCGCATGAAGTCCATCATGTCGAGGACGCTCACCTTCTTGTTGGGCAGCACCCAGAGGGGCATACGGTTGGTGGGGAAGTTGTCGGGCGTTTGGCACATACCGGCGGTGTAAGGCTGCACGCGCTTGATGTCGCGACCTGTGGCATAGTCCCAATAGTCCTTCATGTTGTCGGTCACCTTGTTGAACATGGCCCACACGCGGAGGTCGCAGAAGCGGGCGCCGCTGAAATCGACGGGGTTGTACACATCGGAGAACGAGAATTTCTCGTCGGGACCGTTGTAGAGTTTCATCTCCTTGGCGAAGCTGATCACGTCGTCGGCATAAACGCAATCGATGTTCTTGTCCTTGAAGAGCTTGTCGATTTGCTTGAAGGTGATGCTGGTCTTGTTCTTCTTGGCCAGCGGGAAGGTGGTGATGCGGGCTTGGTTGGCGTGACCGCTCACGTAGCCGTCGGGGATGCGGCGGGCCACCCACACGGCACCCTTGTTCTGTTTGCCTTTGCCGATCATTTCGAGGATCCAGACCTCTTCGGTGTCGGCGATGCTGAACGACTCGCCCTCGCTGACGTAGCCATAGTTGGCCACCAATTCGCCCATGCACTTGATGGCTTCGCGGGCGGTCTTGGCGCGCTGCAAGGTGATGTAAATCAGGCTGCCGTAATCGATGATGCCAGGGCCGTCATAGAGGCTTTCGAGGCCGCCGTAGGTCGTCTCGCCGATGGCCAGTTGCCATTCGTTCATGTTGCCGACCACGTTGTAGGTGTGCGCCACCTGCGGGATTTGGCCGCGATACATGCCGCCGTCCCAGTCATACACGTCGAGCATGGCGCCAGCGGGCCAGTCGGTGGCAGTATAATGGTAAAGTTCGCCGTAGAGCACATGGCTGTCGGCGGCGTAGCTAATCATGCAGGAGCCGTCCGTCGAGGCGCCTTTGGTGATGAGGAAATTGGTGCAGGCATTGGCTTTCCCGAAGGAAAAAACAAGGGCCAAAGCCACGATTGCAGAAAATACTTTTTTCATAGTGCTGTTGTGTTAATGATTTCGTTTGAGGGGACAAAGATAGGGAATTTTTCTAATTTTGCAGTCATGGAAACAATATTCGTCGACATCCACACACATGCGCCAAAATCAGGCAACCATCTTCTTCAAATTATCAATCTGGACTTGGGCCAAGATTGTCCCGAGCACGGCTATTTCAGTTACAGCATCCATCCGTGGGCATTGGATAGTATTGGTTTTCAAATCGAAACGGCAATGCGACGATTGGAAGAACGCTTGCAATCAACGAATGTGATTGCCCTCGGTGAGGCGGGTTTGGATAAGATGCACAAGACCACTTTCGAACGACAAATCGCCCTTTTCGAGCATCAAATCGCGCTTTCGGAAGCTTTGCACAAGCCGATGATTCTCCACGATGTGCGCAGTCATAACGAAATCATCGCCATGCGAAAAAAGCACAAAGCCAAGCAAGCCTGGATTCTTCATGGCTTCAACGGCACGGAGCAAGACATGAAGCAGCTCGTCGGGCAAGGCATTTTCCTTTCTGTCGGCGAAAGCCTTTTGCACCCCGAAAAGAGAATCTACGCAGCCTTCCCCGCCGTTGATTTGGATTTCCTTTTCCTCGAAACCGACATGGCGGAGGTTGGGATTGAGACGATTTACGAAGCCGCCGTCCAACGTCTGGGCATGGATTTTTCGCTTCTAAAAGAGCAAATCCAGAGCAATTTCCGTCACATTTTCCAGTGACGAACCGGTTTTCTCGTCACCAAAATCCGATTTTCGTCACCGAAAACGCCACTTTCGTCACAAAACAGCGTTTTTCGTCACAATTTCGGAATGTCGATAACTTTGTTCTCGTCAGCCGTTCGAGTTGCCGTAATTTTGCCTCGTTAAATCAAAAAAAAGCAAGAGCCATGAAGAACCTGATTTGCACATTTGGAGACTCGATTATGCGAGGCGTGGTGTCCGACGAAAAGGACGCTTCGGGGAAACCCATTTACAAGATTTCGGAAAACAGTTTCGTGAGCCGTTGTGAAAACCGCTTGGGCGTTAGGATTTTGAATTTCGCTTGTTTCGGAAGCACCACAACGCACGGCATGAAGTATATTAATAGGTACGAAAACATGGTGAAGGACACCGACATCGCCGTCTTTGAATACGGAGGCAACGACTGCGATTTCGACTGGAAAGCCGTGGCTTCTGAACCGCAGAGAACGCACCAACCCAAAGTGACGCTCAGCTGTTTCGTCGAGCAATATAAAGCCTTGATTGGCAGAGTGAAAGAAATGAATATTCGTCCTATCATGCTTTCAATGCCCCTCATCGACCCCGACCGTTTCTTCGAATTCGTGTCTTTTGGCCTAAACAAGGACAATATTCTACGTTGGTTGGGCGGCAAGACAATGTACATGTACCAATGGCATGAGATGTACAACTTGGAGCTGTTCAAGATGGCTAAGCACATACAGGTGCCCATCATTGACATCACGACTCCGTTTCTTGAATCGATGCATTACAGCGACTATCTCTGTGCCGACGGCATCCACCCTAACGAGCGTGGCCATGCCCTGATTACGGAAGCAATAGCCGACAAGGCTCAGGCCTTCCTCAACTGATTCTGCATCCTTGTTGACGGCATTGTGCTTGGCGGATTTTTTCCATATCCACTTGATCATTCGTCATGGCACAATGCCTTTTTCCCTTTACAAGATTTTCAAAATCTGTTCGTAGTAGTTTTTGCTGACTGGCACGCGCGAGGCGGAAGGCTCGTCGAGCACGGCGTACGTGAATTCCTTGTCCTTTTGGAGGGATTGCACGTGTGTCTTGTTGATGAAAAAGGACCGATGGCAACGAACAAGGCCGTTTCGTTCGCACAGGTCTTCAATGCGTTTCATCGAGCTTCTGATGGTACAGAATTTCACTTCGTTTTGTTCTAAATAGCAGATTTTTAGGTAGTTTTCGTCGGATTGGACAAATAACACTGCATCTCGGGTCACCACAAGTTTCAGGTTGTCACGCTCGTCCAAGAACCGAATTTTCTCTTTTGTCATGTCACGTTGCTTGTCCAAAATCTGATGGTTTTTCAGCAGGATCGTGAAATGCAGAAGGATTGCCAAATAAGGCACCACCATTAGCACGAGCAGATACACCAACGACAAGCCGAAAAACCAGAAATAGGCGTCCGCTTTTCCCGACATCAGCCAAAGATAAAGCGCCGTGAAACCTGAGGAAAACAGGATTTCGGCTCCGCTGACCATGAAACAATTATCCAAAGGAATCTCCTTATCGTCGCGATGCAGCACCAAGAATGCTGTCCGCGACAGCAATAGCACCACGAGGACGATACAGAAAACCATGGTTACATGGAAGGAGTAACGGGAAAAGGTGATGGAAAATCGGTCGAAACTGGTTGGGGAAAACAGCAGCAGCATTCCGAAAACAAAGAGAGGCACACCGAAAACATGGCAAAAGAAGCCTTTCGTGGCCGAGTATTCCTTGGGTAGCATTGTCATAGTCGAGTCACTTTGAATTTGCGGCAAAAATAGTAAATCTCCCATAGAAAACGAAAAAAGGGTGATTTAACTTTTTATATGACATTACTCTTTAGGTCAATTATCGCCCTTGGCATGAGGATGGTTTTCGTTTAGCGTGCCAATCATTAAGTCCAACAAACTGGCTATTTCCGTTCCTGAACCTGTCGTTATGTCGTTGCAAGTGAACGACTTCGACAATTCCGATGGAATGTTGACCGCTTGCGCTTCCATAGCCATGCCTTTTGCGGTGAGCGAGACGATGACTTGACGGGCATCCTCAGAGCCTTTTTTGCGTTTCACGATGCCTTCCGCTTCCAGTCGTTTCAGCAAAGGTGTGATGGTGTTCGTGTTGAGCATCAGGCGTTTGGCGATGTCGTTGACAGGTTGCTTGTCTTTTTCCCACAGCACGAGCATCACGAGGTACTGCGGATAGGTAAGGCCGAGGCTCTTCAGCAGGGGTTGGTAGACCTGCGTGATGAGCCTCGACACGGTGTAGAACCTGAAACAGAGCTGATTATCAAGTTTCAGTTGGGGATACATGGCGTTTCTTATTTCAGCATGGCAGCCACTTCGGCATCCAGTTCCTCGGGCTTGGTGGTGGGGGCGAAACGCTTGATGACGCTGCCGTCCTTCGAGATGAGGAACTTGGTGAAGTTCCATCGCACGCCTCCTTCTTCACGGCCGTCGGCCTTGCTGAGGCTGTCCACCATCTTCATCGTGGCCTTGTCCTTCAGGCCGTGCACTTCCTCGGTGGGGCATTGCGCGGTGAGGTACTTGAAAATCGGGTCGGCATTCTCGCCAAACACGTCGATCTTCTTCATCAGCGGAAAGGTGACGCCATGGTTCACGCGGCAGAATTCGGCGATTTCCTCGTCGGTGCCGGGCTCTTGGTGCTTGAATTGGTCGCAGGGGAAGCCGAGGATGACCAGACCGTCGTCTTGGTACTTCTTGTAAAGCGCCTCCAAACCATCGTATTGGGGCGTGAAACCGCACTTCGATGCGGTGTTGACAATCATCAGGACTTTGCCTTTGTATTGGGCCATGTCCACTTGTTCGCCCTTGTTGTTCAGGGCCTTGAAATCATAAATCGTAGCCATTTTTTCAGTTTTTTGAGCGCATGACGTCAGGGCCATGAGGAGCATGACGGCCATGCCAGTTAGACATTTTTTGTTCATTTTATTGATTATTACATTTGTTTGATGAGCCAATTTTGGTAGCCGATCTTCTCGATGAGGTCAAGCTGCGTTTCGCTCCAGTACATGTCCTCTTCCTCGTCTTTCAGGTAGTCCTTCATGATGTCGAAAGAGGTCACGTCTTCACAAATCTCGTTCATGCACTTGCGCAGCAACTCGATGCCGTCGATGGAGACTTGAAGCTCGGCCTTGATGTATTCGCAGGGGTCGGTGAAGAGCTTGCCTTCGGGGCGCATTTCGTGCTTCAGCTCGCCGCCGAGGTCGAGGATGCGGCCGATGAACTTGTCCACCCAGCTCATTTCCTCGTCGTGATGGCCGGTGTACTTGGTACCGAGCTTCTCAAAGCCTTGGTCGGCGAAGACCTTGCCTTGCAGTTTATGGCCGAAGGCCTGATTGGAAAGATGGGTTACGAAAAACTGTAACGCATTGATTGATTTCTGTTTGTCCATTTTTTTTAGTTTTTATGATTGATATTTATGTCGTTCGCGATGCAAATGTACGACAAATAATTTATATCGCAAGCGATATATTTAATTTTTTCACCAAAGTGGAAAAATTTTCCACTATTTTGGCAAGAAAGGTGCCATGGCCCGTTCAAAAATGCCGTTCATATAGGCCAGCGACATGCCGTAGTTGCTAATCGGGATGCCTGCGTTCACAAAAAGGTTGGTGCGGTTAAGCAACTGTCGCCGCGTGCTCATGCAGCCACCGCATTGGATGGCCATGGCGTATTTCCCGACTTCGGGGATGGGCGACAAACCCGAAATGTACTCAAAATGGATGTCTTTCCCCGTGAATTTCAGTATCATGCGAGGCAGTTTCACGCGCCCGATGTCGTCGCAGGTGCTGTGGTGGGTGCACGATTCGAGGAGCAAGACCGTGTCGCCGTCTTTCAGTTCCGAGAGGCGCGGTGTACCTTTCATGTAATTGCCGAAATCGCCGCGCAGACGGGCCATGACGATGCTGAAACTGGTCAAAGGGATGTCGGCAGGGACAATTTTGCTGACCATCCCAAAAACCTGACTGTCAGTAACGACCAAAGCAGGCTTGGGCATGATTTCAAGATATTGCTGCAAGTGGGTTTCCTTGAGCACTACGCAAATGCAATTGTTGTCGAGCACGTCGCGGATGGCCATCACTTGGGGCAAAATCAAACGGCCTTCGGGAGCCTCGCTGTCGACAGGGCAAACCAGCACCACCACTTCATTCGGCTGGATGATGCCGCCCAAAAGCGACACTTTTTGATAAACGCTTTCGGGGATGATTGCCTTTATCGCTTCCACCAACGGCATTATGTTTTTGTATTTCAATGCACTAAATTCCCAAACGGCTTCGCTTCCGTGGAGTTTCTGGACGGATTCCCTAACGGCGTCGCAAAGAGGCTCTTCGTCGGACTTGTTGTGGACGACGAGGAAGGGAATGTCCAGTTCGTGCAGCCTCTCGGCAAGCGCGATTTCAGGAGCCTCGAAATTGTTGTGGGTGATGACGATGATGGCACAATCGATTTCTTCCAACACCTTCATCGTCTTCTCCACGCGCTGCTTTCCCAGCTCGCCCACATCATCGATGCCGGCTGTATCAACAAGCACACAAGGCCCGATACCGAAGATCTCAATACTTTTTTTGACGGGGTCGGTGGTGGTGCCCGCCGTGTCGCTCACGATGGCGATGTCCTGTCCCGTGAGGCGGTTGATGAGGCTGCTTTTGCCGACGTTGCGCCGACCGAAAATGCCGATATGGGGTTTCAAATCTTTTGCCATTTGCTGACCTTTCCAATTTTCCACGCAAAAATAAGAAAAAAATCGACTACTAGAAGAAAAACATAACAAACTGAAAACAAACAATATATCCGACAGCAAGCGACAACAAACGACTACTGTCGACTACAATCGTTTAATCAACGGCTTAGTTTTGGGAAGGTTCGTTTCTTTGTACAATGAAATTGAAAAACAACATCATTATGGAAACACCTGAATATGTCGAAGGAATTCCGACGGAGAAGAAAAGAATAAAGGAACGTTTTGACCTTATCAAGTCTTATTACGAAAAAATATGGAAAGACCTGCAACGTGAAACAGGGAGTAACTATATCCATAACAAGTTTCTTGACGCCAATGTTTACATCGTGAAGAACGAAAGTGACAAGAAAACGGCTCGAGAAGCATTGCACAACTGGAAATCCACTTATGCCGTCAAACACCTGAAACAAGTTGTTGAAAATGCAACTTCTTTGGAGGGAATGCCCTTGTTTTCATCGATTAAAGACGGAGCGCAAAAGAAAAATGGCTACAAGAATATGATTCTTTTGTACTACAAATTTGAGGACGAGCAAAAGCCTTACCTGAATTTTATTGCGAAGTTAACCATAGGCGTTACTGCCTCGAACAAACACATACAATATAGCGTAAACAAGGTGGAAGTGTGCTTGACATAAAAAAACCGACCAAGTTACACAGTACCTCACTTTCGTTTGGACCGTCCATGGTCGGATTGTTAGGTGTTATCGCGGGGGCGTCGTGTCTGTTGGCCCGTCACTCACGTCTTGATAATTCATTTGTTTTTCATTCCGTTTTCCGCGACCAACTGTTTGCAAAAGTACAACTTTTTCGTAATACAAAAGTACATTTTGCTGAAAATTGTTGGAATCTCACACAAATCTATCATAAACCAAGATTTGCAAAAGATTTGTTTCCTTTGAAAATCAGCAATCTATCCGACAGCAAACGACTACTGTCGACAACAAACGTTTAATCAACGGCTTAGTCTTGACAAAGGTTGTTACTTTGCATCGTCAAACCAAACAAGGGGCGACACGACAAAACAACTTATTCATTAATCATTAAACACACACACATTATGAGTACAATGAGAAATTCGGTCATGCTGGTTGGCCGCCCGGGTGCAGAACCTGAAGTGAAGAGTTTTAACAGCAACAGCAAAGTGGCTCGTTTCCGCATCGCCGTCGACGAGCGTCGCATGAACGCCAATCGCGAATGGGTGAACGACACGCAATGGTTCACCATCGTGGCTTGGGGCAAAATGGCCGAGCGCGTCGAAAACAACGTGCACAAAGGTCTGCAAGTGGCCATCGAAGGCAGCTTGCGCAACAACGAATGGACCGACGACAAGGGTCAACGCCATACCGCCACCGAGGTTTGGGTCAACGATTTGATCCTGATTGATAAGGTCAAGAACTGAGCCTTATCATACGCCGAATCCGCAGGACAAGAGGCTTCGTCTCATGTTTCTGCGGATACAGCATTTTATTTCGTTCGTCAGCCTGACACCATGAACACGCGTGCGTCCTTCCATTTGGAATGTCGCAGCAGTTCGTTGGTGAAGTGAGTGCGACTGCCCAGTTTTTCCAACAGGTCTTTCGCCTTGTCGAACTGCCGCAACTCACGATAGATTTCTGGCAATTCAAGGTCAATTTGCTCTTCGGGATGCTTTTCGAGCAAGGCCATGAGGCGGTTCAGGTTGGCCGTGAAGTCTTTGTGGTTTTTCAGGAAAAACTTTTCGCCTTCGAGGATCATCTTGCGGTTGCAGTGCCAAACCCCGAAACTCATGAAGCCGTTGAGCCAGTATTTCAGCCTCACGTGTTGGTGGTTGCGGTGCAGGTCGTTGTAGGCCCACCAAAGGAAACGGCGCAAATAGATTTCCTTCCTTGGGTCATAGTGACTCTTCTTCAAAAAGGTCTTGTAGTGGTTGATGAGCGCCAATTTGCCTTTGTTGTCGGAGAAACTGATGCCGAAGAAGCGCCACGTGTTCCACGAGTAGATTTCGGCCTCGGGTTTGTCATAGGTAATGAGTGGCTCAACGGGTTCCTCAATCCAGAAGACATGACCGCATGATGGACACATGATCATCTTCTGTGGCGTGGTGATATAATTGTCGTTCAGCACTTTACCATCGGAATACAAGACGGCCTCGTTCACTAGCTCGGCCTTCAGGTTACGACCTTCGAGCCAGGCTTGGCAATGCGGGCATTGGAAATAAAACGAGTCGAATTTCAACATTCTTGTAATGAGCTTGTCGAACTATTGTATCGAGATTTCGGGCGGTAAAAGTATGCATTTTTTCATTTCCTGCCGAAGTCGGCGGGAATTTCACCCCAAATTTCGGTCTTCCACTTCAGGATGGGCACTTCTATGGCGTTCTCGTTCAGCCATTTCTCGGCGCGTTCGATGAGGTCGAAGAGGGCTTCGTTCTTGGCGTTGCGCTGCAGTTTGGTCTTGCATTTCTTTTGTCGCACCCAAAGTTGGGCATTGACCGAGTCGCTGTAGATAGGGTAATGCCAACCGTGCTTCTTTTGCAGCGAGACCGCGTGAACAATGGCCAGAAACTCCCCGATATTGTTGGTCCCATTGGGGAAGACCGGACTTTTGAACAGATTCGATTTCACCGGAGGTTGCACTCCAAAATCCACAAGGACGCCTTGATACTCCATCTTGCCCGGATTGCCCGAACAGGCGGCATCGACGGCAATGGCTGGACTGACAGGCTTCTCGGCCAATTTAGAGAGGTCGATCATCGGGGCAGCCCCGATGTCATTTCCCCAATACTTTTCTGGCCCTTCGCGGAAGGCGTTTTCGGCGCTCACGCGGTCAGGAAAGCCTTTGTATTTGGCTCCCTTGCAGCCCATGATTTCTTTTTTGCAGGCCTCCCAATCATCATAAATCCCAGGATGACGGCCTGTCCAAACGACGTAAAACTTTTTCTTCGACATGGGCGCAAAAATAGGAAAATTAACGCTACCTTTGCCCCCAACAAATCATCATTCCTATGAAAAAAAGTTCCCTCATCGCCCTTTTAGGCTTCGTGCTGTGCTTCGGCTGCACGAAAAAGGAAACCGATTCCGAAGTCATCGCTATGCGCGGACTGGTGAACCGCGTGGTGCCCGAGTATTCGGAAAACATTGTACTTGAACGGCTTGCCGATACTGTCGACCGTTTCGAAATCGAGACGGTTAAGAATCGGCTTGTCATCCGAGGCAACGACGCCAACAGCATGGCTGTAGGTCTTAATCACTACTTGAAATACTACTGCATGGCGCAATATTCGTGGTTCAAGGAAGAACCTTTGCAGATTCCCGCCACGATGCCTGTGGTGACCGAAAAGGTCAGTTTGAGTGCCCGCGTGCCCGATCGTTTCTTCTTGAATTATTGCACTTTCGGCTATACTCTGCCTTGGTGGGATTGGTCGCAGTGGGAGCATTTCATAGATTGGATGGCGCTCAATGGTATCAACCTGCCACTGGCCATCACGGGGCAAGAATCGGTTTGGTATGAGGTGTGGAGCGAGTTCGGCCTCACCGACGAGGAAATCCGCAGCTACTTCACGGGACCGGCACACTTGCCTTGGCACCGTATGCAGAACATTGACCGTTGGGGCGGACCCTTGCCGATGTCGTGGCTTGAGAACCAAAAGGAGTTGCAAAAGAAAATCGTCGCCCGCGAGCGCGAACTCAATATGAAACCCGTGTTGCCTGGCTTTGCTGGTCATGTGCCGCCTTGCATCACACGGCTCTATCCCGAGGCGCCGTTGGCTTCTTTGGGCGACTGGGCAGGCTTCGACAGCATTTGCTGGTGCAAGTTCCTCGACCCGCTCGCCCCGCTGTATACCGATATTCAGCAGAAGTTCATCGCCAAGCAGACCGAGTTTTATGGCACCGACCACATCTACGGCATCGACATCTTCAACGAGTTGATTCCGCCGAACTGGGAGCCCGAATATCTGAGCCGCGTCAGCCGTCAGGTGTATGAGTCTTTGGAGTCCGCCGACCCCGAAGCCAAATGGCTCGAGATGGCTTGGCTGTTCTGGAACGAACGCCAATACTGGGAAGTCGACAACCGCATCGAGGCCTATATCACCTCCATGCCGAAGGACTGCCATATCATGCTCGACTACTATTGTGAGCGTCAGCCCGTTTGGGAACGCACCAATGCCTATTATGGTGTGCCTTACATCTGGTGCTATCTCGGCAATTTCGGCGGCAACTCGATGCTGGCCGGCAATCTTGACACCGTGAACGTGAGAATCGAACGCGCCTTCGCCAAGGGCGGCGACAACTTCATCGGCCTCGGATCTACTTTGGAAGGTTTCGACTGCAACCCGTTCATGTATGAATACGTCTTCGAGAAGGCTTGGGACAACCCGCTCACGCAGGATGTGGACGCTTGGGTGGCTCGCCTCGCCGACCAACGCGCTGGCAAGGAAGACCCAGAAATGCGTGCCGCATGGAAGCTGCTCGCCGACAGCGTATATAATAAGGTGTCGTCGCCAGGACAGACTGTCCGCATCAACCAGAGGCCAACCATGGGCGACATCAACGAATACCGCCAATATTACATCGCCCCGACCTATAAATACAACAATATCACGCTGTTGGATGCCCTTGACAACCTCTTGGTCGCCGATGTCGAAACCCGCACACGCCATTTCGATGCGGTCAACATCACAAGGCAGCTGTTGGGCAATTATTTCAGTGACCTTTATGCCGATTATGTGAAAGCCTATCGCGAGGGCGACTACGAGAAGTTGCACCAAATCGAGCAAACGATGACTTCCATTCTCGACGACACTGACGCGATTTTGGCCACCGAAAGTGCTTTCCTCGTGGGGCGCTGGATTCGCGACGCGAGAGCCATCGGAGCGACCGAGGAGGACAAGGACTATTTCGAAAGCAATGCCCGCAACATCATCACCACCTGGGGCGAGGAAGACGCTTTGCTGAACGAATACGCCAGCCGCGCTTGGGCCGGCCTTACCGCAACCTACTACGCCTACCGCTGGAAGGAGTTCTTCAAGGATGTGGATGCCGCCATTGATGCGGGTCAGCCGTTCGATGAACACGCCTATCATGAGCGCATCTGCAAGTACGAAGGCCAATGGTGGCGCGAGCGGCTCGGCACCTTCAGCGCCGAGCCGCAAGGCGATGGCGTGGCATTGGCAAAGGAGATTGCTGACAAATACCGCGAGGAATTGGAGGCGAGGTACAGAAAGTAAGGAAGTCCCGTAGGGACGACAGATTAGTAAGCAGGTGACGTTAGTCCCTGCTCATAAACAAACGACCATGCAAATCACAGAACAAGATAAAGAATACATGCGCGAGGCCATCCACCTCGCCAACGAGAGCGTGAAAAACGGTGGCGGTCCCTTTGGGGCCGTCATCGTGCGAAACGGCGAAATCATAGCAGGCAGCGCCAACAGCGTCACCCTCGACACCGACCCAACCGCCCATGCCGAAGTGAACACCATCCGTCAAGCCTGCAAACAATTAGGCACCTTCGACCTCTCGGATTGCGTCATCTACACCTCGTGCGAGCCTTGCCCGATGTGCCTCGGCGCCATCTACTGGGCCCGCATTGAGAAGGTGTTTTACGGCAATACAAAAAAAGACGCCGCCGAGATCGACTTCGCCGACGACTTCATCTACAAGGAGTTGGAGCAACCCATCGGCGAACGCTCCGTGCCGTTCATCCCTTTGCTGCGCGAGGAAGCCATTGAGACTTTCAAGGCATGGCAGCAAAAAGAGGATAAAGTGGAATATTAAGAGTCTGTTTAAATTTCAGGTTGATAATTTGTTGAGCATGATTTTTTGAGAAGGCAATTTGTATCATGGCCTCAGAGGATTCGGAGTAGAACTCGTAGTCCATGGCGATTCTCCTAAAGTTGTAGAGCCAGGCGAAAGGCCTTTCGACGATCCATCTCAAGGGGATGACATTGAACTTCTTTG
>JAFUAA010000033.1 GCA_017460915.1 Bacteroidales bacterium | reverse complement strand
TTTTGAAAACACACTTTTCGGTTAACATATCCGTTCACTTGCTCGTAATTGCTTGCGAGAGGCATGTTCTCAAAAATGCCGAGGAATTTCGCATTGCCCATGCAAATCTCGTAGCCGCCTGCGATGCGTCCCGTTGAATCATACATCCGCGTTTGGATTAGTGAAAAGCTGCCTCTTTGGGCACTTTGAGTGTTGATGTAAAACTTGTCATTATGCCTCAGGCTGTCAAGATAGTTCGTGTTAAACTCAAACTGCGCATGGCGACAATCGGGCATGAACCTGTCAATGTCGAGTACTTGCTCCTTGTCCATCCCTGAAAACGGTGCCACCATCATGTCCCAAAGTACCTCGCGAGGTATTCGGCATGAACTTAGGGATAAGGTGGTGACAGCCATTATTAAAACACTGAGTTCTCTCATGCTTTAGAATGTTTGAACCTTCACTAAAGTGGTGCCATTTTGTGTGTACGCACTGCTTACGGGATAAGTGCCTTGTAAAATGATTATTTCATTTTTGCCGAAAGTTGCAGCAGCCTGAGAGCCTATAGAGAAATCCTCGGGAATATAGAAATTCCCATCAGCAGCAACGAAACACGACTGCATAAAGGTTAAGCCCATAATAGAATCGTTAAATAAGGCGGCTTGAAACAATCTGATACCATCTTCATACTCGCTTTTTGAAAGCAGGTAGTCATCAGATACTGCTGAAAAGACTTCTCCGTCTCTTGCGTTTAGACAGATCCCTGGACAAGGCCCGCATGGATTGCTATAAGGACAGTTTTCGTTTGGGAAAAACTCATTTCTTCCTGTATGTGCAATTAACCATTTCCATACTCGCTCAAAAAAGCCAGGTCCATTGGATTTATGGGTCTGAATATACTCGTCGTAGTAAAAGCAGATCATGTTGTCGATATTTTCACGTGTAATTTCAGGGGTGTAGAGACATTGTTCTTCCTCATGTCCATTACTCCCAAGATTAGGAGTTTCACTGATATTTGAATGGTCTTTTTCTTTATTGCATGCATATATTACCACTGTAAGGATGGCAATCAGGGAAACTGCACCGAGTATTTTTTTTGTGTTCATTATTTCTCGATTTTTGTGTTTGTTATTTATGAGGCTTCCTGTGCTTCCTGCATCGTTTTGCCTTTCGATGCAGAGGCGTTTTCATGGCTTGTTCGCCGCCTAATCATGGTTTCTCCCCGCCAACGGCAAGCACTTGCGATGGCGAGGAAAAAGGTTTGATGAACTTGTTCTTGCCCATATGCCATATTTCGTCAAGGAAACTTGGCCTGAACGCATTGCAACGAGGGCAACTCCGTAATTGTGGTTGAAGCCATGCGATGCTCGGGATGTATATGGAGTTGGAAAGCATTCCCGAAAAGCTGCGGAAACCTGTTTCCAGCCTTTGGCCGAAAAACCAGAAAAGGGGCGTTATATGGCGGTTGGGTCGCATGGCATCACGATTTCGGGGACAAAGATAGAAAAAAAATATTGTTTGTCAAGCCCTTTTTGAAGATTTTATCAAAAAAACAATATAATTAGAATTATTATAAATATAAACCAAAACAGGATGTGCAATTTTCGGAAATTGGTCCAAAAAAGCACAAACGAGTAGGCCACAACTGAAAAATCCCTATATTTGCCCGTTGTTTTCAATGATATAAAAAATCATAACTAACTCAATATGAAGAAATCTCTATTCTTACTGGCGGTTCTCGTGCTGATGGTAGGGCGGCTTGCGGCGCAAACCATCGACACGACCGACCTCAACCAACACGATGTGCCGACGGTGATTCTGCTCGACTCCGACTTCGACGAGTCGTCCACCTCGGTCAACGATGCCTCTACGCTCTTGAACTCGTCGCGCGACGTGTTCAACAGCATCGCGGCCTACAACTTCGGCTCGCTGCGCTATCGCGTGCGCGGCAACGACTCGAAGTACAGCGACGTGATGATCAACGGCATCCTGATGAACGACCCCGAGACGGGACGCCCCGTCTTCTCCAACTGGGGCGGCCTCAACGACGCTTTCCGCAATTCGGTCCTCGTCGAAGGCTTGGGCAAGACCGATGCCGGCTTCGGCGGTCTCGGCGGCTTGACGATATACTCGACACGCGCTTCGCAGTACCGCAAGCAAATCTCGCTGAGCTATGCCTTCAGCAACCGCAGCTACAATCATCGCGCCACGGCCTCCATCGGCACGGGCGAGATAGGGAAGGGGTGGTACCTGATGGCTGCGGCCTCGGGTCGTTATGCCAGTAAAGGCTACACCGAAGGCACCTTCTATCGGGTCTGCAGCTACTTCCTCTCGGTGGAGAAAAAGATCAACGACCAGCACAGCCTCGACTTCACTTTCTTCGGTGCGCCTTCGCAACGCGGCGGTTCGGCACCCGTGGTGCAAGAGGCCTACGACTTGGTCGGTTCCAACTTCTACAACCCCAACTGGGGCTACCAGACCATCGACGAGAACGGCACGCAGGTCATCCGCAACTCGCGTGTGAGCACCTATCACCAGCCGATGGCGCAGCTCACTTGGTATTGGACGCCGAACCGTCAGACTTCGTTCACGACGACGGCCTATTATTTTGCTGGCCGCGCCGGACAGACGAGCCTCGAATGGGGCGAAGCCAAGGACCCGCGTCCCGACTACTATCGCAACCTGCCGAGCTATTACCTCAACCACGCCCACAGCACGGCGGAATATGAGGCGCAACTCAACGCCTGGCTCAACCGCGACGCTTCGGTTTGCCAATTGGATTGGGACGCGCTCTACAACGCCAACCGCAATCACCTTTTCACCGTCGAGAACGCCAATAACGGTCAGGACGGTACGGTGACAGGCAAGTTCTCCAAGTACATCCTTTCCGAACGCCACTACGACAAGATGCAAACGGGCGGCGCCAGCTATTTCAAGCACGAGTTCCTTCCCAACCTGATCATGACGGGTGGCTTGGCCGTCAATGTTTCGAAGACGCATTACTATGAAAACGTGAACGACCTGCTCGGTGGCGATTACTATTTCGACATCAACAAGTACGCCGAGAACCTTGAGAACGATGAATGCCAGGTGGACCTCAACAACACCAACCACGTGGCCAAGGTCGGCGACATCATCAATTACAACTATTTGGCCAATCGCAACACCTACCGTGTTTGGGATCAAGTGGATTGGCTTGTCGGCAATTTCGACCTCTATCTCGGTTTGCAGGCTTCGTTTACGCAGATTTGGCGCGAAGGCCTGTTCAAGAACGGTGAGTTTGCCGACAATTCATACGGCGACGACAAGATGCACAACTTCTTCGACCCGAGTGTGAAAGGCGGTGTCACCTACGCCATCAACGGCCGTAACCACCTCGTGCTGAATTTGGCTTACCAAAACCAAGCGCCGCAGTTCAGAGACATCTACGTATCGCCCCGCACGCGCCACACCCTCGTCTCCGACGACTTGAAGAGCGAAGTCATCAAAGCCGTTGATTTGGGCTATTTGTACCGCTCGCCCGAGTTCAAGTTCCGCCTGACGGGATATTACACCTCTTACAAGAACCTCATCTGGAATCGCAGCTTCTATTGTGAGAACGTGTATCTGAACAGCAGCACCAGCAGCGAGAATTCCTACACCAGCGAGTTTGTCAACTTCATCATGACGGGCGTCGACCAGAGGAGCCTCGGATTGGAGATGGGCGCGGAGTACAACGTCACCCCGACCATCACTCTGCAGGCCGCTGCCGCCAATGGCATCCATGTCTATGACAACAATCCGTTTTTCTCGGTTTACGATGACAACAATGCTTCGGCTTATATCGAAAACAGCGTTGCCTACTTGAAGAACTATCATGTTTCTTCGGGTCCCGAGTCGGTGGCTTCGTTGGGCATCAAGTACAACTCGCCGAAGTATTGGTGGGTGAGCCTCAATGCCAACTATATGGCCAACATGTACTTCGACGTGAACCCATACAACCACACTGAAGAAGGCATGCTGCACTACGCCCAGGGCGACATCCGCATTGAGGATGTCTTGAACCAAACCCCGATGAAGTCGGCCTTCACGCTCGACTTCTATGGCGGCTTCTCGAAGCGCTACAAAGGCTACTATTTCCTGGTTAACGTGAGCGTCAACAACCTGCTCAACAACAAGAACACCATCCTCTACGGTTACGAACAACTCCGTTTCGACGCCAACAACCCCGACATGTTCCCCGAGAAGTATTCGTATATGTATGGTATCAATTACTTCATCAGTTTGACAGTTAGAAAGTAGATTGCTTCGGTCGTGCTTTCCTCGCAATGACGCTACAACAGCATTGGGCGTCATTGCGAGCAAAGCGAAACAATCCAGAAAAAGAACAATAAATTAAACACACAATAAAATGAAAAACAGAGTATTCAACGCATTTTTGCTTCTTGCCATGGTGGTCATGATGTTCACCGCCTGCAAGAAAGAGTATCCTGAACCGCCCATTCAAGACCTTCCAATCGGAACGGTTTACACCATCCAAGACATCCTGAATATGGAATCGGGTACCGTGTTCACTGAAGACGCCTCGGTGTATGGCATCGTCACCGCCGACGAGGTGTCGGGCAATCTCTACAAGGCCGCCTTCATGCAAGACCGCGCCACGGGTGCCGCCATCGAACTTTACTTGGATGCCACTTCCGGCCTCCGCATCGGCGACTCCATCCGCGTCTATCTGAAAGGCGTCACCTATGCTATGTACAACAACCTGCCGCAGCTGAGCGACTTCGGCCCTGATGGTCACATTGTCATTTTGGCCAACAACAAGCCCATCCAGCCTGCCGTGACCACCATCGCCAATGTCGTTGCTGGTCAGCACCTCGCTGGTTTGATCAAGTTGGAGAACGTGAAGTTCACCGACCAGAACACCTTCGCCGATCCCACCACCTACGGCAACCGCACCTTGATTGACCCGTCGAATCCGACCAGCAGTGTCATCGTGCGCACGAGCAACTACGCCAACTTCGCCAACGACTCGCTGCCGCAAGGCACAGGCAACCTCGTCGCCATCGCCTCGGTGTATGGCACCACTTGGCAGCTGCTCATCCGCTCGGCTCGCGAGCTTGAGTTTGACGGCTATGTGCCTGGTGGCGACAACGGCCTGCCGTATTATCAGGACTTCGCCTTGTCGTTTGGTACCTACACGACTTACAGCGTGGCTGGCGACCAAAAGTGGAAAACCGATTACGGTACCGCTACCATGACGGGCCACGTGAACAATGCAAACTATGCCAACGAAGATTGGCTGATTTCGGCTCCCGTGGCACTCACAGGTGTCGACCATGTCAAAGTAGCGGTCAACTATGTGGCGCAATACCAGAATAGCAATACCGAAGACGTCACACTGCAAATCTCAAAGGATTATGTGAAGGGTACTGACCCACTTACTGCGAATTGGATTCAAATGCAGGTGACCTATCCCAACACGGGTGGTTGGTCTGACTTCCAAACCGTCGAAACCAGCCTCGACGACTTCCTTGGCGAGACTGTTACGGTGGCTATCAAGTTCCTCTCGTCGGAAACGCAGTCACGCACCTTCGAGGTGAAGTTTATCCTTGTTGCGGAAGGAGTGCCGGGCGGTGGCCCAACGCCTCCGACTCCTGGCACGGGCGGCCAGCTTCAGACGATGCCTTACACGCAGTCTTTCACCAAGGAGTTTGGCACGTATATGACTTATGATGTGATGGGCCCTCAATTTTGGAGAATAGACTTCAATACTGCCAAGATGACGGGATATTCGGGTGGCTCTCATGCTAACGAAGACTGGTTGATTTCTTCACCCGTGGCGGTCACGGGTGTGAGTGAGGCCAAGGTTTCTGTGACGTATTCTGCTCAGTATCAAAATGCTGACGCGACAGATGTCAGCTTGCAGGTATCCACGGACTATGTCTATGGCACTGACCCGACTGCGGCCACTTGGACCAATATGCAGACCACTTATCCGAACACATCGAGTTTCGATGATTTCCAGACGGTTGAAACGAGTTTGAATAACTTCATTGGACAGAATGTGTTTGTGGCCATTAAATACACTTCTACGGATGCTCAGTCGAGAACGATTGAAATCCAAAGCATTACGGTACAAGAAGGTAGTGGTGTGACGCCGCCCGAACCGCCCACTCCGGGTGAAGTTGAAGGTGACGGTAGCCGTGAGAACCCGTATACAGCCAATGATGTAATTGCATTGGGTATCGAGACTTCCGATGGCAATAAGTATTGGGTGAAGGACTATCTTGTTGGCGTGATAGATGGTAGTTACAATTATGTGTTTTCTTCTTCAACGGATGTGAAAACCAATATCATCATTTCGTCGAACCTCAGTGCTTCCGGTGAAACGGAGTGCATTCCTGTTCAACTGCCCGTTGGAGCCGTGCGCACGGGATTGAATCTCGCTGATAATCCTGGTAATTTTCAGCAGGAAGTGTTGCTTTATGGTACACTTGAGAGGTATTTCCAGAAAGCGGGTGTCAAGAATGTCACCTATGCCGAGATTAATGGCAACAGCTATGGCACAGATCCAGGCGCAACGCCTACGCCGCCTGGGCCAGGCATCGAGTATTTCAACCAAACCTTGACCTCTCAAGCCAGTTTCAATACTTTCTACGGCTATAGTGTCGCTGGCGAGCAGGAATGGTATTTCAACACGGCACATCCTGATTATGGTGCGGTAATGTCGGGCTTTGCCACCAATGTAACCTACGCCAATGAGGACTGGTTTATCAGCCCAGTGATTGACCTGAGCAATAGCACGAATCCTGTTTTGAACTTCGACCATGCAAGAGGTCCTGAGAATAGTATCAATGTGGGTGTGAACGATGGCTACTATGCCGTTTTTGTGACGAACGAATACAATAACGGGGAAAACCCGAACGATGAGAGATGGGTTGAACTGACCATCCTCAATCAGCCTACGGTGAAATGGCAATTTGTCGCGGCTGGCGACCTCGTGATCCCTGCTGAGTTCAAGACATCCACTTGTCGCATCGCTTTCCGTTATATCTGCCCCGATGGTGGCTCTGGCGACTCTGCCACATGGGAAATCAAGAACGTTGTGGTCAAGGAACAATAAGTTCGCGACCGTCATAATCATATAAGCCTGCCTTCGGGCGGGCTTTTTTTTGTGCGTGTTAGTGAGAAAAGGCAGGTCTCTGGTCATAAACGGTTAAGGGCCCTGGAAGTCTCTTTATTTGTATAAATTTGTACTATTTTACAAAAAATCGGGTAAATTTTGTTGTATATTGAAAATTAATGCTATTTTTGCATCAAAATAAACTTGCATTAATCAAAAATAGCATTATGTACTTGCAAAAAGAAATTGTTAGTAAAACACTGTCACGAAAGACATTGTTAATGGTGGTTTTAGGTTTTTTTTAGCAGCGTGTTGTTGCGCTCAGAACATCGGTGAGGAGGCTTTTGACTATGATGCCTGCGGTAATCGGATTAGCCGAAGTGTTCAATTTGGAAAAATCTCTGAGAACGGAAGGTCTGTTGAGAACCCCCAAGGGTTGGCATCTATCGTCATGGATCAAATTGGTGGCATGAAACTGAGTATCTATCCTAATCCTACAAAAGGTCTCTTTTTGGTTGAGTTGGATAAAGAATGGATGGGTACTCATTTACAAGTCGTCCTTCTTACATCGCACGGTGATGCCTTGACAAAAAGGAGTTTGACTGTTGGTACGGAAGAGTTCGACTTGTCCAATTACCCAGCGGGGGTCTATTTGTTGCAGTTTGTGGTTGGGGAAGAATCGCAAATATGGAAAATCGTGAAGTATTAAACCATAAAAATGAATGCATTATGAAAAAGATAGTGTTTACTTTAGCGATAATATTGATGTCTCTTTGCGTGGTGTCACAAGAAGATGAAACTATGCGAGAAGCGGCCTTACACACCCTGAATCCTCCAGCAATGGAACTGGGTGGCCCTAATGGAGAAGGGATGGGTGTTGTCGGCGCAATTCCGGCTGTAGTCGATGTCGGCTCATTGGGAGGGGCTACATACGCAATCCCTATCCAAGTGCCTGAAGGCATCAATGGAATGCGTCCAGACCTATCTATTGTCTATAATAGTCAAAGTGGAAACGGGTTACTCGGTTGGAGCTGGAATCTAGGTGGGGTTTCGGCGATAACAAGGACAGGCCCAACGATGTTCCATGACTTAGCCACGCTTCCAGTTGATTTCGAACACGACAGATTCGCTTTGGACGGGCAACGCTTGATGGCCATCTCTGGCGAATATGGTTGCGATCAAACGGAATATAAAACCGAAATTGATTGATTGAAGAAAATCGTTTCACATCGTGCTGCAAACGACACTACGGTTGGCCTGGCGTGGTTTGAGGTGAGGATCCCCGAGGGCCTAATTATGGAATATGGAAGAACTCGGGATTCTAGAATCGGTTTGCAACAATCAAAAGATGCTTGTTTGTGGCTGCTTGATAGGGTTGAGGATAGAAATGGCAACTATGTAGAGTATCATTACAATAAAGGAGGTGCAAGCTATGTGCTTGCTTATGTCAAGTACACAGGAAGGGCAGACTATAGCCCGTGCTATACGGTATATCTTGATTATACCACCAGAGATGATGAAGAAAAGTTCTTTATTGGTAACAATACGATTGACTTAAGGAATTTGTTGACGGCGATTCGGATTAATTGGTGGGATAAAGAAATTGCAAGGTATGATTTTGAGTATGATGACGAATCAGGGCGTCACGATGATTTGTTATACTATAATCGTTTGCAAAAGATAATCTATACCAACGGATATAATAATTCTGTGAGTTACAATCCAACAATTATTAATTGGGGCAAGTATTCGCCCGAGTGTTTCGTTGAGGAAAGCAAATCGGAAACAGATGGCCGTTTTGTCTCCGTAGTGTTAGATAGTATGTAGGCCGTATAGTTGATAAAATTTGATTAATGGTGCTGTCTTCGGGCGGATTCTCAAAATACCGCCCGAAGACTTTTTGTCACATTTACGAAAAAAAAACTAACTTAGCCGCCAGAAAAGACAACCTGCGCAACTTGGAAGAGCGATTCACATATGACTGGCTGAACCGTTTGGACAGCATCTGGCTGAACGGCGTGCCGACAGGCCGCATGGCCTACGACGCCCTGGGCCGCATGGCCGACAAGCGCGCCGACGGGCTCGACGTCTTCTTCTCGTCGGCCCAATACGACTATGTTGGCCCCGACGGGCAGCTGCGGCCCCATGCTGTAAGCAGCGCGACGATGGAAGGCTTTTTCGCAGCGACGGACTGTCAGGAAATCGCTTACACCATGTTCGACAAGGTGAGAGCCGTGAACTGCAATGGTTCTAACCGCTATGTGTTCGAATACGGTTATGACCACCAACGAACAAGAATGACAGCCACCGATGGCGCAACGCTGATGGTTGGAAAAGATTATGTTGGCAATTGCGAATTTGTGCGACATTTGGCTTCCAGTCAACAGTCATATACTTACCTGAGCGGACCGATGGGCGTTTTTGCCATGGTGACAAAGACAGACGGGATGGAAGAGGTTCAATACATCCTGAAAGATCATCTTGGGTCATACACCGCCATTACTGATGACGAAAGTGATATGGTTTTGGAGCAGATCTTCGACGCCTGGGGTAACCCGCGCGACCCTGCCACTTGGACGGGCTACACGGTCCCTGAGCCTGTCGAAGGGCCGATGCTCGACCGTGGCTTCACAGGGCACGAGCATCATTACGCTTTTGGTCTCATCAACATGAACGGCAGGATGTACGATCCCATAATGAGCAGTTTCCTCTCGGTGGACAACTATGTGCAAAGCCCGGAAACCATGCAGGGCTTCAACAGGTATGCATACTGCTTGAATAATCCGTTGAGGTACACCGACCCGGATGGAGAATGGGTTCAGTATGTAGTCGGAGGACTATTGGGTGCATGGAACGGTTATAGTATTGGCAGAGCTGCTGGGTTGTCGGGATGGGATTTGGCGTGGTCAACAATTGGTGGAGCTGTTGTTGGAACAGCCACTGCTGGAATAGGAAACGCCGTATCTTCGGCATATGGAGCTGTTGCAGGAGGGGCGGTAGCAGGTGCCTTTTCAGGCGCTGGTAATGGCATGATACAAGGCCTGGCGACAAATAGTAAAACTCTCGGAGCGGATGTTTTAAATGGCTTATGGAAATGATGCATTAGTGGCTCAGTTGGCGGCTATGTCGGTGGAGGTTGTGGGTTATATGGCGGAAAAGCTGCCTTTTTAAGTGGCTGCGCTGCTAACTTGACAGGTCAAGTGTGCAATTATGTTACCAATGAGAATAATTCAATTAATTGGTTGAGTGTTGGCTTGTCCGGCCTTTCCTCTTTTGCGGGATATCATGCCATGCTGTATCAAGGCTATTGCCAAGGCGGTTTTAAGGGTCTTGGTGTGAAATACGGAGAGTTTTCTGAAATGATGGAAACAATTCAGCAATCGATGCGCTCAGGTCGTGAGGCTAAGTATATTGCATATTATCAGCCAAAACATGGTCCCCACATAGATCCCTATATCAGTTTATCAGATGAAAATAATAGTGTGATGGCTTCTGCTACTCTTTATAGAGGCGCAAAATTCGAAATACATACACATGACGAATTTGGCTGTGATGGTTTTTCGGATTACACAAGAGCAATTCTGGCAGGAACTCCATTAGATCGGTGTGATTGGCATACTGCAGGTGAACTTTATATGTTTGGTTATACGAAGCCACGGTATTTGGCAACTGCGGAAGGCCATTTTTGGATGATGAATAAATGTACGCCAATTCCAATTGCCGTCCCAAATGGAACGGGATTTAATATTAGCTTCTCCTATTCCTGGAACCCACAAATGGTTACGAATTATAACTATTCTCATCTGTTTCATAGTTATCAATACAATCTTATCCTTAGATATTAATTCCCAAATTGTATATTATGAAAGCAAAACATCTTATTTTGTTGGTTATGACGCTTGCTTTATGCATTCCAATGCAAGCGCAATATGAGGGGCTAATTTTCAAGATCGATTATTTCGACCCAAACTCTCCAAAGTACGAACGTCATGTAGAAATGATGTACGACATATTCACGCATGATTATTGGCTGACTGTCTCCACCGAGAAAACCTTGTTTAGCAAGGGCTCGACCAAAGTCCGAGATCATGTCGCCAATACAAGTCACTATTATCGTTCGAAAACCATTACCGATACAATCATCAACCTTACCAAAGAAGATTTCGATAAACTGGCTGGTGAATGCTATCAGATAGCTTCGACAATAATATCGGAAAAGATGAAGACATCTGCTTATTGGATTATTGCCGGACCAGAACCAACCATTAATCTTTCGATTACAAACGGGTCAATAACTACTGAGTTCTTATTCAAATGCCCAATATGTCCCAAGGATAATTACTATGAAGAACAATTTCGGGATTTCCTTGTTAGGATTCTTACTCAAGGAGGTCTTGATAGCGAAACAATTCTGGGAAAGTGCGAATAGTATTTCTCAAGATGCAGGGAATGTGTGCCAGAGCCCGTTTTTGGAGGTCAGACCTCGTTCTTCCGAATTTGCAATTCGGAAGCGATGAGCCTCAGCCTTTGCAATGCCAAACCAGCCGTTGTAGGGCTGTCGTACCACGGCAGCCGCCACAGTGTGACAGCCCTTCAGGCAAAAAAATCCGTCCTGTTGCAATTTCAAAATAATATGTATACCTTGTCGCCTAAACAAGCATCTAACGCCATGAAAGCCCCAGCAAATAAAGGGGATGGCAAATCCCCAGACTCTGCACCAGCGGATTGCAAATCCGCTGGAACGGGATGTTCCATGTGACAGTTTGCATTATTATGATGATGAGTCGCTATTATTATATCATGCAGATACTGTTGTACATCTTTTTCCCGTCTTATCCGAAAAGAAACTCCAGCCAGGCCGGTATAAGTTCTATTTTTATTATTATGACAATGCGATAAATGATACTTTATTTGATAGTCTCAACGGGCAGCAAATACACATGTTCCAAGGAGAAATCTTTTCCAACAAAGTGAATTTGATTGTTGAGGGCTGTTCCGCCAAATGGTGGAAAAAATGGAAGAGGAAGGCAAAATGAGAAAGATTTGTTTAGGATAAGGCCATTGGCATGTAACATATCTTTAAGGTTGGCATAAATCTATGAAATAGTCAGAGATTTGATATGTTATAAAGGCATGGGCTTAAATGCCGAAATCAAAATTTCATATTTCTTCGTTTTGTCGGCAATTTTCCCCTATCTTTGCGCGTTGATAAGAAAACGCATTTGATATGTCAGAGAATTTGGTCATCATTCCCACCTACAAGGAAAAAGAGAACATCGAGAACATCATCCGCTATGTGTTCAACCTGCCGATGGCGTTCGACATTTTGATTATCGACGACAACAGCCCCGACGGCACCGCCGACATCGTAAAAACGCTGATGCAGGAAATCAGCGACCGCCTGTTTATGATCCAACGGGCTGGCAAACTGGGACTTGGCACAGCTTACATCACGGGTTTCAAGTGGGCCTTGGAGCGCGACTATCAGTATGTTTTCGAGATGGATGCCGACTTCTCGCACAACCCCGACGACTTGTCAAGGTTGCATGATGCCTGCGCCAATGGTGCGGATTTGTCGGTGGGCTCGCGCTACAAGACGGGTGTCAATGTGGTCAACTGGCCGATGGGCCGCGTGCTGATGTCGTATTACGCTTCGGCTTATGTGCGTTTCGTCACGCGGATGCAGGTGCGCGACACCACGGCAGGCTTCGTGTGCTACACCCGCAAGGTGCTCGAGACCATCGATTTCGACAGAATCAAGTTCGTGGGCTATGCCTTCCAAATCGAGATGAAATACACCGCTTGGAAACTCGGCTTCAAGATTGAGGAAGTGCCAATCATCTTCACCGACCGCCGCGAAGGCCAGTCGAAGATGAGCAAAGGCATTTTCCGTGAGGCCGTTTTCGGGGTGCTCAATTTGCGTTGGCGCGGCATGACGGGTAAAATCAAACCGAGAAAATCATGAATTACTTCATAAAAGGCGCGACACTTGTCAACGAAGGCCAGACTTTCGTGGCAAGTGTTTTTGTTAAAGACGGCAAGATTGCCAAGATTGTTCGAGAGAGTGAGGCCCCTGAGCCTGTCGAAGGGCCGGTTGATGCTGAGACGGCGTTTCGACAAGCTCAACGACTTTCGACTCAAGTCATTGAAGCCCAAGGCAAATACCTCATCCCAGGCATCATCGACGAGCATGTGCATTTCCGTGAGCCGGGCTTGACGCACAAGGCCGACATCTACACCGAGAGCCGCGCTGCCGTGGCAGGTGGCGTGACCTCGTTCATGGATATGCCCAACACCATGCCGCAAACCACCACGCAAGAGCTTTTGCAACAGAAGTTTGACCTTGCTGCGGAGAAGTCGCTGGCCAATTATTCCTTCTATCTCGGCGCGACCAACGACAACCTTTCGGAAGTCGTCAAGACCGACCCGAAGACGGTGTGCGGCATCAAGCTGTTCATGGGTTCGAGCACGGGCAATATGCTCGTCGACCAAAACGAGGTGCTGGTGCGTCTGTTCCGTGAGTCGCCGTGCCTGATTGCGGCGCATTGCGAGGATGAGGCGACGATTCATGCCAGCACGGTGCGCTTCAAGGATCTCGTAAACAAAGGAGAGGAAACGCCCGATGCGGGAATCCATCCTTTCATCCGCACTGCCGAAGCCTGCTACCGTTCCTCGTCAAAGGCCGTCGATATGGCCGAAAAGTTTGGCGCAAGGTTGCATGTGCTGCACATCTCAACGCAAAAGGAATTGTCGTTGTTTAGGAATGATATTCCATTGAAAGACAAAAAAATAACTGCTGAAACTTGTCCGCATTACCTTTGGTTTGACGAACATGATTACGAGCGCAAGAGTTTCGTCATCAAATGCAATCCCGCCATCAAGTCGCACCGCGACAAGGAGGCACTGCTTCAAGCCTTGCGCAACGGCTTGATAGATACCATCGGCACCGACCATGCACCGCATTTGAAATCCGAGAAATTCACGGACGATTATTTCACCTCCAAGTCGGGTTTCCCGTCCATTCAGCATTCGTTGGATATTATGTTGGAGGCGACGAATCGTGATTTACCCTTGTTGGTGCAGCTGATGTGTCACAATCCGTCCATTCTGTATCGCATCGACCGTCGTGGCTTCATCCGCGAAGGCTATCATGCTGATTTGGCCTTGGTTGACCTGAATGTCAGCCATTGGATTTCGGACAAGGACGAATACTCGAAATGTGGCTGGACACCTTACGATGGCATCCAATCGCATTCCAAAGTGACGCACACTTTCGTGAACGGTAACTTGGTCTTTGAGAATGGCGTCCATTATGAAAAAGATAAAGGTATGAGGTTGATTTTCGATAGATAATAATACATGACAATATGAAAAAGCTATTTTTCTTTTTTGCGACACTTCTTGTTATGGCCTCATGTTCGGGACAATTGACCGAAAAGGTTGAGGTGGCTTATCCTAACGGACAAGCCCAAGTGGTGCGTTATTACAACAGGCACAACAACTGTGTGAAGGAAATTGAGTATTACGATTCGGGACAGGTGAAGATGGAAGGTGGCATGAAAGACGGCATGATGGATGGGAAGTGGACCGCTTATTTCCCCGACGGGAGGATGCAGAGCATTGGAACCTTCATAGAGGGGAAACGCACAGGCGCTGCCACCGTTTGGCAGGAAAACGGCAATCTGTATTATGAAGGCTTCTATAAGGAAGGCCGGCAAAGTGGCCATTGGAAATGGTACGACGAACAGGGCTATCTCCTCAAGGAAGTGGACTACGGTGATTGATTATTTCCCGCCTTTCCAATTGTAGAGATTGATACCGAAAGTGAGCTCTGCATAGTCGATGACCACCTCATGCACCTTCATGAACGAACCCACGAACACGTTGCGGTTCTCGCCTAGGTAATACTTGAAGCCGAGCCGACCGTAGAAAGTTCGGTAGCAAGGTGGGAGGTAGGTGTCCTCGAAGTTGCTCTCCGACGATTCGGCCAAGCCCCAGGTTTTTTTGGGGTCGGTGCCGTAGTAGATGCCGTGCCAAAGGTAGTAGGCGCCACCAAGGCAGAACGCAAAGCGGTTATAGTTGATTTCGAGCATTGCGGAAGGAGCGAGGTGCAAGCCTCTTGCAAAGCTGTATTCCATCAGCGGAATGGCGTCTTCGTCGGTAAAGTAATGATGCCCATCGTCATACATCTGATGGGCTTTTTCATACATGCGCCGTGTCTCTCCGGTCCATCCGAAATCCAAGGCAATGTCATAGCTGAACTTGGGATGGAACTGACGGTGCACGCCCAATTGGATGACATCAGCCATGTAATAAGGCCGTTCGACGGGCAGGTCGTTCACCATCGTGCCGTCGGCGGTCTGGTAGCTTCGCATTGACTCGTTTGTCTGCAAAAGCCCTACCGACTCTGTGGCGAAAACAGAGGTGGATTTCTGGAACTTGGGCCGTGGTTGCTCCTTGGACACCATTTCTGGCCGACCGTTGGGATGGTATCGCAAACCCACCACCCAGCTGAACACATTGATGCCGCAGTTGGGCAGCTTGAGAGCCGCGTTCGATGAATGCGAGAACTGATAGCGAAGCGTAAGGTCGAAGTTGTCCTCAATCATAAAGGTCGGACCCGCATCGATGGCAAGATGCACATTGGCCACAGAGCCGATGAACTCGTCGCCGTGTTTCGTCCAAAACGAAAGTCCGCCCATGATGTCGTAGTCGAATGACCAATATTTACCTTGGTACAGATGTCCGTTGATGAAGCCGCCCAACGAATAGCAGTTGCCGAGGGCACGCCAAGTGGTTCGCTCATATCCGTTGGCGTCACGGTCGACGAATTTGATGCTGTCCACGTTGTTTTTCTCGAGACGCAGGAAGGCGCCATAGGAAGGATGGTTGAAGTCACGCTCCCATTTCATCCGACCGTCGGTTTGGCGTCCAATGCGGAGGTCGAGGCCGTATTGGGGCAACACTTTCATATAGGCGTGCCGATCCTCAAAGGGGAAATATTTGCCGAGGCGACCGTCGGCTTCAAAGAAGGTGCGGTTGTCGTAACTGAAGAAAGATTCTTGTGCCGTTGCGTTTTTTGCAAAAGCGGTGATAAGAAAAAGGGAGGCAATCATCAATAACTTGCCTACACCATTAGTCGATAAGGTGTACTTCATAAAGATTTGGTTAACAATTGTTTGTTGTGTCCTTTGCTTGGCTGTTACTTGTTGGCTTTCTCTTCTTCGTTATTGTACCACTCCAAGTAGGATTCTGTGAAATTGGCTCCAGCTTGGACCAGACTTATTTTCTTCGCATCGGAGAGGTTGAAATCGATGGAATTCACGCCTTGCGAATCGATATAAACGGTACGTTGCCAGTCGTCGCTATGCAGATGCACGTTGTTTTGGAAGTCGATGAGCGTGGTGACTAGTGCTTTGGTATAGGTGAAGAAGCTTTTGATCTCTTTGGTCGGTGCCGAGGCTGAGGGGTCAAGGTATAATGCGATTTCTTCCTCTGAGTCCAACCTAAATCCTAAAGTCTCCTTGTTGTAGATAAACTCGTTGACTGTTTCCTTGCCCTTCTTTTTCTCTATGATCTCGATTAGCTTTTTGTTGTTTTTTTCGTAATACTCAGTCCATCTGATGTTCTTTTTGTCGGAGACGTAGTTTACCCGGTCAAAAGCCTTGATGGCGTAGTTGTCCAGCAATCCACCGTCGACATAAATGTGTTTGTCGTTTTCGACACCTTTGACGGCAGCGAAAAACAACGGGATGGACATGGAGATACGGGCAGCGTCGGCAACCTTAACGTTGGGGGTATGCTCGGAATTGAACACGACTGACAAACCGGTGGTTAGGTCGGCGCCTATCAGGTGAATGTCGCGGAATGGCTTCCCCGAGTCTCTCATCGTTTTCAGTTGCGCAAAAGTAATCTCCCCGTCGCCAGTCTTCTTCTCGATGTAGCCTGCCATGAGGTCGCGGAAAAAGTCGCCTTTATACCAGCCGTAATCTTCGAGAAGACGTTTTGTGTTGCGTACGACACCCCAGTCGCTGTCCAAGAAATTCTTGAATTTGATGCTCCAAAGGACTTCTCCCAATTCTTTTGGGGAATACCCCAAGCCGACGAGGACTGCCACCATGGCGCCTGCCGAAGTGCCCGCAACGCGCTCAATGTCTTTGAGGATGCCTTCTTGGTCAAGTATATCAAGAGCGCCCACATAGGCAATGCCTTTCACACCGCCGCCTTCGAAGACGAGGTTCTTGAAATGATACTTGTTTGTGTCGTTGTTGTTGCGGTTGTTCATAATATTCTGGTTTTATGGATTATTCCTTTGTCCAAATGGAGCCTTCCTTTAGAAAGCGTTTGTTTATTTGGGGCAAAAGTACGGAATCTTGCCATATGGAGGAGAAAATAGTTTATATTTATTTTCGATATGGCATTGTAAATCGAGTTCCATAGCTAGTCGAAAAGACTGCTTTTAGCCTCCCATAGTCAAGCGACGCCTGCTCGAGCGTTTTTGAATGTTGACAGAATAACAACGTTTTGATGAATTATAAACACCAATTATCGGCTTGAATTATGCTTTAATTATATTTTATGGCCGTTTTTAGATAAAAAATAGTCGATATTATTGAGAATATGCTTAAAAAGGGTAATTTTCTTAAATAAAGTATTATTTTTGCACAAAATTTCCCATGAAGCCACAATGCATAAGAGCTGTAGATGGGAAGGTACATTTAATTATAAACTTTTAAAAACGAATTAAAAATGAAAACTAAAAGAATTGTAATCGCAGCATTATTAGCTGTGTTCATGTCAACTACAGCATTTGCCAACGGAGCAAATCCTGTTGAAAAGAGAGAAGGCTCAAGTAATGAGGTGCAAAAAGAATCTGGAGGCACCATCAAATACTATGGTGAAAAAGCCGGGCTGTTTAGACCATGTAAAGGTCATTGCGCTCTCGTGTGCAAGGAAATTACAACGAATACCGAAAAAGGGACGGCAACCGTTTCTGATGGCGAGAACACTATCATTGTAGAAATTGATAAAGTCAATTTCGAAGACGGAAGTATAAGAATGTAATGACAAGAATTTGAGACTAAAAATATGTGGATCTGAATCAAGGTTGTCCGCAAATAATTGTGGACAACCTTTTCGTAGATAAAACGATTAACAGAATTAAGTTCATTCCTTATGAAAAAAACATTGCTTTTGTTGCTGTCGTTGTTCGCGCTGCTGGATGTAGTTGAAGCGCAAATGAATCTCAATGAGTTGGCAAACGCCGATGCATATCACAGAGTTGCGCAGATTAGAGGCACTGAAAATCTCCTTAGAGAATATTTCTCGGGAATATCTAACGAAAACGACACGGTTTATGTCGTTCTCTGCCCGTTGATGTTCTGCCCGCGTTGCGAAGCAGAAATCAATGTCGTTCAGGAATTGCTTTATATGCGCAAACCAGACAACCCTATGGTTATGATAGCATCCTCTCCTAACGAACAGGCAGCAAGAAAATATGTGGCAAATAAATTCGATTTTGATGAGGTGATATATGACACCGAATTGTCATTTAAGTCGTTTCTCGCATTCAGAACAGATGAACCACGTGTGCCTTTCATTATGAAAATTGACAGAAAAACAGGGCGTTTGCTTACGGGTGGTGATTACGGTGGCATCAACGGCGAGTTCGCTGACGCTCTGATTCGACATGCCGAACCGATGCCTTACTATGGAGAATTGTGGGAGGGAATCATTTCGTTCCAGCCTGCCGCTTCAAATTGTGAAGGCAGTGATTTTGAACAAGCCGAAATCTTTAGCAAGATGGCGGTGCCTTCCGATAGCAACGCTCTTGTGTCAAGCATCACTTTCCCCAAGATAAGCAAGGGCTATCTCTCATTTGCCGACGAATTGGACAACAGCATTTATCTGTACTCGTTAACCGAAAAAGCTGACAATCTTTCGTTTGTAGGAAGATTCGCACCGAATGAAAGTGAAGAATTGTCTTTCGTCTCCATTGAGCATGAAAAGTATTTTAAGTTGCGAGACAATAACATGGCTCTTGCCATGTGCCTTACGGGCTTTATGATCAATAGGGATACGCTGGCGTTCTCCGTCTCTCTGCCCAATCTTAAATACGAAGAAGGGAATGATATGGCATACTACAACACCCCTGCCATTATTTTCCAGAACATTCATAACGAAAAAGAAAGAGAGTTTTTCCCGTTGGAACTGTTTGGAAGCCTGGACAGCAGCTCATACATAGGTCATGAAAGCTTTTATTATTCAGAGGAATCTGATATGTTGTTTTTCGCATCATTTAAAGGCTACCCATATTTTAGTTTATCCGATGGGATTCAAAATCCTTTTGAGGACAGCTTTTATGAGGAAACACCTTTATTCGTGGTTTATGATGTACATAAAAAACCTGTTGGACGTTTAGGACAATTGGGACAGATTCATAGAGACTTGCACCTTGGCTATGTGTATGACAATCCAAAGATAACAGGCCATGGAAATTTAATAGTGGTAACCGATGGCACGTCAGGTACCTTGCTGATATATGATTATAACGATATGGACAAACCAAGGTCAACCATTGAAGTGTTTAAGGCTTCTGCTAATAATATCATGATTGACAGTCTGTCATATGGTAAGGATGAATATTTTTACCAGTTTCAAGGCTGCTTTCAGGATGTGATTGTTGATGTCATGATGGATTCAAAGAGCATTTATACATTGTCGATCGAGGATGGTTGCTATTTTAGGAAGACATTTGATGTGAACGGAGCCTTGAAAGACACAATCCTTGTTCCGAATACGATTGATGAATATCCGTTGGAAATTACTGGATTATGTATGGTAAAAAACAAAGTCTATGCTGTAGGTTTTTATTATGACAAACAAAACCATTATTTGGTTTTGTTTGATTAATACTTTGTTTGTGAGACTTTATTTCCTGCTCCAAGAGGTACCTTCTTTCCCATCCTTGAGAATAATGTCGTACTTGGTCAGCTCATCACGGATGAGGTCGCTCGTGGCCCAGTCCTTGTTGGCGCGGGCTTGCTTGCGGATGTCGATGATGGTCTGCATCAGGCCTTCCACCAATTCGCCGTTGCCACCTTCGGCACCGCTTTCCACCAATCCGAGGATGTCGAAGACGAAATCTTGGAACAGCTTGTTGAGCAAAGCCAATTCTTCGGCGTTGATTTTCAGTTTGCCGTCCTTGATGGTGTTGACGATGCGCACGGCCTCGAAGAGGTTGGCGATGACGATGGGCGAGTTGAAGTCGTCGTTCATGGCATCGTAGCAGGCATCGACAATCTTTTGGAGGTCAATGCTTTCCGCGCCTTCGGTCGAAGTGATGCCCTTGGCGGCTTTCACGGCTTCCATCAGGCGGTTGTAGCCCTTCTCGGCGGCTTGCAGGGCTTCGTTCGAGAAGTCCAAGGTGCTGCGGTAGTGGGCTTGCAGGATGAAGAAACGGATGGTCATTGGGCTATAGGGCTGCGCAATCATCTCCTCGCCCTTGGCGTTGATGTGGCTGCCGTTGAAGAACTCGTCGATGGTGATGAAGTTGCCCAGCGACTTGCCCATCTTCTGTCCGCCGATGGTGATCATGTTGTTGTGCATCCAATACACGACGGGTTGCTTGCCGTTGGCCGCCACGCTTTGCGCGATTTCCGACTCGTGGTGGGGGAACATGAGGTCCATGCCGCCACCGTGGATGTCGAAGGTCTCGCCGAGGTATTTGCAGCCCATGGCCGAGCATTCCATGTGCCAGCCCGGGAAACCGTCGCTCCAAGGCGAAGGCCAACGCATGATGTGCTTGGGCTCGGCCTTTTTCCACAAGGCGAAATCAACGGGGTTGTGCTTCTCCTCTTGTCCGCTCAGCTCGCGCGTGGTGTTGAGCATCTCCTCGAAGTTGCGTCCCGAGAGGATGCCGTAAGGGTGCTCGTGGTTGTATTTCTCGATGTCGAAATACACCGAGCCGTTCTCCACGTAGGCATAGCCATGGTCGAGAATTTTCTGCACCATCGCGATTTGTTCGATGATGTGTCCTGAGGCGTGCGGCTCGATGGACGGGCGCAGCACATTCAGTTTGTCCATCGCGGTGTGGTAGCGGTTGGTGTAGTATTGCGCCACCTCCATCGGTTCGAGGTTTTCGAGGCGGGCTTTCTTGGCGATTTTGTCCTCGCCTTCGTCGGCGTCGTGCTCCAAGTGACCCACATCGGTGATGTTGCGCACATAACGGACTTTGTAGCCGAGATGTTGCAAATATCTGAAGACCAGGTCAAAAGTGATGGCTGGTCGGGCGTGGCCCAGGTGGGCGTCGCCATAGACGGTCGGGCCGCAGACATACATACCCACATGCGGGGCGTTCAGCGGCTTGAAAGGTTGCTTGCAGCGCGAGAGGCTGTTGTAAATATATAAGGTGCCGTTCATCGTAATAGGTGTTTTGATATTTGGTGCAAAAGTACAAAATAAAGCGATAGCAACGGAAAAACCCTTGATTTAGGAAAAATGTTTATATTTGCGGGCGGAATAAAAGACGTATAAAATGGAAACAGTAACACTTACATTCGATAGTAAAAGCCCTTTCGCTGCCAATCTCAACGCTTTTCTCAAGACCGTTCCGTCAGACGTGAAGGTCAGTAAAAGCGTGAAACCGAAGCGCAGACGCAGGAGCAACTATCAAATAACGCTCGATACCATTAAAGAGGCAAGAGAGGGTAAGAATGTGACACACTATGCCTCGGTTGAGGAACTCTTTGAAAAACTAGGAATATGACATACGAAATCGTCACTACCAAACGGTTTGATAAAGAGGTTGAACGGTGCGTGAAACGCGGGTATGACATGGGAAGCCTTCGTGTCGTCATCAAGACCTTGGCAGATAAAGGCGTTTTGCCGAAGGAGTACAAGCCGCACAAGCTGAAAGGCGATTTCAAGGGGACGATGGAATGTCACGTGCAATCTGACTGGCTTCTCATATACGAAAAAGCTGAGAAGATAAAGTTGATACGTCTTCTTCGTACCGGTACCCATGAAGACCTTTACGGGAAATGAATCCTTAAGAATTACATAAAACCATTAGTTGAACAAAAACTGAATTAACCGAAAGAACAAGACAAACAGAGACTTACATATTAGCAGATAGCACTTGTTGCTGCCCTTGAATCCCAAAAAGTTCCATCAAGTCCCCGTTTTGGCGGGGCAATCCATCAAGGACAAGTCGCAAATGCCGTACTTGTTACGGCGTGGAATACTGGTTAGATAGGTGGGCGTGGTAACACGGACTTCAAGCAAGATATTGATTCCACGCTGTTTTTTGTCGTATCGAATGAAAGAATGACCCAAAATGAATAAGACTATGAGAGCATTAAAAGATTATAAATTTTGGTTACTTTTGAGTTCTATGGTACATAGAATTGATGAAATCATTGGGACGAATGATAGGTTTTCGTATTTTTGTACGTCTATAGCTAAAAAATAGAGTTTATTATGAAGTATTGCGAAAAATGTGGACAAGCCAATGAAGACGGCGCAAGGTTCTGCGGAAAATGCGGAAAACCTTTTGGAACAGAAAAAAACGACTGCCAACCAATCCGGTTTAGGATGGGTTAACCATTTGGGTAACTATGTCGGAAGCGACAAACCCGTTGATTTGAACTGGCGGGTGCTGTTTTCCGATGTGTTGCAGAATCATTCGAGGGGGGAGTCCAAGGAAATTTTCATTTGCGGTACACGCACCACTACTCCTGCACCGCAGGATATTTTCGAAGAGTTGGCCCCATCCTTGGCTTTATAGCAGGGTGTTTCTGGCGTTTGCTTTGGCTTTCGTGCTTCTGTATGTCTGTATCGTGTCTTTCGGTAACCCTATGGCACTTCCTGGATTGATGACTGTAGGTGCTTTTACCGTACCTTTGGCCACGTTGGTTTTGTTTATTGAGATGAACGCTTTCCGAAATGTGAGTTTTTATGATGTGGCTCAAACCTTTCTGGTTGGTGGCTGCGCTTCCCTTTTGATAACGCTCATGTTGTACACGATTTTCGATGTTGAGCAGTTGGATTATGTCGGTGCTTTTACCGTTGGATTCGTTGAAGAAGAGAGCAAAGCCGTCATCGTTTATTACTTTATCAAGAAAATAGGGAAGGCCAATATCCTTGCTGGATTGTTGATTGGTGCAGCGGTTGTGCCGGCTTTGCGGCTTTTGATACGGCTGGCTATGTGATGTTCTCTGGAATTGAAGGTTGGGAAAGCATGATGGGTACCATTTTCATTAGAGGCTTCCTTGCCCCATGAGGCCATGTGGCTTGGGCAGCCATTTCTGGAGCGGCTTTGACTATTGCCGCCAAGCAAACAGGCGGAATCGATTGGGGCTTGCTGGCCAATGGAAAGTTTCTTCGCCTGTTCATCATCCCTGTCGCGCTTCATGGATTATGGGATTCTCCGTTGACTAATATTGGTATCGAAATCTTTTTGGTGCCCATTTTGTTGACCATTCTCGTATGGATAGTAGTTCTTGTTCTTATCAACATGGGATTGGCGGAAATACCTGCTTCTGAAGAAAAGCACTGAAAATGAATATAATAATACTGACAACGATTAATACCTATATACATTATGAAATACTGTAAGAAATGCGGAAAAGAGTTTGACGACTCTATGCAGTTTTGCACCCATTGTGGTGGAAGTTTGGAACAAAAAGCAACAGGCCAAGAAGCTACTGTACAAGAGGCTTCTGGTGACAGGCCAAAGCCCAAACCGAAGCTTTCGAAAATCATCGTAGTCCTTGCTGCTGCCTTGATTGTGGTGTTTGTTGTGCATAACAGGATTGAAGAACAAAAAAACAAATTGAAGCTAATAAGTCAAATATGATAAGATAGGAGAGTATGGCGGTTATGGAGCTAAAGAATTGGCATTGGTACGTGATAATGACCATAGTTGGTATGGCTTTATCAATGAAAGATATGAGGAGTGCATCCCTTGTATCTACCAAAGAATCGAACCCTTTGAGGGTGATGTTACCATAGTCGAACTCGCCGACAAATACGCCTTGATGAACAAGCATGGAGAAATTGTTGGACACTTGAAGTATTCGGAAATTGGAGACTTTTCGGATGATGGTTATGCGCGAGCAACGGCAAATGATAAGTATTGCTTAATCAACAGAAAGGGTGAAGAGATACGGCTTTTATTTACTGGTATTTATGAAGGCCATGAGTATGTCGATCTCGGCCTGCCGAGCGGCACGCTATGGGCCACCTGCAACATAGGTGCCGACAAACCAGAAGACTACGGCAACTACTACGCATGGGGCGAGACTAAACCGCAGTCTAACAATAGTTATCCTTGGAGTTCGTACAAATATGCCAACGGCGCATACGACAAGCTGACCAAGTGCTGCAACAAGAGCGACTACGGCAACAATGGTTTCACCGACAACCAGACGGGCCTTGCAGACAGGCGATGACCCAGCTGCTGCCAACTGGGGCAGCGGCTGGCGCACGCCCTCCTACGACCAATGGAAGGAGTTGTTGGAATACACTGACAACGAATGGACGGGAAAAGGCCGCCTCTTCACCTCGAAGAAGAACGGCGCGACGCTCTTCCTGCCCGCCGCCGGCAGCCGCTGGGACTCGGAGCTCCACTACCCAGACTCCGGCGGTAACTACTGGTCGAGGTCGCTCAACACCGGCCGCCCGAACTACGCGTGGAGCCTCTACTTCATCTCGCTCGACTGCGGCATGTACGACTTCAACCGCGACGAAGGCTTCAGTGTGCGCCCTGTCCGTCAGAACTAACCCGTGTTCCGTTGTGTCCACGGGCGGGGGCGCGTAATCTGTCGGGCGGGGTGCGCTACCCAACCTCGCCCGGCAGGTTTCGCGTGGCACTGGGTACGATGGCATGCCGCCCGCAAAAAGGCACAGTATTTTCATTCTCCAAGGAGTCGAATCGGTTGTAGAATTGTTGCCATATTGCGTTTCTTCCGTTTTTGTTGAGAATCCATTTTTACGGTACAGATTAATCTGTACCGTTATGTGCTGTTGAATGCTTTGGATTGGTGTAGAATTTGACATCATGAATACTTTGGATTGGTGTGGGAACAACTCCATTTTTGTAATTTTCCGCAAAAAACCTGTACATCTTACCAACTCTTTTCGTACCTTTGCGCCCAAAGAAAGTTCAACCTTAAAACATCAAATACAATGTACGCTAATTTTCAAGAGTATCTGAAGAAGGAATTGGCTCAGATTGAAGCCGATGGCCTTTATAAGCATGAACGCATCATCGAGAGTGCCCAGGGCGCTGAAATTATGGTTGGTGGCAAGGTGTGCCTCAACTTCTGCGCAAATAACTACCTCGGCCTGGCCGACAATCCCGAACTCATCCAAGCCGCCAAGGACGGTATGGACGCCCGTGGCTACGGTATGGCTTCGGTACGCTTCATCTGCGGCTGCCAAGACCTCCACAAGAAGTTGGAAGCCAAGATCGCTGAGTTCTTCGGCACGGAAGACACCATCCTTTATGCCGCTTGCTTCGATGCCAACGGCGGCGTGTTCGAGCCGTTGCTCGGTCCCGACGATGCCATCATCTCCGATGCTTTGAACCACGCTTCCATCATCGATGGCGTGCGCCTCTGCAAGGCCCAGCGTTTCCGCTATGCCAACGCCGACATGGCTGACCTCGAGAAGCAACTGCAAGACGCGCAAGCCTGCCGTTTCCGCCTTATCGTCACCGACGGTGTGTTCTCGATGGACGGCAATGTGTGTCCGCTTGACAAGATTTATGAACTGGCCCAGAAGTACAACGCCATGGTGATGGTCGACGAGAGCCACTCCGCTGGCGTCGTGGGTCGCACGGGTCGCGGTGTCACTGAGCACTACAACCTCCGTGGCAAGATTGAAATCCTGACGGGTACGCTGGGCAAAGCCTTCGGTGGCGCTATGGGTGGCTTCACCACGGGTCGTAAGGAAATCATCGACATGCTGCGTCAGCGCAGCCGTCCGTATCTGTTCTCCAACTCGATGGCTCCGGGCCTCGTGGCCGCTGGCATCCGTATGTTCGAGATGATGAGCGAGACCAACACGTTGCAAGACAAGCTGCACGCCAACACCGAATACTTCATCAAGAAGATGACCGAGGCCGGCTTCGACTGCAAGCCTTCGCAATCCGCCATCTGCGCCGTGATGCTCTACGACGCCCCGTTGTCGCAGAAGTTTGCCGCCAAGTTGCAGGAAGAAGGCATCTTCGTCACTGGATTCTACTATCCTGTGGTGCCGAAGGGACAAGCCCGTATCCGCGTGCAGGTGAGCGCTGCCCACGAGAAAGAGCACCTCGACAAGTGCATTGACGCCTTCGTGAAGATTGGTAAAGAACTTGGAATCTTAAAATAATAGTTATCAGTTGGCAGTTTTCAGTTAAACACCAACTGTCAACTGCAAACTCAAAACTGCAAGCTCAAATGAAAAAGATATTAATCGTTGGTTCTGGCGGACAGATCGGAACAGAATTGGTGAAGAAGCTCCGTGCTACCTACGGCAACGAGAATGTGGTGGCCTCGGATCTTCGCCCTTTGACTGGTGAAATCGTCGAGCAAGGTCCTTTCGAGAGAATCGACTCGACGCAAATCATGCAAATCGTCGATGTGGTGAAACGCTACAACATCGACACCATCTATAACCTCGCTGCCATCCTTTCGGCCACGGCCGAGAAAAACCCCATGCTGGGCTGGAATGTTGGCATCGGCTCGTTGGTGAACTGCCTTGAGACGGCCCGCATCTTCAACTGCGCCGTCTTCACGCCTTCATCCATCGGCGCTTTCGGTGCCTCGACGCCGCACGACAACACGCCTCAGGACACCATCCAGCGTCCGAACACCATCTACGGCGTGACCAAGGTGACGGGTGAGCTGCTGAGCGACTACTACTTCACCCGCTTCGGTGTGGACACCCGCAGCGTGCGTTTCCCGGGCCTCATCAGTAACCTGACCTTGCCCGGCGGTGGCACCACTGACTACGCCGTGGAGATTTACTACGCCGCCGTGAAGGGAGAAAAGTTCATCTGCCCCATCAGCAAAGGCACCTACATGGACATGATGTATATGCCTGACGCACTGGATGCTATGGTGGATATCATGGAAGCCGACCCGAGCAAACTCGTGCACCGCAACTCCTTCAACGTGACGGCCATGAGCTTCGACCCCGAAATCATCTACAACGCCATCAAGAAGTACTATCCGAACTTCGAGATGGAGTACAAGTTCGACCCAATCCGTCAGGCCATCGCCGACAGCTGGCCGAACAAGATGGACGACAGCTGCGCCCGCAAGGAATGGGGCTGGAACCCGAAGTACGACCTCGACAAGATGACGGTCGACATGATTGAGACTTTGAAGAAGAAGTTGCTGTGATGCAGTAATGGGTATACCTATTGTATGTAGAGTGGCGACATTATGAATTGTTTATTATTTTTGCCAGACAAACAAAGGATAAAAGCGAAATGAACACAAACCAAATAGCAGAAAAGACCGCGGAATTCTTCAGGAATGTACCTGTTGAAAAGGCTTGGCTGTTTGGCTCATACTCTCGTGGTGAAGCCACCGAGGAGAGCGATGTCGATATTCTTGTCAGGTATGATGATAATGCCAAAATCTCGCTGCTCTACATATCACATTTAATAGGTATGCTCGAAAAAATCCTTCATCGAAAAGTTGATCTTGTAGAGGAAGGATGTCTGCTGCCTTTTGCCGAAGAAACCGCCAATCACGATAAAATTTTGATTTATGAGAGAGAGAATTAGAGATAAGGAACGGTTGCTTCATATTCAGAACGCGATAGAAGTGCTTATGGTGCGGAAGGACACGCACACTTTGGAAGAAGTGGTGTCTGACCCCATCATTTTCTATGGTTATGTAAAACATATCGAAATCATAGGAGAGGCGGTCTATATGCTGACAAAGTAGTATCGGGATGCTCACAATGAAGTCAATTGGGATGATATAGAACGGATGCGCCATGTGTTGGTTCACGGTCACTATAGAATCCGCCCCGACCAAGTGTGGACTACCGTACAAGAGGACATCCCCGAATTGAAACCCATTATTGATTATCTCATAGTTGAGTTTGAAGAATAATGACAATTAACGAATTATAAACCAAAACATTAGCCTATGAGATAACGCGAAAAGCGATATGCACATCATAGAATAGGAAAAAGCGAAGTAGTTTTATTTGGGATGCTTTGAAACTTGGACACTTTCAAAATATCTCCCAGAGTAAAGCAACGACGCTCTTGACCTGAAAGGCGTGGGCTTTACTCGTTGTAATTGGGAGATATAGGTAGTCCAAGACCTCAAAGCATCCGATGAAAGCGAAATAGTGCCACGCTTTTTTTGTGTGTATGTCTGAAACCTTTGGCACGGAAGTTAACTAAATGTAAACATTTAACAATCAATTAGAAATGAAGACTAAACTACTTATTGCAGCGATGGTTGTTGTTGCAGTTGTTGGACTTTCGAGCTGTGGGACAAAAAGAGGAGTTGTAAGTGCTATTCCATCAAATAAGGCATCCATTTATATAAAAAGACCTTCTTTTGTTGGAGCAGCTTGGGTACATTATATGGAATTAAATGACATTTATTTAGGGCAGGTAAAGGGTGGAGATTGTATCAGAATAGATGTCGATCCCGGTGTTTATGTCCTTAATTATTATAATGGATCTATGATGACTTATGAGAAAGCCAAGCAAAATGGAGCTTCTTTTACGAAAACCTTCTCCTTGAATGCTGGCGAAAAGAGGTTCGTTAGAATAGTTATAAAGCCAGTAGAAATTACTTGCATTGAAGAAGATGGTCGTAGTGGCTATGACAATGTTAATAATACCATTGATTTCTCGATATTAGAGAAGTCCGTAAAAAAGCCAAACGACGAACCTAAAGCTCCAGAACCTCTTCCGAAGGAAGAACCCCAAAAGCAAGTACAAGGCTACGGTGACACGGCCTTGGAGCAAACCATCATCCGTTGGGACGTGCAGTCGCGTCCGCAAGGTGCCGACATCTTCTGGCGCGTGGTGAGCAAGACACCTGAAGTGAAGAGCACGAACAACAAGTACCTCATGACCACGCCTTACGAGGCCACCAAGTCGTTGGACATTTGCGGCCTCACCTACCAAACCGCTGGCGATGTGCGCATCATCCTGCGTTGCGAGAAGGACGGCTACATGCCGCAAGAGAAGGAGTACAATGTCCGCATGGTCATCGACCAAGAGGAGATTTCGGCGTTCTTTAGGCTGGTGAAGGAAGAATGAACGAGATAGGAAAGTCTGAATTTTTCTGAATAGCGGAGGTGAAAATCTTCGCTATTCGTGTTTATTGCCCGGGGTGTCCATTGTAGGGCCGCAATCGGGGAATTTGCCATCGGTGGTGCGAGGCATCAAATCGGCGGTGACGAAATATGCCATTGAACACGACATTCCATTTGCGTGGCAGTCGCGCTATCACGACCACATCATTCGTAATCAATCTGAAATGAATCTTATAGCGGATTATATCGAAAATAATCCGATGCGATGGGAAATGGATAGGTTTTACAAGAAAAGATAATCACTATCTTTGCCCCAGCAAAAACACCTTATATAATATGCTCTCCAACCTAAGAAAATACCAAATCATCCTCGCCTCCAGATCCCCGCGCCGGCAGGAACTGCTGCGCGGCATGGGTGTGGATTTCACAATACAAACCAAGGAAACCGATGAGAGTTTCCCGCCCGATATGCCCTTAGACGAAGTGCCGCAATACCTCAGTTTGCAGAAATCGTTGGCTTTCAGCGGAAACGAATTGCCGCCCGATTTCCTTTTGATTACCGCCGACACCGTCGTAATTTGCGAAAACGAAATCCTAGGCAAACCGAAGGACAGGGCCGATGCCGTCAGGATGCTGCAACTGCTTTCGGGCAAAACCCACCATGTGGTGACGGGCGTCACGGTGCGGTCCATGGAAAAAACCGAGTCGTTTGCGGTGCGTTCCAACGTGACTTTCGCCGAATTGGAACAGGACGAAATCGACTATTACATAGACCATTGCCAGCCCTACGACAAGGCGGGTGCCTACGGCATCCAGGAGTGGATTGGCTATGTGGGCATCAGTGGTTTGGAAGGTTCGTTCTACAATGTGATGGGCCTCCCGACACGCAAACTTTATCAGACCTTGAAAGGTTTTTGAGACGCTTTGCGTCACTGCGAGGAGGCACGACGAAGCAGTCAAGGGATCCGATGCATTCGTAAAATTCACCATTTCATTGTGATGTTTGAGGTTTTTTCCTAATTTTGCGGATTATTAGCAAAATGATGAACGAAAACCGCCCTTTGATATTGATAACCAACGACGACGGATACGCGGCCAAAGGCTTGCGCAAGCTCGTCACGCTGATGCGCACGCTCGGCGATGTGGTGCTGGTCTCCACCGATGAGGTGATGTCGGCCAAAAGCCACTCCTGCACCATCCGCGACCGCCTATATGTCCGCCTCATGCGACAGGAAGAAGGCTTTGCCGAATACCGCTGCAACGGCACGCCCGTGGATTGCGTGAAACTAGGTTACCAGAAATTGACCTCGCGTCGGCCCGATTTGGTGGTCTCAGGCATCAACCACGGGATGAATGCCGCCACTACGGTGGTGTATTCCGGCACGATTGGCGCGGTCATCGAGGCTTGCATGAACGGCTTGACGGCCATCGGCTACAGCCTCTTCAGTCTTGACCCCGATGCCGATTTCGATCATCTCGACACTGCCATCCTCGAAATCACAAAGAAAGTGCTGAAGGAAGGTCTGCCTAAGGGCGTTTGCCTCAATGTGAACTTCCCGAAACGCAGCGAGGAACCGTTGAAAGGCATCAGGGTGTGCCGACAGGCGGCCTGCCGTTGGGTGGAGTATTTCAAGGAGCAATACGACGAAACCGGACAACGGTTCTTCGACCTTGAAGGTACTTTCGAGAGTGATGACATCACGCCCGACACCGACCTTTGGGCTTTGCAGAACAATTACGCCTCGCTCGTGCCCACCCATTTCGACTGGACGGCGCATGAGTGCATAGAACCGATGAAGAAATACGAACAAATTAGCATAAAACCATGAAAATCAAGGACAACTTTTGGCTTGGATTGTTGGCAGGAGCGGCTAGCTTCGGGTTGTTTTTCCTCCTGCTGAGCCTCATCAATTGGGAGTCGCTGGGCGCGTTTTCCACTCGCGCACCTTATCTTTTGGCTTTTATTCCTGGAGTCATTCTCTTTAGGATGATGCTGGTGAAGTGGAAACTCGATAAGATGGGCCGTGGCGTTTTGGCAGTTACGGTGGTGGGAATGCTGTTAGTGTTCTTTTTAGTTTAAAAAATTGTAAACCAATGAAATACTATATCATAGCAGGAGAGGCTTCGGGCGATTTGCACGCTTCCAATCTTGTGGTCGAAATCAAGAAAAAGGACAAGAAGGCCGAGTTCCGCGGTTGTGGTGGCGATTTGATGAAGGCGCAAGGCGTCGATTTGCTGAAGCACTATCGTACGATGGCTTACATGGGTTTCGTGGAGGTGGCGGTCAATTTGAGGAAGGTGCTGGGCAATATCTCGCAAGTAAAGAAGGATATAGTTGATTACCAGCCTGATGCAGTGATTCTTGTGGATTATCCTGGTTTCAATTTTCGCATTGCCAAGTTTGCTCACGAAAAAGGACTGAAGGTGTTTTATTACATCTCGCCTCAGGTGTGGGCTTGGAAACGCCGCCGTGTCTATAAAGTCAAGAAGTCGGTGGATAAGATGCTGGTTATCTTGCCTTTCGAGGAAGAGTTTTATAAAGAATATGGCGTCGATGTGACTTACGTTGGCAATCCTTTGCTCGACGAGCTGGCCAAGTTCGGCACGGCCAACCGTTCGATTTTCCTGCGTCGCAACAGCCTTGACGAGAAGCGCGAAATCATCGCCCTGCTTCCGGGTAGCCGTAAGCAAGAGGTGATGCGTATGTTGCCCGTCATGCTGAAAGCGGTGCCGCATTTCCCTGAATATCAGTTTGTCGTGGCGGGTGTTTCGTCGCTCGACAAAAGTCTGTACAAGCGGATTATGGGTCATACGGATGCCTTTTTCGTCGAAAACCAAACTTACGAATTGCTGCAAAACTCTAGTGCGGCTTTGGTGACCTCAGGCACAGCTACCTTGGAAACGGCCTTGTTCTCGGTGCCCGAGGTGGTGTGCTACAAGGCGACTGGTTTCTCCTATCGTCTCGCCAAGTGGATGATTAAGGTGAAATTCATCTCGCTGGTCAACCTGGTGATGGATAAGGAAGTGGTCAAAGAATTGATCCAGTGCGATTTGACGGAGGCAAACATCGTTAGTGAGTTGGAGCTGTTGCTCCATAACGGCAAACGTCAACGTCAGCTTTTGGAGGATTATGAGGAACTGAAAGACCGAATGGGCAATGCGGGTGCTTCCGGAAAGGCGGCGATGGTGATTTGCGATGCCATGAAACCGAACAGGTAGTCTGTTATGTCCGATTGGAGCAAATATCCCTTCGTCAGAATGCTGATTCCTTTTGCCTTGGGCATTTGGTGTTGCGTTTGTCTGCCTTGGGATTGGCCGCCGTTGATTCAGGGTGTGGCTGGGCTACTGATTTTCGTTTTCGCCATCATTTCGTCATCGACTTTAGAGCGCCAGCGCCAAAGTTGGCTGTTTGGTGTGATGATGTCGTGCTACTTCCTATTGGCAGGCTATGCGATGACGCAAGTGCATCGGGCGGAGGTGCAAAAGGCGTATTTCAGGAATTTTGAAAATGACACTACTTATTATGTGGCGAGGGTGTATGATTATCCCACCGAGCGCCCCAATTCCATCCGAACGGTATTGACTTTGGAGTACCAGTTTGGCGACAGCATGCCTTCGCGGCCCGTTTCTGGCAAGGTGATGGCGTATTTCCAGAAGTCGGATACGATGTTTCCCTTGAAATATGGCGACTTGATTGCCCTTCCCGCCCCGATTCGCGAGGTGAGCGGGCCGAAGAACCCTGGTGAATTCGACTATCGGGTCTATCTGATGCGGAAAGGCATTTCGGGACAGGTTTATCTGAAGGATGGCGATTGGCTGGATTTGCAGGTGAACAATGCCAACCCGATTTACGCTTTTTCCTGTCGTTTTCGCGATGTGCTGCTCGCTTCGCTGCAACGCAGTGGATTGAGCGACAACGAGTTTGGCGTGGCAGCGGCCATTTTGCTCGGCTATGACGACAACCTGGCCGACGAAGTGCGCAAGAATTATGTGGCGGCAGGCTCGATGCACATCCTTTGCGTGTCGGGTATGCACGTCGGCATCATCTATCTGCTGGCTTCGTTTTTGTTGGGCTTCCTCAACCGCAAAAAGTGGCAAAAGACCTTGAAACAGGCTTTGCTGCTCGCTTTGATTTGGTTCTACGCCCTCATTGCGGGACTGTCGCCGTCCATCCTACGCTCCGCCTTGATGATTACTTTCGTCATTGTTGGTGAGATGATTCGTCGCAAAGGGTTTATTATCAATTCGATTGCGGCATCGGCGTTCATTTTGCTTTGCATCAACCCGAACAATTTGTTCGAAATCGGATTCCTGCTCTCATATTCGGCCGTTGTGGGTATTGTGGTGTTGCAAAGGCCGATTTACAACTTGCTGTATGTCAAGAACAAACTTCTCGACAAGGCCTGGGAAATCACGGCCGTGGCACTGGCGGCACAAATTGCGACGATACCGTTTACCTTGTTCTATTTCAACCAGTTCACGACTTATTTCTGGCTCTCCAACCTGTTTATGACGCCGATTAGTTTCATCGTGGTCATCAGCGGAATGGTTTTGCTTCTGGTTTCGTGGATTCCATACCTGAACACGCTGGTTGGCTATATGGTTTGGGGCGCGGTGTATGTGATGAATTGGGTGGTGGCCAGAATTGAGAGTTTGCCATTTTCTATTATTAAAGGGTTGTACATCAGTGATTTGGAGTTCGCCTTTTTGCTGTTGGCTTTTGTTTTGCTGTTGTTGACGGTCTCGTTGCAAAAACGAGGGCTATTCATTGCTATGCTCTCTTGTTTGCTCGTCGTGATGGCTTCGGTCACGGTGCGGTTGTATGCCACGGATTCGCAACAAGGGATGACGTTTTTCAGCGTGCGTAACCACACGGCCGTCGATTTCGTCAGTGGCGGCGACCATGTCCTTTTGGCCGATTCGGCTTTGATGGCCGACGAATCAATCGTCGATTACAGTTTGAAAGGCGCTTGGGTCAAACAGTATCTGTCGTCGCATCCGCAAGTCGTTGGTTTTGAGGAAGATTTCTCGTGTGATTATCTTTGCAAGAAATCGGACTTGATTTCCTATGGAGGGAAATTGCTGGCTTTGTGGGACGATACCCGTTTGAGCGATAGTTTGTCGTATCGTTTGCCTGTCGACTATGTTTTGGTTCGTGGAAAGCAAAATCCTGATGTACAGTCTGTTGCCAATATCTATGAGGCCAAAACGTTGCTTATTGACGGTTCCGTCCCGCGTTATTTGGCCGAAAGATGGATGGTTCAGGCGGCCGAAAAGCAACTTCCAGTCTATGACTTGTCGGATGGTGCCTTTGGGGTCGGTTTGGGCGAGTAGGCCGTGATGATGACCGCCGAGAGAATCAAGGCGATACCGATGGCCAAATGCAATCCAAATGGTTCGTTGAAGACGAAAATGCCGATGAGCACGGCTGTCAAAGGCTCCAAGGCACCCAAGATGGCGGTAGGCGTTGCGCCGACATATTTTGAGGCGTAAACCATCAGCACCAACGACAAAGTGGCGGGCACGACGGCAAGCCAAGTGGCGTAGAACCAACTTGTTGCATTTTGTGGCAGTCGCAATGAATCTCCTGTAATCCAGGCAAATACGGCCATTCCGAGGGTGCAATAGCCAATTACATAGAAGTTGATTTTGAACGACGACATTTCCAATGGACAGCGGTTGACCACGATAATGTAAATGGCGTAGGTGAGAGCCGAAACCAGCACCAGGATAACTCCCGTGGTGTTCAGCGTACCGCCCGAGTCGCTCCAATATAATAGGAGTACGCCCGCCAGCGAAAGGATGATGGCCAAGACGGTTTTTAGCGTCGTTTTTTCCTTGAATAGCACTGACATCATAACCGCAGTCATGATGGGATAGGAGAACAGCAGGGTGGAGGCCACGCCCGCCGCGATGTATTTGAAACTGGAGTACAGCGTCATCGAAGAGGCGATGAAAAGCAGTCCCAACGCCGTTAAAGTGCCGAAATCGCGCTTGCTGACTTTCAGGTTCTCTTTCCTGATGAGCAGGATGGCGGTGATGATGATCCATGCCATCCCGAAGCGACAAAACAGCACCGAATTGGTGTTCATACCTTGTTCATAGAGCTTGAGCGCGCCCAGTGGGTTGGTGCCGTAGAAAATGGCGGCCAGGATGCCGCTGATGGTGCCGAAAACTTTCTTGTTGGTAGTTATTTTGTTCATTTTTGTGGTCTGAAAAAGCGGCGCAAAAGTACGGAATTATTTCTATGGATAATTCTAGTAAAATATTGCTTTTTGTAAAAACTTAATAATCAATATAATACAAAAAGTAGTCAAAAATAAATCAAAAAAATGAAGAAAAATGCTTGTCAGTTTCAAAAAAGGTTGTACTTTTGCACCCGCAAAGCAAAGCAATAGAGTTCTTTTTCAGGCTGGTCCGGTAGTTCAGTTTGGTTAGAATGCCTGCCTGTCACGCAGGAGGTCGCGAGTTCGAGTCTCGTCCGGACCGCAAGGAGCGCAAGTCCAAAAGACCTGCGCTTTTGTTTTTATAATAAATTGTTGAAAACGAGTGAGATATGTCGTTTATAGATGAAATCAACAGACGTAGGACTTTCGCCATCGTCAGCCACCCCGATGCGGGTAAGACCACTTTGACCGAAAAACTGCTGCTTTACGGCGGTGCCATCCAGGTGGCCGGTGCCGTGAAGTCGAACAAAATCAAGAAAACCGCCACTTCCGACTGGATGGAAATCGAGCGGCAACGCGGCATCTCGGTTGCCACTTCGGTGATGGGTTTTGACTATAAAGACATCAAAGTCAATATCTTGGATACGCCTGGCCACAAGGATTTTGCCGAGGACACTTTCCGTACTTTGACGGCCGTGGATAGCGTCATCGTGGTCATTGATGCGGCCAAAGGCGTTGAGTCGCAAACGGAGAAATTGGTCGAGGTGTGTCGTATGCGCAACACACCTATCATCGTGTTTGTCAATAAGATGGACCGTCCTGGCAAAGATGCCTTTGAGCTTTTGGACGAAATCGAGCAGAAGTTGAATCTGAAGCTCACGCCGCTGAGTTGGCCTATCAATATGGGGCCGAAGTTCAAGGGCGTTTACAGCATCTACGACAAGAGCCTTTATCTTTTCAATTCTGACAAACAGCACATTACGGAAGGCATCGCTTTCGACGATATGAATAACCCTGAGTTGGACAAGATGATTGGTGAGGACGCCGAGACTTTGCGCAACGAGACCGAACTCGTGCAAGGCGTTTACGATAATTTTACAAGAGAAGCCTACTTGAACGGTGACATTTGTCCCGTGTTTTTCGGCTCGGCCTTGAACAATTTTGGCGTGAAAGAACTGTTGGATTGTTTCATTGAGATTGCACCTACGCCCATCGGTCGCGACACGGCAGAGCGTCGCATCGAGCCGACGGAGGAGAAGTTTACAGGCTTTGTGTTTAAGATTCACGCCAACATGGATCCCAACCACCGCGACCGCATCGCCTTCGTGCGCGTGGTGTCGGGTCGCTTCGAGCGCAACAAGAACTATTTCCACGTGCGCCAACGCCGCGAGTTGAAGTTCTCCAACCCGACGGCTTTCATGGCGCAGAAGAAATCCGTGCTTGAAGAGGCCTATCCTGGCGACATCGTGGGTCTTTACGATGCCGGCAATTTCAAGATTGGCGACACCCTGACCGAGGGAGAAATCCTGAACTACAAGGGCATTCCGAGTTTCTCGCCCGAACAGTTCCGCTATGTGGAAAACGCCGACCCGATGAAGTCTAAGCAGCTGGCCAAGGGCTTGGAACAACTTACTGATGAGGGTGTGGCACAACTCTTTACGGGCAAGATGACAGGACGAAAAATCATCGGCACGGTGGGCGAGTTGCAGTTTGAGGTGATTCAATACCGCCTGCTGCACGAGTACAACGCTTCCTGCCGCTACGAGCCGATTTCGCTCTACAAAACCGCTTGGATTACCAGCAAAAACGATGCACAACTCGCTGATTTCAAGATACGTAAGGGCATGAATTTGGCTGAGGACAAAGACGGTCGCGACGTGTTCCTCGCCGAGTCGCCCTACGCCTTACAAATGGCGATGGAGAAATATCCCGACATCGAGTTCCATTTCACTTCGGAGTTTTAATGCTGCTTTTCTCAACTTTTTTCTTGCACCAATTTGATTTATTGACTCACTTCGTGTCGTCGAATTAAAAAATTTCCTACTTTTGCATCAATGTTTAACCTTTAAATCTTACAACTATGGGTAAATTTATGCAAGAATTCAAGGAGTTTGCCATGAAGGGCAACGTCATGGACATGGCTGTCGGTGTGGTCATCGGCGGCGCATTCGGCAAAATCGTCAGTTCTTTGGTGTCTGATATCATCATGCCGCTCATCGGTGCCATCACGGGTGGACTCAACTTCACCGATTGGAAATGGGTCATCCGCGAAGCCGTCATGGAAGGCGAAAACGTGGTGAAACCCGAGCTTTGCCTCACTTGGGGCAACTTCCTGCAAGTCGTCTTCGACTTCATCATCATCGCCTTCTCGATCTTCTTGGTCATCAAGGGCATCAACAAGCTGAAGAGACAACCCGAGCCAGAGCCCGAGACCCCTGCCGCTCCCGCCGGACCGACCCAAGAGGAACTCCTCGCCGAAATCCGCGATTTGCTGAAGAACAAGTGATTTTAGGCTTACAAAATGAAAAGGCATCCGTAACTTTGTTGCGGATGCTTTTTTGTGGTATCTGAAAAATTGCTACATTTGCAGTTTCATTGATTAGGACTTATGAAGCGTAAACTGTTGCTCATATTAGGTTTGTTGTTCTGCTTCGTCTTCACCGCGAGGGCAACGCACCAGCGTGCGGCCGAGATTACCTACACTTGGCTCGGCGGCAATGTCTACGAGTTTACGCTCACGACCTACAACGTGCCCAATGCAGCCTGGGACCAGCGCGATTCGCTCTACGTCAAATGGGGCGACGGTGCGGAGGAATACATTCCCCGTATCAATTGGCAGAATTTGGGTGACGATTGCGTGGTGAATCATTATCAGGCTATACATACTTATTCATCTTCAGGCACTTACTCCATTAGCATGGAAGACGCCAACCGCAATTATGGTGTCGTCAATGTGCCCAATTCGGTGATGGTGCCGATGTATGTCGAAACGGAATTGGTCATCAATCCGTTCTTGGGCTACAATAATTCGGTGCAGCTCCTCAATGCACCCTTGGACCGAGGCTGCGTGGGAAAATTGTTTTTGCACAATCCCTCAGCCTACGACCCCGATGGCGACAGCCTCAGTTATCGGCTGGTGCCTTGCAAGGGAATGAATGGCATGGACATCGCTGGCTACACCTATCCTCAAGCTTCGCAGTCATTTGAAATTGACCCTATTACGGGTGAACTGCGTTGGGAGAATCCTATGCTGCAAGGTGAGTATAACGTGGCTTTCATCGTCGAGGAATGGCGTCATGGCGTGAAAATCGGTTCTGTCATCCGCGATATGCAGATATTGGTCTCCGCTTGCGACAACGACCTGCCTCAAATCCATTGCGATGACCCATATTGTCTCGTAGCGGGCGAGCAACTCGATTTCATCATTTCTTCCTCAGACCCCGATGGCGACAATGTCACTCTGACCGCTTCTGGTGCGCCGTTTGAGGTGGCGGTGAGTCCTGCGATACTCACCCCCGAGTCAGCTTTTGGGATGCAGCCACAGATGGAGTTCTTGTGGAATACGGTCTATGCACACATCCGCAATACGCCTTATCAGGTGGTGGTGCACGCCAAGGACGACGGCTCACCTGTCAGCTTGACCAATGTGAAAACGGTGACCATCAATGTGATGGGGCCAAAGGTGCAAAACCTTGCCGCTGAGATGCACGGCCATGATGCGACTTTGACATGGTCGCATTATCCTTGTCCCAATGCTGTGGCTTTGCTCGTCTATCGCAAGGCGGGCTGCGATGGCTACGATCCTGAACCTTGCGAAACGGGTATTCGTGCTGGATATCAGTTGATTGCCACTTTGAATGATGTTTCCGCGACTTCCTATAACGATGTCAATCTTTCTCAAGGCGTTTCCTACGAATATCGCATTTTGGCGCAGTTCCCCGATGGTGCTTTGAGCATTGTGAGCGATGCGGCTTGTGTGGAGCTGAAGAACGACAGTCCGCTGATAACCCATGTCAGCAACGACAGCATCGATTTGGCTTCGGGGCATGTCATTGCCGCTTGGGCAAAGCCAAAAGAGATTGACGAACAATATGTTGGGCCTTTTTCATATATCTTGAAACGAACCCTTGGCGGCGAGACTTCCGTCGTTTACGAAGGTGCAGACACGACCTTCCTCGATGTCAATGTCGACTTGGCGGAGGCAAACGCCTTATTATATAAGGTGGAGATGCACGATGCTCAGCAGCAGCCGATGGGTGAGAGCGCAACGGCATCTGCGGTGATGCTGTCGGTCAGTGGCACTAATAATGAAGCGCATCTTTCGTGGACTGAGGCCGTGCCTTGGATCGTCGACAGTACACAGGTCTTCAAGGAGGTTGGAAATCATTTCGTTAGGATAGCCTCGCTGACGGGTTTCGAGTTCACCGACATAGAGGTGGAGAGCGACGAAACCTATCGTTATTATGTGCGTACCTTCGGGCATTACACGCTGGAAGGCATCATGCGACCTTTGGTGAACTATTCCGCCATCAAGGCGGTACGAATTGGCAATGAGGAACCCATTGAAGCGTTTTCCTACACCTTGCCCAATGTCATTACGCCCAACGGCGACGGCTACAACGATGTGTTTGAGCCCAAGGTGACGGGTTTGAATTTGATAATTGGTGCCAAAACCGTGATTTTCAACCGTTGGGGCAACATCCTTTGGGACACCGACGACCCGCTCATCCAATGGGACGGCAAGAGCAAACAAACGAAAATGGACTGCCCGCAAGGCACCTATTTCTATATCACCGATATTACGTATATCGGCGAAGCAGGAGAGGAGAAATTGCATTTGCAGGGGGCGGTAATGATTGTCAGATAATCCAAAAGAATTGTGAGTTTTTCGGAAAATTGTTATTTTTGCGTGTTGAAGTAAATTGATGGAGCATGTCGAAACGGACATTAAATATCATTGAATACACGATTGCCTTGGTGAATGAATTTGCGAAGAAGTTCGCTCTTTCGGAAGCGGATTCGTTCAAGTACATTGACCAATATGAGGGCATGAAACTTATTGAGCAATGCTACGACATTATGCACACACTTAAGAAATAATTCCACGCTTTTTCTATGCTTGAAAATCATCATCATGGCCACGCACGAAGCACCACATATCGGACGCCTGATAAAGGAAGAATTGAAACGCCAAGGTCGCATCACCACTTGGCTGGCTTCGCAAATGAACTATTCGCGCCAACACATGTATTATCTTCTCGGCCATAGTTTCATCTATTCCGATTTGCTGTTGAGAATCAGCGAGATATTGGGCCATGACTTCTTTGCCTATTATTCGGAATATCTCGCCAACCGAAAAATGTCTTAAATTCTATGACAGAAATGTCATATAATTTGCGCAAAGATTCACTTAATGTATATGACGCTACAATAGGCTGGTTTTCAATGGTTAATATTATCTTTGCCGAGTTCAGATTAATTAAAACCGACGAGCCTGATGGGATATAACTGGGCGAATATAAAATGGAATATGTTTTCGCAATCGTTGCATTATTATCACTTGTGGCATTTGTTGTGGGAATGTTTAAGCCGACCATAGTAAAATGTAAATCGCGAGGCAGGGTCGCCTTGATATATGTGAGTGCGTTTCTTGTTTCCAGTGTCTTAGGAAGTTATTTTTCGGATAAAAAGCAGCCTACTATCGATAAACACGAGACGACTCAGGTACAAGAACAGGATACTTCGTTGAACTCATCCCAGCAAGTGGGAACAGCAAATAATTCAAAGTCGGAAGAAATGAGAATACTTGCAGCTGGCGATATAATTACGATTCCTCATGCCAATAATAATGTGGAGATTATGGTCAGAGATATAAAGACGAACCGTATTCCTGGCAATGGGATTAATCTGGTTCTCACCTTGCGAATAAAGAACAATTCAAATCAAGAGTTCTTTGTGAGTGATTACGGTTTCAAACTTTTGGATTCTGAAATGTATGAAGTTGAAGAATCTGGGATTTATGACCGTACATTTGGTGACTTTATGCCAGGAATGTTCTTCTTTACCATCGTTGAACCTAATATTGGCAAGGAAAAGCAAGTCGGTTTTTCTGTAAGAGGATTACTATCTATGTATTGACAGGCAAATCATTGGGAAAATACCTGTTACATTGTAAATAAAGTAGAGACGCAAAATCTTGCGTCTCTACCCCAATTCGTTTAATTCGCAAAATTCGCCGAAGAAAAACCCCGCCGAATCAATACTTCATCATTTCAATCAGGTCTACCATCCTGTTGGAGTAACCCCATTCGTTGTCGTACCACGACATGATTTTCACCATCTTGCCCATCACCATCGTGCTTTGGGCATCGAAGATGGAGCTGTGCGGGTTGTGGATGACATCAACGCTCACAATCGGGTCTTCGGTGTATTCGAGCACACCCTTCATCGGGCCTTCGGCGGCTTCCTTCATGGCGGCATTGATCTCTTCTTTCGTGGCTTCGGTCTTCAGTGTGCAGACGAGGTCGACGAGCGAGCCGGTGGGCGTAGGAACACGCACGGCGATGCCGTCGAGCTTGCCGTTCAGTTCGGGGATGACGATACCCACGGCCTTGGCGGCACCCGTGGTGGTCGGGATTTGCGACATAGCGGCGCTACGGGCGCGGCGCAGGTCGCTGTGCGGACCGTCGAGGATGACTTGGTCGTTGGTGTAGCTGTGGATGGTGGTGATGTAACCCTGCTCGATGCCGAAGCGGTCGTTCAACACCTTGGCGACAGGAGCGAGGCAGTTGGTGGTGCAGGAGGC
>JAFUAA010000032.1 GCA_017460915.1 Bacteroidales bacterium | reverse complement strand
TGAAATATCGAGGACGCAGGTGGTTATGACTTTCGTGGCCACTTGTATTGAAACCACCGCCCGAATGTTGGGCACTTCATATAAAGAGGTGTACCAACGAATGAAGCGCGTAGGGCTGATAGAGCGGTTCATCCTTCCCCATTACGAAACGCTTCATAGTGAGAGCCGAGAAAACCTTGCCGGGGTTTTGGTGGAATGTTTGAACAATTGGGAAGGCAGGAAATGAAGGAAGTAATCGTCTATCATGGAGGAACGGAAAAGATGGAGTTTCCCATTACCAAATTTGGCCGTCGCAATTTGGATTTTGGCCAGGGCTTTTATGTTACAGATTTGCGTAAGCAGGCTGTTGACTGGGCCACGCAGGTGGCCAATCGCAGGAAAGCATCACCAATAATCAATAGGTATCTGGAATAGAAACTCTATTTAACGTGGAGGTGATAAGGGATTTTATGGCGGGAGATAAGCGGTTAGAAAATCTTCCAGACCTCTATGTTGAGTTGTATCTTGCTGATATTATTGAAGAAAGTATAGATGGGAATGAGAATAGTGATGGAAATGTGACATGCGGGATAAGAATGGCGTTTGAACGAGATGATTCTTTAAGTCGCCAAACACAAACTGTATTACAAGCTGAAAATCCATCATTCCCGTTCGAGTTCTACAACATCACGTTTAAGACCTTTAGCGGAGAATCATATAATGGTTACACAAAGAAAGTCAAAACGGTTTTCCTAGACAATAGTACAATTGGAAATGAGTATGCACTGAATGATTACATTTCCACCATATATGGAGTGACATTAAACCAAATTGAGCAACTAGCCACAAAGCATAGTTATGGAAGTACTAAGGCTGCTTTTAAAGACGAAGTTCTTACTCCGTTCAATAACAAACTGCCGGAAGGTTATACTTTTGCGGTTAAGAATACTGGTAAAAACTGTTTGGAAAATGATTTGACTATTGAGTTAGATGGAGTCCCCATCTCTGAAAAGGGTACAGGTTTGCAATGCATGTTAAAAACCAAGCTTGCATTGGAACGAGCTCCTGATATTCCAGTAATAATGATTGAAGAACCGGAGAATCATCTGAGCCACATGAATATGCGAAAAATGATAATTGATATTGAGGCAAATAATCAAGCCCAGTTATTTATTTCAACACATAGTGACCTTATTAGCACCCGACTTGATCTCAGAAATTGCATTTTGATGAATAGTCCAACGCCGGACAAAATTGCAGCTTTGGATTTTGTTGACGAAGGAACGGCTTCTTTCTTTATGAAGGCTCCTGATAACAATATGCTTCAATTCGTTATAGCAAAGAAAGTGATACTGGTTGAGGGAGATGCAGAATTCATTTTAATGGATACTTTTTGCCATAGAGTTTTGGGACGTTCATTATCAGAACTTGGCATTGATGTTATTGCCGTGGATGGGAAGTGCTTTAAACGTTATCTTGAAATTGCTAAAGTATTAAAAATGCGTGTAGCTGTGATTACCGACAATGATGGAAACTATGCAGAAAATATCACGGCTGCGTATGCTGGTTATATGAATGATGAGTATAACAATATCAAATTATGGGCAGATATAGATAATAGACGTCGGACTTTTGAAGTTGCAGTTTATGAAGATAATCGGGCAGTTTGTGACGCTCTGTTCCAAGCGAGACGCAGGACCATGACGGTACAAGAGCTTATGCTTGCAAATAAAGCTGAAGCTGCTTATGAATTGCTTTTAAGAAAAAGTAGTACGATAGCAACTCCGCAATATATCAAAGAAGCATTGGAATGGATAAATGTTTGATATTAGCCGTAGCTGGTTCTGGTAAAACCACTTTCCTAATTGACCAATTGAACCTAAATCAGCGATTTTTGGTTGTGACTTATACAAAAAACAATTACGAACACTTAAGGCAATCTATATTAAGGAAATTCGGCTTCATTCCTGAAAATATTAAAGTACTCAAATATTTTCAGTTCATATATTCTTTTTGCTTCAAACCCTTTTGTGGGTTGAATATGAAAGCACGTGGTATTTGTTTTGATTACCCTGACGAACAGACAAGGTATCATTCTGGTACGGCAGCTTATTATAAAACAAAGGCGGGAAGACTGTTCTCAAATCGAATAGCCCGTTTTTGCAAGAATCATTGTGCAGATAGCATTAAGAATCGTCTTGATAAGTATTATGATTTCTTTCTTATAGACGAGATACAAGATATTGCAGGACATGATTTTAATTTACTTCTATCTATTATTCCCAACAAATGCAATATATTATTTGTTGGAGATTTCTTTCAACATACCTATGACACGAGTAATGATGGTAATGTGAACAAAAACTTGTATAATGACTATAAAAAATATCTAAAACACTGGAAAAATGCAGGTGTGACTATTGATACAATCTCTTTGTCGAAAACACATAGATGTAGTACGGAGATATGCGCGTTTATTAGCGAAATGGGGATATCAATAGAATCAACAAATGAAACACAAGGACACGTTTTTGTTTTGGACAATGAGCAAGAAGTGGACGCTATTGTAAAAGATGACAGTATTCCAAAGCTATTTTTAGACAATAGTATCAACTACAGATGTGCATCAATGAACTGGGGGGCATCAAAAGGTATTGATACATTTACAGATGTTTGTGTAATTTTGAATAAGACTACACAGTTACTTTTTCAAAATGGAAAACTTGTAGATTTAAATCCGAGGACAAAAAACAAACTTTATGTAGCATGCACACGTGCCCATAGACATTTGTACATTACTAGTTACAAGTTTCTTGAAAAATACAAAAAAGAATAAAACCAATTTCATATTCCGAAAACAAATTCCCTATCTTTGCCCCCATAAATCATCTAAAACAAACAACTAAAACGGAACAATATAATTAAAAAACTAGTAAACTATAAACAAGAAAAACCGAACTAACATATTATAAATCATAGCGTTTGCTGTTTATTCGGTAGCGTCTTAAACCTGAGAAATTTAATATGCTTCACCTCGAATAAGTCAAGTAAATGCCTGCGCTTTGGCGTGGGCTTGGCTTATCTGGTGAAGCGGGCAATCTCAGGGCCTAAGACGTGGATAATGTTCAAGTCCACGTTCTTTTTGCTCGAAAAGATTGTCTGCCCAACCGAAAACAGATGAGCGAGCGCACAAAACTCAAAGCAAAATGGCAGAAGAACAGACACATCTTAAAGAGGGTTACATTATTGATTACATTTCAGGCGTCCAAGTAAAGGCTTCGCCCGAGGAATTGGAGGCCACACAGGTTTTCTCCAAAATATTGGTCGAAGACTACGGTTACCCGAAAACGCATATACAGACCCGACCACAATTCCATGTGAAAGTGCGACCAAGTGACACCAAAAAGGAATATCCTGTTGATATTGCCGTGTTCAGCGATACAGAAAAGACGGATGACAGCGTTTATTTGATTGTGGAGTGCAAGAAGAAAAACCGCAAGGATGGACGCACCCAATTAGAGAACTACCTTACACTTTCAAAAGCCAACCTCGGTGTTTGGTTCAATGGAGAGGAACGTTTTTACCTCTTAAAGCAAAACACCGATGAAGGACGGGTTTTGTTTAAAGACATTCCTAATATCCCGAAATACGGTGAACGACTGGAGGATATTGGAGCAATCAAACGTGGCGACTTGATTGTGACGCACAATTTGAAATCAACATTCAAGGCAATCCGCAACTATTTGGCGGCAAACGCTATTGGCGCAACAACTCATCAACTTGATTTTCTGTAAGATATATGATGAAAAATACACCAACAAAAAGAACATTGTGCGGTTCCGCGTTGGGCTTAATGAAACAAGTGCAGAAGTTCGCGCCCGTATTGACAAACTCTTCTCCGACGTAAAAACCAAGTATAAAGAGGTCTTTACCAAAGAAGATACCATAACACTTGATGACAATTCTGTTGCCTATATTGTGGGTGAAATGCAGAATTACTGTTTGATTGATGCTGAGCGCGACGTGCTTGCCGATGCCTTTGAGACATTTATCGACCATGCTTTGAAAGGTGGTCAAGGTCAGTTCTTTACTCCGCGAAACGTCGTTAAAATGATGGTTGAAATTCTCGACCCTGATGATGACGACATGGTGATTGATCCGGCCTGCGGCAGTGGTGGATTTATCATTGAATCATTGCGTTACATCTGGAATAAAATTGTCAACCGATACAAAGACATGGGCTGGAGCGATATGGAAATTTTGGAAGAAAAAATCGATGTTGCCAACAAATGTATCCGTGGCATAGACAAAGATTATTTCCTCTCAAAAATCGCCAAGGCTTATATGGCAATAATGGGCGATGGCAAAGGTGGTGTTTTCTGCGAGGACAGCCTTGAACGTCCCGAAAACTGGAGCAGCAAAACACAGACAAAAATCCATTTCGGGGATTTTAGTGTGGTGCTTACAAATCCTCCATTTGGGTCAAAAATTCCAGTAACAGGCGAGGACAAACTCAAACAATACGAACTTGCTCACAAGTGGAAAAACAAGAAAGGCACCAACGATTGGGAGAAAATGAAGCTTGCCGAAAAAGAAGCACCGCAAATCCTTTTTATTGAGCGTTGCTACCAACTATTGAAATATGGAGGAAGAATGGCAATTGTACTGCCAGATGGCATATTTGGAAACAATCAACTTGGATATATTCGACGTTTTATCATGAAGCGATTCAGACTTGTGGCCGTAATTGACATCCCGCTTGAAACATTTATGCCAAATACGGGTACAAAAACGAGTATTTTGATTGTTCAAAAACTAAAGCCAGAGGACATTCCGTCAGACTATCCCGTGTTTATGTGCGTGGCTGATACTTGTGGCCATGACAGACGTGGAAACATCAAAGAGGAGGATGACATTGCAGAGATATCGTCTCAATTCAAACAATGGGCGGATAATAACAATTTCAGTTTCAGGAATTATGGCAAATAAAGTAACATCTGTTTCTATTTCTGAGGTGTGGGAAACCAACAGGTTTGAACCCAAATTGTATCTTTTTCAGCATGCGTTGAAAAATGCCAAGAATACATACAATTTTGTTGTTGTTGATAAAATTGCAACCGCAATAAACAGAGGCCAATCATCTAAACCAGAAACATATAAGGACAAAAACAGTGGTAAATATGTTTTCATTCGTACTGCGGATGTAAAGAAATATCAATTCAATACTGAATCTGCAGTATATTTGGATGAAGAAACTTTTTCAACCCAAAAATCGAACCGAATAACTAAAAATGATATTTTGATAAGCGTTGTTGGTAATTATTTGGGTTCTACGAGTGTTGTTCCTAAAAGTATCAATGTTGGTGCTTTTAACGATAATTCGGCACGGATTAGAATTGTTAATGAGAATATCTCACCATACTATGTGTCAGCATTCTTTAATAGCATATTTGGGCAAAAGTTAATCCAATCTTTAGTAACAAGAACAGGCCAAAAAATATTGAGTGCAGGAAATGTAAAGAAATTAAGTTTGCCGTTGATTGAAGATAAAACCATAGTCTCAAAATACGAATGTGCAACAGATAAAAATGTTGAGGCAAACTTTTTAATAACACAAGCCCAACAACTATTCTACACCCGTATCGGCATTGATTTCAAATCCATTGCCAAAGAAAATACCTTTTCTGTAAAGAAAAGCGACTTTGCCCACGCTGACCTGTGGATGCCGATGTATTCTTATCCGTTGTATGTCAATACATTGAAAGCCATTCAAAACAAATGGCAGACGGTAACAGTCGGCGAAATTGCTGCTTTGAAGAAAGGAGACGAGGTGGGTAGCGATACATATATTGGTTATTTGGATAAACGCAAGTCGGACGTTCCTTTTGTGCGTACTTCCGACATTGTGAACTATGAAATTGACCAATATCCAGATTTCTTTATTCCTGAAGAAATATATTACGAATTGGGGCAGGGTTTTCAATACGGGGATGTGCTTTTCACGAAAGACGGCAAAATCGGTATGGTTGGAATGATAACTGAATACGACAAAGCAATCATTTCATCTGGTTTTGTGGGCTTACGTTTGAATAATAAAGCAAGCGATTATGGTATCACCCCAGAGTATGTATTTCTGGTGTTGTCAATCAAGGAAATAGGCATTTACGCATCAAAACGCAGGACGGTAGTCGCTTCAACCATTCCTCATTTGCGCGAGGAGCGACTGAAAGAGATTGAAATTCCAATTCTTGACAAAGACACAATTTCTGAAATTACAGATTTAGTGAGGCAAGCGTTTAAACTCAAAGACGAAAAGAAGCGCCTCATTGCAGAAGTGCGAGAAACGATGGATGGGTATTTTAAAGTTTGACAATAGCACCGTGCCCATGGAGGCTTTGCTGGGTCCTGAAAAAGAGTAAATTATTTGTTTTTGTTTGTGTTGACGACAATTTGTGTAATTTTGCGCACAACAAAACATCTCAAACCATGCTAAAAAAAGGAACAAAAGCCCCTTACTTTGAAGGGCAAGACGAGAACGGCAACCTCGTCAAACTGACGGATTTTTCCGGAAAGAAACTGGTGCTTTATTTCTATCCCAAGGACAGCACTCCGGGCTGCACCGCTGAGGCTTGCGACCTGCGCGACAACTACGAACGTTTCCTCGCCTTGGGTTATAACGTGCTGGGTGTCAGCCGCGATAGCGCTGCTTCGCATCAACGCTTCATCGCCAAATACAACTTGCCCTTCCACCTCATTGCCGACACCGATTTGACCATTCTGAAGGCCTACGAGGCTTGGGGCGAGAAGAAGATGTACGGCAAAGTGACCGAAGGCACACTGCGCACCACCTACGTCATTGACGAAGAAGGTGTTATCATCGATGCCATCGGCAAAGTGGATACAAAGAACCATACGACACAGATATTGTAGTTGCCATGAACACGCAATTCGCCATCCGTCCCGCAAGGCCCGATGAGACGGGTCTTGTCCTTGAATTCATCAAGAAACTCGCCGTTTACGAGAAATGTGCCGATGAGGTCGTGGCCGACGAAGCCACCTTGTACCATTCCCTGTTTGAGGAGCGTTCCGCCGAGGTGGTCTTTGCCGAGGAAGACGGCGCGGTTGTCGGCTTTGCCTTGTTTTTCCACAATTTCTCCACTTTCGTTGGGCGCAAAGGCTTGTATCTTGAAGACTTGTTCATCCTTCCCGAGAAACGCGGTCGCGGCTATGGCAAGGCCTTGCTGAAATACTTGGCCAAGCTTGCCGTGGAGCGCAATTGCGGCCGCATGGAGTGGATTTGCCTCGACTGGAACAAACCCGCCTTGACCGTTTACCGTAGCATTGGGGCCATCCCCATGGATGAATGGACCGTGCAACGTATGGACGAAACGGCTTTGCGCAAGTTTGCGTTGTAAAACGAATTAGAAAATCATGGAGTTCAAGTGGGAAAACAGCTTTGCTATAGCCACGAGAATAGAAAACGGTGCCATTGTGGTTTCGGCCAATGCAGCTGGGGTGAGGTCGTTGGCCAATCGTTTTTTGGCGCTTGCCGATGAGGGTGCAAGAGGCGCACACTTTCATTTGGACGAGTTCAATTCCTTGGAGGAGGACTCCACCGAACTAATTGTGGAAAAAGTTGATTCATAGGAGAATATGGTAAGATTGAAGTCTTTTGATAACCAATGCGTCAGGATTACTGATTCTGATGGCTGCTTTTTTGACGGCATTTGCAGCTACAACAATGCCGACTACAACGAGCATGAATTCGGACGTCGAGAGGGAAGTCTTCAGATAGTCAATTTCCTCTTTTATGAAAGCGACATCAAGTCGATTGAGAGCTTGGAAGAACATACGGGACCTTATGGAAAGTTCCTCGATCCGTTTGGAAAGCTTGAGGAGATGAACGTGGAAGACGGTTTGGACAGCATCCTCGACGTGCTTTATTGCGAGGAGAACGAACACGTCTTGCGTATGTTGCGCTGCCTTGACTATCATTTTGACCCCAAAAACAACTGTGAATTCCCTTGCCGATGGGAAGCGTACGGCGCTCTGATGGAGCTGGAGGATTCCGTTGACGACGAAGCGGTCAGAGAAGAAACAAATCGGCTATTGAACAAATGGAGACCAGCGTAATTGGCGGATCTTTTTCTGCATGTTACAAGTTGTTTATTTCTTCGGCGCCCCTCCGCCAAAGTCATCATACAAGATGTTCTCAGCGGGTACGCCCAAATTATCGAGCATTTTAACCACGGCGGCACTCATCGGGCCGGGACCGCACATGTAGTATTCGATATCCTCGGGGGCGGGATGGTTCTTCAGATAGGTGTCGTACATCACATTGTGTACAAAACCAGCCGTGTAGGGCACACCCACGGCATCGGCGGCGGGGTCGGGACGGTCGAGGGCGAGGTGGAAATGGAAGTTGGGGAAATCCTGTTCCAGTTGGCGGAAATCGTTGAGGTAGAATACCTCGTTCAAGGCACGGGCACCGTAGAAATAGTGCATCTCGCGGTCGCGGACATTCATTGTGCGGGTCAGGTGCATGATCTGTGCACGCAAGGGTGCCATGCCAGCACCACCGCCTACCCAAATCATTTCAGGGAGTTTAGAGTTTAGGGTCGGCCTTTCGACAGGCTCAGGGACCTTAGGCTCATCATGCTCCTTCACATGGAATTCGCCAAACGGCCCCGACATTAAGACTTTATCTCCCGGTTTCAATGAGAAAATATAGGAGGAGGCAATGCCCGGGTTGACATTCATAAACGAAGATGTTTCCTTAGCTCCTACTTCCGACTTCTTACCTCCTACCTTAAAAGGTGGCGTGGCGATGCGCACGGTGAGCATAAAGACATCGCCCTCGGCGGGATAGTTGGCCATCGAATAGGCGCGCACCGTCGGCTCGGTGTTGACGCAATGCAGGTCAAACATCTTGAACTTCTCCCAGGCGGGAAGATACTCAGCGCCAATCAGTTCCTTGTCGAAGTCGGAATAATGGAGGTCGAAAGCCGGAATCTTGATTTGGGCGTAACTGCCTGGCACGAAATCCATGTGCTCGCTAGCGGGCAGCTGCACCTTGAATTCCTTGATGAAAGTGGCCACGTTGCGGTTGCTGACTACCGTGCATTCGTATTCCTTGATGCTCAGAATCGACTGGGGCACAACGATTTTCATATCCTCTTTCACCTTCACCTGACAACCCAGTCGCCAGTGCTCTTGGATTTGCTTTCGGCTGAAAAATCCCACTTCGGTAGGCAAGATGGATTCGCCGCCTTCCGTCACGCGGCATTTGCATTGACCACAGTTGCCTTTGCCGCCACACGCCGAAGGCAGAAACACCTTTTCTTCGGCCAAAGTGGCCATCAGCGAACTGCCGGGCTGCACTTCCAGTTCCTTCTCACCGTTGATGGTAATCCTCATTTTCCCCTTGGGCATCAGCTTGTTGCGCACAAACAGCAGCAAGCCGACGAGCAGCAGCACAATGCCGAGGAAAACGGCGATGCTAAGTATCAAAGTGGTTGAAAGATTCATAAGCCTAAAGTTTTATTCCCATAAAAGCCATAAAGGCGATACCCATTAAGCCAGTGATAATGAACGAGATGCCTACGCCTTGAAGGCCTTTTGGGATCTTCGAATAGCGTAGTTTTTCACGGATGGCGGCGATGGTGGTGATGGCTAACAGCCAGCCGCAGCCCGAGCCTAAACCGAAAATGGCCGCCTCACCGACATTACCAAAAGCGCGCTCCTGCATAAAAAGCGAACAGCCCAAAATGGCGCAGTTGACTGCAATCAGTGGGAGGAAAATGCCCAAGGCGGAGTGGAGCGAGGGCGTGAAGGTCTCAATCACCATTTCCAGAATCTGCACAATGGCCGCAATGATGGCGATGAAAAGGATGTAAGTCAGGAAACTTAAGTCCACCGAGGCCCAATTCGGATTGATCCAAGCCAAAGCGCCAGGCGACAGCAAGTATTTGTTGATGAGATAGTTGACGGGAACGGTGACGACCAAGACGAAAGTCACGGCCAAACCCAACCCCGCACTGGTCTTGACGGTCTTCGACACGGCCAAATAGGAACACATGCCTAGGAAATAGGCGAAGATCATGTTGTCGACAAAGACCGATTTTATAAACAGGTTAAAGAGTTCCATGGCCGTTTATTTTGGGTTGTTTTCTTGCATTTTGGGGTTGCGGGTGCGTTGGATCCAGATGATGACGCCGACGATGATGAGTGCCATTGGTGGCAAAATCATCAAGCCATTGTTTTGATAACCAGCCTCGTAGAACGACTGTGGGATGACTTGATAACCCAACAGTGTCCCTGAACCAAAGAGTTCGCGGAAGAAGGCGACGAGGACAAGTATCAGGCTGTAACCCAGTCCGTTGCCCAGTCCGTCCAAGAACGACTCCCAAGGTCCGTGCGACAAGGCGAAAGCCTCCAAACGCCCCATGATGATGCAGTTGGTGATGATAAGTCCCACATAAACAGACAATTGCTTGCTGACATCATAGGCGAAGGCTTTCAGGAATTGGTCAATTAAAATGACCAAAGTAGCCACCACCACTAATTGCACGATGATGCGGATGCGTTGCGGAATGCCCTTGCGCAACAGCGAGATGATGAAGTTGGAGAGCGCCGTCACCACGGTCACAGAGAGGCCCATCACCACGGCGGGCTTCAGTTGGGCGGTCACGGCAAGGCAAGAACAAATGCCCAGCACCAATACGGTGACGGGGTTGGTCTTGCGCAGGGGTTCTATGAGGAGTTTTTTAGAGTTATGCATTTCTTAGAGTTTTATGTATTCTTGGATAATCCACCGTTTCAAAAGCGGGTCCTGGATTTGGATGTCCTTTCCCGTCACATCGATAAGGTCGCGCTTTTTCAATGCATCCTTCAAGATGCGGATATTGCCGCTGGTACCCAATTGGTAGTGTTGAAGTGTATCGGATGAAGAAAAGTTCTTCACACCTTCGCTTACGGCGCAAAGAAAACTTCGCTGTTTTTCGGTAAGTGTATCCATTAGATTGACAAACTGCAAGTTGAGTGAATACAGCATGGATTGTAGTGCTTCGTCAACAATGCTCTGGGTACAGGTTTTTGGGGTTCGCAACCATGCGTATTGGGCAAATTGTTGGACATAATAAGGATGGTTCTCCACCTGCTCGGCAAGGTATCCAGCGAGGTCGGGAGTGATGGATTTCCCCGTATTCTCAAACCTTTCGACGATGAATTTCTTCCAGTCCTCATTAGCGATTTTTTGCAAAAACATCATATCGCCAAAGCGATAAAAGGGGCTATTGTATTCCCCAAAAACATGCAGCATCATGTGTTTTTTGCTGCCGTATAATATGTAGGCTACATCGGGATGGTTTTGCCAATGAGTGCGTAATGTCTTTTGGAATTTCAATGTGTCTTTGAACTCTCCGATTTGCTGGAACTCGTCGATGCAGACGACCACTTTTTTCTTTTTTTTCTGGGCAATCTGTTGCGGCAGGTCCAAAATGTCCTCGTCGATGGGATTGCTCTTCACATCCACGCCCAACCCAATTTCATATTGGTTGAGCGGGTCGGAAATCGTCAGCTTTGGGAGTAGCCGGGCAATGAATTCCTTGGCATTCGAAAGCAGCGACTCGGCCGATGACGAGATTTCCTCCATCGTTTTTTTCGCGAAAAGGCTGTGAAACTCTTGCGGCGTCTCGCATTTGAAAATGTTCATTCTCACAAACAGGATGTCTTTCTGTTCGGCTTTGGCTGCTTTGATGGCTTTTGTCACTAATGACGATTTCCCCCAACGGCGAGGCGAAATGATGGCAGTATTGGTGAGCGACATGAAATTGCCCTTCAAATGTGCCGTTTCCTCCGTTCTGTCGGTGAAGTCGGCATCCTCGACAATCTTTCCGTATGCGAATGGTATGTTCATCTTTTAGAAATTTGCCGCAAATGTAATAAAATTATATGATACAATTTTATATGATATAAAACTATTTCATTTGATTCTGCGTAAGGCTCTCAAAATAAGGAGAATATGTTTTTAGGGTCTTGTCAATCATCTCTTTCACGCCATTCGAGGTCTTGGTCGCTCCCGTAATGGCATCGAATTCTATCGGAACCATCTGGTCTTTTTCCCGAATTTGTTTCCCACGGAATTGGCTTTGGAATTTCTCGGTAGTGATTTCGCCGCCCAAGCCAGGGGTCTCGGACTCGTGGTCGAAATTGGCACCGACGATTCTTCCTTCCACATCGATGGCGAGATAGCCCGAGATGGGTCCCCACAGGCCTTTGCCTTTCATCGGAATGACGCTGATACGCCGGTCGATGACGAACACGGGCAAGGTGCCATTGTTGTCGGGACGACCGTTTTCGTCCAGCAGGAATTCGTCGGTGCAATGCTCCTCAAACAGTGCTGCAGCGTTGTCGGCGTTGACTTCAGCAATGCCTGCTGCACGGAGGATGTTGATGCGTTTCTCGTTCTTCTTGTTGTCGTCCTGAAAAGGCTTGAGCCAAATGGCGGCTGCCGTCAGCAAAACCGCCACGACAACCACCAAAACGGAGGCGTAGAGGAAGATATATCCGTTACTGTTGATGTCTTTTTTCATTTTGCGGAGGTTTTAGCGTGAGCAATGGTGCGTTTTTGGCGCATCTTAATGTTACGTGCCACGACGCAATGGTCAATGAGCGGCGCGAAGCAGTTCATCAGCAAGATGGCAAGCATCATACCTTCGGGATAGGCTGGGTTGACGACGCGCAGCATCAGGGCAAAAGCGCCAATGAGCAAACCGTAAATCCATTTCCCTACGTTGGTCTGGGCAGCCGTCACAGGGTCGGTGGCCATGAAGACCGCGCCGAACATGAAGCCGCCCATCAGGTAATGATAGTAGAACGGCAGTTGCATATATTCGTTGGCTCCGATGGCGTTGAACAGCAGACCCATCAGTCCGCCGCCCAAAACGATGCTGAGCATGATGCGCCAACTGGCAATGCCCGTAATCAGCAGTAGGGTTGCACCGAGTGCGACCGCAATAACGGATGTTTCGCAGGTGGAGCCAGGAATGGTGCCGATGAACATATCCAAAACCGATGCCGAGGGTCGCATTCCGGCAGCCAATTCGCCCAAAGGCGTGGCGCCCGCGATGGCATCGGTGCCCCAAAGGTCGGCGGCAATCCAGACTTGGTCGCCCGACATGTGCGTGGGGTAGGCGAAGAACAGGAACGCCCGCGCCACCAAGGCGGGATTGAGGAAATTCATTCCCGTGCCGCCAAAGACCTCCTTGCCGATGATGACGGCAAAGGCCGTAGCGAGTGCGAGTTGCCACAAAGGTGTCGTAACGGGCACAATCATCGGGATGATGAAGCCCGTGACCAAGAAGCCTTCGTTCACCTCGTGGTGACGGATTTGGGCAAAGGTGAATTCGATGCCGAGACCGACAATATACGACACCGCCAACATAGGCAGCATCCGCAAAAAGCCAAACCAAAGGCAATACCAAAAACTTGCGGCAGAGCCTATTGCGTAAGGCCAATCCGTTGAATGCAAAGCCGTTTGGTAGCCGATGTTCCACATGCCGAAGAGCATGGCGGGAACGAGGGCGATGACCACGATGATCATGGCGCGCTTCAAGTCGATGGCGTCGCGCACGTGGCTGCCTCGCTGGGTGACCTTGTTGGGCGTGAAGGCAAAGGTCTCAAAGGCTTCAAAGGTCGATTGCAGCCAAGGGAACTTGCCGCCTTCCACGAAGTTCGGCTTGATTTTGTCGATGAAAGAACGCAGATTCTTGAACATCAGAGCGCCTCCTTTCTTATTTTTTCCAGCGCCTCACGGATGATGGGCTGGATCTCCGTTTTCGAAGTGTCGATAAACTCGCACAGGGCAAAGTCCTCTGGCTCAACTTCATAAATGCCGAGGTTCTCCATCAGTTCGATGTCGCCGACGATGCAGGCCTTGATGAGTTGGGTAGGGTAGATGTCGAAGGGGCATACCCGCTCGAAGTTGCCCGTGAAGACCAAAGGACGCTCCTCGCCGTGGGTGTTGGTGTCGAACTTCCAAAAACGCTCAAAACGAGGCAGTTGTATGCCCATGGGCCTGAATGAGCTTGGCGGCATAAAGCCGCTGAGAAAAGCCCTCGAGAAACTGAATTTCTTGAAGCCGGGCATCAGCCAACCCATGAAATCATAATAGTTTCCTTCGGGGAGGAGGCTGATGAGGCTGTCATAAGCGCCGACGAAGCCATCGGCCGCGATTTGTGTGCCACTCAGGATGTTGCCCGAAATGACACGATAGCCTTTTTCGGGCGTTTCCGTTTCCATTTTGGGATAATCCGCATTGGGGAATTGTCCCGCCAGCAGACTTTCCACGCACGCACCTTGGATAATCCTGTAATAATGCGGGTTCTTGGCCTGTGGTCCGGCAACGGTCACCACCTTTTCGGGGCGATACACGCCCGTGCCGACCAACTCGCCGAGCACTGCCACATCCTGCGCGTTCATCGTCCAAACCACTTCACCTTTATTAATAGGGTCAATGTGGGCGATTTGCGTGCCGATGTTTCCGGCGGGGTGCGGACCGTTGATGTGGTGGATTTCCATTTGGGAGCGGGGATTGAAATCGCCCGCTTCTGTTCTGTTCGCCCTTTCAGGGCTCTGTTTGACACGCTTTGCGTCATTGCGAGGAGGAACGACGAAGCAATCCAGACTAGCAAGCCTTTGCCCTGGCCTGAAACAAACATGTACCTTGCCATCAGTCAATTTCGTCAAGGCTTCCAAGCCTTTGGCGAACCAGTTTTCCCTGCCTTGTAGCAGGAAATCATAATCAGGGGCCAGCGGTGCGCTATCGAAGGCGCTCACGAAGATGGCTTTAGGTTTGTTGTCGGGATGGGCAATAGTCCCGAAAGGCCGCTGTCGCAGCATCGGCCAAAGGCCGCATTGCAGCATCGCCGATTTAATCTCGTCTGCAGTTTCAGGCAATTTTTCTGCAGTTGGCGAGGATTTGTAATCCGAGCCTGTCGAACCCGCGGATTTGCAATCCGCCTCCACAACCACTTCCAACAGTTTGCGTTTCTCGCCTCTCACGATGGCTTTCACGCGTCCGTCAACGGGCGAGGTGAAGCGTATGCGCTCGTCCTGTTTGTCGCAAAACAAGGCATCGCCCAAACGAACTGCTTGCCCTTCTTCTACTATCAATCGTGGTGTAAGCCCAACGAAATCAGTGGGTTTTATGGCGTAGGTTTTCGTGTTCCTTGCATCGGTGAGGCGCAGTTCCGCCGTCCCACCGATGGGAAGGTCCAACCCTTTTCTTATGGTAATCGTATCTGACATAATTCGCGAGGCAAAAATAGGAAATTGTTGCATATTCTCCGAAATAATCTTAGTTTTGCCCCGACAATTGGTAAAATTCAAGAAAATCCAAATTACTATGAAAGAAATATATACCCTCATCATTGCTTTAATGGCAATAGGAGCAAGCGTTTCCGCGCAGCCGAACCATTACATCACTTTCAATGGCACCGACCAATATATGGTCATCCCGCACCATGATGACTTTAATATCGCCGCCGACCAAAGCTTCACGCTGACAGGTTGGGTGCGCAACGAAACCTATACCTCAACGCCGCGGTATGTGTGCAAACGCGATATGTCGGTGCAAAACGCGGGCAATGAACGCTCTGGTTATGAGTTCTTTGGCACGGGAAGCGCGGGACAGTCGTTAGGCCTCAACACGCCAACTTCAACTTCAGATCACGCCTTGTCGGTCTATACCGGCGTGACGGTGCCCGCAGGCGAGTGGATGCATTTCGCCCTCGCCGTTGACCGTCCGAACAATGAAATCCGAATTTACCACAACGGCGAGACCAACAGTGCGTGGGCGGCGGCAGTCGGCGACTGGGTGGTGACTAACACGCACGATGTGTTCATCGGTGCAGGCAATAGCGGCGGTCAGGCCACCAATTTCTGCAATGGCTCGTTCGGCAATGTGCGATTCTATAGCATTGGCTTGAACGCAGATGAGATTGACATCGATCTGAATAACAGTAATATAGAAGACCTTTCGGCAACACTGCGTGACGGACTTTTGGCCGCTTACGATTTCTCGACGGAAAACATCAATGGCAATCTGCTTGCCGACCTTTCAGGCCACGGCCACGATGCCCAACTGGTGAATTTCAACTTTGGCGGTGCCGAAATCCTGAATGTCACCTTGACGCAAGACACTCGCAAGACGGGTCGCGGCAACGAAAACGATGTGCTGCTCAAGGCGGCGGTCAGTTTTGGCGGTGACAATGCCATGGTTGCACTCCAATCCTTGCTACTAAACCTCGAAGGAACAACGGATATTGCTGATATCGAAGAGATTAAAATCTATTCTACGGGCACGGTCAATGCCTTTGACGAACGCACGGCGCAAGGCGCGACTTCGTTGGGCAACATTGTCCCCGCCGTTGGCGATCTGACATGTAATTTGACGGGCAATCTTGTTTCGGGTACCAACTATCTTTGGATTGTGGCTCACATTGCCGACGACGCCACCGAAGGCAATGTGATTGATGCCTCGCTGAAGTCAATTACGACCGAAGCCCAGACCTTCGACATCGCCAATTCATCGCCGACGGGCAGCCGTGAAATCATCCTTGTGCACAAGTTGATTTATCAGCCTGGCGACTACAACTCAATGAATTACCGCATTCCAGCTATCATCACGGCAAAGGACGGTTCGTTGGTGGCGGTCACGGACAAGCGCAAGTACAACGAAGGCGACCTGCCGCAGGACATCGACATTGTCTGTAACCGTAGCACTGATGGCGGCCACACTTGGAGCGAACCTTACACCATTGCTTTGGGCACGGGCGTCAACCACGGCTTCGGCGACTGTGCTTTGGCCTGGAGCAATGACGACAACGGCCTTATTGCGGGCTTTGTGGGCGGCGTAGGACTATGGAACTCAACGCCCTCCAATCCGATTCGTTCCTATATTTCAAGAAGTTACGACAACGGTCAGACCTGGACCGAGCCTGAGGACATCACCCACTTCATCTTTGGCGACGATTGTGTCTATGAAGAGCAGCGCACTTGGCGCGCTTCGTTCTTTGGCTCGGGCAACGGACTGCGCACTTCCACTGGGCGCATTATGTTTGTGGCCGCCATTCGCGAGACGACGGCGCAGTCGCTCAACAACTACGCGGTCTATTCCGACGACAATGGCCAGACTTGGCATGTGTCGGGTCGCGCTTCGGTGGGCGGCGACGAGGCCAAAGTGACGGAACTGGCCGACGGTCGCATCTTGATGAGTATCCGTCACGCGGGACGGCGTTGGTACAACATCTCCGAGGACGGCGGCGAGACCTGGCAGCCCACCACTTCCACTTGGTACGGCATCGTTGCGCCCGCCTGCAACGGCGATATGATTCGTTTTTCCTCCGAAAACCAAGGCCACGACAAAAACCGCCTGCTGCATTCGGTGCCATACGGCACCAACCGCGAAAAGGTTACAGTTTATGTCAGTTACGACGAAGGAGAAACATGGCCTGTCAGCAAGTGCATCGTGCCCTACAGCTCGGCTTATTCCTCGCTCTGCGTCCTTCCCGACGGCACCATTGGCTTGTATGTAGAGGAGGAGTATGCAAGCGCTTCGGGCTATTCGACGGTGTTCTACAACTTCAGCCTCAACTGGCTCACCGATGGCACCGATCCTTTTGGTTCAACGGGAACTCCTGAAAATCAGATAGTTACAGACGGACTGAAGATTTATCCCAATCCCGCCTCATCATACGTCACAATTGAAACAGAGGGAATGCAAACCCTTCGGATTTACAATGCCTTGGGACAATTGGTAAAGTCTGTTTCGGTGAATGGCGTTTCGGAAATTCGTTTGGATGTTTCGGAATGGGCTTCGGGAACTTATTTTGTTGAAGCCGTTGATGTTAATGGAGAAAGAAAAGAAGGTAGGTTCGTGAAGTGAACTGAAGATTGTTGTTGAGAATGATGCACAAAGGAGTCTTTACTACTGTATCATTCTTACAAATGCCTCAAAATCAACAATCTTAGTATGTTTGTATTCATACAACTCCAACAAGTCAGAATCGCCCGAAATGAGGTAATCTGCTTTGACCGCATCAGATAATGCCAAAAGATAAACATCTTTTGGGTCTCGAACAAGAGTCGTGTCAAGAGGCGCAAATTCTCTATGATGGCATGCACAAATCATAAGTTGGTGAACACGCACTATCTGATTTTCGTCCACATATTTTATGATTTTTGGACGATGTGCCACGTCAAGGAATTCCCGTTCCAACTCGTTACAATAAAAGATTTCAATGTCCGAGCGGCTAAATACGGGACGCAATTCAGCAAGCCGTTTGCCTATAAGAAACGAAATCCAAATATTGTTGTCGAAGATAATTCTCATACGGCGTATCGGACAGCGTTGATTTCCTGCTGAATGTCTTCGTCAGTCAGTGGCACATTGACGGGGGCGTTCTGCAAAATCTTGTCGATAAGATGGTCTGTATCTCTTTTATCTTGTACCGCCTCACGGACAAGCGAACTGCTAAGTCTTGCTATCAAGGCAAGTTTCACTTCCGTGCTCAAATCCTTGATGAGTTCCCAATAACTGTTGGTTTCTCTTTCCAAAACTGCTGTTGTCATAATTTTCTCTTTTATTGCCTGCAAAAATAAACAATTCTACAGATTCCGCCATATTTTATCGGCGGCAGGGTCAAAATATTGCAAACTTTCGGGCCTTAACGCATAAACAATTCGACTTATGACCCGAAAGTCTGCAATTTTGGATTGAATTGGCGGAAAACAAAATCAAATTGCCGTTTCAAGTTTTTTCCGTACCTTTGCACCCCGAATCAGGAATCGGGATTTGGATTGCAAAGTATTGATAATCAGATAAATAATGAGTTTAAACATTTCAAAATTGAGAAACATCGGTATCGCGGCGCATATCGATGCTGGAAAAACTACGGTTTCGGAACGCATCCTGTTCTTCACGGGCGTCAACCGTAAGGTGGGCGAGACGCATGATGGACAAGCCACCATGGACTTTATGAAACAAGAGCAGGAACGCGGTATCACCATCGCTTCGGCGGCCATCACCGCGCATTGGAACGGCTATCAAATCAACTTGATAGATACTCCCGGCCACGTGGACTTTACCGTCGAGGTGGAACGCTCGCTGCGTGTCATCGACGGCATGGTGGCGGTGTTCTGCGCCGTGGGTGGTGTGGAACCGCAGTCGGAGACGGTGTGGAACCAAGCCGACAAATACCGCGTGCCGCGCATCGCCTTCGTCAACAAGATGGACCGCACGGGTGCCGACTTCAGCGAGGTCGTCAACCAAATGCATAAGTATTTGGGCGCCAATGCCGTGCCGCTGCATCTGCCCATCGGTGCCGAAGCTACCTTTGAAGGTATGATTGACTTGGTGCAGATGAACTCGGTGTGCTTTGTCGAAAAGGAACGCATAGTGGGTCCGATTCCGGAAAATATGATGGAGCAGGCCTTGGAAGCCCGCCGCAACCTCATCGAGAAAGTGGCCGACTTGGACGACGAAATCGCCGAGCTCTACCTCGAGGACAAGGAAATCCCGACCGAGAAACTGATGGCCGCCATCCGCACGGCCACCATCAAACTGATGATGGTACCGGTGCTTTGCGGTGCTGCCTATAAGAACAAAGGTATCCAGCTCCTGTTGGATGCCGTCGTTGATTACCTGCCTTCGCCGAAGGACTTGGGCGCGGTCATCGCACACGACCCCGCCAACGAGGAGAAGACCTACCAGCGCAATCCCTCTGAGAACGAGCCTTTTTCGGCTTTGGCCTTCAAGCTCATCAACGACCCGTATGTGGGCCAGCAGACTTTCATCCGCATCTTCAGCGGCAAGTTGACCAACGGCATGAGCGTTTATAACACTAATAAGACCAAGAGCGAGCGCGTGGGCCGCATTTTCCGCATCAAGGCGAAGGAACGCGAGGAAATCACCGAGGCTAACGCGGGCGAAATCGTGGCCCTCGTGGGCATGAAATACACCAAGACGGGCGATACACTGTGTGACGAGAACCAGCCTATCTTGCTGGAATCCATCAACATCCCGCCGGCGGTCATCGAGATGAAGGTGAACCTCGACGACAAGAAAAACCGCAACAAACTCGGTGAGGCCTTGGCCAAGCTCTGCAACGAAGACCCGTCGTTCCGCGCTCACTTCGACGAGGAGACGGAAGAGACCATCATCGCGGGTATGGGTGAGCTGCACTTGGAAATCATCGTCGACCGCCTGAAGGAAGAGTTCAAGGTGCCGGTCACGGTGGGTGCGCCTTCGGTGTCGTTCCGCGAGACCATCACCGCGCCGTTCGAGTGCAACTACAAATACGCCAAGCAGACGGGCGGCAAGGGCCAGTTTGCCCATACCGTCATCCGCTTCGAGCCCAATCCTGGCAACGGCTTTGAGTTTGTCGACATCACCAAGGGCGGCGTGATTCCGAAGGAATACATCCCCTCGGTGCAGAAGGGTTTGGCCGCGGCCATGAACAAAGGTCCTTTCGCGGGCTATCCCGTGGTGGATGTGAAGTGTGTCCTTGTGGACGGCAGCTCGCACCCCGTCGATTCCAGCGACATGGCCTTCCAACTCTGCGCCCAGATGTGCTTCAAGCAGGCCTTCATGAAAGCCAGCCCCGTGCTGCTTGAACCTGTGATGAAGGTGGAAATCAACACGCCTGACGACTACATCGGCAATGTGACGGGCGACCTCAACAAGCGTCGTGGTCGTATCGAGGCGATGCGCCGTTTCCGCAAAGGCTCACAGAAATTGGATGCTTTCGTCCCGCTGATGGAGATGTTCGGCTATGCCACCGCCTTGCGCAACCTCACCTCGGGCCGCGCCAACTACTCGATGGAGTTCCACCAGTACATGCCGACGCCGAAGGACCGGCAGGAGGAGATTGTGAAGGAACGGAACGCGAAGGAGTAGTTTTTATCAAGAATTTGAGAATGATTAGGACGCTACCTTTCGGCGGCGTCCTTTTTTCCTAAGTTCAAGATAGAAGAGCGAAAAACAGGTGTTCGGTCGGTTATCTAAGTGGCGATGCAGAGCAGCAAGCCCTTTTCCCTAAGGTTTTGAACCGGGAGTGCGTTTGGGAAATCGCAATACAGGATGAAAAAAGGGA